>NZ_JAUHJM010000003.1:0-646610 GCF_032381235.1 Bradyrhizobium sp. SZCCHNR1053
GTTTGCCGAGACCCTCGGGCTCGAGCGCGTCGGGATCCATGACAACTTCTTCGATCTCGGCGGCCATTCGCTGCTCGCCATCCGTCTTGGCCGCCGCATCCGCGACGAGATCCAGCCGGACTTCCCGATCACGGCGGTCTATGCGACGCCCATCGTCCGGGACCTCGCAGCGCAGCTCGATCTCGACGGACCTTCGGAGGGGCCGCTGGACTTGTCCCGCGACATTCTCCTGCCGACGCACATCAGGCTGATCGGCGGGCGCGCGCCGCAGAAGCCCAAACGCATTTTCCTGACGGGCGCCACCGGCTTCGTCGGCAGTCATCTTCTCTCCACGCTGATCCAGGAGACGGACGCGCAAATCGCCTGCCACGTTCGCGCCCCAGATCGGCAATCGGCCGAAGCCCGTTTGCGGCAGGCGCTCGATAAGCGAAAGCTTTCGGCGTGTTGGGACGAGGATCGTATCGAGGTTCTGACCGGAAATCTCGGACATCCGGCTCTCGGACTCGATGAGAGGGGTGTCCGCATTGTGCGAGACGAGTGCGAAGCGATCTATCATTGCGGCGCGAGCGTCGAATTCCTCCATCACTATGCTGCGATAAAACCCGCCAATGTGGACAGCGTCCTCACGCTGCTCGATTGGACCGTGAGTGGACGACCAAAGCGGCTGCACTACGTTTCCACCCTTGCGGTGATCGACAAATATCAGTCTGGGCCGGTGTCGGAGCAGACTGATCTGACCTCGTGGCAGGGTCTCGCGAGCGGCTATAGCCAAAGCAAGTGGGTCGGCGACACGCTCGTCCGGCAGGCGCAGCTTCGCGGCCTGCCGCTGTCGATCTATCGCCTCAGCAGCGTCACTGGTGATCGCGCGAACGGAATCTGCAACGAAACGGATCTAATCTGGCGCCTTGTCCGGCTCTATGCGGAACTTGGCGCGATTCCCGACCTGGACCTGATGTTGAACATGACGCCGGCCGATGACGTCGCGCGAGCGATCGTCCGGCTCGCGGGCAGGGAAGCGTCCTGGGGAAGCGTCTATCATCTCATGAACCGTGAACCAATTGATGTGCGGGAGGTCCCACGGATCTTTCGCCGGCTCGGCCTTCGGCTCGACCTCGTGCCGCTCGATCAATGGATCGACATTGGACGACGGCGGCTTGCCGAAACACAGGACGATGATCTCGCAGCCGTCCTGTCGATCGTGTCAAAGGAGGACACGTCGCGATCGCACCCGGAAATTACCTCGGACTTCACGCAGGAACACTTGGCTGCGGTGGGCGCGGCGATCGCTCCGGTCAGCGCGGCCCTTCTCGAACGCTATTTTGTCAATCTGCGGCTCGCAGGAACTGTGTCCGATGCGGTTGCCAGAAACGGCGAAATGAACAGCGATCGGTTGGTGGGTTAGGATAGGAGAGCACAACATGGCGCGGTTTCTCATCGCGGTCACCGCGCTACCCGGTCACGTATTTCCCTTGTTGGCCGTTGCCCAACTCCTCGTCGGTCGCGGCCACGAGGTCGTCGTATATAGCGGGAGCCTGTTCAGAGAGCGAGTGGAGGCGACCGGCGCGCGCTTCGTCGCGTTTCGCCCGGAAATCGACGTCGATTATCGGAAGCTCGACGAGCGCTTTCCCGAACGCCGCAAGATTGCACCTGGCCCCGCTCAGCTCTGCTTCGGATTGAAGCACATCTTTGCGGATGCAATGCCGCATCAGGCCGCCGGGATACGCGAGTTGCGCCGCGACTTTCCTTTCGATGCGATCATCACCGATACGATGTTCTGCGGGACCTTTCCGCTCGTGCTCGGGCCGCCGGAAAAAAGAGCCCCGATCGTCGCGCTCGGGATCACCGCTCTCGCCTTGTCGAGCGCGGACACCGCATTCTTCGGCACCGCGCTCCCGCCATCCATCACGCCAGCCGATCGCGCGCGCAATGCTGCAATGAACAGCCACCTGCAACAAGCGATCTTCGGCTCGGTGCAGCAATACTTCAACGATGTCCTGGTGAAGAACGGGGCGCGCCCTCTGCCGGCATTTCTGTTCGATAGCATGATCACGCTGCCGGATCTGTATTTGCAGCTTACGGCCAAGGAGTTCGAATATTCGCGTGGCAAGATGCCAGACAGCATCCGCTTCGTCGGACCGCTGCTGCCACCGCCATCGATCGGCTTCCACCCGCCGCCTTGGTGGGACGACGTCGACAAAGCGGGTCCGATCGTACTCGTCACGCAAGGCACTCTCGCAAACGGCGATCTTGGGCAGCTTGTCGGACCAACTCTGACGGCCCTGGCGAACGAGGAACTGACGGTGATCGCATGCACCGGCGGCCCACCAGTCGAATCGATCCCGGTGGTGTTGCAGCCCAATGCGAAGGCGGTGACATTCCTGCCGTTCGACCGCCTGCTCCCGAAGGTGAGCGTCATGGTGACCAATGGCGGTTATGGCGCCGTCAATCACGCGCTCAGTCTCGGTGTGCCGTTGGTGGTTGCCGGGGATAGTGAGGAAAAACCGGAAATCGCTGCGCGGGTCGCGTGGGCAGGCGCCGGCATCAATCTTGGAACCGGCCGGCCATCCGCCTCGCAGATTCGCGAGGCGGTCCGCGCCGTGCTCACCAAGCCGCAATACCGACGCGGTGCGCAAGCGTTACGCACCGCGTTCGTCCGCCACAACGCTCGTGACGAGATTGCGGAACTGGTCGAACGGCTTGCGGCGGGCGGATCGTCGGCCAGCTCTCAGGGAAATCCGCGTCACAGGTTCGACCCTGTCGGTACTCCTGCGGAGGCCGCCAGCCGCCGGACGATCGACGTCGACGCTGGTTTGATACGCGGGACGTTGGGAACGGTTTGATCCGTCCTGATCCTCGAACGGCGTACGCCATACTCATTCGAAAAGCGGTCGATCGCGGATGCTGACGCCGGCCGTCGGATTCACATCATGCCGGCTTCGCGGTCGGATCCAAAGGAAGGTAGTCGGGTGAAAAGGCCGGTGTTAAGGTTCGCTTGGATCGCCCTCCTAGTGCTCGTCGTCACGGTCTGCGTCTACATCTTCGCTGTGATCGGCGCGGGGCGCCAGCAGGCCGAAGCGGTCGCAACGCAAATCTCCGATCCGCGACGGGACGCAGCCGAGCGCCCGGGGGCCGCACCGATCGCCACGACGCTCGCCCGAGCCGTACGGCATTCGATCACCGAGACACTCGCGGTGACCGGATCCCTCGTGGCCCGAGAGGAGGATGTTGTCGGTGCGGAAGTCGACGGGTTACGTATCGTCGAGATGCTGGCCGACGTCGGCGATCGCGTCGAAGAAGGGCAGGTGCTCGCTCGCCTCGACAGCACGATGCTCCGGACACAGCTCGCGCAAAACACCGCGATGATCGCGATAACCCAAGCGTCGGTCGCGCAGATGAACGCGTCGTTGACGGAGATGCAAGCCAACGAAGCGGAAGCGGCGGAGACGTTGAAACGCACGCAAACCTTGAACGCGACCGGCGCGATATCTCCAGCGCAACTCCTGACGCGTGAGACCCAGGCCAAGGTCGCCGCGGCAAAGTCCGCTGCCTCTGCGGAGAATTTGCGCATGGCCGAAGCCCAGGAAGCGTTTGCGGAGGCGCAGCGTGGCGAGATCGAGCTGAAAATCGCGCGAACCGAACTGAAGGCGCCGTCTGCGGGGATTATCTCGCACCGCGCCGCCCGCCTGGGCGCGGTGGCCGGCACGGGGGGCGAACCTCTATTCCGGCTCGTCCGCAACGGTCAAATCGAATTCGATGCCGAGGTTCCGGAAACGGTGCTTCCACAGATCGAGCCAAGCCAAGACGTCGAGGTTTGGCTGCCCGGCGTCAGCGAGGCCGTCATCGGCCATGTGCGGCTGGTCGATCCCACTGTAGACAAATCGAGCCGTCTCGGCCGCGTCGCGGTCGCGCTCCCGCCGCATACGGCCATGAGGGCCGGTGTTTTTGCCCGCGGCAGCATTACAATCGGCAAGCGACAAGCCATCACTGTGCCGTTGTCCGCCGTGAGCTTCAGCAAGAATGGCACCTATGTTCAGCTTGCGACCAACGATGTCGTCGAAATCCGCAATGTCCAGACCGGCCTCAAACGCGGCACCCGTGTCGAAATTGTCGACGGGCTGATCGAAGGTCAGGAGGTCGTCGTTCGAGCCGCCGCTTTTGTCAGGCCAGGCGAACGGATCTTGCCGGTCCGCAGCGATGCCGGACCAGGGCGGGCAGATTGATATGGCCCTCAACATCTCCGCCTGGTCGATTCGTAAGCCTATTCCGTCATTGGTGTTGTTTGGCGTCCTGATCGTGCTCGGCGCGGTCAGCCTGAAGACCCTGCCGATAACGCAGATGCCCAACATCGACATCCCCATCGTGACCGTCACGATCGCCCAGACCGGCGCTGCGCCGAGTGAGCTGGAAACGCAGGTCACGAAGAACGTAGAGAATGCGGCGACCGGGGTCGTCGGGGTCAAGCACGTCACGTCGAGCATCTCTGACGGGGTCTCCGTGACGACCATCGAGTTTCAACTGGGGACGCCGGCGGACCGTGCGGTCAACGACGTCCGCAATGCGATGGCTAACATCCGGTCGGAGTTGCCGCAGAGCATCGAGGAACCCTCGATACAGCGGGTGGAGGTCGAAGGGATGGCAATCGTTACCTATGCCGTGTCGATTCCCTCTTGGACGACCGAGCAGGTGTCCTGGTTCGTCGATGACGTCATCACGGGGGCGCTTCAGGGCGTTCGGGGCGTCGCGCAGGTCAAGCGTGCGGGCGGCGCCGATCGTGAAATCCGGGTATCGCTGCTGCCCGACCGGCTGATCGCACTTGGCATCACCGCGGCGGACGTGAACGAGCAACTGCGAGCGACCAATGTCGATCTCACCGGCGGGCGCGGTGAAGTGGGGTCGGGAGAGCAAACCATACGGATGCTCGCGGGGGCCGCGACGATCGACGGACTGACCAATAGCGCGATCGTGCTGCCGGGCGGTCGAAGGGCTGCGTTGAAGGAGATTGCCACGGTCACCGATGGCGCAGCCGAAGCACGCAGCTTTGCTCGCCTCAATGGGAGTCCGGTGGTCGCCTTCGGTGTCTTTCGTGCAAAGGGCTTCTCCGACGTGGCCGTCGCGGAGGCGGTCGCGAAGAAGTTGCAGACGCTCACCAACGAGCATCCCGACCTGTCCGTGTTCGAGATCGACAGCACGGTGCGCTATACCAAGTCCGATTATAGAGCCACCATGCAGACGTTGGCCGAAGGCGCAATCCTTGCGGTCATCGTCGTATTGATTTTTCTGCGCGACCTTCGAGCGACGGCGATTTCCGTGCTCGCGATACCACTGTCAATACTTCCGACCTTCTGGGCGATGGACCTCATCGGGTTTTCGCTGAACGCCGTTAGTCTGCTTGCGATCACGCTGGTCACCGGCATCCTGGTCGATGATGCGATCGTCGAGATCGAGAACATCGTCCGGCACATCCGGATGGGCAAATCACCCTATCGCGCCGCGCTCCAGGCGGCCGACGAGATCGGGCTCGCGGTCGTCGCGACGACCATGACCATCGTCGCCATGTTCGTGCCGGTCAGCTTCATGGGCGGCATCGCCGGTCAATACTTCAAGCAGTTCGGCCTCACGGTCGCAATTGCAGTGGCGTTTTCTCTGCTGGTCGCACGGCTGATAACGCCGCTACTGGCGGCATATTTCCTTCGCGACCGTCAGCACCATGCCGAAGGGCACGGAGTGATCATGCGGCACTATCTTCGCATGCTCGAATGGTCGCTTCGCCACCGCTTCGTCACGCTCGCGCTTGCGGCGCTGGTCTTCCTGGGCTCGCTAATGGTCGCAGGATCCTTACCGCTTGGCTTTCTGCCGACCAATGACCTGTCGCGTTCGGTTCTCCAGATCGAGCTGCCACCGGGCTCGACGATCGCGGATACCGCGGCCGCCGCGGACCGCATCACGGCCCTGCTCGCGAAACGGCCAGAAGTCAGGAGCGTCTATGTCACCGGCGGCGCCGCCGGCGCCAACGGGCTGAGCGTCACCGCCGGTGACGTCCGCAAGGCCACTATCATCGTCGAGCTCGTTGCGCGCAGGAACCGGTCGCACGACCAGAAGGCATTCGAGCACGACATGCGCGCGACGCTCAGCGCGATCGCGGACATACGTTACAGCTTCGGCAATGGCGGCGGCGGACGCGAGTTCACGCTGATCCTTTCCGGACCCGATGGCGCCGCAGTTGAGCAGGCGGCGCTCGCGGTGGAGCGGGACGTCCGGCAGAACGTCTCCGTTCTCGCGAATGTCGTCTCGACTGTGGCTCTTGCCCGGCCGGAGATTCGCATCTTGCCAAGGCTGGAGGAGGCTGCCGATCTCGGAATCTCCGGGACGCAGATCGCCGAAGTTGCACGGATTGCGATGATCGGAGATACATCCGCAAATCTGGCGAAGTTCTCGGCCATCGACCGGCAAGTACCGATCCGCGTGCAACTCGACGAGCGGGCGCGGGGCGATCTATCGACCCTCGATATGCTGCGAATCAGGGCCAAGAACGGCACCGTACCGTTGGCCACGGTCGCCGACGTCGGCTTCGGCGAGGGGCCGACGACCATCGAACGCTATGACAGCAGGCGTCGCGTCGCGATCCAGGCCGATCTCGTCGGAAACACCCCGCTCGGCGAGGCGATCGAGCAGGTTATGGCGCTGCCCTCGGCGCGAAACTTGCCAGCCGGTGTGACGATCGCAAGGTTCGGCGATTCAGAGATCATGGAAGAAGTTTTTTCGAGTTTTTCGCTCGCGATCGCTGCAGGCGTACTCATGGTGCTCTCCGTCCTCGTTCTTCTCTTCGCCGACGCGATGCATCCGATCACCATTATCTTCTCCATGCCGCTTTCGATCGGCGGAGCGTTCCTTGCGCTGCTTCTGACCGGCAATGCCATCAACCTCTCGGCCACTATCGGCTTCCTCATGCTGATGGGAATCGTAACGAAGAACGCGATCCTGCTGGTGGACTTCGCAATCACCGAGGTGGCGAGCGGTGTGGAGCGCACGAAGGCGTTGATCGAAGCCGGCCGCAAGCGCGCTCAGCCCGTGATCATGACCACAGCGGCTATGACCGCAGGCATGGTCCCTTCTGCATTGGGAGTCGGCGAAGGCGGCGCATTCCGTTCCCCCATGGCGGTCGCATTGATTGGCGGGCTGCTCGCCTCGACCTTTCTCAGCCTCGTATTCGTGCCGGCCGCCTTTACGATCATGGACGACGTCGGCCGGATTTCAAGCAGAAAGCTTTCGCGCTTTGTCGGGCCGAAGGATGAAATGAAGCTCGACGAGAGTGACCCGGCCTCACCACGCAGATCGTCTGCACGGCATTGATCGGCTTGAACTCGTTGCCGCCGTTGTGCAGATCGCCGGCAATGGCACCGGTGACACACGATGGAAAGTGCCGGGCGTGCTGGACTGGTCGAGCATGAGCCATAATCCCTTCGTGGACGTGACCAAGGATACGACCACGCTCTATGCCAGTGATCGCGACGTGTTCCTGTTTCTGGTCGACGACACCAATCCAATCGAGGCGGGACGGCTGCCGGACGGCTCGCCCGATGTCTATTTCCGGGGCTTCTACTGTTGGAACAGTGAGGTCGGGAGCAAGACGCTTGGCATAGCGAGCTTCTATCTGCGCGCCGTCTGCATGAACCGCATCTCTGGGGCGTGGAGAACTTTGAGCAGATCACCATCCGGCATTCGAAGTTCGCCGCGCAGCGGTTTGCGCATGAAGCTGCACCGGCATTGACGAGTTTTGCCAATTCCTCGCCCGCGCCGTTTGTCGCTGGTATTGCAGCCGCACGGCAGCGGATCGTTGCTCGCACGGATGAGGACCGGGAGAGGTTTCTGCGCAAGAATGGCTTTTCCAAAGCCGAGACATCGAAGGTCATTGAAGCCGTTCTTGGCGAGGAGAACCGCAAGCCGGAGAGCATCTTCGACTTCGTGCAGGGCATCACCGCCGTGGCCCGAAGCAAGGCGCATCAGGACGGAAGACTCGAGCTCGAAAGCAAGGCCAGGCGCCTGATGGAGCGTGCCGCCTGAGCACAAGCCGCGCAACCGGTTGACACCGGTTGCGCGGCCGTCTGCACGCACGGTCTTCAGCGCCGCCGCTCCCGCAAGCCGAACCGGCGGCGCGGCCGCGTGCAAACGGCCGGGGGGCTCGCCGGTCCTTCAGCCCGGCTCGCGAGAGCATAAATCGAACAGTCGATCACAGATACGACTTCCAGGCGGACGAACGATTCGTCCGACGTTTCTGGATCGCGCTGGTTTGCCAATTTCGCGAGATCATGGGCTTAGTGCGCATCCTGCACGGAACGATATCGCCAACGACGTCGGCATGCAGTGGCGAGCTTGGTGCTGACGTCTGGCCGAAAATCGACTGACAACCGACATCTGATTTGCCGTGGGTGGGCAGAAAGTCAGGCGGCGTGCGTCAGTTGCCACGCGTTGGAAGCGGCTTCATCATTGGCCCCGGGGCGCTGAATCGTCTTGGTCCAATTTATCAGGCTGACGATTCCCAGGATCGATCGGCCGCTGCGAGCCGCGATCGGTCTGCAGCGGGACTGCCGAGATAGTCTCATTGCTATACGGGGGTAGGAATATGCTCGCCCGATCGTAATGCAAAGAGCCCCCACGAACTTCGCACTCGGAAGGCAGTTTGTTGGCAGCGCAACTGTAGCCATATCGACTTGCCGACCGCAGGACTTAAGCGATTTGTCCGCTGAGATCTGGCTGATCCACAAGCCCCGGAAGAGGACGAGAAGCCAAGCCAAGGATCAAGGAAGGAAGGGAAGGGAGATTTCACACCCTATGCACCCCTGGTGCAGGTCTGAAGCGAGATGATAGTCGCAATTGAACGATATCGCCGCCAACCGAGGATGGTGCGCTCTCGCCACGGCCGCAATCCCAGGCTGGACCGTTACGGCTCTGGTGTTCATTCCATTCGCGGCTGGTTATTTCCTGTCGTACCTGTTCCGGACGATCAGTGGCGTGGTCTCCCAGCGCCTCGCCTCCGAGCTTGGACCGATGCTGATGATCGCTCTTGGCGCTCGCCGAGGCGAAGCAAGCCACGCGTCTGGAGGTCGTATCAATAGAGCCGAGCCGGACAAATGCAGCGCTGCGGTTGGAGGCTTCGGCACGTCGCGATGAACTGATGTGCCGGCCGAACCGGCTCCATGGGGGAGCGGCGGAGGTTCATTTCGCACCCGACAGGAAGCTCTTGATGAAATCGACGGCTCCCGCCGATTTTGCCGGATCGGGCGGCGGCGCTTCGGCGGCCGACGGTTGCGCCGCTTGACGCGCGGTGTGCGCGTGAAGATGCCGCGTCCGCCGGTGGGCGTGAGTGGCGCTCCGCCCGTGCCTCTGCGAAGCACTGCTCACGGTGATCGTGATCTTCTTCGATACCAGCGGCGGATCGAAGTTGAAGTGCATGCCGTCGCCCAGGACGAGCTGCAGGGTATGCTTGCCGGGGGGCAGCTCGATCAGAGCCTCGGTCTCGCCCGCGCCGTAGTGCAGGTGCTTTCTGTCCTGCGGAATCGGCTCGCCCGGGCTGATCGGCTCATCGGCGTCGATCAGGAGGTGATGATGGCCGGTATTGGCAAAGGCGTCACCGGCATGGGTCACGCCCATGTTGCGAAGTCCGAAGCGGCACCAGAACGCGCTCTTCACGGTGTCGCCGTCGGTTGGCGTGATGAAATACAGGTAGGCGTCCTTCGGCGTCGTTTTCGCCTGCGCCCATGCGAAAGGCGGCAACAGCACCAGCGTGCAGGCCAACACGGTGGACCCGAGCGTCGCGACTGTGGCGAGACGACGTCGTCGCCAGGGCGTCAGATCCAATAGCGGCGCGCGACGCGTAGATTTCTCACTCCACATAAATCCCCAACTCATAAACAACGACGATCATCGATCGCAAATATCGAACGGTGTAGCCGGTCCATGAATGGGGCGTAGCGCGGCAAATTTGAGGTTTCGATCGGTCTCGTCCTACGATTCCCGATAAGAATTTGAATAAAGAGGCTCGGCAGAACAGGCGTCCTGCGGATCTGCGACGCTGGTGTTCGCTGTGGTGCGAGACATTTGCGGGCGCAGGCCGGGCATCGGTGTCGACGGCACGCTGGCCTGGCTCAGCATACAGCGGCCGCATCAGAGCGAAAGAGCGAGGCGAAAGCCATGGGTCGGATACCTGACGCGCCCATCATAGCGATCGCGGCTCCCGCTGCGGGCATAGCTCGCATCCTTCTTCCATGAACCCGAGCGAATGACATGGACGAAGCTCTGCTCGTCGATCCATGCCGAGCCATCGGACGGCGCGCCCTGATAGCTCTTGTGCCAGCTGTCGGCCACCCATTGGTCGACGCTCCCGCCCATGTCGAACAGGCCAAACGGATTGGCCGCAAAGCTTCCGACCTTCATGAGCTGCGCGGGCGCGCCGGGCTCGTTGCATCCGTTGCAATTGGCCATGCCGGAGCGCATCTGGTCGCCCCACCAGAACGCCGTCGTTGCGCCGCCGCGCGCGGCATATTCCCATTCGGCCTCGGTCGGGAGCCGGAACGGCTTGCCGACGGCCCGCGAGAGCCAAGCCAGATAGCCCCTGGCGTCGTCGTAGCCGACATTTGTCACGGGGTTGTCGTCCGGGCCGCTCATCACGTCGGCGCATGCCCTGTCAGCCACGCACGCCTTCCACTCGCCAATCGTGACGGGGTATTTGCCGAGCGCGAACGGCTTGATCGTGACGCGGTGGACCGGAAGCTCGGAGCTCTCGACGCCGCCCATTGCGAATGCCCCTCCTGGAATCATTACCATGTCAGGCAGGCGAATCGCCGCTGCCTCCGCCGGCCCTGGGGTCGCAGTCGACTCTGCCGCCGGCGCAGTCTCGGGAGCAGTCGCAGCGCTTGCCGACGCGAGCAGGGCGGGCGCCTCGAGCGGCGCGGTTTCCGCGGAACGCGAGAGCATTGCAGTGTCCGAGGGCGCGTTCGGCAGCGGCGCCGGGGCGGGGGCGGTCGCGGCCGACACGGCCTCTGCCGTGACGACGCGCCCCGAACTCTCGACGCTTGCGCGGCTCGACGCGGCCACAGAGGCCTCGGCGGCTTGCGGCTGTGTTGGTGGGGGAGCGGCCGGCTCCCGCGCCAGCATGAACCAGCTAGCGGCGGCAGCGAGCAACAATGCGCCGAGGCCGGCCGCGGCAGCGCGGGTCCAGACCAGCGGCCTGCGCTCCGCCCTCGCCGCGGCCGCACGAAGCGTCGTGGCCAGCTTGTCGTAGCCGTGCGCCTGCCAGATCCCCGCGCGGCTGCGCGCCTCGTTCGGGGCGTATTGAGCGATCGAGACGCCGGGAATGCTGCAGACGACCCGTCCCGCCTGTCCGCCACCGGGAGCGGTGGCCGCGACCTCGGCCGCATCGCATCGTGCGGCGAGCGATTGCTTCAAGGGGCCGCACATCATCAACAACAGTCCGCCGTCGCCCCTGCTGCGGCGTTCCTGGATCTCGGGGCAGGCGACCTGCTCGTCGACACTGTGGAAACTGGGCGGGCGCAGCGTGTTCATCGCCACCCGCACGATCCGGCCGCACTGCTCGCAAGGGACCGGATAGGTCACGGCGGTCAGCGCTCGCTCGTCTCGATCGGTGGCCGGCGCCTGCGCTGGCGCGACGACGTCGATGCCGATCATCGGACACCTTTCGTGCGCCGGCCTTGCCGCCGGGTCATTGGCCCCAGGCGGCAAACGCATCCTTGAATGCGCGCTCACCGTCCGCTCCCTTCTCGATCGCCAGCACCGCCCGGCTGCCGCCATTGTAGACGATCGGTATGTCGATCCAGTCCTTGCCCTTGAGCAGCAACACGTTCCGCTTCATGTCGACATCACCCGCCGACAGCGCGATCATGAAGAACTCTGGCGTCACTTTGGCGGTCATGGTGGTCAACGGGGTCCCGCGGCCCGCTTCCTTGGGTTTCATGCTGACGCCCTTCAAAGTCTCCACCCCGACGTGAGACGGATCGTCCGGCCAGTTGAACTTGATCTCCATGATGTGGCTCGCTGGCATTTCGGTTTCCTTGTTTGGACGCAGCGACAACGTCGCCTTCATCCTCTTGTCGATCTCGACATCGCCTTTGATCGATGCCGGCACCGCTCCTGCCTCAGGCTCGACATGCCAGGTTACCTTCCCGAGATAGCGCTTGCCGTTCGGATCCTGCGGATCCTCCTGATACAGCACGGCGTGGGATACCATCGTCGCGGTCGCGTTCCCCGTGGTGATCGCATCGCCGCCTGCACCGCCCCTGACGTCGGGCGTGATCCGATCCGCGGTGACCTTGCGGGGCTCGGTGCCGGCCGGTAGCGCGGCGGCCGGCGAGGCCGCATTCCAGGAGACCGGGAGTCGGTTCAAGACCGTCTGCCAGGACGTCGTGATCCGGCTCGCCGCCGGCTGCCAGTAGATCGATGCGCCAACCACCGCGACCGCCAAGCCGGCGGCAGCGGCCATCATGTGCCGGCGGAGCGAGCGGTGTGGACGCCTCGCTCCATGATCAGGCCGCGGACGCCGACCCGGCGACAGCGCGCGATGATCGATACGGACAGCGGCAGGCTCCGACTCGGCTTGACCGAGTGTCATCGTCTCGGACGTTTCCACCTCGTGGGCGAGCACGGCCACTCGTGCGACGGCGACATCGTCCGCCGGCGGCCTTGCAGCCTGCGCAAAACGATCGGCCACGGGCGGCTCATTCTCCGCGATTTCGACCGGCGCTGCGGGCGCGACGGACGTTGGCGGCGCAGAGGCGGGCGTATCAGACGACGAGGCGGCAGGCGTTTCGTCGGTCGCGACCTCACGCGCCCCGCGCCGCGATGGGCGTGCATCGATGCCGGCGCCTGTCCTGTTGCTCGGCCAATCCGGCACCGGACTCTCGATCGAGATGGCCGGCTCGTCGCGTTGCTCCGACAGCCGGGCCATCGACAGGCTTTCGGCCACCGTGGCGATCTCGTCTTCCAGCGAATAGGCGCGGCGCGTCAGGGATTGCGCAGATGCAGGGTGATCCGCCGCCGTGCCAGCAGCGGGTCCCGTGGCAGCCGGATGCGTACCGGTTGCCGGCTGTGCCGATGGCTGCGGTGAGCCGACGGCTGCAAGCGCGACCGGATCGACCCGGCGAGCGTGCTCCCGAAGTCTGATCATCCGATCGGGAAACAGCATCTTGACGAAATCGCAGAGCGCTGCGCCCGGCAGCAGGAACTGGCGCATGGCAGCCGGACCGCTGCGCAGGATGCTGCGTGCGATGGTTTCGATGTCGTGCTCACCTTGCGCGACGCGCTCGCCGGTCTGCCGATCGTCCTCGATGACGACGACCTTGCGGGCCCGGAGCATCGCAGTGAGTTCGCGCAGATCGGATTGCGAGGCATCGTCGATGACGACGAGATCAAATGCGCCGAGCCGGGCCGGTAGCTGCTCGGCCACGCGCCATGCCGGCACGAGCTGGCATGGGATGCCTTCGTAGCAGCTCTCGAGTGCCTCGCGTGTAACGTGACGCAACCGGCATGCGGTGGGGCCGGAACAGGTCGCTGCCATTTTTCGCAGCGTGGTCATGAACACGGTGAGGGCCTGCCTCATGGCGCTGCCGGTGTTCTGTACCAGGCCGAGATGCATCCGTGCCACGACCACCTGGCCGAACAGCTCGCGCAGTCGCATCTCCATCGCCGCGCGCTGGTCGGACAGATCTCGCAAGCGCCGGTGCTGATCGATGCCTTCGTTCTGCCGCATCAGCACCGCCCAGTTCCAGGCCATCATCCAATCTGCAACGAGCACCGGATCGCCGGTCTGCGGATGTGCCGGCTCGGTCCTGAGCCGACGGGCGAAGGCATCTGCTCCGGCCTCGGTCATCGCTCCGCAGACCTCGTCGAGCAACTCGAGATCCTGGCGCCGGTCGTGCAGCGACTTCAGCCGGGTGCGAAGGGTGGTCCAACGCGTCTCGATGTCGCGCGGCTCGACACCATCGCAGCCGATCTGCGACAGCACGTCGGCATGAGCCAGCGTTGTGAGCTTACCGCTGCCGCGAAACAGCCCGTTCAGCCGGGTGAGCTCCAGCCGCTGCTTGGTGATGCGGAGAGCCATGCTCCTCACCGCAGCTGCCAGCGCAGAAAGTCGTCGGCCGTCGCCGAGCAATCCGGCGATCGCGTCGTCCGGCATCGACAGCTTCGGTGCGGCGGTGAGAACATTGCGCTTCGCCAGCGCCGCCAGCACGATCGCGGCCTCGACGCTTTTGACGACGCGCTCGTGACCGTGGAACGTGTGAGAGGAGTCCGGCTCGGGCGCAGGCGCACCGATTTCGGCCGCCAGCGATCGCCATCTGGCGTCGAGCGAATGCAGGTGACGACGCCAGGTCAGATAGTCGCGAACATGGCCCCAGTCGGCCGCGCCTTTCGGCGCGAAGCCCGCCACCCTGATCGCCTCCACGGTCTGCTTCAACGCACGGCCGGACAGGGAGAATGTCGCGAACGGCCTTGCTCCGGCCGACAGCCGTTCGACAATCGTGAGCAGTTCCTGGCTGGCGAAGGCGTCCGCCGGCGTTTCCACCGGCCGAACCAGGAAGCCGGCACGTTGCGACAGCAGGGACGACGCATCGCGAGCAAAATCGACGAGGATGCCACCGTCAACCGACATTGCATCGGCCTTGCGGCCGACCGGCGACAGCGCTGCGAGCCAGGGCTCGTCGGCAATGACCCGGTGGGCCGCCGCGAGCGCGTCGAGGTCGCCGGCGAGCAAGTCCGCTCCGTCCGGCCCGAGCTCCGCGATGATCTGGCAGGCAAGCCGGCCGTCACGGCTTTCGCCGTCGATCCGCACCGGCTGCAGGTCCTGGTGCAGACGTCTCACGGTCGCGGCGTCCGGCAGGGCCGCGATTTCCGGGAGCGCGTCGTCGACATATGCGAGATCGGCACCCAGCCGAACACGCGCCTCACGGGCCTGCTCGACCGCCGCAACCAGAAGGTCGTTCTCACTCACGAATCGTGACGGCTGATCGGTGAACCAGGCATAGGCGTCGCGGTCGGCGATCAGCGTCGTCAACGCGTCGAACGGCAGGTCGGGGACACCGGGTGACCGCAGCATGCTGCGGCTGGCGATATCTGCGAACGCGTCATCGAGACGCGATATCTCGACGCTGGTCGCGATGATGTCGCGCTCCAGCCGATTGACCTGTTCCGCCTGCGCGCGCGGGTTCGTCGTCTTGAGGATCGACAGCAGCCGGCTGACGACTGTCTCCGCATGCTTCAAGACGTCCTTGTCGGAGCCGGTCAGATCGACCGTCAGATCACGGACGGCGCGCGGCAGCTTCTCGGACAACAGTCCAAGTGCAGCCTCGTTGCGCGAGACGACGAGAACGCGCAGGCCCATTGCGAGGTGATGGCAAACCAGATTGACGAGGGTGGACGTGCGCTCGGACCCGCGCGCGCCTTGCACGACAAGTCCGTCCGATCGCCGGAGCTGTCGCACGATCTCCATCTGGTCGGAGTTCGTCGGCAGCGGAAAGAACAGGTCGCCGTGATCCGCCGCGATCTGCGCATCCGGCCCGATGTCGATCGGGTCACCGATCACGCCGGATAGACGACGGCGCGCGCCGTCATGCGCTTCGTGGTCCGGCGCGCCAAGCAGGAGGCGAGACAGTGCGGCCAGGCAGCACGCGTCGCCCGGCGCGTATTCGATCGCTCGCTTCAGTCGGTAGATGTCGCGCAACAGCAGTGCGTCGGAGCGCGGCCGCGCAAAGACCACCCAGCGATCGGAGACGACCAGTTGCTCGTCCTCCTCGGGAAGCAGCAACGCGGAGTCGGGCATGGTGGGACAGTAGATCCCATGCGGGTCGAGCTGTGAGCCGATGGCGCTGAGAACCGGCTCGAAGCTGGCGGGCTGGAATGGCGAAAGCTCGTTGCCGCGCTCGATCGTCTCGAGCAACTGCTCGGCCGTTTGCCCCGCCAAGCCGGCCGCTGATGTCGGCGGTTCGAACGCCTTGAGATTGGCCGTCGCGCCGACCATGCGGGGCCGGATTCTGATTTCGGTGTCGGAGCCATCGAGGACCTCGATCTCGACCAGGCGTTCGAGCAGCGGCAGATCCAGCTCGCGGCCTTGTCGCCGCCAGCGTGACACGCCAACGCCCCACACGATTTCGCAGCTGCCATCGTTGCCTCCGGCTCCCGCCACGCGAGCCATCTCGCGCAATCGCTGGTGAACCGCGATGGTCTTGCGGCGTGGCCGCTCGGCCGCGGCCCAATTGGCCCACGAGCCGGCGAGATAGCGGTCCAGACGCTCGACGATGTCCGGGCGCTGCTCAAGATGCAATCGCACGCTCCAGAGCCCGGCGGCCACCCCCGGGCCGTTCGCCGGCGAGCAGTGCTCGGCGCGTGCGTGACCGGCCGCGATCAGCAGGTCTTTTTCCGCCGCGTGCACCGTGATCGTCACGCGCTGCCGAACCAGAGGGCGACGGTCCGGATCGGCGGACACGTCGATCCACATCGCCAGGTCGTACTCGACGGCGGGAGGATCGGTGGCGACCAGGCGTTCGATGGAGAGCCACACGGGGCCATCAGCATCGAACGTGTTGTAGGTAATGCCGGGCAGCTTCTCCAGCTCATGCTGATGAAACACGAAGCATTGTCCGCCCGCAAGCCGATGGTCAGACAGGCGCGCGACCGCACGTGCATCGCGCAGGATCATCTCGGTGAGATATCCAAGAACATTCTGCAACGGTCCGGCCGCCGGCTCCAACCGATGGACAGCGTTCATAGTGCCTCTCCGATGATAGCGGCGACCAAGCGAAGCAATCGGTTCACCCTCAACTCCCGTCCTGACGTTCGTCCCGCTTTGCAGAAAATTCCGTCACGCGCGTCGAAGAAGATGGACGTATCTGACTATTCACGATCCCGATGTGGCCAGGCGACGTCTTTCGTCGACGGCATTCGAGGGAATACTGAAGCCAACGTCAGATAGACCGCACTAACTGGCGAATAGTAGCGTCACGCAATGCGGCGTAATGATGGGAGCTAGTCCGGGCGTGTCGTCGGTCCTGAAAATTGCGCCAACTGATTTGTTATCATTTCGAGAACCGCCGCTGTCGGTTCGCGTAACCGGTTTAGAATCCCTTTAAAGAAGCCGAGCGTCTTTCCGGTTTGACTGCCTTGATCGGAAACGGCTGGTATTCGCGTGCGTAGATGCGGCATCTCCATGAGAGAAGCATGCGGCGTCTTGCCGCAATCTCAGTCGCGATCACTTGCGGTTTTTCGTCGGATTCCATCGCTTCGTCCGAGCTGCGCCATCGCGCCAACGCAATTTCTTTCGGAGTAGGGCCGTCGCTGACGAAGTGTGACATCGCTTATTACTTCGCGATGCAAAGGCATGAATGCAGCTCTACGCTGCGCTACTCAGCGCTTCGCACGCCGGACATGAACCCAGCAGCAATTATCAATGACTGAAAACACTTAGCCAGATCTCGGCAGGGTCCGAGCGATTGGTAGGCCCAGCCGCGCCTCTGCCGCGCAACGAGCGCCGCCCAAGTGCTGACACGCGAGCATCCCCGACGAGCCCAAGTATCGACATCGCGGGCTTCTAGCGCGAATGGCTCGCAGTCGCGCACGAATTCTGTGCTCACGGCGGCGCGGGCGAAGGGGATGCACGTCCGCGCATCATCATGGGGAGGTTTGACTGATGGTCTTGATTAGCTGCAGCGGAAGGCGCGCAGATTGCTCCGCGTCTTCACACGACGGCGCTTTGAGTATTGGCAAAGGCGGCGGCCCGCTTCGCGGCCGCGACCGACTCCTGCCATCTCTGCTTGCCGCGGTATCGACATTGGCGTTGAGCGCGGCAGCAGCCCAGGCGGCCGAAGCCGGTTCGGCGCGGTCCACGGACGGGGCGGCCGTCAAAGCGCTGATGGCGAAGCTCGAGTCCATGGAGCAGCGCATCAACAGCCTTCAAGTCGAGCTCAAGGACGCCAAGGCAAAGAAGACGACCAGCGTCGGGCAGTCCGCATCACTTGCATCCCGCCGCCCGTCCGATCCGATGCCTCTGATCGGCGCCAAGGACGCGCGTGCCGGCGGCGCGAAGGCATCCGACAACGCGCAGGCTGCATCCAGGTTGCCGGTCGGCAATGCCATGGCGCTCGCCGACCCGAAGGACGTCAAGGCCAGTGGATCGAAGGCGGCTGATGCCGCACCATCGTCGTCCCCGGCATCACGGCTCGCGGCAGCGTTCGCCGATTCGGATTCCAAGCCGCGATTTCTCCCAGCAGCCGATCTGAAAGCGCCTGCGCCGCAGCCCAGCAGAGACCTGTTCGGTGCCGCGCCGTCGCCGGTCCCCGGCATGAAGATCGGCATGTACGGCGAGATCAAGTTCGGCTCGGTGCAAAATCCCGCAGCTAACGGTCAGTGGCAGAACGGCTTCGACATGGCCCGCCTGGTCTTGCTGCCGACCTATCAGGTCAATGACTCCATCACCTTCAACGCGGAGCTGGAATGGGAGCATGGCGGCATCGCGTTCGACAATGACGACAAGCTCCACGGTGCGGTCGAGGTCGAGCAGGCCTTCTTCGACATCAAGTTCAACGACCACTTCACCCTGCGCTCGCCGGGTATCGACCTGATCCCGATCTCCTTCACCAACCTGTATCACGAGCCGACGTTGTTCTACAGCGTGCATCGGCCGGAGCTCGCCAACGGCCTGATCCCGACGACCTGGTATGCGCCATCGGCGGGGTTTCATGGCAAGATCATCGATGGCTTGAACTACCAGTTCCAGGTCAGCCAGAGCGCGGAGGACTTCGGCGACGGATTCGATCATCGCGGTGACAATGGCCACATCAATCCGGGAGGCTATGAAGGCGGCATCAGCGGCTCCGAAGCGCTCGCGCTGTCGCGAGCGCCGATCGGCGACTATCGGCAGCTGAGCAACCAGCTCGCCTATACGCTCCGGCTGAGCTACACGCCATCGTTCCTCCCCGGCTTTGCCGGAAGCTCGGCGATCTATTATTCGCCGAACGTCACGCCGCGGGGCGCCTATGCGACGCTGCCGGACGGCAGCGAGGTTCCGCTCGGCAAGAACGCGATGACGATCTTCAATACCGAGGCTCGCTATCGCGTTCCGAACACCGGGCTGGAGCTGCGGGCTGAATATGCCCATGTAAACTTCTCCAATCCGGAGAACCTCCGCGCCAACAATGATCTCGTCGACGACAACAACGTCGGCAAGAACATGTGGGGCTATTCCGGCGAGATCGCCTACCACTTCAGGGCGCCGAACGACTACGACATCGTGCCGTTCTACCGCTATACCCGACAGAATTTCCAGACGTCTGGCATGCTCGGCTCCGATCTCACCAACGGCCTGAACAACATCACGGGCAGCGGTGACATGACGTTCCACGATGTCGGCATTGCCGTGTTTCCCAACCCGAGCCTTGTCTACAAGCTGAACTACACCAAGGTGATCGATCACAGCGCGGCGGGGGCGATGTCCGATCGGGTTCTCGCGGGCGTCGGCTGGCTCTGGTAGCCGACCGACGCGAAGCAGGGGCCGTGGCCTGACGGCAGCGGCGTCGCCTCGCAAGACACAGGTTGGAGCACCCGGGCGGAAAGCGACCGCTCTCCGTCCGGGTGTGCCTCGAAACGAAGAACGGACTCGGCAGATCGGGTGGGCGGGCGAGTGGTTGAGATTGCTGATTTGAGCGCAGGTTGGCTGCGATGCCGCACGCTCGCAACGCTGGTCATGACGTCGATCGCGTTGGCGGGCTGCAACCCGGCGACGCTCGGCAGCGATAGCCGCGGTGATGACGTGTTTGACAAGGTGGGCCGGATCGACCTTTCGCCGCGCTATCCCAGGCAGGCGATGCCGGAGCAGTCGCCGGCGGCGCGGCGCGCCCGTGCCGAAATCTATGGTGGCAACGACGATGCACGAGATGCCAGGGATGCGCGAGCGGAAGCGCCGGCCGCGGGCTCGCTTCCGATCCAGCAGGTGGCGGCGCATTCGCAGCCGGTTGGCAACGGGTTCGAGCTGAACTTCGAGAATACGCCGATCGCGACGGTGGCCAAGGTCGTGCTCGGCGACGTCCTCGGCGTCGGCTATACCATCGATCCAAGGATCCAGGGAACGGTCAGCCTGTCCTCGGTGCGCCCGGTCCCGAAATCGGACGTTGCCTACGTGCTCGAGAACGCGCTCCGGCTCTCGGGGACGGCGCTGGTTCGCGACAACTCCGGATACCGGCTGATTCCGCTCGGCGACGCGGTCGGCGCCGGCAACGTCGATCCCGCCGGAGGCTCGGCAGAGCCTGGCTACGGCATCTCCGTGCTGCCGCTGCAATATGTCTCCGCCCCGACACTGCTGAAGCTGCTCGACAGCTTTGCGCTCAAGCCGGGCACGGTGCGCGCCGACCCGGGCCGCAACCTGCTGCTGATCCAGGGGACCGGCGCCGAGCGCCGCACTGCGATAGATGCCGCGCTGAGCTTCGATGCGGACTGGATGCGCGGACAGTCGGTCGGGATCTTTCCGATCGTCAATGGCAATCCCGAGCCGATCGTCGCCGAGCTCGAGAAGATCATGGACACCGGCGACAGCGGGCTCGGCCAGAACATGGTCAAGTTCCAGACGGTCAGCCGGATGAATGCCGTCATGGTCATCAGCCGCAAGCCGGCGCTGCTGCATACGGCGGAGACCTGGATCAAGCGGCTGGATGCCGGCAACACGCTGCGCAACAGCGTCCATGTCTACCGTGTCAAGTATGGCGAGGCGCGCCAGATGGCGCGGGTGCTGAACGACATGTTCACCGGAAACGCGGGCAGCGCGGCCGAGGGATCGTCGACTGATCTCGCTCCCGGATCGGGAGCATCGTCGAGCTCGAGCAGCGAGCGGCTCTCGGCCGCCGGCACGACGGCACAGTCGGGCGGCTTCGCGAGCCAGCAGCAGGGCAACGCCGGCCTTGTCGCCAACCGCGGCTTCGGCGGGACGCCGCCACCGGCCCAGGCTGGGCTCGACGCGGGATCGGAATCGCGCGCAACGGGCACGGGCGGCAAGCCGCTCATGGAGGGCGTGCGGATCACGCCCGACGTCGTCAACAACACGCTTCTCATCTACGCGGACAGGGAAAACTACCGGCTGATCGAAGCCACCCTGCGTCAGTGCGATCGTCCGCAGCTGCAGGTCGCAATCGACGCGACGATCGCCGAAGTCACGCTCAACGATTCGCTGAACTACGGCGTGCAGGCCTATCTCACCAGCAAGAATCTCGGCCTGAAGCCCGACCAGGGGTCAGCGCTCAACACCACCTCGACATCGGCACCGGCAACGGTTGCCTCGGCCGCGGGAACGATCACCAACGCCTTTCTCAGCCGCGCCTTTCCCGGGTTCAATTTCCTGGTCGGCTCGGAATCCCAGCCGAGCGCGATCCTGAGTGCGTTGCATACGGTCACCGACGTCAAGGTGCTGTCCAACCCATCGCTGGTGGTGATCGATAACCAGGCGGCGACTTTGCAGGTCGGCGATCAGGTGCCGGTGTCGACCGGCAGCGCGACGGTGCTCACGACCAACAACACGGTCGTCAACACGATCGATTACCGCAACACCGGAATCATCCTGCGGGTCGCTCCGCGGGTCAACGAGAACGGCAACGTCCGGCTGGAGATCGAGCAGGAGATCAGCAACGTCTCGCCGCAGACCGCCAACAGCCTCACGCCGACGGTTGCGCAGCGCAAGGTGAAGAGTTCGGTGGCAGTCGCCAGCGGCCAGACCGTGCTGCTGGCCGGTCTCATCAGCGAGACCCATCAGGGCAGCCGCAGTGGTATTCCGGGGATCGACCAGATCCCGGGCCTCGGCGACCTGTTCAGCAACAACGACCGCAGCCGCGGACGGACCGAGCTGATCATCTTCATTCGCCCCCAGATCATCCGCGACGGCACCGACGCGCACTACGTCGCCGAGGAGCTGCGCTCCAAGCTGCGCGGCACGATCAGGCCGGTGTCGACGAGTGCGCTCCAGGCGCCGCGGAGCAATCGATGACGCGGCAAGCGACGACCGCCTTCGCCATTCTGGCGCTTGCCTTGAGCACCGCTCCGTCCGGCGCGCGGCCGAAGGGAGACGGATGGGCCGCGCTCGCGCATGGCGACTATGTCAGGGCGGCGGCGTTGCTGGCGCCGATGGCGCAGCGCGGACATCCGCGGGCCATGACCGCGCTGGGCTACATGTACGACAACGGGTTCGGTGTCCCGCAGTCCTACGAGGCCGCGGTCGAGCTCTATGCCGGAGCCGCTGAACGCGGCGATCCCACGGCGCAGCATCATTTGGGCCTGAGCTACGACAAGGGGCATGGCGTGTGCCGGGACCATGTGCTGGCCTACAAATGGCTGAGCCTGGCGGCGGCGGCCGCGCCTGTTCCCCTGCGCGAGCCTTATCTGCGAATTCGCGATGCGGTCGCACTCAAAATGTCACCCGGTCAGATCGTCGACGGTCAGCGCCTCGCGCTCGAATGGCGGCCGACACAGACGACCAGGGTTGGTGCGGCTGAATCGGGATCAGGTTTGTAGTTCTTCTAATCAGGTCATCGCAGAAGTGTCATCTTTGGCATCGACAACGAACCGTTCAACGATCCGGCCCTCGGCAATGAGGTGATCGACAACGATCCATCACGGGACGCGCCATGAGCTCGACTCCTCTTCTCCGATTTGCTGACGATCTGCAGGGTGGCGGAGGGGCGGACGGTCTCGCCGCTCGACCGGTCGGCGCGGCGCGCGAAAGCGCGGGGATGAGATCAACGGCGGCGACCGACGCCGCGGCTCCCGAATCCGCTGACGACATCGCGCGACAGCTCGGATTGCCTCGGATCGCGCTGTCCGAACTGCTGGCGTCCAAGCCGCTGGCCGAGCAGTTTTCACGGCGCTTCCTGCGCGAGACGATGGTCTTTCCGTTCCAATCCGCCGGGCACGGACCGTGCCTTGCGGTGGCCGATCCCCGCGACACCGCGGCTGCACGCGCCGCGGAGCTGGTGTTTGGCGGCGCGGTCGAGCTGGTGGTGGCCTCCACCGAGGACATCGCCACCGCGTTGAACCGGCTCGCGGGTGATGACGAGGTGCCTGCGCGCAACGAGGTGGCTGCGCCGCAACTGCGCGACGACGACATCGAAAGCCTGCGCGACCTCGCCACCGGAGCGCCGGTGGTGCGCGCCGTCAACGATCTGTTCGAGCAGGCGGTCGAACTGCGCGCCAGCGACATTCACGTTGAAGCGATGCGGAGCGGGTTGTCGGTCCGGATGCGCGTGGACGGCCTGTTGAAGCCGGTCCCTGAGCCGTCGGGTGTGCTGCCCCAAGCCGTCATCTCGCGCATCAAGATCGTCGCCGGGCTGAATATCGCCGAACGGCGCCTGCCTCAGGATGGCGCTGCGCGGCTCCGCGTCGGCCGCTTCGAGCTCGACGTGCGCGTTGCCGTGATGCCGACGCAGCATGGCGAGTCGGCGGTGATCCGGCTGCTGCCGAAGGACCGGGGCCTGCTCGCCATCGAGAAGCTCGGCTTTGCCCCGCACGACGATCGATCGCTCCGCCGCCTGCTGGCGCTGCCGCACGGCATGATCGTGATCTGCGGGCCGACCGGCAGCGGCAAGACCACGACGCTCGCGACCGCGCTGTCGATCCTCAACGAGCCGACGCGGAAGATCCTCACGATCGAGGATCCGGTCGAGTACGAGATTCCCGGCATCAACCAGTCGCAGGTCAGGCCATCGATCGGGTTGACCTTCGCCTCTGCCTTGCGGTCCTTCGTGAGGCAGGACCCGGATGTCATTATGGTCGGCGAGGTGCGTGACGACGAGACCGCCCATGTCGCGGTCCATGCGGCGCTGACCGGCCATCTCGTGCTGACCACGCTGCACACCGAAAACGCTGCGGCGGCGGTGCCGCGGTTGCTCGATCTCGGCGTCGAAGATTTTCTGTTGCGATCGACGCTCCGCGCGGTGATCGCGCAGCGGCTGGTGCGCCGGCTGTGCGAGCGCTGCAGGTCGAAAAGGATGCTGAGCGCCGCCGATCTCTGCGCGGACCCGCGCTACGCCGCGGTAGGCTTCGACGTCGGCGAGACGGTCTACGAGCCGGCGGGCTGTGAGAGCTGCGGCGGTACCGGCTATCGCGGCCGGCTCGGCATCTTCGAGGTCCTGGAGCTAACTCCGGAGATCCGATCGCTGATCCAGGGCACGGCCGATGCGGCCGTGATCGACCGCAGCGCCATTCTGAACGGCATGACCACGATGCTCGACGATGGCCTCGAAAAGTGCCGGGCCGGCGCCACGTCGGTCGCCGAGATCCTGCGCGTCACGACGTTACGGTGAGCCGGTGAGCAAATTCCGCTATCGCGCACTGACCGAGAACGGCGACTTGGTGCACGGCACGATCTCGGCCGCGACGGCCAAGGAGGTGATTGACCGGATCGAGTATCTGCGGCTGCTGCCGATCGAGACGGTCGAGGAAAAGGCCGCGAGCTTCGTCGCGCGCGACATGCTTGCGCTGCTCGGCGGTCCGACCCACGGGGATGTCACGACCTTCACGCGCGATCTGGCGCTGTTGTTGAAAGCCGGGGCACGGCTCGAGGAGTCGCTCGAACTGCTGGCCGGCGACGCCGATATCGGGCGCCTGCGTCCGATCATCGGCCGGTTGCGATCCAGCGTGCTGGCGGGAGAAAGTTTCGCCGAAGCGCTGTCGCATCATGCTGTGCAGTTTCCTGCGATGTATGTCGCGCTGGTGCGGGTCGGCGAGGTCTCGGGCACTCTCGATCACGTGCTCGACGTGCTCGGCGCCGAGCGGGCGCGCGCGGAAGCCATGCGTCGCAAGCTCAGTGACGCGATGCAGTATCCGTGTTTCGTGCTGATCGCCGCGTGTCTGGTGATGCTGTTCTTCTTCATCGTCGTGCTGCCGCAGTTTTCGGCCGTGCTGCGCGACTTCGGCGCCAGGACCGATGCCACCATCAACACGTTTCTGGACATCTCTGATTTTGTGCGCGGCAACGGCACGGCGATGGCGCTATCGGCAAGCGCGCTGATCGCTGTAGGTCTGCTCGCTTTCAGCCGCGCCGGCGTACGGGCTGCGGTGATTGCGCGGCTCTGCCGACTTCCGGGTCTTGCGACCGTGTTCCGGTCGTATCGCACGAGCGTGTTCTGCCGCAATCTCGCGATCCTGCTTGGCAGCGGGCTGACATTGACGGCGACGCTGCGCATCCTGGTCGACATCATGTCGGTCACCGGCAGCGGTGCAGCGTGGAACGCCGCCGCTGACCGTGTTCGTCACGGCGGCAAGTTGTCGGAGGCGCTGGCAGCGACCAACATCCTGCCGGCGATGGCGACGCGGATGATCCGGATCGGTGAGGAGACCGGACAACTGCCGATCCTCGCCGGCCGCATCGCCGAGTTCTACGAGGCGAAGCTGCAACGCGGCCTCGACCGGATCGTCGGCATCGTCGGTCCGGCCGCGATCATTCTCATCAGCACCGTCGTCGGAGGTCTCATCGTCTCGGTGATGACGGCGCTCCTGTCGGTGACGCAACTCGTCGGGTAGCCCAAGATGGACCATCGCATGAAACAGGCAGGGATCAGCGGCACCGCGCGGCGGAGACGCACCGCGCGCGACGACCCTCAGAGCGGCTTCACGCTGGTCGAGATGCTGGTCGTCATTGCCATCATCGGAATGATCATGGGTCTGATCGGACCGCGTGTGCTGTCCTCCCTGAACGAATCCCGGGTCAAGACGGCCCGGATTCAGATTCAGAGTTTTTCCAGCGCGCTCGATCTGTTCTATCTCGACACCGGCCGCTATCCGACCTCGTCGGAAGGCCTGACCGCGCTGGTCCGGCCCGCCTCGACCATCCCAGGCTGGGCGGGACCTTATCTCAAGGGAGGAAACGTCCCGAGCGATCCCTGGAGCCACGCTTACGTCTACCGCTCGCCCGGGCAGCATGTGCCCTACGAGATCGTGTCGTACGGATCGGACGGGCAGGAGGGGGGCGTGGATCTCGCCGCTGACATCTCCTCGTCGATGACGATCGGTGCCAGATAGCAATGAGGGGCCGTGACGGCTGCGAGGCCGGCTTCACTCTGATCGAGGTGGTGTGCGTGCTCGCGATCGTCGCGCTGCTGGCGTCCGTCGTGGTCCCCACCATATCGCGGCAGACCTCGCGGCCGCAACTCGAAGCCTATGCGGTCGAGGCTGCTGCGCTGTTGAAGGCCGATCGCAATGCCGCGATCAGGCGGGGCCTCGAGGTCACGACTCGCATCGATGCGCAGGCGCGGGCGCTCCGCTCGGGCGCGAACGGGCACGTCGTCCGCTTACCTGCGGACGTGCGGTTCGAGACGGTGCTGCCGCGCAGTTGCGACGAGCGGCCCGCCTTCGAGACCATCAGCTTCTTCGGATCGGGCAGGTCGTGCGGCGGCGTCATCACGCTCACCCATCTCGACGCCGGCTACCAAATTCGCGTCACTTGGCTGACAGGAAGGATCGAAGTTGTCTCAAACGCTGGTCTGTCGAAGCGATAGGGCGACAGCGGGATTCACGCTGATCGAGACGCTCGTCACGCTCGCGATCGTGGCGGTGTCGCTCGTCGCCATCGGTGCGCTCATGGGGTCCTCGGCGCGCGGCAGCAGGAAGCTGGAGCAGCACGTCGCGCTGGTACAGGCCGCCTACGACGCGCTGTGGCTGGCCTTTCCGTCGCGCCTGCCGCCGACATCTCCGACGCAGTCGGGGGAGGCGACGGCACATCTCTGGCGCGCGCAGGCGGAGCCCTTCCCCGTCGATATCGGCGCGCCGGGCGGCGCATCCGCCTGGATCCCGCAGAAGATCATGCTCCAGGTGCGATCGCCATCGGGCGCGACCATGGAGCTGGAAACCGTCCGGCTGTTCCGGAGGCGGGCCGAGTGATGACGACACGGGTCAACGATCGTCGAGCAGGCTTCACGCTGGTCGAAGCCCTCGTCGCAATGGTGGTGATGGGGCTGCTGGTCTCCGCGCTGTTCGCGATCACGGCGCAATGGCTGCCGAACTGGAATCGCGGTCTGCATCGCATCCAGCGCAGCGAATCGGTGAGCGTGGCGCTCGACCGCATTGCCGCCGATATCGCGGCCGCCGAGTTCATGAGGCCCGATGGACAGGCCAGGTCCGTTCTGTTCGACGGATCGGAGACGTCGATCACGCTCGTCCGAACGGCGCTCGGACCGCAGCGGGGCCGGGGTCTCGATGTGATCCGCATCGCCGAAAGCGGCGGTGGCGACGACGTGGCGTTGACGCGGACTCGCGCGGCCTTCGCACCTGGCAGTGTGTCCGCCTGGGAGTTCGCCGATCCGGTCGTGCTGCTGCAGGCGCCGTACCGGGTGTCGTTCGCCTATGCGGGGTCCGACCGGATCTGGAGTCCGTCGTGGCGCAATGCAGAGAAGCTGCCGGCAGCCGTGCGGGTGACGGTGCATGACGGAAGCCGCGGGAGCGCGCCATCGCTGTCGCGGATCGCGGTCATTCGTGTCTCGGCGCCGGCCGACAGCGTCTGCCGGCCCGCGGACACCAATTGCGACAGGCAGGCGCTTTCCGCCGATGCGACGGTCGGGCGTGCCTCCGCGGCATCGAAGCAATGATCATGTGCCGAGACAGCCATCCGCGAGAGTCTGATCCCGATGATCGGGAAGGTGGCTTCGTCCTCGTGGCGGTGCTCTGGCTCCTTGTCTCGCTCGCAGGACTCGCGGGAGCCCTGTCCGTCTATCTCGTCAGCACCGCCCAGCGGCTGTCGCTCGACGATGCGCGCCTGCGATCCGCCGCGCTGGTCCCCGCCGGCCTGGAGCTTGCGGCCTACAAATTGTTGGCGTTGCCGAAGCCGCAGCGCCCCGCTGCCGGGGCCTTTTCGTTCCGGCTCGATCATGCGCAGGTCTCGGTCGCGTTTCGGTCGGAAGCAGCTCGCATCGATCTCAATCATGCCTCCAAGCAGATGCTGGCCGCCTTGTTAGAGGGTCTCGGCGCGCGCGCTGACAGGGCCGGCGAATATGCCGAGCGGATCGTCGGCTGGCGAACGCCGCCGGCCGAGACCGGCGCGGACGCAGAGCGCGATCTCTACCGCACAGCCGGTGCGGACTACATGCCGCGCACCGCGCCGTTCGCCAATGTCGAGGAGCTTCGGCTGGTGCTCAACCTGCCGCCGGCGCTGGTCGACAAGGCGATGCCCTTCGTGACCGTCTTCAGCGGCCGCAGGGAGGTCGACCCGCTGGAGGCCGCCCCCGAAGTGGTGGCCGCGCTTCCCGGAATGACGCCGGATCAGCTGAAGAGCTTCCTCGAGCAGCGAGCCGGCCTGCGTCGAGACGTCAGGTCGCTCAACGCGGCGCTCGGTCCCGCACGCGCCGCAGCGACGCTGGAGGTCGCCGATGCCGTCCGCGTGTGGATCACGATCGGCTTTGACGGCGGTCGCCGGGCCGCAACGGAGGCGGTCATCCTGCTGGGCGATGGTGACGATCCTTACCGGGTGCTGTCGTGGCGCGATGACGTCGATGCTCCGGGGATGCTCAAACAAGCGGGGAGGGCGCCGAGATGACGATGTCGACGAGAGTGCGCCGCAAACTGGCGGCCTGGATCGGCTCTGTCGCCGAAACCATCGTCGCCGCGATCGGCCGGCTCAATATCAGGCCGGGGATTCGGCTGATCGAGACCGAACGGAACGTCTTCATCATGCGGATGGTCGCGCGGCCTCGGCGACCGGTCCCGCCGGATTATCGGGTTCGTCTGCCGGACGGCCACGAGGCCTGTCCCGCACTTCCCGAGAGCTGGAAGACAGTCCTGCGCGGCAGCCGGATCGAAGTGGTGCTGAGATCGGACCGCTTCCTGTGGCGGCCGCTGGATCTGCCCGAGCGGGCCGTCGAGTTTCTCGATGCCATGATACGCTCGCAGCTCGATCGGCTGACGCCGTGGTCGGCCGAAGAGGCCGTGTTCGGCAGGACTGCGCCAGTAGAGATATCGGGTGAGCGCATTCGGACCATGGTGATCACAGCACCAAGAGCGAAGCTGGATCCGCTCATTCGCCTTGCCGAGTCCTGGCGTGCCGGATCGATCGTCCTGTTTGCTGCGCCCGAGACGGCGCCGACGCCGCGTGACGACCGGCTCATTGCGTTCAGCGAAACGAGGCTGACCGAGCAGCGCTTGGAGGGAGCGCTCGACGTCGGCCGTATCAGTCGCGTCCTCACCGCGCTCCTGATGGTCGCCGCCCTCGCGGCGGCGCTGTCGTTCGCGACAACGAGCCTGCTGGGAGGACATCTGGACGAGCAGCAACGCCAGCTCGCGCAGAAGATCTCGGATCGGCGCGCAGCGCTGCGCCTCGATCTGCAAGGGGCCGACAGTGCCGCGCTGCGCGGCCTGATGCGACGCAAGCAGGAGACTCCCGCAGCGGTCGTGCTGCTGGAGGCGCTGTCCCGGATCCTTCCGGACAACACCTATGTGACCGAGTTGCGGATCGAGAAGGACAGGATGCAAATCGTCGGCATGACCCAGGACGCGCCGGCGCTGGTCAAATTAATCGAGCAGTCCGCGCACTTCACGCGCGCGACCTTCTTCGCACCGACCACACGGTCGGCCGATGATCCCGGCGAACGGTTCCATATCGAAGCTGGCATCAAGCCGCATTTTGGACTCGGCACATGAGCATCGCAAAATTCGTCACGGGCCGTCCCGCAGCGCCGTCGGTCGCCGCCGCCGTCTATGGCGGACTGCTGATCGTGCTGATCGCTGCGACGGCGCTGCCGATCAAGAGCGTGCTCGATCAGCGCAGCGAGGCGGCCGCGCTCACCGATACACTCCGCCTGCTGGACGCCCACAGCATGGCGGCTGCACATCAGGACGGCAACGGCGATGCCGGCCTGACGGGATCAGCCTTCCTCGAAGGACCGACCGTGACGGTGGCAGGAGCTGCCCTGCTGCAGCGCCTCGGCGACGTGGTGACGCGTCATGGCGGCAGCGTGTCGTCGTCGCAGCTCGATGTGCAGGGTCAGCGGGCCAAGGACGGTCATATCAGCGTGAACGCAAACTTCGAGACCCCTCAGTCCGCCCTGCAGCCGATCCTCTACGATCTGGAGGCCGGCATGCCCTGTCTGTTCGTCGATGAGCTGGTGGTTGAAGGGAACGCCCCCTCGGCGGCCTCCGGCGGAAAACTGCGCGTGCTGATGACGATCTCCGGACAGTGGCAGGGCCCGCAATGAGCAGTCTCGCCAAGCTTTGCATGATCGGCTGTTGCAGCGTTCTGGCGGTGGGGTCGGCGTTCGGCATCGCTCATTCGACCGGCCTGGACGTCTCGGAAGCGGTCTCCGCCGAACAGCCGAGCGGATCGGCGCAAGCCTCGTCCATCGCGCAGCGACCGCCGTCGCGCACCGGCAACCCATTGTGGGGCATTCCGCTCGAGCAGCTGTCGGCAACGCGCGAACGCCCGCTGTTCTCGCCGTCTCGCCGCCCTCCGCCGACCGATGTCCCGCCGCCGGCCGTCGTGGCCGCTCCGGTGGTGCAGGAGCCGTCCGTTCCGGAACGGCCGCAGCTCGCGCTCGTCGGCACCGTCGTGAACGGGGACCGCGGCCTTGCCGTGTTCGTCGATACGAGCAGCAAGACGCCGTTGCGGATCAGAACCGGCGCAGACTATCGGGGTTGGACGCTGCGTCTCGTCGAGGCGAGATCGGTCACGCTGCAACGGGGCGAAGACGTCACCGTTCTCACGCTGCTGCCGACGCCGGCCCAGCCGACAAATTCAGCTAACGAAAGCTTTGCGCAGATGCCGTCAACCCCCACGGCGCCTCCGCTGGCTCAAGCAGGGCCGCCCTTTCTGTCGCCTGAGTCCAGGCTACTTCGGATGCATCAACGCCAACGTTCGGGACGCCGCCAATTGTGAGGATGGATCCGATCTGGATCGAGGTGCGACGGTGGACGCCGGACGGCCGCACCGGCATGCCCCGATCGAAGCCGATGCGGCTGTCGGTCGGTGGCGCTCAGCGCTTGCACAATCCGCTCGTCAGCACCCATCCCTTGTCCGTGAGAGCCGCGGAGACGATGTCGAAATACAGGCGCTTGTCCGGATCGTCCTCCGACACGAACGAGACCTGGCACAGGAAACGGCCGCCCTCGTCGCCCTTGTCGCAGGTCGCCTCGACGATCTTGAGGCCCATGTCGTGGCGGACTCCGGATGACGGCGCCTCCTGCTCATAGGCCTTCTGGATGATCTCGGTGGTCGGTGCTCCACAGGCCATGCCGGTCACGTTGCAGGCCCATGCGAGAACAACAGCAAGCAGCATCGTTCGGTCTCCTCGGAGCGGGGCACTCACAAACATGTCCGGCAGCGTTCACGTCCGACACGATCTCATGAGCTTCATGGCGAGCTACGAGAGCTGGTTGTCGTTTTTGTGTCGCTGCTGTCCGCCACGCGCACAACGCAGCCGGCTGGATGTGTAGTTAGATCGATTCTTAAACGCCGGTCGGCAATTCTCACAAAGCGAAAGAAAACGTCACAAAGGAGCCACCCGACGTAGCGACGAAGGCGGAGGGGGACGATGCGGCAGATCGGCTGATGAGTTCGGACTGCTCATTCGAATTACTCATCCCGGGGACGGTGATCGTTCCTACCGGTGTATCTCGAGCCAGATGGGGATCAGGCATGTTAGTTGGGCGTGTGCGCAAGCCAACTCTGCGATTACTGACATCGGCGGCCGCGATGTTGGCCGGTTTGACCGTTGCGGGTCCTGCGGCGCAGGCCCATGATCTGGCCGAGCCGACGGTGTTCAGGAGCTGGCACGGCGTGCTCGATCTGCTGATGATCGCACGCCCCAAGCCGATCTCGACGATCACCTATGCGCCCCCTGGGGGCTCGCCGATGAACCCGACCGGCTGGGTCTACGAGATCTGTCGGCGGCCCGCCTCAGGCGACAAATGTCCGGCCGGCGCCGCGGTGGCGGACTACGGTGGCGTGCGACTTGCCCTGCAGAAGGGGGATACGCTGAAGATCAGGCTGGTGAACCAGCTGCCGCAGCTCGACCCGGCCAAGGTGAATCACAACACCGATCCCGGTCAGGCCAATTTGTTTCGCAACCCGACCAACCTTCATACCCATGGGCTGATCGTCGAGCCGCGCGCGCCGACGCTGACCGACCAGACCTTCGGGGACTACGTCTTCGTCCAGATCTTCAATTCGGCCAACGGCATGCCGGTGCCGCAGACCACCCACCAGCACGGCTCCAACAAGATGGACTCCGCGGATTTCCGCATCGAGATTCCGCGCAACCACCCGTCGGGCCAGTTCTGGTTTCACCCGCACATCCATGGCATTTCGCTTAACCAGGTCTCGCAGGGGCTGGCCGGCATCATCTCGGTCGGCGAGGTCTCGGACTACGCGCATGGCGATGCCAGGCATTCGCCGTTTCCGGACGCGAGCGTGCGCCATCTGATCCTGAAGGATCTTCAGGTCGCGCCCGGCGGCCCGGTGCAGTTCGACGGCGGTCCGGTGGACGTCCAGCCGGGCGAGGTGATCAACCAGCAGGATCCGGGCTTCTGCGCCCAGTTTCCGGCAGACAGCTCCGAAGTGCGTGAAGGGTCGTGCCCGGGCGTCGATCTGTCGGCCGATGGCGGCTCCAACTTCTCCGGCGGCAAATGGTTCTTCACGGTCAACGGCCAGACGTTCCCGAAGATCAAGGTCACCGATCCCGATGGCGAGATCTGGCGGCTCACCAATGCGTCCGGCAGCCTGTCCTACAATCTTCAGCTGACCGATGACGAGACGCAGAAGCCGATGGTCATGCAGCTGATCTCGGTCGACGGCGTGAGCGTGAACCTGCCGCAGGATACGACGATGGACACCATGGTTCGTCTCGGCGGCGCCCGCTTCAGGGTCGTTCCCTGTCCGCCGTCGCCGACGTCGGGCTTCCATTCGAAGCCGGTCTGCGTCACCCAGATGGTCATGATGCCGAGCTCGCGCACCGAAGTCTTCGTCACCTATCGCGATCCCGCGACGGGTGCGATCGCCAGCCTCGGGCGGTCTGCCTCCGCGACCTTCAAGATGGCCGGACTGACGATGGGCAGCGGCGATCAGTGGCCGGCGGTCGATCTCGCCAAGGTGCACTTCCACCAGCGCGGTTGGCGCAACCACATCGCCTACGCCATGGACATCAGGGGCGACGCCTTGGCGACCATGCAGCCATCAGGCATCCTCGATGCCAAGGTGCCGTATGCGAACGCTGCACCGCTGCGTGCCGGCTGCCGTCCGCTGCCGGCGGGACATCGCCGCCGGATCTTCTTCGGCATCGCCGACCTGACCGACGACGGCACCTTCGGTCTCGGCTATGAGGAGGTCGATCAGAACGGCAACCCGGTGCCCGGCACCCAGCTTCCGGTGAGCCAGTTCGACCCGTCGCAGAACATCGTCTGCCTACCGCTCGCGCCGGGACAGCGCCCCGTCCACGAGACCTGGGAGCTGGTGCAGCTGTCGACGGAAAATCACAACTTCCACATTCACCAGACGCGCTTCCGGACCGTCAACAGCAAGGCGGGGGAGAACACGCCACTATCAGTATCGCTGAACAGGAGCATCGGCGGGGGCATGCTGCAGGACAACGTCCCGCTCGGCGTCGCGACTCCGAACGTCCCGGAAGTAATGGAATCCCAGAGCGGGGTCTGCAGCATCGAGCAGTGGCGGAACGGGCAGTGCACGTCGAAGCCCGTGGTGATTGATATCCCGTTCTCACAGGTCGGCGAGTTCGTCTATCACTGCCATATTCTCGAACATGAGGACGGAGGCATGATGGCGAAGATCAAGGTCGTGCCCTCGCCCTATGGCGGCAATCCATGGGAGGCAATGAACCAGATGCCGTGGTAGTTGCGGCAGCGGTCTTCTGCCATGTCGTTCACGAGGTCGGCGCCACATCTGCGGCGCCGACCTTCGTTTGTGCGCAGCGATGCTCTTGCGCGGCCGCCTTACCGCCGCGAAGGACGATCGCCTGCCAAACGCGACGCGCTTTCCAGGTCCGGTTCGAAGAAGGAATTACGCATTTTGGATCGGTCTAAACGGCTGCAAACGTCTTTGCATGACTTTGAAATGTCAGGCTCGCGTGCCGCAAGCTGCACGAGCGCGGTCCCCGCGATGTGGCGATCTGCAGCAACATTGTTATTCCTCAGCCGCTCCGGCAAATCGCCAACATCGACGCGGCAATTCGCCGCAATCGAAACACTACTCTCTCGACTGACATTCGGAGCCATTTGCAGCGCGCTTGGTTGCGAACGTCGCAAGGACGGAGGCAGACCCGCGAACGGGTAGGGCTGTTGCCGAGGCAAAGTGTGATCGATCGCTCGGGTTCATTGTCGCACTGAACTGGATGGTTCGGAGCGTCGCTGCTGCCGTTTAGACGGCTTCGCAGGAGAGGTTGACAGCGATTGATGCCCTGAGAAGACGAAAATGCGTTCGGCGAGGGAGGGCGTACCATGGAAACAAAGTTGAGGTGGACGAGATGAGCGATTGGTTGAAATGGACGGCGCCCGCAGTGGCCGTCATGTCGATCGCCGCGCCGGCCCATGCCATTCAGTACATGAGCGTCGAAGAGGCGCAGAAGGCCGCTTTTCCGGGAGCCAGCTTTTCCGAAGTCCAGCCGGGCAGGGTATGGAAGGCGAGCAATGGCGGCTACTTCTATTACGATCACGTCGTCGGCAAGCACCTCCTGATCGACTACACGGTTGCCGTCGGACCCGACGGGCGGGTGCGTCGCGTCGACATTCTGAACTATCGCGAATCCTATGGCGGCGAGGTGCACGATGCCAGCTGGCTCGGTCAGTTCGTCGGCAAGAGCAGTCAGAACGAGCTTCGCATCAACTCCGACATTCGCAACATCTCGGGCGCCACGCTGTCCTCGACCCACTTGACCGAGGGCGTTAAGAAGGTGCTGTCGTATCATGCCAGCCACTTCCGCTAGCCTTCGACGAGCACGGGCTCTGCTCGGGACATTCGTCGAGATCGACGTCACGGATGCACACCGCTGCGATGCGGAGAATGCCGTTGAAGCTGCGTTTTCCGCGGTGACCGACGTGCATCGGCTGATGAGTTTCCACGATCCCGACAGCGACGTGTCGCGGCTGAACCGCGCGGCATCGAGCGGCGTTGTGAAGGTGCATTCCTGGACCTACGCCGTGCTGAAGATGGCGCTCGATGTGACCCATCACTCCGACGGCGCCTTCGACGTTGCCGTCGCCGGCGCGGGAAGGCCGTCTGTGGGCTCGACGGCGCAAGCGGATGTCCCGCAGTCGACTGCGATCGAGTTGCTCGCCGACGACCGCGTCCGTTTCCGCGATTCCGCCGTCAAGATCGACCTCGGCGGCATCGCCAAGGGGTTCGCCGTGGACCGCGCGATCGCGGCGTTGCAGAGCCGCGGCGTGCGCTCCGCAATGGTCAATGCAGGTGGGGACCTCGCCGCCTTCGGGCCCGATGCTCGCATCGTCCACATTCGCGACCCGCGTTTCCCAGACAGGCTTTTGTGCCAGGTCGAAGTAAGCAATGGGGCGCTCGCGTCGTCGGCGCGCCGCTTCGACCCGTTTCGATCGATGGAAACAATGGATACAGCGGTCGTCACGCCTTCGACCCGGCTGCCCACAGGGGTGGCCCACGGCGCCACCGTGAGCGCGCCAACCTGCATGGTTGCCGACGCCCTCACCAAGGTCGTGATGGTGGCTGGCCAACAGGCTGCGGCGCCACTGGCGCGCTTCCAGGCGAGCGCGATGTTGATTGCGGCGAACGGCGCCATTCATACGACACCGGACTGGCAAGGAGTTCACCAGCATGCGGCTTAAAGGCTTGTTTCGGTTCGCCCTCTACGGAATTCTCGGACTCTTGTTCGCCAGCGGGGCGCTGTGGATCTATGCCGATCAGATGAAGACCCGCACGGAGCTGGACAGCGAGATGTGGCAGCAGGCCGCCGCATTCCTGCTGAGCATGCATGGCGGAACTGCAATGGTGACGCTGATGCTGCTTGGGGCGCTCGGTCCCGTGCACGTCCAGCGCGCGTGGCGTGCCGGGAAGAATCGAGCGACCGGTATCGTCAGCCTCGCGATGTATGGTCTGCTCATCGCGACGGCGTTCGGGCTCTACTACGTCGGATCCGAAGCGCTTCGGCCCTGGATCAGCACGGTCCACATTGCGTTCGGGCTCGGCGTTCCGGCTGTCATCACCGCCCACATCATCGTCGGCCGCTCGAGCGTTGTCGCCACGGCTCAGTCCGTGCGGCCACAACGTGCGACCTCTCCGACCCTGGTTCCTGCCGACGCGCCTGCCGATGCCGATCTGGTCAACGTCATGAGCAAGGTAGGTTGACCGCATCCGGCGTTGGGCCGAGCAGGTCTCCATCCCGGCAACGACTTCCTTGCTCGCAGTTGGCCAGTCGCCGCATGGAGGAATTCTCCGAGCCGGCGGCCGCTGCGCCATATCGCCCGTTTCTTGCTGATCGGGTTGTACACTGGTACGCGCGCTGGGGCCATCGCGTCGGCTTCGCCTGAGCGCGACGGAGGCCGGTCATTCGTCGATCTCGATCGGGGGATCTTCTATCGCCTCGCGGAGGGCAAGCGAGCGACTAACAAGCGGAAGCCTCCAGTACCGATACCAGGACGGCTTTTGGCGCACATGCGGCGCTGGACGCGGCGCGGCGCAGTGCGTTCGCACTTCGTCGAATGGAACGGCCAGCCGGTCAAATCCGTCAAAACTGGATTTGCGACCGCGGTGCGGCTGTCAGGGCTGTCGCTGAGGGAGGGGAATATCTCGCCGCACACGCTGCGCCACACGGCAGCGACGTGGCTCATGCAGAGGCGCGCCGACCCCTGGCAGGCCTCAGGTTTTCTCGGAATGTCGGTCAAGGTACTGCTCGACACATATGGCCATCATCATCCGGATTACATGCGCGAGGCCGCGGCCGCGATTACGTCAAAGGACCGCAAGCAGAACGTATCGGTGGTCGAAACAGTGGTTGACCTGGAGAGGCACTTGGCCCGCAAGCCGTAAACTATTGACTTTGCGAGTGGGCCCGGCAGGACTCGAACCTGCAACCAGACCGTTATGAGCGGTCGGCTCTAACCATTGAGCTACAGGCCCCGCGGCGCGGAGGTCTTGCTGGCGGCGGGCAGGAGCGGGCCTGTCCGGCGCGGCGTGGGAACCCCAACGACGGTTCGGGCTCCGTTTACAGCCTGGCCAGCCATCCGGCAATGCCGCTACCGGATCGTTTTGGCGCGTCGCCGCCGGCCCGGTCTCGGCCCGCCGCGACGCTAGTCCACCGAAACCCCGGCGAATTCCACCACCTTGCGCCACTTCTCGGTCTCGTCGACGACCAGCTTGCCGAACTCCGCCGGCGTCATCGCGCGCGGGATGCCGCCGGTTTCGGTGAGCCGTGCCACCAGCTTGGGGTCCTTCAGCGCCTCGCCGACCGCCTTGTTGAGAATCTCGACGATCTCAGGCGGCGTGCCCTTGGGCGCCGAGATGCCGTAGAAGCCAACCGATTCGTAGCCCGGCACGGTCTCGGCGATCGCCGGGACGTCCGGCACCGTCGGCCAGCGCTGCGGCGAGGTGACGCCGAGCGCGCGCACGCTGCCGCCGCGCGCCTGCTCCAGCGCCGTCGGCAGATTGTCGAAGATCAACTGCACCTTGTTGGAGATGATGTCCGGGAACGCCAGCGCCGAGCCGCGATAGGGCACGTGCAGCATGTCGCATTTGGTCATCGTCTTGAACAGCTCGGCCGCCATGTGCACCGAGGTGCCATTGCCCGAGGAGGCGAAGGCGATCTTGCCGGGGTTGGCCTTGCAATAGTCAATGAACTCCTTCACCGACTTGGCCGGCACGTCGTTGCTGACCACCAGCATGTTGGTGAGCTGCATGATGCTGGCGACCGGCACGGTGTCGCGGATGAAGTCGTAAGGCAGCTTCTTGTAGAGCGAGGTGCTGATCGCGTTGTTGGGCGCGACGAACAGCAGCGTGTAGCCATCCGGCGGCGCGTTGATCGCGGCGGCTGCGGCGATGTTGCCGCCCGAGCCGGTGCGGTTCTCGACCACCACCTGCTGGCCGAGCCGATCGGACAGCCACTGCGCCATGATGCGCGCGACGATGTCGACCGGCCCGCCCGGTGCAAAGCCGATCAGCCAGCGGATCGGACGGTCGGGGTAGGCCGCCGCGGCCGGTTGTATCGCCAGGCATGCCGTGACCACCAGGCCGGCCAGGAACGTGCGCGCCCACTTCATCTCGTCCTCCCGAAGTTCTTGTCGTCGTCTTTGGCGACATGCTTCCATAGATCTGCACGCTTGCATACAAGCTTGTGTCGGACGCGCAGGCAGGGAAAGGCAGGCTCATGACGTCGTTGCGAATGCTCGGCCTTGCCGTTGCGCTGGTGTCCAGCGCCGCCGCAGCGCAGCAGGGAGGGAACGCCATCAGCAAGCTCACGATCAGTCTCGGGACCGCGACGCCAGGCGGCGGCTTTCCGCTCTATGGCGATGCCTTCGCCAAGGCCCTGAATGACGCCGATGCCGGGCTTGCGATCGTCACGCGCAACACCAAGGGCAGCAACGAGAACATTCCGCTGCTGGAGCAGGGTGAGCTCGATCTCGGCCTCGTCGCCGGCGAGCCGGCCTACCAGGCCTTCATGGGCATCGACCGCCCCAAGACGCGGCTCAAGATCCTGACTGCGATCTTTTCCAGCCCGGGCCTGTTCGTGGTGCGCGCCGACAGTCCTTATCGCAGCATCCGCGATCTCGTCGGCCAGACGGTGGTGTTCGGCGCCAAGGGCTCGGGCCTGCCGATCATGTCGCGCTACATGCTCGACGGGCTCGGCCTGCAGCAGGACCAGGACTTCAAGGCGATCTATCTCGACCGTGCTGGCGACGGCCCGGCCATGGTGCAGGACGGGCGCGCCGCGGCGCTGTGGGGCGCCGGCATCGGCTGGCCCGGCTTCGCGGCGATGGCCAAGGCGCCGGGCGGTGCCCGCTTCATCGCGCCGTCCGCCGAGGAGATCGCGCAGGTCAGGGCGAAGCACGGTTTCCTCAAGGCCCTGACGGTGCCCGCCGGCAGCTATGCCGGGCAGGACGCGGCGATCGATTCGATCGGGTCATGGAGTTTCGTGCTGGTGCGCGAGACCTTGCCCGACGACGTTGCCTACCGGCTGGCGAAGACGCTGCATGGCGCGGAAGCCGCGCTGTGCAGGACGCTGGCGCAGGCCTGCGAGACCACGGCCGCCAACACCGTTGCGGCAGCGCCCGATCTCGCACTGATCCATCCAGGCGTGATGCGATATTTGAAAGAGATTGGCGTTGCCAAGTGAGCCGCTGTCGTCCCGTCGAACGCCGGCGTTCGACGGGACGATGCCTTCATCGTTGCGGCGCCCTCACTTCTTGATCAAGGGACACGCCGGATCGGGCGGTCCGAACGCGTCATCGCCTTTGATGGTCGCGAGGATTTTGTAGTAGTCCCACGGATATTTGCTCTCCTCCGGCGATTTCACCTGCGCCAGCACGAGATCGTGCACCATGAGATTGTCGGCGCGCAGCTTGCCGTTGCGGGCGAAGAAGTCCTCGACCGGCGTGTCCCGCATCTTCGCGGCGACCGCGAGCGGATCGTCGCTGCCCGCCGCCTTGATGGCGTTGAGATAGTGCATGACTGCGGAATAGACGCCGGCCTGCCACATCGTCGGCATCCGGTTCATCTTGGCGAAATAGCGCTTCGACCATTCCCGCGTCTTGTCGTCCATGTCCCAGTAGAACGAGGTGGTGAGCAAGAGCCCCTGCGCCGCCGGCAGGCCGAGCGAATGGATGTCGGTGACCAGCGCGAGCAAAGCCGCCATCTGCTGTCCGCCCTTGAGCAGGCCGAACTCGGATGCGGTCTTGATCTCGTTCATGTTGTTGGGCGGGCCCGCGGCGATGCCGATGATCTTGGCCTTGGAAGCCTGCGCCTGCAGGATGAAGGACGACAGATCCGGCGTCGCGAATGGCGGCCGCACCGCGCCCACGACCTTGCCGCCATTGGCGGTGACGACGCTCGACGCGTCGCGCTCCAGCGAATGGCCGAAGGCGTAGTCGTCGGTGATGAAGAACCAGCTGTCGCCGCCGCGCTTGACGACCTCCTTCGCCGTGCCGGTGGCGAGTGCGCGGGTGTCGAACACCCATTGCATCGCGTAGGGCGAGCAGAACTTGCCGTGGAAATCGGCGGAACCGGTCGACTGGGTGATGAACAGCTTCTTCTTCTCGGTGGCGATGGTCTGCACGGCGAGGCCCACCGCGGAGACCGGCACGTCGACGATGAGATCGACCTGCTCGGTGTCGTACCAGCGGCGCGCGATCGCCGCGCCGATGTCGGGCTTGAGCTGATGATCACCGACGATGACGCTGATCGGCTTGTCCAGAACCTTGCCGCCGAAATCATCGACCGCCATCTGCGCCGCGGTGACGGACCCCTGTCCGGTCGGCGTCGAGGCCGGGCCGTTCATGTCGCTGAGCACGCCGATCTTGACGACGTTGTCGGAGATCTCGGCCTGCGCGGCGGTCGTGACCAGCAGCGCGGCTGCGGCCCACGCCGCCCGCTTCAAACAGCTGAGTTGCAATCAGTCCTCCACCGATACCGGCATGATGCCGTTGTTTGTTCCGGCTCTGCCGGCCGGTCCGCCTATCTGCAATCAATCCAGGGCGGCCGTCAATCGTGCCGGACGGCGGAGCGGTGGAGCGATCCTGTGCGCTGCAACGCCGCAAGCAGCGAGGTCGTCGTGCACGCGCGCAGGCTCCTCGGCCGTTCAGGCCTTGGCGGTCTTTTGCTCCTCGTGCGCAGCCTCCCACACCTCGCGTGCGGCGTCGGCGTTCATCAGTGCGATGCCGACGCCCACGATCAGGTCGGGCCAGATCGAGGGCCACACAAAGGCGGTCACGAGACCGACCGCGATGATCGCGATGTTGGCGAAGGCGTCGTTGCGTGCGGACAGGAAGGCGGCGCGGGTCAGGCTGCCCCGGTGGTCCCTGACCCGCGCCAGGATCAGCGCGCAGCCGAGATTGACGATCAGCGCGCCGAGGCCGGTCACGGTGAGCGGCAGCGGCGCGGGCACGATCGGCGTGAAGAACTTCTCCCCGGCGGTCCACAGTCCGGCGATCGCCGGCGCCAGGAGGATCAGCGCCAGCACCTTGCCGAGCAGCGCCCGCCGCGGCGGGCTCCAGCGCAGCGCCAGCGCAATCAGGATGTTGACCGAGGCATCTTCCAGAAAGTCGACGCTGTCCGCGAACAGCGACACCGAGCCGATCGCCAACGCCACGGCGAACTCGATGCCGAAATATCCGAGATTGAGCACGGCAACGGCGAGCACGGCGCGGCGGACCATGGTTGTCGCGTCCATCAGGCGTCCTCAATCCTCGAGAGCTGCGAGCCGCTCCGCCTCGGCGAGGTCGAGCGCGGTATTGGCATTGAAGAACGGATCCAGCGGAACCGACGGCCAGCTCACGGTCGCGACCTTGTAGCGCGCCGTGAAGCGGGTGACCTTCCGGATGTCCTCCGCGACCAGGGCGTGGCGGAGGTCCTCGCGCAGCCCGACCGGCCACAGCCCGATCACTGGGTGGATCTGTCCGCCGGACGCCGCCAACGCCAGTTCGGCCTGCTCCGCCGCCCGCGCTGTCGCCAGCCGTACGACCAGATCACGCGGCAGGAATGGACAGTCGCCGGCGGCGCTCAGCATCCACCGCGCCTCCGGCATGTGCGCCGCAACCCAGTCGAGGCCGGCGAGAATGCCGGCGAGCGGGCCCGGAAAGCCGACGACACCATCCGGCACGACTGTCAGGCCGTTGCCTGCGAAGCGCGCGGGGTCGCCATTGGCATTGAGGATCAGCCGGCTGCACTGCGGCGCCAGCCGCGCGATCACGCGCTCCAGGATGGTGCGGCCGTCGACCATGCGCAACGGCTTGTCGCCGCCGCCCATCCGCTGCGCGCGACCGCCGGCGAGCAGCACGCCGGGGATCGAAGTCGAGGTCATGGCTGTCATCGCGGGTTCGTTACCACGACTGCTGCCAGGGCGTCAGCGTTGGCGCGCACGATCCACCATTTGAGTCTGCGGGGCGGCCGCACGCACCGGCATGCCCCTCGCTTACGGGCCTTGCCTGGTCCGCGGGGCTGCTGGCATGACAGCGCGAAGCGTGGACATGGCGTTCCACCCGGCCTTCGGGCCATCGATCGATTCCGCGCTCCTGGCTGTGCGAAAGCGCCGGGGCTCTTCTGGAGACCGCGATGAAAGTCATCGGCCTCGCCGGCTGGAGCGGCGCCGGCAAGACCACGCTGCTGACGCGGCTGATTCCTCATCTCAAGGGGCAGGGACTGCGCGTCTCGGTGATCAAGCATGCCCATCACAAGTTCGACGTCGACGTTCCCGGCAAGGATTCGTGGCGGCATCGCGAGGCTGGCGCCGAGGAGGTCCTCGTCGCGTCGGGCACGCGCTGGGCGCTGATGCACGAGCTGCGCGGCGCAAGGGAGCCGGCACTCGCGGAGCTTCTGGCGAAGTTGTCTCCCGTCGATCTGGTCGTCATCGAAGGCTACAAGGCCGGGCCGCATCGCCGCATCGAGGTGCATCGCACAGCCAACGGCAAGCCGCTGCTGTTTCCCGATGATCCAGGCATCGTCGGGCTCGCCAGCGACGGCGATGTCGAGACCGCGCTGCCGCGCGTTCATCTCGACGATATCCCGGCGATCGCGGCGCTCGTCCACCATCTGGCGATGCCGCTGGCGGACGTTCTGGCGTTGTGCGACAAACTTGGTGTTCCGTGATGGAACTCGCGCGAGTTCGCAACGTCAGTGTTCCTCTGGCATCCCAGGAACCCAGTTCAGGGTTCCCGTGATGGTGCGGCCCGGTTGACGTGCCGGAACCGCTTGGCCATGGTCGCGCACATGATGATGACGAGGTTGGATCTGACGGGCCTGAAGTGCCCACTGCCGGTGCTGAAGACCCGGAAGGCATTACGGACGCTCAAGGCGGGAGAGCGGCTCGAAGTCTGCTGTACCGACCCGCTTGCGGTGATCGACATCCCGAATCTGGTACGGGAGACCGGAGATCGGGTGGAGAGTGTCGATCGCACCGAGCGCGGCATTCTGTTTCGGATCGAGAAGGTGGCGGGACCGGCCGGATGACCCGTGCGGCGGTGAACATCCTCTGCTGCAGGTTGCTCGAACTACGTAGTTCGCGGGTGCGATCTCGACGCATCGATGTGTCAAGGGATCGTGCTGCTTCCTATCGTCGCAGCGGCGTCAACCCGAGCTCACAACAATGCCGCGTTCTCAGTCCAGGCTTGCGACGCTGTTGCCAGGCAAGGACAAGTTGCTTCGTCTTCACGTTTCCGCGAGCGCGCGCATGCGGCCTTAAGCCGTGTCCCGTCGCTGATCGCCCGGACATCTCATTAGTTGATTCCATCAGGAATGGTCGTGACGCGTCCGGAAAGTAATCGAGAGCAATGTGGCTACAGCCGTGAGTGGCGGTCGCGTTGGTTGCACGTGAATTTGTGTGTTTGTTAGCAACACATTCCCGCTGCAGTGCGATCAATCCACGAAGATCGACCGATTATTACCATTTTACTATCGACAATTTGCCTCAGTTCTGCACCAATTGAGACGCTTCCGCGGAGGTTGCGGGAGACGAGTCATGCCCGCTGGGGAGCGGGCCAGGCAGAACAGCGGCACAAAGATGGTGAGGGCATAACGTCTCGGGTGGGGTGTTATGCGCATCGAGCCAATGATGAGCGTTTGTGCGTTGCGGGACTGCTCTGGTACGCGATAGCGGGCGGGGTGAGTGGGCGTATTGATTCTGATCAAGGGGACAGAACATGACGTTGTTGCGTTGGACGGGAGTCCGTAGGGGAGGAATGCATGGCTACCATTGAAAGCGCGGGCACGCTCCCGGGCTCGCAAGCGGGGATCTTCGATCGTGAGCACACGGTCGCCAAGGCGGGGTTCAACCGCTGGCTGGTTCCTCCGGCTGCGCTGTGCATCCATCTGTGCATCGGCATGGCGTATGGCTTCTCGGTGTTCTGGCTGCCGCTGTCGCGCGCGATCGGCGTGACCAAGACCCAGGCCTGCCCGGACATGACCCTGGTGCAGGAGCTGTTCACGACGACCTGCGACTGGAAGGTCGCAAGCCTTGGCTGGATGTACACCCTGTTCTTCGTACTGCTGGGTGGCTCCGCGGCGGTCTGGGGTGGCTGGCTCGAGCGGGCCGGACCGCGCAAGGCGGGTGCCGTTGCGGCCTGCTGCTGGGGTGGCGGCCTGCTGATCGCAGCGCTTGGCATCTATGTGCACCAGCTCTGGATGATGTGGGTCGGCGCCGGCGTCATCGGCGGCATCGGCCTCGGCCTCGGCTACATCTCGCCGGTGTCGACCCTGGTGAAATGGTTTCCGGACCGGCGCGGCATGGCGACCGGCATGGCCATCATGGGCTTCGGCGGCGGCGCGATGATCGGTGCTCCGCTCGCCAACCTGCTGATGAACTACTTCAAGACCCCGACCTCGGTGGGTGTCTGGGAGACGTTCGTCACGATGGGCGTGATCTACTTCGTCTTCATGATGATCGGTGCCTTTGCCTATCGCGTCGCTCCGGTCGGCTGGCAGCCCGAAGGCTGGACGCCGCCTGCGGTCAAGAAGGCAATGATCTCGGAGCACCATGTGCATCTCGACAACGCGCACAAGACTCCGCAGTTCTGGCTGGTCTGGTGGGTGCTCTGCTTGAACGTGTCGGCAGGCATCGGCGTGATCGGCATGGCCTCGCCGATGCTGCAGGAGATCTTCGCCGGCAAGCTGATCGGTCTGCCTGACGTCAGCTTCAACCAGCTCGACGCCGGCCAGAAGGCCGCGATCGCGGGCATCGCGGCAGGCTTTGCCGGCCTGTTGTCGTTGTTCAACATCGGCGGCCGCTTCTTCTGGGCGTCGCTTTCGGATCACATCGGCCGCAAGAACACCTATTACTGCTTCTTCCTGATCGGCATCGTGCTCTATGCGCTGGCGCCGACCTTCGCAGCGATGGGGTCCAAGCTGCTCTTCGTGGGGGCCTTCGCCATCATCCTCTCGATGTACGGCGGCGGCTTCGCGACCGTACCTGCCTATCTGGCCGACCTGTTCGGCACCCAGTTCGTCGGTGCCATCCACGGCCGGCTGCTGACCGCGTGGGCGACGGCCGGCATCATCGGTCCGGTGGTCGTCAACTACATCCGCGAGTTCCAGCTCGCCGCCGGCGTGCCGCGCGACCAGCTGTACAACACGACGATGTATATTCTCTGCGCCATGCTGCTCGCCGGCCTGATCTGCAACTTCCTGATCAAGCCCGTCGATGACAAGTGGAACATGAGCGCGGACGAAGTCGCGAAGTACCAGGCGGAGCTCGCCAAGAACGAGTCGGCGATCCAGCATGGGTCGTTCGGCATCGGCAAGGGCGGCCTCGACGTCAAGGCCGCCCTGTTCTGGGCCTTCGTCGGCGTGCCGCTGGCCTGGGGCGTCTGGAAGACGTTGGAAAGCGCGGTCAAGATCTTCTGACCGATCGACGACGATACAAAAGGGGCGGCCGGATCGGCCGCCCCTTTTTTTTGCGCGGTGCTGCGCGGCCGCTAGGTGGAAGCTCGCTTACCGCGAAAGCGCCGAGCCTCCTTGCACTTATTGATTTCCTATACGAGACGAATTCGGCCTCTCTCGCATTCCTACGCTGCTGGGCTCCATCTTCCGCCTTGCCGGCCGGATCTGGCGCCGGCCCGACGGAGAATGGACATGAGCGCGGTTGACCTGTTTCGCGAAGCCCGCGGCGCTATCGGCCTGAGAGCCATCCGGCGGCCGCATCCAATCAAGACGCTGCGCGGCATCTTCAGGACCATTCATGCCGCGATCGCCGCGGCCAAGCTGCGGCGCTTGCGCAACGAGCTGCTCTGTCGGCGCAGTTCCGTGGCGTCTCCGTCGCCGCCGGGTGATGCGAGAGTCCGGCCGCGGTCGCCGCAGATTGTTGACGACAAAGGGAGCTTCTGAACGATCGGTCCTCGCGGCACCGCGCGGTGGGCCCTCTCAACACCGGACCTCCTGCCTCCGTGACGCGGCTGCGGTGTGAGCGCTGAGCAGCGTCATGGCCTGCATGACGGCTGCCATCGTGGGAGAGTCCAAAGCTGTCAATGGCAGACGAACGCCGGCGGCGATGAGCCCCTGGAGACTGAGCGCGTATTTGACTGCGGCCGGCGTATCGCGGCTGAATGCCTCGATCAGCGGCAGCAACTGATGATGCAGCCGTCGCGCAGCGCGCCAGCGGGCGCGCTGACAATAGGCGAAAAGCGCGCCGCAGAGCTGCGGTGCGACGTTGGCCACCAGCGAGATGTTGCCGTCGCCTCCGGCGGCTGCGAACGGCACCGCCGTCGCATCGTCGCCTGACAGCAGGCGGAAGCCGACCGGAAGCCGCGATCGCAGATGTACGGTCCGTGCGATATCGCCGGTGCCGTCACGCAGGCCGACGAATTGCGCCCACCGCGCAAGGCGCACCAGTGTATCGTCGGGCAGTGCGCGTCCCGTGCGCGACGGGCAATCGTGCAGAATGACCGGCAGCGCCGTCGCGTCGCCGACGGCGCGGAAATGCGCGTAGATTCCCTCTGCCGTAGGTCGGTTGTAGTAAGGGACCACCGACATGATCGCGTCCGCGCCGGCGGCTGCCGCCTGGCGGGTGTTCTGCACGGCCTGGAGCGTCGCGTTGGATCCTGCTCCGGCGATGACGTGGACCCTATTGGCGGCCGCCGTCACTGCCGTGCGAATGACCTGTTCGCGCTCTGCCGCGGTGAGCGTAGATGCTTCGCCTGCGGTCTCGCAGACCAGGATCGCGCTGGCGCCCGCTTCGATCTGCCGCTCGCACAGTCTGGCGAGCGCCGGGCGGTCGAGCGCACCATTGGCATCGAACGGGGTTGGAATGTCCGCGATGGTGCCGGCGAGCCAGCGTGCGGCCGATCCAGGCTGCATCCTGAGCGCATCGCTCATGCGACCGGTCGCCTTCCGCTCGCGAACAGCAGACCGATCGGAGCAAGCCGGCCATCGGCATCGAGCTCGATCGTGCGCGCGAGCTCGACGATGGTTTCCGGGTGGTGGCCGTTCTCGAACAGCGCATATTTCATCGCCTCGGCACGGCTCACGAACAGGCCGCCATAGAGCCCATTCTGCTCCTGGGCGACCCACTGGCCACGGCCGTTCTTGCCGATGAAGACGAGCGCGGGGGCCGGCATGCTGCACGATGGGGGTTCGAGACTTTTCACGGGTGTGATCCTTGCTGTGGTGTGAGCAGGCCGGTCGGAACGATCGGCGCTCATGGTCGGCAATATCGAAGGCGAGGGGTAGGAATTCGAGATGGCGCCGCGTGCGATCGCATAAGAGCGGTGTAAGGGCGCTTAGTTTCCGGACGGCTGGATCAGCGCCATCACCGCGCAATAGAGCGCGGTGTAGCCGATCATCTCGTCCCAATGGTTCAGGCTCGCGGCGAACACGCGCTCCCGGCGCAGCGTCGCGAGCACGGCACACAGGATCGTCGTCATCCAGAGCAGGGCAGCGAGGCTGAGACCGAAGCCGATGCTGCCGAACGCGGCGAACAGGATGAGGACCAACATTCGTAGCAGAAATCGAAGCAGCACCCTGGCGGCCGGAAGCTCCGTGGCCTTGTCAGCGGAAAGCAACATCGCGGCAATGACGGCGGCTCAGAAATTGTCGCAGCAGAGCAGGTCGGCGACCGCCGGCTCCGTCGTGATGCCGCGCCTTGCGTCAGGCTGCGAGACGCTCGGCTCGAGACGGCGGGCTTCGGCCGCGGCGTGGAGAATGGCGAGGGCGAGATCGCTGTGGCGGGCTTCAGCGCAACGATCGAGCCAGTCCGGCAATTCGCGCTGTTGCGACAATGCGCAGTGCCATTCGCCGTCATCATAGGCGATGCGGCGGAGCTGCCATCGCGGCAGTTGCAGCGCGATCAGCTCGAGCGCGGCATCGATCCGCGCCTCGACCTCCAGGAATCGTGCGATCCGCAGCCGGCGCCGCCCGCGCGCCGACAAGGGTGAGACTCCCTCGTCGTCGTCAAGCAAAGCCGCCAGCATCGCCGTGGTGGTCTGCGCGATCTGTGCCGGCTCCGGCACATCCGGTCGTGTCGTCAAGGCAGCCATGCTGGCCTCCCGTCGTCAGTGAGCGTTGGCCCGGTGGGCCCTGACCGGCAATGTGGCCGACGGCGCCGTAGGAATGCGAGAGGGGCGGGGGCTGAGAGAAATAAGCGGCGCATAAAGACGCCTCCGCCGTGCGGCCGCTCATATGCGGACGAGGCCCGCAGCCGCGCGATTTTGCCCGGGGAATGCCGCGGTCTTTATGAGATTCCTATAACTCAGCCGGTGGTGCCGTCTCGAAAACCTACGAGGCCCGATGCCATCTGTCCGCCATGGAACGGACCGTGGCTGCACCGGCGCTCGCGGCCGCTCCACGCATTGCGCGTCTTTCGCGCGCATGAGGAGCACACCATGCTTGACATCCTGATGCTGGCGCTGGCCGCCGGCTTCTTCGCCTTGGCGATCGGCTATACCTATGCCTGCGAGCGACTCTAGGAGACGCGCCATGATCTTTGACTATTCGCTCGCCGGCGCCGTGTCGCTCGGCCTTCTGATCTATCTCACCTACGCGCTGTTGCGGCCCGAGCGGTTCTGACCGCCGGCTCTCGCACCTTCAAGGACACATCCCATGACTGTGATCGGCTGGATCCAGATCCTGCTCTACTGCGCCGTCATCGTCGCGCTCGCCAAGCCGCTCGGCTGGTACATGACGCGCGTCTTCAATGGCGAGCGCACCTTCCTGTCGCCGGTGCTGCGGCCCGTGGAGTCCGCGATCTACTGGGCCGGCGGCGTCGACGAGCGCCGCGAGCAGCATTGGCTGACCTACACGGTCGCGATGCTGCTGTTCCATGTCGGCGGCTTCCTGATCATCTACGGCGTCATGCGGCTGCAGGCCGTGCTGCCGTTCAACCCCGCCGGACAGTCCGCGGTGGCTGAGGATCTGTCGTTCAACACCGCGATCAGCTTTCTGACCAACACCAACTGGCAGAACTACGGCGGCGAGAGCACGGTCTCCTATCTCGTGCAGATGCTCGGCCTGACGCACCAGAACTTCCTGTCGGCCGCAACCGGCATCGTGCTCGCGATCGCGCTGATCCGCGGCTTCTCACGCGCCTCGGCGCGGACCGTCGGCAATTTCTGGGTCGATGTCGTCAGATGCACGCTCTATGTGCTGCTGCCGCTGTGCATCGTCTACACGCTGTTCCTGGTCTGGCAGGGCATCCCGCAGACGCTCGGGCCCTATGTCGAGGCGACCACGCTGGAAGGGGCGAAGCAGACCATCGCGGTCGGCCCGGTGGCCTCGCAGGTCGCGATCAAGATGCTCGGCACCAATGGCGGCGGCTTCTTCAATGCCAACGCCGCGCATCCGTTCGAGAACCCGAACGCGCTGTCGAACTTCATCCAGATGCTCTCGATCTTCGCGCTCGGTGCCGGCCTCACCAACGTGTTCGGCCGCATGGTCGGCAATCAGCGCCAGGGCTGGGCGATCCTCGCCGTGATGGGCGTCCTGTTCATCGCCGGCGTCGCTATCACCTACTGGGCCGAGGCCAACGGTACGACCACGTTGAACGCGCTGGGCCTGACCGGCGGCAACATGGAGGGCAAGGAGGTCCGCTTCGGCATCGTCGCCTCGTCGCTGTTCGCCGTGATCACCACGGCGGCGTCCTGCGGCGCCGTCAACGCCATGCATGATAGCTTCACCGCGCTCGGCGGCATGATCCCGCTCATCAACATGCAGCTCGGCGAGATCATCGTCGGTGGCGTCGGCGCCGGCCTCTACGGCATGCTGCTGTTCGTCGTGCTCGCGATCTTCGTCGCCGGCCTGATGGTCGGGCGCACGCCGGAATATGTCGGCAAGAAGATCGAGGCCCGCGAGGTCAAGATGGCGATGCTGGCAATCTTGGTGCTGCCGCTGATGTATCTCGGCTGGACCGCGGTCGCCGTGGTGCTGCCCTCGGCCGTCGCCTCGATGGCCAATGCCGGTCCGCACGGCTTCACCGAGGTGCTCTATGCCTACACCTCCGCGACCGCCAATAACGGCTCGGCCTTCGGCGGCCTCACCGGCAACACCTTCTTCTACAACCTCACGCTCGCGTCCTCGATGTTCGTCGGCCGCTTCTTCATGATCATCCCGGCGATGGCGATCGCGGGCTCGCTCGCGCAGAAGAAGTCGATCCCGCCTTCGGCCGGCACGTTCCCGACCACCGGCGGCCTGTTCGTCGGTCTCGTCGTCGGCGTCATCCTGATCATCGGCGGCCTCACCTTCTTCCCCGCACTGGCCCTCGGTCCGATCGTCGAGCACCTCGCGATGACCGCCGGCACCGTGTTTTGATCTCGGAGCAACCTCCATGGACACCATGAAACTGCAGAAGCGCTCGTCGATGTCGACGATGCTCGACCCGAAGATCGTGCTGCCGGCCATCAAGGCGGCGCTCGTCAAGCTCGACCCGCGGCTGATGATCAGGAACCCCGTGATGTTCGTCGTCGAGGTCGTCGCCGCGCTCACCACGGTGATCTTCCTGCGCGACGTCGTCACCGGCGGAGCGAACCTCGGCTTCACCTTCCAGATCATTCTCTGGCTGTGGTTCACCGTGCTGTTCGCCAACTTCGCCGAAGCCGTCGCCGAAGGCCGCGGCAAGGCGCAGGCGGATTCGCTGCGCAAGACGCGCACCGAGAGCCAGGCCAAGCTGCTGACGGGCGCGAGCCCGGCCGATCACACCTACAAGCTCGTGCCCGGCACCAGCCTGAAGGTCGGCGACATCGTGCTGGTCGAGGCCGGCGACACCATTCCCTCCGACGGCGAGGTGATCGAAGGCGTCGCCTCGGTCAACGAGGCCGCCATCACCGGCGAGTCCGCTCCCGTCATCCGCGAATCCGGCGGCGACCGCTCGGCGGTGACCGGCGGCACCCAGGTCCTGTCGGACTGGATCCGCGTCAAGATCACGGCGGCGCAAGGCTCGACGTTCATCGACCGCATGATCAAGCTGGTCGAAGGTGCGGAGCGGCAGAAGACGCCGAACGAGATTGCGCTCAACATCCTGCTCGCCGGCCTCACCATCATCTTCGTGTTCGCGACCGTGACGATCCCGAGCTACGCGGCCTATGCCGGCGGCTCGATCTCGGTGGTGGTGCTGGTGGCGCTGTTCGTGACCCTGATCCCGACCACGATCGGCGCGCTGCTGTCGGCAATCGGTATCGCCGGCATGGACCGCCTGGTGCGCTTCAACGTGCTGGCGATGTCCGGCCGTGCGGTCGAGGCCGCCGGCGACGTCGATACGCTCCTGCTCGACAAGACCGGCACCATCACGCTCGGCAATCGCCAGGCGACTGCGTTCCGTCCCGTCAGGGGCATCAGCGAGCAGGAGCTCGCCGACGCGGCGCAGCTCGCATCGCTCGCCGACGAGACACCGGAGGGCCGCTCGATCGTGGTGCTGGCGAAGGACAAATACGGCATCCGCGGCCGCGACATGGCCGAGCTCGGCGCCACTTTCGTGCCGTTCACGGCGCAGACCCGCATGAGCGGCGTCGATGCCGGCGGCTCCTCGGTGCGCAAGGGTGCGGTCGACGCCATCCTCAACGCCATCGGCGGCGGCCCGACCCAGCCCGTCTCCGGCAACACGGTGCGCGCGGTCCAGCCGGTCGAGAGCGAGCTTGTCCGCGAGATCCGTGCAATCTCCGACGACATCGCCAAATCCGGCGGCACGCCGCTCGCGGTCGCCAGGGACGGGCGCCTGCTCGGCGTCGTCCAGCTCAAGGACATCGTGAAGGGCGGCATCCGCGAGCGTTTCGCCGAGCTGCGCCGGATGGGCATCCGCACCATCATGATCACCGGCGACAACCCGATGACGGCGGCGGCGATCGCCGCCGAAGCCGGCGTCGACGATTTCCTGGCGCAGGCCACGCCCGAGGACAAGCTCAGGCTGATCCGCGACGAGCAGGCCAAGGGCAAGCTGGTGGCGATGTGCGGCGACGGCACCAATGACGCGCCGGCGCTGGCGCAGGCCGACGTCGGCGTCGCCATGAACACCGGCACGCAGGCCGCGCGCGAGGCCGGCAACATGGTCGATCTCGACTCCAACCCGACCAAGCTGATCGAGGTGGTGGAGATCGGCAAGCAGCTGTTGATGACGCGCGGCGCGCTGACGACGTTCTCGATCGCCAATGACGTCGCCAAATATTTCGCGATCATCCCGGCGATGTTCCTGGCGTTCTACCCGCAGCTCAACGTGCTGAACGTCATGAACCTCGCGAGCCCGCAGAGCGCGATCCTGTCCGCGATCATCTTCAACGCGCTGATCATCATCGCGCTGATCCCACTGGCGCTGAAGGGCGTCGCGTATCGGGCGATCGGTGCCGGCGCGCTGCTCGGCCGCAACCTGATGATCTACGGCCTGGGCGGCATCATCATCCCCTTCATCGGCATCAAGGCGATCGACCTGATCGTGACCGCCTTGCATTTGGCTTGACACCACAACCGCTGTCATTGCGAGGAGCGAAGCGACGAAGCAATCCAGACTATCACGGCTTGAAGACTCTGGATTGCTTCGCTTCGCTCGCAATGACGGGAGAGAAACAGGAGACACCACAATGCTCAAAGAAATCCGTCCCGCCATTTTCATCCTGCTCGCGCTGACCCTTATCACCGGGCTGCTCTACCCGCTCGCCATGACCGTCGTCGCCGGCACCATCTTTCCGGCGCAGGCCGAAGGCAGCCTGATCACGCGCAACGGCCAGGTGATCGGCTCGGCGCTGATCGGCCAGGAGTTCAAGGACGACAAATATTTCCACGGCCGTCCGTCGGCGACCTCGGCAGCCGATCCGAACGACTCCACCAAGACGGTCTCGGCGCCCTACAACGCTGCCAACTCGTCCGGCTCCAATCTCGGCCCCACCAGCAAGGCGCTGGCCGACCGCGTCAAGGAGGACGTCGACAAGCTGAAGGCGGAGAATCCCGCGCAGGCCGTGCCGGTCGATCTGGTGACGACCTCGGCGAGCGGGCTCGATCCGGACATCTCGCCGGAGGCAGCGCTGTTCCAGGTGCCGCGGGTGGCCAAGGCGCGCGGCTTGCCGGAGGCAAGCGTCCAGGCCGTGATCGCCCGGCAGACCCAGGGCCGTCTGCTCGGGCTGCTCGGCGAACCCCGCGTTAACGTGCTTGCGCTCAATCTGGCACTCGACGCTGCCAAACCGCAGTGACGCCCTGAAGGTCTTGGCCTTGAAGGTCTTGGCCTTGGCGCCGAGGTCCCTCCGTCTATAATGCCGCATGGCCAGTCAACGCCGCGATCCTGACCAACGTCCCTCGCCGGAAGCCCTGCTCGAAGCGGCCCGGCGGGAGGACAGTCCTGCCGGCAAGCTCAAGATCTTCGTCGGCGCGGCCCCCGGCGTCGGCAAGACCTATGAGATGCTGTCGAGCGCGCATGCCAAGCTGAGGGCCGGCGTCGACGTCGTGATCGGCTTCGTCGAGACCCATGGCCGCGCCGAGACCGAGGCGCTGGTGCGCGGCCTGGAGGTCGTCCCGCGCAAACATATTTCCTACAAGGACCAGATCGTCGAGGAGATGGATCTGGATGCCGTGATCGCGCGCCGCCCCAAGCTCGCGATCGTCGACGAGCTTGCGCACACCAATGCCGCCGGCAGCCGCCACCCCAAGCGCTATCTCGACGTCGAGGAGCTGCTGTCGCACGGCATCGATGTCTACACCGCGGTCAACGTCCAGCACATCGAGAGCCTCAACGACGTCGTCGCCCAGATCACTCATGTGCGCGTACGCGAAACCGTCCCGGACTCGATCCTCGACCGCGCCGACGCCATCGAGCTGATCGACCTCACGCCCGACGATCTGATCCAGCGGCTGAAGGAGGGCAAGGTCTATGTCCCCAAACAGGCCGAGCGCGCGCTGGAGCATTATTTCTCGCCTGGCAATCTGACCGCGCTGCGCGAGCTCGCGCTGCGCCGGACGGCCGAGCGCGTCGACGAGCAACTGCTCACCCACATGCAGGCCAATGCCATCGCCGGGCCCTGGGCGGCCGGCGAGCGGATCCTCGTCTGCGTGTCGGAGGATCCGCGGGCGACAGGGCTGGTGCGCTACACCAAGCGGCTCGCCGACCGTGTCCACGCGCCGTGGACCGCCGTTACCATCGAGACCCGGCGCAACCTGCAGCTCACCGACAAGCAGCGCGACCGGCTCGCAGATACGCTGCGGCTGGCCGAGACCCTCGGCGGCGAGGCGCTGACGATTCCGGGCGTCGGCCGGCGCATCGCGGATGACCTCATCAGCTTCGCGCAGGCCAACAACGTCACCCAGATCATCATCGGCAAGTCGAGCCGCTCGCGCCTGTTCGAGATCATCAGGGGCTCGGTGGTGCATGACCTCGTCAGGCGCGCCGGCAACATCAGCATCCACGTGATCGCCGGCGAGGAGGCGCCGGACACGCCGAGCCCGTCGGTGCAGACGCGCCCGCGCAGCGAGCCGCTGCGGCCAAAGCCCTATCTGATGGCGCTGCTGATCACGGCTGTCGGCCTCGGCCTCGCCGAGCTCATCCAGCCCTTCTTCGGTATCGAGAACGTCGATCTGGTGTTCCTGACCGCCGTGGTCGGCGTCGCCGCGCGTTACGGTCTTGGGCCGTCGCTGCTGGCGAGCCTCGCCGCCTCGCTCTGCTACAACTTCTTCTTCCTGCCGCCGCTGTATACGTTCACGATCACCGATCCGACCAACATCGGCGCGTTCTTCTTCTTCATGCTGATCGCCATCCTGGTGTCCAACGTCGCCGCGCGCGTGCGCGTTCAGGCGGATTCGGCCACCCAGCGCATCCGGACCACCGAGCAGCTCTACGCCTTCAGCCGCAAGCTCGCGGGCACCGCGACCCTCGACGACGTGCTGTGGGCGACGGCCTATCAGGCGGCGTTGATGCTGAAGGTGCGGGTCGTGCTGCTGCTGCCGCAGGACGGCAAGCTCACGGTCATGACCGGCTATCCGCCGGAGGATCAGCTCGACGACGCCGACCTCGCCGCTGCGAGCTGGGCCTGGAGCAACGACCGCGCAGCGGGCCGCGGCTCCGACACGCTGCCCGGCGCGAAGCGCCTGTTCCTGCCGATGCGCACCGGGCGCGGCTCGATCGGTGTCATTGGCATCGACGACGATCGCACCGGGCCGCTGCTGACGCCGGACCAGCGCCGGCTGCTCGATGCCCTGGTCGACCAGGGGGCGCTCGCGATCGAGCGCGTGCTGCTGGTCGAGGACATGGACAAGGTCAAGCGCACCATGGAGCAGGACCGGCTGCGTTCGGCGCTGTTGACGTCGATCTCGCACGATCTGAAGACGCCGCTCGCCTCCGTGCTCGGCGCGGCTTCGACGATGCGCGATCTGGCCGCCAGGCTGTCCGACAAGGAGAAGCTCGACCTGCTCGCCACCGTCATCGACGAATCCGAGCGGCTCAACCGCTTCATCGCCAATCTCCTGGACATGACCAAGCTGGAATCGGGCGCGATCGTGCCGAACGCCGCGCTCCACGACGTCGGCGAGATCGTCGGCAGCGCGCTTCGGCGCGCGAGCAAGATCCTCGCCGGTCATCATGTCTCGCTGGAGCTGGCGCCCGATCTGCCGATGGTCGAGGTCGACGCGGTGCTGTTCGAGCAGGTGCTGTTCAATCTGCTCGACAACGCCGCCAAATATGCGCCTCCCGAGACCTCGATCGCGATCCGTGCGGCCCGCGACAACAACTGGGTCGTGCTCGAGATCCGTGACGAAGGCGACGGCATTCCCGCCGCGGAGGTCGAGCACGTGTTCGACAAGTTCTATCGCGTGCAGAAGGGCGACCAGGTGCGGCCCGGCACGGGGCTGGGGCTCGCGATCTCGCGCGGCTTCATCGAGGCGATGCATGGCCGCATCTTCGCCGGCAACCGCACCGATCGGCGCGGCGCGGTCCTCACCATCCGCCTGCCGGTGCCGGCGCAGGCCAGACCGCTGGATACGGCCGCATGACCGGCGCTCCGATCAAGGTGCTCGTGATCGACGACGAGCCGCCGATCCGCAAGCTGCTGCGGATGGGCCTGACCACGCAGGGCTACGAGATTCTCGAAGCCTCGAACGGCAGGATTGCGCTGGATCTGTTGGGCCAGGAGCCGGCGCTGATCATTCTCGACCTTGGCCTGCCCGACATCGACGGGCTCGAGCTGCTGCGTACCATCCGTGGCCGCAACGAGGCTGTGCCGGTCGTGGTGCTGTCCAGCCGCGGCGACGAGGCGGGCAAGGTCCAGGCGCTCGATCTCGGCGCCGACGACTACATCACCAAGCCGTTCGGCATGGATGAATTGCTGGCGCGGCTGCGCGCGGCGTTGCGGCATCAGTTGCAGGTGCAGGGCGAGCGTCCGGTGTTCCGCTCCGGCGATCTCTCCGTCGATCTCGTCCGCCGCATCGTCAAGGTCGGCGAGCGCGAGATCAAGCTGTCGCCCAAGGAATACGATCTGCTCCGCGTCCTGGTGCAACACGCCGGCAAGGTGCTGACGCACCGCTTCCTGCTCAAGGAGCTGTGGGACGAATTGACCGACGCGCAATATCTGCGCGTCTATGTGCGCCAACTGAGGCAGAAGATCGAGGCCGATCCCGAGCGCCCGCAATTCGTATTGACCGAGACCGGCATCGGCTATCGGCTGCGCGCGCCGGACTGAGCTTGGCCGTATCGGCCGACTGGTCCTATGTGTCAGGGGCGTTGACATCGCCATTCGATGGGCGAGCTTGCGTGTCCCGCGGGCGGCATCAGCTCGTTTCGTTAAATTTACGAGCAATTTTGACCAACCGGTCATGTCGCGCTGCGGCACAGTACGTCCGCAGGCGCCCGTTCTCTGGATCAACGGATGATCGAGACTGCGGTCGTGCCACCTGATCGGCGCAGCTGATCGTGCGTTTGCATGCACGATGGTGTAAACACGGGACGTGCCATGTCTCGGCTTGTCAGAACGCGATCTGAATTTTGGGGGGCGAGGCAGCCGACTGCGGCGCAGAGATTGTCATCGGCGATACCGGGAAGAGCATCATGCCCGAAATTCATCTCAATCAAGGTCAGCCCGACGCGTTGTTCTTGGCTCCCATCAGTGAGGTCGGTCATGGAAGAATACATTCATCTGCAGAACCTCATCCTGTTCAGGAAACGTCTCGCTGAATTCAACGATGAGTCCAAGCGGACGGTGCTCCTGAAATTGCTGACTGAGGAAGAGGCCAGGGACGCATCATTCGGAACGTCGCCTTGTCCAGTTGCGCCTCATGCGGCGGATCAGAACGTCTGATCGGCTTCTCGGTCTATCCGTCATCGAGGCGACGAGCGCGAAGCTGCATTGGAATCTCGATGTATCGACGGGCTTCGATTCCCGCGATCGTGAAAGCATGTGTGGAGGTACGCGGCATCAGCTTGCGCTTTGGAACTTTCGTCTCGCCGACGCGGTTTACGTGTCGCTATCGGGAGGATGTTCATGGCACGACAATACTCGCGCAAGGCATCGGCCAAGGTCGGCCGGGCGATGAAGAAGCGCAAGGCCGGCACGCTGCGCAGCGGCGGCTCCGGTCGCAAGGTCAAGAGCCGCAAGCAGGCCATCGCGATCGGCCTCTCGGAGGCGCGCCGCGAGGGCAAGAAGGTGCCGCCGAAGAAGAGCGCGCGGACATCGGCGAAGAAGTCATCGAAAAAGACAACCAAGAAGGCATCAAGCAAGAAGATCACGAAGAAGACCAGCCGGAAGACAGCAAAGAAATCATCGAAGAAAAGCTGAGGCTCGGGATTGCGCCGCCTTGCGCTCATCCGGGCTACGGCGTACTCAGCCCGCCTTCCTCTGCCGCGCCGCCGACCGATGCGCCTTCTTCGCCGTGCGTCGATGCGTGCTCGTCCGCCGTGGCGCCGCACGCGCCGTCTTTTTTCCGCTCTTGCCGTTCAGGCTCTGCTTCAGCGCATCCATCAGGCTGACGACGTTGTCGGGCCGTTCCTCCGGCTCCGGTAGCTTGATCGGCTTGCCCGACGCCTTGCGTTTTACCAGCGCCTTCAGCGCGGTCTCGTATTGGTCCTTGAAGTCCGAGGGATCGAAATGCGCCGCCTTGGTCTGCAGGATGTGGCCGGCGAGCTCGACCATGTCCTTGGTGATCTTCGGCGCCTTGATGTCGTCGAAGAACTCGCCTTCGTCGCGCAGCTCATAGGGAAAACGGAGGGTGGTGCCGAGCATGCCCTTGCCCATCGGCTCGATGGCGATGATATGCTCGCGGTTGGTCAGCACGATGCGCGCCAGCGCGACGCGGTCCTGATCCTTCATCGCATCGCGGATCACCGCGAAGGCGTCGATTGCCGCCTTGCCGTCGGGGGCGATGTAATAGGGATGGTTGAGATAGCGCTGGTCGATCTCGTCGCGCGGCACGAAGCTGTCGATGTCGATCGTATGGTTGCTCTCGATCTGGACCGCCTCCAGCTCCTCGGGCTCGATCTCGACGTACTGTCCCTTGGACAGCTCGTAGCCGCGGCCCTTCTGGTCGCCTTCGACGATGTCGCCGGTCTCGGAGTCGACCATCTGCTGCTTGAGCCGGTTGCCGGTCTCGCGGTTGATCAGATGGAAGCGCGTCTTCTCCACCGAGGTCGACGCCGGATAGAGGACGACGGGGCAACTGACGAGCGAGAGTTTGAGCGAGCCTTTCCAATAGGCGCGGGGGGCCATCGTGGTCTCCTTGGACAATCCGGACGAGGCTGCAACGGGCAAGCGTCGGTGTGGGTTCCATGGGCCCGGCGAAGGTCGCTTCGGGAAAAAATAATTCGCTTGACGACTTCGTAAAATCAGCATTATGGTTCGACCCGTTCCGTTGCGTCGGAGGGGACGTATCGCGGTCGTCACGGACGTCGGCAGCGGAATGCGATGGGTGTGTCGGATTGCAGCGTGATTCAGTCGCGCCGACGAACAATCCGGCATGCACGGTCAAGTCGCGCGGTCCTGATACCCCGATGCTGGTATCCAGCGCGATGCGCGCAAGCGCATTGTCGCGACACGGTGGCCAACAAGTCCGGCGCGCCGAGGAGAACGCGAAGCAGCCGTTAAAGCCGTCGCGCAGGGAGGGCCGGGATGTCTCGGCTGCACCTGTGGTACCTGCCGCCTGCATTTTTTTCGCAGGCGGGCCATGGGGGCGGCGAGCTCCCGGCCTTCCCTGCGCCCTCTCGATTGGCAGAGGGCGGACGCCAGCGCAGCCTGGGCTCCCTGAGCCGCGGGAACGCGGAACTTTGCCCGATGTTATCATCATGTTGATGCGGCCGGTTCCACGAGTTCACCGGCTTTGCTACGCTACCACTCAACGCGAGGGATCACCGTGGCGCTCAGGAAGCTCTCCACCTATCGCAAAAAGCGCGATTTTGACAAGACGGCGGAGCCGTCCGGCGACGCCAAGGTTGCGCGTGCGCCGCGGCCGCGTTTCGTCATCCAGAAGCACGACGCGACGCGGCTGCACTACGATCTCAGGCTCGAATTTGGCGGCGTCTTCAAGTCGTGGGCGGTGACCAAGGGCCCGTCGCTCGATCCGCATGACAAGCGGCTCGCGGTCGAGGTCGAGGACCACCCGCTCGACTACGGCGATTTCGAGGGCACGATCCCGGAAGGCGAGTATGGCAGCGGCACCGTCATGCTGTGGGACCGTGGCTATTGGGAGAGCGAGGATCCCGAGAGCGGCTTCAAGAAGGGTGATCTGAAGTTCACGCTGGATGGCGAGAAGCTGCATGGCAGTTGGGTGCTGGTGCGCATGCGCCACGATCGCACCGGCGGCAAGCGCACCAATTGGCTCCTGATCAAGCATCGCGACGAATTTGCCAAGGAGGGCGAGGCCAACGACATTCTCGACGCCGACAAATCAGTGGCGTCGGGGCGCACGATGGAGCAGATCGCGGCCGGCAAAGGCAAAGCGCCGAAGCCGTTCATGCTCGCCAAGACACAGCGCATGAATGCCGATGCGGTGTGGCATTCGAACCGCAGCGACGGCAAGGCCACTTCGACGAAGACGGCGCCGTCGGCAAAGACGACGAAAGCGAGCCTGAAGTTGAAGACAGTGGCGCCGCGCATGGTGTCATCGTTGCCGGACTTCGTCGCCCCTGAGCTTTGTACCTCGGTCGCGAAGCCGCCGAGCGGTGAGGGGTGGGGGCATGAGATCAAGTTCGACGGCTACCGCGTGCAGATCAGGGTCGAAGACGGCAAGGCAACCCTGAAGACGCGAAAGGGCCTGGACTGGACGGCCAAGTTCAGTGCGATCGCGCAGGAGGCCGCGAAGCTGCCGGATGCGATCATCGACGGCGAGATCGTCGCGCTCGACAAGGACGGCAATCCGAATTTCTCGGCGCTGCAGGCGGCGATCTCAGCGGGCGAAACCGACGAGCTGATCTTCTTTGCCTTCGACCTGATGTTCGCCGAAGAGTTCGACCTTCGCCGCCAGCCTTTGCGCGAGCGCAAGGCGCGGCTCGCGAAGCTGTTGAAGGCGAACATCAAAGGCAAGGCGCCGCGCATCCGCTATGTCGAGCACTTCGAGAGCGACGGCGAGGCGGTGCTGGAGTCCGCACGCAAGCTGTCGCTGGAGGGCATCGTCTCCAAGAAGCTGGACTCGGCCTATCATTCGGGACGGACGGAGAGCTGGACCAAAGCCAAGACCAGGCCCGGCCACGAGGTCGTCATCGGTGGCTGGAAGACCACCAACGGCAAATTCCGATCGTTGATGGTCGGCGTCAACAAGGACGATCATCTCGCTTATGTCGGGATCGTCGGCACCGGCTTCGGCCAGGACACGGTGAAGGAGATCATGCCGGCGCTGAAGGCGGCTGCCTCCGACAAGAGCCCGTTCAGCGGCAAGAACGCGCCGCGCAAGACGCGCGAGGTGCATTGGCTCAAGCCCGAGCTGGTCGCCGAGATCGAGTTTGCAGGCTTCACCGGCGACGGCAATGTCAGGCAGGCCTCGTTCAAGGCACTGCGCGAGGACAAGCCGGCGCGCGAGGTCGTTGCCGAGGAGCCGGTGGTGACGACGAAGGTTGCGAAGCCGGTGGCGCGCGCCGCGGCGAGCGTCGCGACCGTCGGCACCACGGTCCACAAGACGCCGTCTCGGACGAAGGGCTCGGCCACCGTGATGGGCGTTGCGATCTCCAAGCCCGACAAGGCGCTGTGGCCGGACGCCGGCGACGGCGAGCCCGTCACCAAGCTCGATCTCGCGAACTATCTGGAAGCCGTCGGCGACTGGATGATCGGTCATCTGAAGGGCCGGCCATGCTCGATCGTGCGTGCGCCTGACGGCATCGGTGGCGAAAAATTCTTCCAGCGGCACGGCATGCAGGGCATGTCGGACCTGCTCGAGCTGGTCAAGGTCTCGGGCGATCGCAAGCCGTATCTGCAGATCGATCGCGTCGAGGGATTGATCGCGGTGGCTCAGGTCGCCGCCGTCGAGCTGCATCCATGGAATTGCGCGCCGGACGCCTATGACGTTCCGGGCCGGCTGGTGTTCGATCTCGATCCGGCGCCGAACGTCGCGTTCGAGGAGGTGATCGCGGCAGCCAAGGACATGCGCCAGCGCTTGAAGAGCCTCGGACTCGAGAGCTTCTGCAAGACCACGGGCGGCAAGGGTCTGCATGTGGTGACGCCGTTGCTGCACGGCGCGCGCGACAAGGTGAGCTGGCCCGAGGCGAAGGCGTTTGCCCAGGGCGTGTGCCAATGGATGGCGAACGACAGCCCGGAGCAATATCTGCTCAACATGTCGAAGAAGCTGCGCAGGGGAAAGATCTTCCTCGACTATCTGCGCAACGACCGGATGTCGACGGCCGTCGCCGTGCTGTCGCCGCGCGCCCGCGAAGGCGCCACCGTGTCGATGCCGCTGACGTGGGCGCAGGTGAAGAACGGGCTCGAACCCAAGCGGTACACGGTCCGAACCGTGCCGGCGCTGTTGCCCAAGACCAAGGCGTGGGAGGGCTATGACGACGCGGCCGGAGCGATCAAGTCGGCGATGAGGAAGCTCGCGAACGAAGTGGAAGCGTAACGGATGCGATGCGGGGCGCAATCAAGCCCAGGCCGACGTGGCGCGGCCACGTCAGCCCGAGCTGATCAGTTGGATGGCTATGAGATCGATCGGATCAGATGCGTCCGAGCAGGACGAGAATCAGCACGATGACGATGATCAGGCCAAGGCCGCCGCCGCCGTAGTAGCCGGTGCCGTAGAACGGACCGCCGCCGATGCCGGAAAAGCCGCCGAGCAGGGCGATGATGAGAATGATGAGGATGATAGTTCCGATGGACATGTGCTTCCCTCCAGTGCCCGGCAGCGGGGCGACAACGTGCTCTGCCTTCGCCGAGGAAACTGGTTGGAACTTCGAAAGTTCCGCATGGGAACAAGTAAAATGCAGGGTGTGTCTTTGCGGTCGCATCCACCGATGACTACATGAAGGCGGTTGTTAGTCAGGAGATCGCGATGTCAAGTCCGCTTGTCGTTTCCATTCCGCATCGCCTCGGCAAGGACGAGGCTGTGCGCCGGCTCCAGGCCGGTCTCAGCCGCGCCGCGACCAGCGTTCCGGTCCTGAAGGTCGACGAAGAGCGCTGGGAGGGCGACAAGATGATCTTTCGCGTTCGCGCGCTCGGTCAGGCGGCGTCGGGCCATGTCGACGTCGCCGACGATCACGTGCGTGTCGAGGTCGTGCTGCCCTGGCTGCTGCAGCGCTTTGCCGAGGCGGCGCAGGCCGCGATCCGTAACCGCGGCCAGTTGCTGCTGACGAAGAAGAGCTGATCAGGTCGGCGCCGCCGCTGTCTGGCGTCGACCAGCCGGGTGGGCTGCCGCATCAGTCCGCGCCGGGATCACTGCTGCAGGCACGTGCTTGAAGATGGAGGACACCGCGACCATGCCGTTCTGCATGTCCGCAGATGTGTAACCGCGGGCATGAACCTCGGCTTCGAAATCATCCGCGTGGGGCCACACCCGGCCAGCGTCGGTAAACGGCGCAAAGTTGCGCGCAGTGACGACGATGACGGCGTCGCGCCCGCGCCGCCGTGCGAAGGCAATGATGTGATCGGCATGACGTCCGCTCACCTCGAGCGGCTCATAGGCGCCGTCCGTGAAGACCGAGGACATCTCGTTACGCAGCCGGAGCAGCCGCCGCGTCCAGGCCAGCTTGATGCGGCCATCCGGCCAATGGTCCGCGAGGTGCGCCCAGTCGGGACTCTCGCACGCACGCAGCGCCTGTTCGCGTGCGGCGAAATCGACCGGGCGGCGATTGTCGGGATCGACCATCGAGAGGTCCCAGAATTCGGTGCCCTGGTAGAAGTCGGGCACTCCCGGCATGGTCGCCTTGAGCGTCAGCTGCGTCAGGGAGTTCAGCGCGCCGAGCAGCGCCAGCCGCTTGGCAAGCGTCTCCAGCGACTGCAGGAACTCGGGCGAACGGTCGCGGTCCAGGATGCGGTCGATGAAGGCGCGCAGGCCGTTCTCATAGGCCTCGTTCGGATTGAGCCAGCTGGTCTCCTCCTTGCCCTCGCGCGCGGCCTTCAGCGCATAGGCCTGCAGCCGATCGGGCAGGGTGTCATCGGTGCCGCTTGCCGGCCAGATGCCGACCAGCGTCTGGTACAGCATGTATTCGAACGCCGCCGAGGGCGCGCGCATCTTGCCATCCGTGATGACGTGCGGCGCGTTCAAGGTCTTCCAGCGCGCGACCGACGACGTCCAGTCATTGGGCAGCTCGGTGATGGCGGCCAGCCGCGTGCGCGCATCCTCGCCGCGCTTGGTGTCGTGCGTGGCGGTGGCGGTCATGCCGTGCGGCCAATGCCTGGCGCGGTCCTGCATCAGCTTGTGGAAGTCGGCGATGGCCAGAGCATGCGCCGCCGGATCGCCGCCGACCTCGTTGAGCGCGAGCAGCCGGTGGAAGCGGTAGAAGGCGGTGTCCTCCAGCGACTTCGCCATCATGGGCCCGGTGAGCTGCTGCACCTTGAGGGCGAAGCGGCGCACGCGCGGGACGCTGTGGTTGGTGCTGCGGTCGCGCTTGATGAGATCCATGGTCAGCGCGTCGCGCAGGAACTCGAAGATCGAGCCGTCGGAGGCGAACCATTCGGCGCGGGCGCCGGCGATGGCGTGGTCGATCAGCTTGCGGTCGGTCTCGGTCGGACCGGCTGTGGTGAGATAAGTGCGATAGACCGGGAAGTGAAGAACATACAGTTCGAGCGCCTGGCGCAGGATGTCTTCCGAATAGTCGCGCGTGGAGTAGTGGCCGTTGGCGATGCGCGCCAGCAGGCGCGTCAGCACGGTGAACTCGCTGGTCAGCAGCGTCTCCAGCACGCGGCGCTTGGCTTCCTTTATCACCGGCGCCAGCTTGGGCGGCTTGTTGCTGATCTGGCGCCAGATCTCGTCGAGCGGCTCCAGGCCGTTGCCGTCGATCAAAAGCTGGATGACCACGTTCATCCATTCGTAGCCGGTGGTGCCGTGCACGCCTGCGAAGCGCGGCAGCTTCTCCTGCTCGCAGAGGATCTTCTCGATCACGACGTAGAACGGCCCCGCGGCCGGCCCGCGGGCGTCGCGGATCAGCCGGCGCAGGCGCTGAAAATATTGTGCGGGATCGCGCAGGCCATCGATATGGTCGAGCCGCAATCCCTGCAACTGGCCGCCGGAGATCAGCGTCTTGACCAGCCGGTGGATCGCTTCGAACGTGCCGGCATCCTCGACGCGCAGGCCCGCCAGCGTGTTGACGTCGAAGAAGCGGCGGTAGTTGATGTCGCTGGAGGCGAGCCGCCAGTGGCCGAGCTTGTAGTGCTGCCTCTCCAGCAGATGATGCAGGGCGAGCGTCTGTGCCGGACGCTCGGGCCCGGCCTTGTAGGCCGCGATCCCGCGGGCAATGACGTCGGCGGCGCCCGGAATGGCCTTGAGGGCCGCCTTGAATGCCGGCGCTTCCTTGCGGTTCGGATGGCGCAGGCCTTGATAGCGCGAGGCGAGCTCCAGGATCGCCCTGCCGGTCTCACTGCTTTCTGCGCCTGCCTCCTTGACGATGATGCGCAGCACTTCGCCGTAGCGCTCGGGCGCGATCGGCAGCCGATGCTCGAAGTACCAGCAGGAGAACGAGCCTTCCCCCGGATCATAGCGCAGCTCGATGTCGCCATGTTCGAGTGCATGACCGTAGGAGGTGCCGACGATCGGCAGCAGCACGCCGCCGCGTGCGCGATACGGCAACTGGTCCCAATCGATGTCGAACGAGGCGGCGTGCGGCGACGCCTGGCCCCATTCGAGGACGTCGAGCCACCATGGATTGTCGTCGAAATGCACGCCGACATGGTTCGGCACGAAGTCGAGGATGAGGCCGAGATCGTGCTGTTTGAGCGCTGCGCTCAGTTTGGCAAAGCCGTCCTCGCCGCCGAGCTCGGGATTGAGCTTGGAATGATCGGTGATGTCGTAGCCATGCGTCGAGCCCTTCCGCGCCGTCATGAACGGCGAGGCGTAGACGTGGCTGATGCCGAGCGCCTTCAGATACGGCACGACGCGCGCGGCCGCTTCGAAGTTGAAATCACCCGTGAGCTGCAGGCGATAGGTCGCGAGGGGGACGGCCGGAGGCATGCTATCCTCCGATGCTCCAGAACACGGACCACGGCGGCAGGCGGTCTCCAGGCGTGCCGCCCCAGATCGGAGTGCCCGGGACGCCGTTCGGCGAAGCCGCGAGCTCCTTGTCCGAGACGTTGGCAAGCAGAGTCAGCCTGCTGCCATCGCCCATCTCCCAATGCGCGGTCAGGCGACCGTCATCGGTCACATCAGCGTCGCCGAATTTTGCGCCCGGAAGCCGCGGCGCAACCTCCTTGTGACGCACGGCGAGGAGCGCGCGCACCAGCGCCAGACGCTCGCGCCCCGGCGATGAATTACGGGAGTCCCAGTCGATGATCGCGGACTTGAAGGTTTCGATGTCGAGCGGATCGGGGACCTCGTCGCCATGTTTGGCGTATGCCCACTCATACTCCTTGCGGCGTCCCTTACGCACGGCATGCGCAAGGTCGCCCTGGAAGTCGCAGAAGAATGGGAACGGCTGCTTCGAGCCCCATTCCTCGCCCATGAACAGCATCGGCACGGTCGGCGCCAGCAGCGTCACCGCGAGCGCCGCCGCGATCCCTTGCGGCGGCGCCAGCGCCTCGAGCCGGTCGCCGAACACGCGATTGCCGATCTGGTCATGGTTCTGCAGGAAGTTGACGAACGCTCCGGGGGCCAGATGACCGCTCGGCTCACCCCGCGGATCGCCGCCCCAGAATGCCGCCGGTTCGCCCTGATAGACGAAGCCGGAGGCGAGCGCGCGAGCGAGATCGCGGCGCGGCGCCTGCTGGTAGTCGCCGTAATAGCCGCCGCTCTCGCCCGTCAGCATGACGTGCCACGCATGATGATAATCGTCGTTCCACTGCGCGCGGAATTTGCCGCGCGGCGGCTCCTCCGCGGAATCCAGCATGCTGGCGCGGTTGTCGCCGTTTTCGAGCACCAGATGGATGTGCCGCCCGGTTGCTTCGACAAGCTTGCCAACCGCCGCGCTCAGATCGTGCAGCATCGGGATCTCACCCTCGTTGGATAGGATGTGATTGACCGCATCGAAGCGCAGGCCGTCGAAGCGATAATTCGTCAGCCAATGCAGCGCGTTCTCGATCGCGAAGGCGCACACTTCCGCGCGCCGGTAGTCGATCGCGCTGCCCCATGGCGTATGCGCATCGGTGAAGAATGTCGGTGCATACAGGCCGATGTAGTTTCCCTCCGGGCCGAAGTGATTGTAGACGACGTCGAGAAACACCATCACCCCACGCAAATGGGCCTCGTCGATCAACGCCCGCAGGTCGTTGGGCCGGCCGTAGACGCTGTCGGGTGCGTAGAGCAGCACGCCGTCATAGCCCCAATTGCGCCGGCCGGCGAAATCCGCCAGTGGCATCAGCTCGAGTGCCGTGATGCCGGTCTCGACGAGGTGATCGAGCTTGTCGATCATCGCGCGGTAGGTGCCTTCCGACGTGAAGGTGCCGACATGACTTTCCAGGAACACGGCATCCTGCCACGGGCGGCCGCGCCAGTTTTCCGAGCGCCAGGTGTAGGCGCGGTGATCGATGACTTCGCTCGGACCGGAGACGTCCTCTGGCTGGAAATCCGATCCGGGATCCGGAACGTCGAGCTCGTCGTCGATGCGGAACTTATACTGCGTGCCGGCGCCGACGCCGGCGACCTCAAGCGCATACCAGCCGCCGTCGAGGCGCTGCATCTCGTGCTTGCCGTCGAGCACCAGATCGACGCGCTTGGCGGCGGGAGCCCACAATCGGAACGTCGTGCCTTTCCCGGTGATGTGAGGTCCGAACTGACGGGGGCTCATGGCAGGCCCGCATACGCCAGCACGGAGCGGGGCGGAGCCTTGAGGTCGGCCCCGGCGGTGAAATCGACCTGCTTCTGCTGGGCTTCGGTGGTGTCGAGGACCTGCTGCCACGTCTTGTATTCGGCGAGCTCGGGCAATTTGAATCCAATCTCTTCGGGCGCTGCATTCAGAACGATAAAGATCGGAGCCTGCTCCTGTTCCAACGGGGCGAGCACGTAGGCGAGAAATCGTCCGTCGGGAAAGGTCCAGTCGGTTTGCGTCATCTCCTCCGCCGAAGGCGTCAGCCACAGCACGCCGAAGCTGCCGTCCGAGCGGCGGCCGTCCAGCCAGCGGCGCGCGCGAATCTGGCCGAAGCGACGGCGCAGCTCGGTCATGTGCGCGATGAAGTCGATGAGGTCGTCGCCCTCGCGGCCCATGCCGCTCCAGTCCACCCATCCGACCTCGTTGTCCTGGCAATAGGCGTTGTTGTTGCCGTGCTGCGAGTTGCCAACCTCGTCGCCTGCGAGCAGGATCGGCAGACCCTGCGCGAGGAACAGACAGGCGAGCTGGTTCTTGCGCAACTGTCGGCGCATCGCATTGATCGCGACGTCGTCGGTCGGGCCTTCATGGCCGCAATTGTTGCTGTGATTGTCGTTGGAGCCGTCGCGATTGTCCTCGCCGTTCGCCTCGTTGTGCTTGCTGTTGTAGCTGAACAGGTCCGCCAGCGTGAAGCCGTCATGGACGGTGACGTGATTGACGCTGGCGCGTTGGCTACGGCCGTCGTGATTGAAGATGTCGGACGAGCCGGTCATGCGGCTGGAGACCTCGCCGATCAAGCTGCCTTCGCCACTCCAGTAGCGGCGCATGGCGCTGCGATAGCGGTCGTTCCACTCCGACCATTGCGACGGGAAGGCACCGACCTGGTAGCCGCCGAGGCCGACGTCCCACGGCTCTGCCACGAGCTTCACACCGGCGAGCACGGGGTCCTGGCGGATCGCAGTGAGAAACCCGCTGCGCCGGTCGAAGCCGTGCTTCTCGCGCGCCAACGTTGTCGCGAGATCGAAGCGGAAGCCGTCGACGTGACAGACCTCGACCCAGTAACGCAGCGAGTCCATCACCATCTGCAGCACGCGCGGATGGGTGAGATTCACCGACGAGCCGCAACCAGTGAAGTCGTCGTAGAAGCGCGGATTGTCGGGCTGGAGCCAGTAGTAGGAGGCGTTGTCGATGCCACGATAGCACAGGGTCGGCCCGAGATGGTTGCCCTCGGCGGTGTGGTTGTAGACCACGTCCAGCATCACCTCGATGCCGGCATCGTGCAGCCGCGCCACCGTCGTTCGGAAGGCATCGAGCGGATTGTCCTGCGCGTAGCGCAGCTCCGGCGCGAAGAAGGAAATGGTGTTGTAGCCCCAGTAGTTGACGAGCTTCTTCTCGACCAGCATGCGGTCGTCGATGAAGGCGTGGATCGGAAGCAGCTCGATCGTCGTGACGCCGAGCCGCTTCAGATGCTTGATCATCGCGGGCGAGGAGAGTCCGCCATAGGTGCCGCGCAGATTGGGCGGCACGTCGTCGCGCTTGGTGGTCAGGCCCTTGACGTGGGCCTCGTAGATGATCGTGTCCTCCCACGGGATCTGCGGCCGCATCTCGCGCCGGCCCCAGTTGAAGGTCTCGTCGATGACGACCGCCTTGGGCATGCCGCGGGCATTGTCGCGCCGGTCGAACGAGAGATCCTCGCGCGGCGAGCCGGCGCGGTAGGCGAAATGGGCATCGCTCCAGACCAGCCGGCCGGCGAGCCGCTTGGCATAGGGGTCGAGCAGCAGCTTGTTGGCATTGAAGCGGTGGCCGCGCTCCGGCTCGTAGGGCCCGTAGACGCGGTAGCCATAGAGCTGCCCCGGCGAGACGTCGTTGAGATAGCCGTGCCAGACATCTTCCGTCCGCTCCGGCAATTCGATCCGCTCGATCTCTCGCCGGCCCTGGCTGTCGAACAGGCAGAGCTCGACCTTCTCGGCATTGGCGGAGAACAAGGCAAAATTGGTCCCCCGTCCGTCCCAGGTTGCTCCGAGACGGGCGTGGCTTCCTGCGGCCAGACGCATTGCGTCAGGCTTCCGGGACGAGAAATACCGCTGCCATGGGCGGGAGGATGAGGTTGAGCTGGTGTTCTTCAGAGGCATGGACCTGGCCGACATTGCCGACATTGCTGCCGCCATAATGCAGGGAGTCGGAATTGAAAGCTTCCCTCCATTTGCCGCCGAACGGCACGCGGACCCGGTAATTGTAATACACGTTGGGCGAAAAGTTCACGACCACGACGCAGCGCGCGCGCTCATCGAAGCCCTTTCGCACCCAGGCGAACACGTTGCGGTCCGCGTCATCGGCGATCAGCCACTCGAATCCGTCCGGCTCGCAGTCCCGCTCATGCAGTGCCGGCACGTTGCGGTAGAGATGGTTGAGGTCTCGGATCAGGGCCTGGATGCCGGCATATTTGGCATCGCCGAGCAGATGCCAGTCGAGCGAGGTGTCGTGATTCCACTCGCGCTCCTGGGCGAGCTCGCAGCCCATGAACAGGAGCTTCTTGCCGGGATGCCCGAACATGAAGCTGTAATAGGCGCGCAGATTCGCAAAGCGCTGCCAGTCGTCGCCGGGCATCCGGCCGAGAATGGAGCGCTTGCCGTGCACGACCTCGTCATGCGACAGCGGCAGGATGAAGTTTTCCGAAAAGGCGTAGTGCAGGCCGAACAGGATCTCGCCGTGATGATATTTGCGGTGAATCGGATCCTTGCTGATGTAGCGCAAGGTATCATGCATCCAGCCCATGTTCCACTTGTAGCCGAAGCCGAGCCCACCCATGTCGACTGGGCGCGACACCTGCGGCCACGCCGTGGATTCCTCGGCAGCCGTGGTCGCCTGCGGGAAATGACCGAACACGTCGATATTGGTCCGACGCAGAAACTCGATCGCCTCGAGATTCTCGCGCCCGCCATATTTGTTCGGGATCCAGCCGCCGGAGGGACGGCTGTAGTCGAGATAGAGCATCGAGGCGACGGCATCGACGCGCAGGCCGTCGATGCCGTAGCGCTCCAGCCAGAACAGCGCGTTCGAGCGCAGGAAGTTGGCGACTTCGGTGCGGCCGTAATTGTAGATCAGCGTGCCCCAATCGAGATGCCGGCCCTGCATCGGGTTGGCGTGCTCGTAAAGCGCTGTCCCGTCAAAATGGCCGAGGCCGTGCGGATCATCCGGGAAATGGCCCGGCACCCAGTCGAGCCACACCGCAAGGCCTTCGCGGTGGCAGGCATCGACCAGCGCACAGAAATCCTCAGGACTGCCAAAGCGGCTGGTCGGCGCGAACAGGCCGGTCGGCTGATAGCCCCAGGAGCCGTCGAACGGATGCTCGCTGACGGGCAGGAATTCGATGTGCGTGAAGCCCATGTCGCGTGCATAGGCCGGCAACTGCTCGGCGAGCTCGCGATAGGTCAGCCACTGGTTGTTGTCCTTGCGCCGCCAGGAGCCGAGATGCACCTCGTAGATCGAGACCGGTCGATTCAGTTTGTTGATGTCATGTGGCGCCGGCCGCGGCCGCGGCAGGCTGGTCTCGTCGACCACGATCGATGCGGTCTTGGGACGCATCTCGGCCGCGAAGGCCATCGGGTCCGATTTCAGCGGCAGGTGCTCGCCCTGCGGGCCGATGATGTCGAACTTGTAGTGGTCGCCGGCCCTGGCACGGGGAATGAACAGCTCCCAATAGCCGTTGCCGCGGACGCGCATCGGGTGGCGCCGCGCATTCCAGAAGTTGAAATCGCCGACCACGCTGACGCGACGTGCATTGGGCGCGAGTACGACGAATCCGACGCCATCGACGCCGTCGAGCACCATCGGATGCGCGCCAAGCTTGTCGTAAAGCCGCTCATGGTTGCCTTCGCCGAGCAGATGCAGGTCGAAATCACTCAGGATCGGCAGGAAACGATAGGGATCCTCGAGGTCGGTGACGTGGTCGCCGAATGTCGCCCGAAGCCGATAGCGCTGCAGCGACGGCATGGTCCCGGTGAACAGGCCGGCATCATGGATGCGCGTCAGCGGCGAGACTTCGCCGTGCTCGCCGACCACCTCGACCCGCGAGGCCTCGGGCAGGAAGGCACGCACGACGGTCCGCCCGTCGACATTGTGCTGACCGAGATAGCGAAACGGGTCGGCATGCCGACCTTCGATGATCGCAAACGCCTCGGGAGAAAGATGGGTCATGAGGACTCGCTGGCTGATGCTGGCTCGGACAGGACGCGAAGCAGGTTGCCCAATGCGACGCGCAACCAGTCCGGCCGGTGAGCCAGATCATATTCGAGCGCTCCGAGGGCTTTTTCCAGCATGAAAAAGTTAAGGAGCGCCTCCGCGGTGTGCGGATCGTCCGGCCAGAGGCGCTGGTTGGCCTTGATCTCCCGATAGCCCGTCAAAAAGGCCGTAACAGCCTGGTCGCGCCATTCCGACAGCGCGGCGGGGATCCGGCCGTGATCGTCCGGGCCTGCCCTCAGAGCACGCTCGAGCGCGACGCGGACCGAGCAATCGATCGAGCGCAGGAAGCCCGCGATGTCGCGGGCCGGCGGCGCCTTGCGCAGGCGCTCGGCGAGTGGCTGCTCCTCGTCGCCGTCGAAATCGATGATGAAGATATCATCCTTGACGATGAGGATCTGGCCGAGATGGAAATCGCCATGCAGCCGGATGTCGCAGCCACCGACATGGTGCGGGATCAGGCTGCTGAGGCGCTCCGACAACTCGCCGCGCCTGGCGAGCACCTGGTCGACCAGCCCTCGTTCCGGATCCTTGAGGTGATCGCGGCGCTCGCTCAGGTCCGTCAGGACCCGTCCGGCCTGGGCGCGCAGCCGGTCGATCCAGTGATCGAGATGATCTGCGGTCGTGGGTTCGGGCGCGAAATCGGCGACGTCGCTGCGCGAGGCGAGCGCCGCATGCAGTTCGCCGACGCGACGGCCTGCCTGCGCCATGTAGCGCAGATAGGGCGACAGCTCCTCGCTCTGCCGCACGTCGCCGCTCGCGGCGAACACGCGCTGGTCGTCGACGTAGCGATCGAGATAGGCGGCGCTGACGGTCCAGCCGTCGCCCTGGTTCTCGATGAAACCATGGACGCAGCCGACGGTCTGCCGCTCGCCCTCCTGGATCACCTCGATGCTGCCGAGCAGCGGCGGGACATTGGCGAAGCCCACCGCCTCCGTGAGGAATCGGCCGATCTCGATCTCCGGATGCGGGCCGGCCTCCAGCTCGCGGCGGATCTTGATGAAGAACTCGTTGTTGACGACCGCCTTGCTGCTGCAGCGGTCGGTTTCGACCACGCGCACCTGCTCGGATTCGCGGATTGGCTTGTCCGGAAACCGCGACGTCGGCCGGAATTCGAGGCGCACTCCGTTTTCCTCGACCGTCAGCGATTGCTTCAGATTGTGCAGGAGCAGCGCAAGAAAGATCGGGCTGGTCGCTGCATCGAGCAGTGTTCCCTCGCGGGCGCCCTGGCGCACGGCGGCAAAGGCTTGCGGATTGTAGCGATCGCGATCGAAGCGGACCCATTCGATCTGCATCGGCAGCAGATAGCGCAGCTTGTCGTCGCGCTCAGCGGCCTTGAAGAAGATCAGCCAGGGCCGGTTGTCGCCGATGTCGCAGAACGGGATCGCCGAGGTCAGCGTCGGATGGATCGCGTCCGCCGAGCGCTCGGGGTACCATCGCGCGCGCGCCAGATGACCGGGCAGAACGTCGCGTTCGAACACGCTGCGAGTGCGAGCCAGCGATACCCAGGTCGAGCCGAGCGGCACGACCAGCGTCTCGAACTCCGGCACCGCGCGCTGGATGATGGGCTCCGACTTCTCGCGCTCCTTGAGCTGGAACCAGTAGAATCCGTAGGGCGCGAGCGTGATCATGTAAGGCAGCTCGCCGATCGCGGGAAAGCGCGAGCGGCCGAGCATCTCGATCGGGACGCGATCCTTGAACGGCGAGAGATCGAGCTCGGTCGCCTGCGCCGAGCGCGACAGGTTGGCGACGCAGAGGATGACCTCGTCCTTGTACTGGCGGACATAGGCCAGCACCGACCGGTTGGCCGGGCGGATGAAGGTCATGGTGCCCCTGCCGAAGGCCAGCGTCGACTTGCGCACCGAGATCAGCTTCTTGGTGGCGTTCAACAGCGACGACAAGCTGCGCGATTGCGCCTCGACATTGACCGCCTCGTAGCCGTACACCGGGTCCATGATCATCGGCGCGTAGAGCCGCGCCGGGTCGGCGCGCGAGAAGCCGCCATTGCGGTCGGGAGTCCACTGCATAGGCGTGCGCACGCCGTTGCGGTCGCCGAGATAGATGTTGTCGCCCATGCCGATCTCGTCGCCGTAGTAGATGATCGGCGTGCCCGGAAACGACATCAGCAGCGAGTTCATCAGCTCGATCTTGCGCCGGTCGTTGTCCATCAGCGGCGCGAGGCGGCGGCGGATGCCGACATTGATGCGTGCGCGCGGATCGTTGGCGTAGGTCGACCACAGATAGTCGCGCTCGACGTCGGTCACCATCTCCAACGTCAGCTCGTCATGGTTGCGCAGGAACAGCGCCCATTGGCAGGTCGCGGGGATGTCGGGCGTCTGGCGAAGGATGTCGGTGATCGGGAAGCGGTCCTCCTGGGCGATCGCCATGTAGATGCGCGGCATCAGCGGGAAGTGATAGGCCATATGGCATTCGTCGCCCTGGCCGAAGTATTCCTGAACGTCCTCCGGCCACTGATTGGCTTCCGCCAGCAGCAGCTTGTCCTTGGCGTAATTGTCGAGCTCGACACGCAGGCGCTTGATGATCGCATGCGTCTCGGGGAGGTTTTCGTTGTTGGTGCCGTCGCGCTCGCAGAGGTAGGGGATGGCGTCAAGCCGGAAGCCGTCGACGCCGGCATCGAGCCAGCGTTTCATCACCTGGATGATCGCGTTGACCACGCGCGGATTGTCGAAATTGAGGTCCGGCTGGTGCGAGAAGAAGCGGTGCCAGTAGAACTGGCCGGCCTCCGGATCCCAGGTCCAGTTGGACTTCTCGGTATCGGTGAAGATGATTCGGGTGCCGAGATATTTCTGGTCGGTGTCGCTCCAGACGTACCAGTTGCGGGCGCTGGAGCCGGGCGGGCTGCGCCGGGCGCGCTTGAACCAGTGATGCTGGTCGGAGGTGTGATTGACCACGAGCTCGGTGATCACCCGCAGGCCGCGCCGCTTGGCCTCCTGGATGAAGCGCTTGAACTCCTTCATCGTCCCGAAATCGGGATTGATGCTGCCGTAATCGGCGATGTCGTAGCCGTCGTCGCGGCCGGGCGAGGGGTAGAACGGCAGCAGCCACAGCGTGGTGACGCCGAGGTCCTGCAGATAATCCAGCTTGTCGGTCAGGCCGGCGAAGTCGCCGACGCCGTCATTGTTGCTGTCGGCGAACGCCTTGACGTGCAGCTGGTAGATGATCGCGTCCTTGTACCAGAGACCGTCGCCGTCGGTCTCGGTCTGCAGACTCGGCGAATCCAGGGATGACATCAGGTTCACGAGGCCCTCACCTAGGAGAGAGGATGATGATGCAGCTGCGATCGGAGGCGTCTCGAAAGATGTCTCGGTCTCGGCAGATGCGGCTCTCCTCAAAAGAGGGCAGAATAGGGGAGAAAGCGTCCTTGGGGGTGACGCTCTCGAACGTGTGCGCAAATTTGTTCACGGTGATGCCATTGACAAGAAAACGGCGTCCCGGTTCGCTAGAAGCCGAGACGACCCCCTTACAAAGCTGCAAGGCTCGTTTTGTTCCCCCGGGAACGACGGCCATGCCGCGGCGTTAGGGGCTTATCTTCTTGCCGTCCCACAACAATTTACGACGTACGTCTCCCGTTACGTCCAGATCGCGTGCCGAATGGATCTCTACAGCGAAGCCCATAGTCTCGGAATCCTGACAGAATTCTACGATGGTCAGGGGCAGCGTCGTGTCACCGACGAAGCGGCGCTCAAGATCATCGTTGAGGCTTTTCCCAGGCCCACGCCTCATCGGCTGCTGAGCGGCGCGGTCGTGATTCGGTCCGGGCAGCCGGCGCGCAGCCGCCTCAACGAGGCGGCCAAGCTGCCAGTCAGGTGGACCATCAGGCGTGGCGACGCTGAGAAAGTCTCCGGGCAGGCCGCTGAGGCCCTGGTCGAGTGGCCGGGTGATCTGCCGGTCGGCAGCTATCGCCTCGAGCTGGTGGATGCGTCGTCGTACCGCGAGGAGCTGCCGCTGCTGGTCGCGCCGGCGAAGGCCTTCGGCGGTGATTTCGATCGCGTCTGGCTGCTGGCGGTCCAGCTCTACGGCATTCGATCCAGTCGCAACTGGGGCACGGGCGATTTCACCGATCTTGCCGATCTCATCACGCTTTGCGCCAAGCTCGGCGCCGATGGCGTCGGCCTCAATCCGCTGCACGCGCTGTTCGACGATCGGCCGGGCGATTTCAGCCCCTATGCACCGAATAGCCGGCTGTTCCTGAATGCGCTCTATGTCGATGTGGAGCAGGCGCCCGGCTTCGCGAACGGGCCGGACAGCAAGGTGCTCGAGCCGCTGCGGCAGGCCGAGCTGGTGGACTACAAGGGAGTGGCGGCGTTGAAATGGCCGGCCTTGCGCGCGGCCTTCGACGCCTTCATGGCTGCGCCCGGCGCCGCCGCGGCGGCGGAGTTCAAGGCCTACCGCGCCGAGCGCGGCGATCTGCTGGCGCGCTTCACCTGCTTCGAGGTGTTGCGGCATCGCTTCCAGAAGCCGTGGTGGGACTGGCCCGAGGAGTGGCGGCAGCCCGATGCGGGGCGCTGCGCGGCGCTGCTCAGCGGCCCCGATCGGAGGGAGGCCGATTTCGTCGCCTATGTGCAGTGGCTCGCCGAACGACAATTGAGCCATTGCAGGGATCTCGCGCAGCGGCTGGGAATGAAGGTCGGTCTGTATCTCGACGTTGCGGTCGGCGTTCAATCCGACGGTTTCGATGCCTGGAACGAGCAGGGCGCCATTTCGCGCACGCTGTCGGTCGGGGCGCCGCCCGATCCCTTGAACACGGTCGGGCAGAACTGGGGGCTCGCCGGCTTCAACGCGCCTGGACTGGCGCTGAAGAATTTCGAGCCGTTCCGGGAAATGGTCCGGGCGTCGATGCGGCATGCCGGCGCGATCCGGCTCGACCATGTGCTCGGTTTGAAGCGGCTCTATCTGGTGCCGCACGGATTTCCGGCCAAGCAGGGCGCTTACGTGCAGATGCCGTTCGAGGCGCTGCTCGCCGCAACCGTCATCGAGAGCGTCGCCAACGAATGCATCGTCATCGGCGAGGATCTCGGCACCGTGCCGGAGGGCTTTCGCGAGCAGATGGCCGATTGGGGACTGTGGTCCTACAAGGTGATGATCTTCGAACGCGACGACAACGGGCGCTTCCGCGATGTCGACTTCTATCCGCCGAATGCGCTGGTGACGCTGAATACCCACGATCTCTCGACCTACGCCGGCTGGCGCTCGTTCGGCGATCTCAAGACCAAACGCGGGCTGGGCATCGATCCCGGTGAAAGCGACCAGGATCGCTGGGATGCGTTGGGGCTCTGGGACGAGGTGCTCCGCCAAAACGGCATTCGAGCCAACGACGTCCACTCAGCGATCGCCTTCCTGTCGCGGACGCGGTCCCGGCTGCTGGTGATTTCCCTGGAGGATCTGCTGGAAGTGGTCGATCAGCCCAATATTCCCGGCACGATCGACGAGCATCCGAACTGGCGCCGCAAGATGCCGATCAAGCTCGAGGACATCGCCGGTGCGACCAGCGTCGCGGCGTTGAAGGCGGCGACCGCCGAACGGATCAGCCCGGCCGGCGTTTAGAACGGGGGGATTGCGGGGGGCAGTTGCACGCGGATGCCAAATGTCCTGCAGGATCGAAGACTACGCGCTGATTGGTGATTGTGAGACGGCTGCCCTGGTGAGCCGGAACGGGTCGATCGACTGGCTGTGTTGGCCGGCGTTCGATTCGGATGCCTGTTTCGCAGCCTTGCTGGGAGATCGCAGCCATGGCCGCTGGCTGATCGAGCCGCGCGGCGACGTCCGATCGACGTCTCGCCGTTATCGCGGCGACAGCCTCATCCTCGAGACGCGATACGAAACTGCGACCGGCACCGTCGAGGTGATCGATTTCATGCCGCCACGGGGCAGCGCCTCCGATGTCGTTCGGCTGGTCCGCGGCGTCTCCGGCCGGGTCGCCATGCGGATGGAGCTGATCATCCGATTCGGCTTCGGCATCGAGATTCCCTGGGTGAAGCGCTCGGAGGATCGCTCCGCGCTGCTCGCCATCTGCGGCCAGGACATGGCGGTGTTGCACACGCCGGTCGCCACCCGCGGCGAGGACATGACCACGGTGGCGGAGTTCGAGGTCGCTGCCGGCAACACCGTGCCCTTCGTGCTCACCTACGGTCCGTCGCATCTGCCGGTGCCCAAGGCGATCGATCCGGATCAGGCGCTTGACGACACCGAAACGTTCTGGGCCGACTGGTCGCGGCGCTGCACCCATCAGGACGAGCATCGTGCGCTTGTGATGCGCTCGCTGATCACCTTGAAGGCGCTTACCTACGCGCCGACCGGCGGCATCGTCGCGGCGCCGACCACCTCGCTGCCGGAGAAGCTCGGCGGCCGGCGCAACTGGGACTACCGGTTCTGCTGGCTGCGTGACGCGACATTCACGCTGCTGGCGCTGATGAACTCGGGCTACACGGAGGAAGCGCTGGCCTGGCACAACTGGCTGCTGCGCGCCGCGGCCGGCGCTCCCGCCTATATGCAGATCATGTATGGCATCATGGGCCAGCGGCGGCTGATGGAGTGGGAGGCCGAGTGGCTGCCGGGCTACGAGGGTGCCCAGCCGGTGCGGATCGGCAATGCCGCGCATGCGCAGCTCCAGCTCGATGTCTACGGCGAACTGATGGATGCCTTCCACCAAGCCCGCATGACCAAGCTCAAGCTGGACGACGGCACCTGGGACCTGGAATGCGCGGTGCTCGACCATCTCACCGACGTCTGGGACCAGCCCGACCACGGCATATGGGAACGCCGCGGCGATGGCCGTCACTACGTGTTTTCCAAGGTGATGACCTGGGTCGCGTTCGATCGCGCGATCAAGAGCGCGGAGAAGTTCGGGTTCAAGGCGCCGCTGGAGCGCTGGCGGCGGCTGCGCGAGGCCATTCATCGCGACGTCTGCGACAAGGGCTACGACGAAGGCCTCGGCAGCTTCGTCGAGTCCTATGGCTCGCGGCTGCTCGATGCCAGCCTGCTGCTGTTGCCGGCGGTCGGCTTCCTGCCGTGCTCCGATTCGCGCATTCGCGGCACGGTCGAGGCGATCGAGCAGCATCTGCTGCGGGATGGCTTCGTGCTCCGGCACGATCCGCGCGACGTCTCTCCGGACGAGCAGCAGCCGATCGAAGGCGCGTTCCTGGCCTGCACGCTGTGGCTGGCCGACGCGCATGTTCTGGCGGGCGCCACCGAAAAAGCCGAGACGCTGTTCCGCCGCGTTGTGAACATCGCCAACGACGTCGGACTGCTGGCCGAGGAGTACGACACCGAGGCACGGCGGCAGACCGGCAACTTTCCCCAGGCGCTGACCCATATCGCGCTCATCAACACGGCGCAGAATCTGAGCAGTGCCAAGAAGGCCAGCGACAAACCCGCAAGGCAGCGGTCGGAAGCCTGAGCTGCCGTGTGTCAGCTTGCGGATGAGCCTTGCGCGTTCTCTGCCAGGATCATCTCCATCGCATTGGCAAAGCCTTCGTCCTGATTGGACGTGGTGATGCGCTTGGCTTTGCTCTTCACCTCGTCACTGGCGTTGCCCATGGCGATCGACAAGCCGCTCACCTCGAACATCGCGACGTCATTATGCATGTCGCCGATGGTCGCGACCTGGTCGAGCGGGATACCGAGCCGCTGGGCCATCGCTTTGACGAAGGTGCCCTTGTTGCGGCCTGGCGGCGTGATGTCGAGATAGTAGCTCTGCGAGCGGACAGCGGTCGCTTCCGCCCCCAATGCCTGCTGCATCTGGCTCTCGCAGCGCGCCAGCAGCTCGAAATCGCTGCTGGCGCCGACGATCTTGCAGGCGTTCGACAGATAGGGGGAGAAATCGTCGACGATCGTCGGCTCCGCGCGAATGGCGCGCCGCTCGTTCGGGACGTACTCGCCGTCCGGATTGCGCGTCAGCCAGGCATCATTGGTGAAGACCCAGATGTCGACGCCGGATTGATGGAGAAGATCGACGCAGCGCGCGGCGGCCGCGGGCGGGATCAGGCTCTGCTCGAGCGGGCGCATGTCGGCGCCGATGATCGAGCTGCCGTTGAACGGGCCGACCGGAAGGCTGATCTGCAGCGGCTCGATCAGAAAGCGCATGCCGATCGCCGGGCGGCTCGAGGTGAGCGTGAAGGCGACGCCGCATTCATGCAGCCGTCGCGCCACCTTCGCAGCCCGCTCGGTCAGAACCTTGTCCTTGGTCAGCAGCGTGCCGTCGACGTCGGATACGACGAGAGCGATGCGGGTCATGAGCCCTTCCTGTTCGCGGTCAGGAGCAGCGCCGACCGGCGTGAAGCTGTTGCATGATGTCGTCCACGATCGCCGCGACCGGCGCGTCGACCGAGACGGTGATGGGATGCTCGGCGGCCCCAGGTGGTTCCAGGGTGGCGAACTGGCTGGCGAGCAGGCCCGGCGGCATGAAGTGCCCCTCGCGATGGCTCATCCGCTCGCCGATCAGCTCCTGACTGCCTTGGAGATAGACCATGCGGACATCGTTGCGGCCGCCGACGAGGATGTCGCGATAGGCCTTCTTGAGCGCAGAGCAGGCGATGATGATGTGCTGGCCCGCAGTACGGCAACGCGCGATCTCCGCCGCAATGGCCTGCAGCCAGGGCCAGCGATCCTCGTCCGTGAGCGGGTGGCCGGCGCTCATCTTGGCGACGTTCGGGGGCGGGTGAAAGCTGTCGCCATCCTCGAAGCGCCAGCCGAGGCGCTGGCCCAATGCTTGCCCGATCGTGCTCTTGCCGGAGCCGGACACGCCCATGATGACGAGCGCATGGGGCAGGTCAGATCTCGCCACTTCGCCCCTCCGGCCAGGCCTCGCTGTCGATGAGCAGGATCGTCTGCTGAATCGAGCGGGCGCGATTGGCGGGCAGGTCCTCACCGGCCAGCACGTGCGCCATGATCGCGCGCTTGTCGGCACCGGCGACCTCGAACAGCATGGTTCGGCAGGAGGCGAGCGCAGGCAACGTCAGGCTGATCCGCGGCACGAAGGGTGCGACGTGAGCCTTGTCGACGCCGACAACCCAGCGATCGGTGACGTCGATTGCGGGAAAGCCGGGGAATAGCGACGCGACATGGCCATCGGGACCGATGCCGAGCAGCACGAGGTCGAACAGCGGCCGCCCGGAGTCGAGCCGCGCGGCGCCGTAGAACGCTTCCAGCGTGCGCTGATAGTCGCGGGCAATGGCCTCCGGGTCCGACCCATCGGTCGCGATCGGGTGGATGTTCGCGGCCGGCGCGCAGGCATCGAGGAACACGTGACGTGCCGTGGTCATGTTGTGCAGGGAATCGCCGGGCGGAACATATCGCTCGTCACCTATGAACCAGTGGACGCGCGGCCATGGAATCCGTTCACGATAAGCGTCCGTCGCCAGCAGCTCATAGAGCTGCCTCGGGCTCGATCCCCCGGTGAGACAGATGGCCACGCGTCCCGGATTGGTATCAGTCCGAGCCAGGAGATGTTCGGCCGCGACCCTCGCCATCGTCGCCCGGTCGGCGACGCGCACGAGCTTGCGGTCCTGCGGCCCGGCCACGGCTAAACCAGCTTGCGCCAGCTGCGGCCGTCGCGGGCCAGGAGATCGGCCGCCGCCTCAGGTCCCTCGCTGCCGGCCGCGTAGGAATGCAGGCCATCGCGGCCAGCCTTCTTCCACGCCCCGATGAACGGCTCGACGGCCTTCCAGCCGGCTTCGACGCTGTCGGCGCGCTGGAACAGGATGTTGTCGCCGATCATGCAGTCATAGATCAGCGTCTCGTAGCCGGTGGCCGGCTCAGCCTGGAAATAGTCCTTGTAGTTGAACTTCATCTGCACGCCGTCGGTGCGGATGGTGGGGCCGGGTACCTTGGTGTTGAACTGCAGCGTGATGCTCTGGGTCGGCTCGATGCCGATGACCAGATAGTTTTCGGCCAGGGTTTCGATCGGCGTGCAACTGAACATCGCGAACGGCGCCTGGCGGAACTTGATCGCCACCTCGGTGCGCTTGGCGCCAAGCGCCTTGCCGGTGCGCAGATAGAACGGAACGCCGGCCCAGCGCCAATTGTCGATCGTGAGCTTGAAGGCGGCATAGGTCTCGGTGGTGCTGTCGGTACGGACGTCCTTGCTCCTGACATAGTCGGGCAGCTCGGCGTCGCCGATCATGCCGGCCGTGTACTGGCCGCGCACCGAGTTGAGCAGCGCCTCCCGTTCGCTCAACGGCTGGATCGCCGATAGCACCTCGGCCTTCTCGGAGCGGACGGTATGTGCATCAAACCGTGCTGGCGGCTCCATCGCCACCAGCGACAGCAATTGGAATAGATGGTTGGGGACCATGTCGCGCAGGGCGCCGGTGGCGTCGTAGAAGCTGCCGCGCGTGCCGACGCCGAGCTTCTCCTCGACGGTGATCTGGACATGGTCGATGTGATGCCTGTTCCAGATCGGTTCGAACATGCCATTGGCGAAACGCAGCACCAGGATGTTCTGCACCGTCTCCTTGCCGAGGTAATGATCGATCCGGTAGATCTGGTGCTCGGTCACGAGCTGCAGCAGCTCGTCGTTCAGCTTCTTGGCCGAGGCGAGGTCGGTGCCGAACGGCTTTTCCACCACGAGGCGGCGCCAAGCCTTGCCGTCCTCGCGCAGCAACCCGACGCGCCCGAGCTGTTGCGCGATCGGCGCAAAGGCGCTCGGCGGCGTCGCAAGATAGAACAGCCGATTGCCGTGGGTCTCCCGCGCGGCTTCCAGCTTTTCCAGCTTCGCCTTCAACTGATCGAAGCTTTCCGGCTCCTTCGGATCGGCCTCGATCGCCGTCACGCATTGCAACAGGCGCTGCGCGATCTCGTCCTCGATCGGGCGTGTGGCGTATTTGCGCAGGCCTTCCATGAGATTGTCGCGCAGTTGCTCGCTCGACATGCCCTTGCGGGCAATGCCGACGATGCAGAGCCTGTCGGGCAGCAGATGATTGGCGGCCAGATTGTAAAGCGATGGCAGGACCAGCCGATGCGTCAGGTCGCCGGTCACGCCGAAGAGGACGAAGGCGCAGGCGTCAGGCTTCTGGTGTTGCGGCTGATGCGAATGGTGGGCGGTCACGCGCGGTCCGCCTTCGGCTTGACGATCTCGGGCGCGCTCTGGCGCGCCGGGTCTGGGTGCTGTTCGGGCTCCTTGTGTCCGCCGAAGCCTTCGCGCATGGCCGAGAGAATCTTCTCCGCGAACGTGTGCTCCTGGCGCGAGCGGAAACGGGCGAACAAGGCGGCGGTCAACACCTCGGCCGGCACCGCCTCGTCGATCGCCGCATTCACGGTCCAGCGGCCCTCGCCGGAATCCTCGACATAGCCGGAATATTTCTCCAGACCGGGCTGCCGCGCCAGCGCGCTGGCGGTGAGGTCGAGCAGCCAGGACGGAATGACGCTGCCGCGGCGCCACACCTCGGCGATATCTGCGAGATCGAAGTCGAAGCGGTGCGCCTGCGGCAGCGCCGCGCTGTTCGCATTCCTGAGGATGTCGAAGCCCTCGGCATAGGCCTGCATCAGGCCATATTCGATGCCGTTGTGGATCATCTTGACGAAGTGCCCGGCGCCCACCGCACCGGCATGCAGATAGCCCTGCTCGACGCGCGGGTCGCGGCCATCACGGCCCGGTGTGCGCGGGATGTCGCCGATCCCAGGCGCGAGCGCGGCGAAGATCGGATCGAGCCGGTCGACGACCGGCTTGTCGCCGCCAATCATCATGCAGTAGCCGCGATCGAGGCCCCAGACTCCGCCGGAAGTGCCTACGTCGACGTAGTGCAGACCGCGCTCCTTGAGCGCCTTGCCGCGGCGGACGTCGTCCTGCCAAAAACTGTTGCCGCCGTCGATGATGACATCGTCGCGGGTCATCAGCCCGGTGAGCTGCTCGACGGTGGCTTCCGTGATCTTGCCGGCCGGCAGCATGATCCATGCGTGCCGCGGGGGGGCGAGCTTGCCGACGAACTCCTCGAGACTCGCGGCGCCGGTGGCGCCTTCGGAGACCAGCGCGGCCACAGCCTTTGCGTCGCGATCATAGACCACGCAGGAGTGCCCCGCGCGAATCAGGCGGCGCACGATGTTGCCGCCCATCCGCCCGAGACCGATCATTCCAAGCTGCATCGACGAGGCCCTTCCTAGCTCAGCGCTTCGCTGATCGCGCTGTCGAGCATCTTCAGGCCCGATTTCAGATTGCCCTTGAGATGGACCCGAAGAGCCCGGCGCCCGCGCTCGGTGAGCACGTCGAAATCGCCGCGCGCCTGCGCCGCCTTGATCACGCCGAAGCTCGCCTTCTGCCCGGGGATCGGCAGATCCTCGGCATCGTCGGCGGTGATCTGGAGAAACACGCCGCTGTCCGGACCGCCCTTGTAGGCCTGGCCGGTCGAGTGCAGGAAGCGCGGACCGAATTCGGCGCAGGTGGCGAGGTGCTTGGCGTCGCGCAGCCTCAGCCGGATCCGCTGCAGCGTGTCGATATTGCCTGCATTGCGGTCGATATAGCCCAGCAGGGCGATGTAGTCGCCGTCGCCGGCGCGGCCGAGATGCGCCTTCAGCCAGGACGCGAGCGTTCCGTCGGCGCCATGCCCGCGCAGGCTCTCGGCGTTCTGCGCATCGGTGTAGAGCTCGCAGCCCTTGATCGCCACGACGGGGTCCTCCGCCGGCAGTGCGCCGCTTTGCTCGAACGCCGCGGTCAGTTCGCGGGTCTTGATCTTGGCCGATTCGACGTCGGGCTGGTCGAACGGGTTGATGCCGAGCACGGCGCCGGCAACAGCGGTCGCTATCTCGAAGCGGAAGAATTCCTGGCCGAGCTGGTCGATCGACTTCATGACGATGCGCACGACCGGATGACCGGCCTCTTCGAGCGCGGCGAGCTTCGCGTCATGGCCCGCCACCTCGTCGCCCTCGACCTTGATATCGACGAAGAAGCGATCGCGGCCATAGAGCTCAGGCGACGCGATAGGCTCGCCGTCGATCGGGATCAGGCCTTTGCCTTCCTTGCCCGTGGATTCCGCGATCAACTGCTCGGCCCAGGCGCCGAAATCGGCGATCTTGGGCGAGGCGAAGATCGTCACCTTGTCGCGGCCTTCGAGGCCGGCAAGGCCCATCGCCAGACCGAGCTGCACACCCGGGTTCTGTAGCGGCGGCACGTCGGGCCCGCAGGAGCGCACCATGGACAGCGCCTGCGTGATCAGCCTGCGCACGTCGATGCCGGCGGTGGCGGCCGGCACCAGGCCGAACGGGGACAGCACCGAATAGCGGCCGCCGATGCTCGGCTCGCCGTGGAAGATGCGGGCGAAGCCTTGTGCCTTGGCCGCCTTCTCCAGCGACGAGCCGGGATCGGTCACGGCAATGAAGCGATGGCCGGCCTTCTTGGGCCCGATCGCGTCGGCCACGCGTGCGAAGAAATAGTCCTTCATCGCGTTCGGCTCGGTGGTGCCGCCCGACTTCGAGGAGACGATGAACACCGTCCTCGCGATGTCGATCGCCTTCTCCATCGCGCGCACCTGCGCCGGATCGGTGGAGTCGAGCACGTGCAGCTTGGGGAAGCCAGCCCGGCGCGGGAACGTTTCGGCCAGCACCTCCGGCCCGAGGCTGGAGCCGCCCATGCCGAGGACCACGGCGTCGGAGAATTTCTGTCCCTTCACCCGCTGCGCATAGTCCTCGTAATCGGCGATGTCGGCCTTCTCCGCGCTGGTCAGCCAGCCCAGCCATTTGTGCTCGTCTCGGCCGGTCCAGACCGTCGCGTCCTTGTGCCAGAGCCGGCGAATCTTGGCGTCCTTGCGCCAGTCCTCGGTAGCGGAGGCAACCTTCTTCTGCAGATCAGCAGCAACCGCGATCGACTGCTGCCCAAGCCCGGTCCCGAGCACGACGGCGCGCTTGTGCGCAACCGCGCCATAGAGCTTGTCGGCGGCGTCCGCGAACTGCTTGACGCCGTCGATCACGAGATCTGCGGTGATGTCGTCGAGCGAGATGCCGGTCTTCGCCAGATCCTCAAGGGCGGCCTGGGCGGCATCGACGTCTTCCTCCAGACTGTCGCGCACCTTGCCGTGATCACGGAAGGCGTCCAGCGTGGCCGGCGGCACGGTGTTGACGGTGTTCGGCCCGATCAGCTCCTCGACATAGAGGACGTCGCTGTAGTCCTTGTTCTTGGTGCCGGTGGAGGCCCAGAGCAGCCGCTGCGGCTTGGCCCCTTGCTTGGCCAGCCGCTCCCAGCGCGCGCCGGCGAACAGCTGCTTGTAGTCCTGATACGCCATCTTTGCATTGGCGATGGCGATCCTGCCCTTGAGCGCGGCCAGCCGCTCCTTCTCGGTCGGATCATTGGCCTGGGCGATCTTCTCGTCCAGCTGCTTGTCGACCACGCTGTCGATGCGGCTGACGAAGAACGAGGCCACGCTGGCGACATGCGACGGATCGCCGCCGGCGCCGACGTAGGCTTCGAGGCCGGCAATGTAGGCTTCGGCAACCTGCCGGTAGACGTCTTGCGAAAACAGCAAGGTGATGTTGACGCTGATGCCCTTGGAGATCAGGTGCTGGATGGCTGGCAGGCAGGCGTTGGTCGCCGGCACCTTGATCATCAGATTCCTGCGGTCGACCGCCGTCCAGAGCTGCTCGGCCTCGGCGATCGTGCCCTTGCTGTCCATCGCCAGATAGGGCGAGACTTCGAGGCTGACGAAGCCGTCATTGCCCTCGAAGCGGTCATAGACGGGCCGCAGCACGTCGGCGGCATTCTGGATGTCCTCGACGGCAACGGCCTCGAACAGCTGCGTCGGCGATCGATCGCCGTTCTTCAGCGCCGTGGCGATCGGTGTGTCATATTCGTCGGAGCTGCCGATCGCCTTCTCGAAAATCGCGGGATTCGAGGTGACGCCCTTGACGCCATCCTCATCGATCAGCCGCTTGAGGTCGCCTTTGGCGACGAAGCCGCGTGCGAGGAAATCGAGCCAGACCGCCTGGCCGTGTTCTTCGAGAGCTTTGACCGGATTCATGATGCCTATCTATGTGCGTCGGCTTGCTTTTTTGGGTTCCCGCCTGGCCGCTGCCAGGTCGATGGGGACCTCACATGAACAACTATGCGCCAGCCCTCAGGAGAACGCCATTCATAATGGATTGATCCCTCTGGAATCCCAAGAGCTTCGAGCCGGGGTGACGTGCCGGCGGGGGGCGTCCGGAGGGAGATCGGCAGGCGACGCGAAGCCCGCCGCTGATCGTTCCGGCCAAAGCGCGCGGCGGAGCCGCCAGAGCGCGGTCGGCGTTCGGCCTGCGTCGACCTCAGCAGCGCTCGTGCGCCGGAGAGGCTCCCGGGAGGCAAGCAAATGCCGTCGATCGAAAGCTTCTCCGGCTTGCAATGCTGGAAAGGTGCCACATGTGTTCTGGGTAATGGTGCCCTACGCAACGGATCATGGCGAACGTCTCGCGGTTGTCGCCTCGGCAGCGCCTCACGAGTGTCGGCGTATAACCCATGATGCTTTCCGGCTGCAGATGCTCAGCGGCGAACTGCCGTGTGATCATGGCAATGATCGGCATCGAGTGATCCATCCGGCTTCGGCCGCGCGTTATTTCACGACGTTCGGATCTGGCGGCGAACATGCGTGCGCGCGGCCCTATGAGATGCGCGCGGTCATCGCTCGCTCGAGGACGTTGTATGAGCGACGGCAGATGCGGTCGCAGGCCCATGTTTGGTCGGCCGCCGTGGCCGGCGCGCATCAGGTCGCGCAGCGAGTGAGACGTTCCCTGCCTGGAGCGCTCGCGAGAAGAGCTGCGTTCACTCGCGGTTCACTTCGGGAAGAGAGACTGATTTTGGAGCTGTCACGCCACCAGTTCACGTGGCTTCACAACACCTTGTGCGGCGCAGGGAGACTACGGTGCCGGGGTATTGCGGATGTTGCGAAGCAGAGACAATGAGGTACAAATGGGGAGAGTCGGCCGGCTTTTGCCGAACTATTGAGCGAAGTGCATGTTGATAGGGCATATGCTGCATGCACTTTGCGTTGCGGAAAAGGACGAAGACGGTGCCCAATGGGGGCTAGCGCGCTTCACTCTGAGTCGGTTCGGGATCAGCAGGAACGTACTTGGATCTCGGCCCGTTGCAGCAGTGCGGCGGAACCTACGTGGAGAGGGATCATGTACAACGATTCGTTGTTCAACGCGTTCGCAAGGTCGTTCGAGGCACGCAGCCAGACCGACATGTCGATGCAGGAATATCTAGAATCGTGTCGAACCGACCCGATGCGATACGCGAACGCCGCTGAACGACTACTAGCTGCGATCGGCGAGCCTCAGATGATAGACACGGCCAAGGACCCACGCCTTGGCCGTATTTTTTTGAACCGGACGGTTCGCCTGTATCCTGCATTCGCCGGCTTCTACGGCATGGAGGACACGATCGAGCGCATCGTCGGCTTCTTCCGTCACGCCGCGCAGGGTCTCGAAGAGCGCAAGCAGATCCTCTATCTGCTCGGACCGGTCGGCGGCGGCAAGTCGTCGCTGGCCGAACGGCTGAAGCAGTTGATGGAAACCCATCCGATCTACGTGCTCAAGGCCGGAGATGAGCTGAGCCCCGTGTTCGAGTCGCCGCTCGGCCTGTTCGATCCCGACACGCTGGGCCCGATGCTCGAGGAGAAATACGGCATTCCGCGCCGCCGTTTGTCCGGCCTGATGAGCCCGTGGTGCTACAAGCGGCTGGAAGCCTTCGGCGGCGACATCTCGCAGTTCCGCGTCGCCAAGATCCAGCCGTCGCGGCTGCGCCAGATCGGCATCGCCAAGACCGAGCCCGGCGACGAGAACAACCAGGACATCTCCTCGCTGGTCGGCAAGGTCGATATCCGCAAGCTCGAGACCTACGCGCAAAACGATCCCGACGCCTACAGCTATTCGGGCGGTCTCAACCGCGCCAACCAGGGCATTCTCGAATTCGTCGAGATGTTCAAGGCGCCGATCAAGATGCTGCATCCGCTGCTGACGGCGACGCAGGAAGGCAACTATATCGGCACCGAGAACATCGGCGCCATTCCCTACAACGGCGTGATCCTCGCCCACTCCAACGAGTCGGAGTGGCAGAGCTTCAAGACCAACAAGAACAACGAGGCCTTCATCGACCGCATCTGCGTCATCAAGGTGCCGTACTGCCTGCGCGTCACCGAGGAGCGCAAGATCTACGAGAAGCTGATCCAGGGCTCCGAGCTCTCCACCGCGCCCTGCGCGCCGGCGACCTTGGACACGCTCGCCCGCTTCTCGGTGATGTCGCGCCTGCGCAAGCATGAGAACTCGACGCTGTATGCCAAGATGCGGGTCTATGACGGCGAGAGCCTCAAGGAGTCCGATCCGAAGGCGCGCAGCGTGCAGGAATATCGCGATGCTGCCGGCGTCGACGAGGGCATGGACGGCATCTCCACCCGCTTTGCCTTCAAGGTGCTGGCTGCGACCTACAATCACGATACGGCGGAAGTATCGGCCGACGCCGTGCATCTGATGTACGTGCTGGAGCAGTCGATCAAGCGCGAGCAACTGCCCGAGGAGCTCGAGAAACGATACCTCGAATTCATCAAGGCGGATCTCGCGCCGCGCTACGCCGAGTTCATCGGCCACGAGATCCAGAAGGCCTATCTCGAATCCTACTCCGATTACGGCCAGAACCTGTTCGACCGCTACGTCGACTACGCCGACGCCTGGATCGAGGATCAGGACTTCAAGGATCCCGATACGGGACAGCTGCTCAATCGCGAGCTGTTGAACCAGGAGCTGACCAAGATCGAGAAGCCGGCCGGGATCGCCAACCCGAAGGACTTCCGCAACGAGGTTGTCAAGTTCTCGCTGCGCTCCCGAGCCCAGAATGGAGGCAAAAATCCGTCCTGGACCTCCTACGAAAAGATCCGCGAAGTCATCGAAAAGAGGATATTCTCGCAGGTCGAGGATCTGCTTCCGGTCATCTCGTTCGGTACCAAGAAGGACGGCGAGACCGAGAAGAAGCACGACGACTTCGTCGCGCGCATGGTCGAACGCGGCTACACCGAGCGGCAGGTCCGTCGGCTGGTCGAGTGGTACATGCGCGTGAAGCAGGCGGGTTGATCGTGGTCCGGCGCCGATGTTCACTGCAGGTGCGGCAGGCCATCGGTCTGACGTCGGCGCCAGGGTTACGAACGAGATGAACGTTCGACGCTGAGCTTCGCTGGGAGGCGTCTGACAGGCAGAGGGTGCCGTTGCAGTGTCGGGTCCGATACTGCACCGCGGCATCGCGGCGGGGGAGAGCAGGAGTCGAAGCCGCTGCAGCAGGAGGCGTATGGAACGTGGTCATGCACATCATTGATCGGCGCCTGAATCCGGGCGGCAAAAGTCTCGAAAATCGCCAGCGATTTTTGCGCCGCGCCAAGGCCCTGGTTCAGGGAGCGGTCAAGAAGACCTCGCAGGACCGCGACATCAAGGACGTGCTGGAGGGCGGCGAGGTCTCGATCCCGCTCGACGGCATGGACGAGCCGCGCTTCCGCCGCGAGGGCGGCACCCGCGACATGGTGCTGCCCGGCAACAAGAAGTTCGTCGAAGGCGACATCCTGCCGCGCTCCGGCGACGGCAGCGGCCGCAAGTCGGCGCCGGGGCAGGGCGACAGCGAGGACGCGTTCCGCTTCGTGCTGAGCAAGGAGGAGTTCGTCAATCTCTTCCTCGACGATCTCGAGCTGCCTGATCTCGCCAAGCGCAAATTCGCCGAGGCCGAGAGCGAGGGGCTGGTGCGTGCCGGCTACTCGACGTCGGGCTCACCGGCCAACATCTCGATCAGCCGCACCGTCACCCGCGCCTTGGCCCGCCGCGTGGCGCTGCGCCGGCCGCGGCCGGAGGCCATTGCCGAATTGGAAGCCCAGTTGGAGCAGGAGACCGACGACGACAAGCGTGCGGCGCTGCTGGCCGAGATCGAGGCCCTGAAGGCCAAGGCCAAGCGCATCCCCTTCATCGATCCGATCGACATCCGCTACCGGCGCTTCGAGGCCGTGCCGAAGCCGATCGCACAGGCCGTGATGTTCTGCCTGATGGACGTGTCGGGCTCGATGTCGGAGCACATGAAGGACCTCGCCAAGCGGTTCTACATGCTGCTCTACGTGTTCCTGACCCGGCGCTACCGTCATGTCGAGATCGTCTTCATCCGTCATACCGATCGCGCCGAGGAGGTCGACGAGCAGACCTTCTTCTATGGACCGGCATCCGGCGGCACCTTGGTGTCGAGCGCCCTGCAATGCATGCACGACATCGTCCGCTCGCGCTTCCGCCCCTCGGACTGGAACATCTACGCGGCGCAGGCCTCCGACGGCGACAACGCCACCTCGGATTCCGATAACGTCGCCCGCCTGCTGACGGACAATATCCTGCCGGTGTCGCAGTTCTTCGCCTATCTCGAGGTCGGTGAATCCGGCACCTATTCGTTCGAGATGCCGGACTCCGCGCTGTGGTCGCTGTATGAGCGGCTGCGCGCCGATGGCGAGCCGCTGTCGATGCGCAAGGTGCGTGACCGCAGCGAGATCTTCCCGGTGTTCCACGACCTGTTTCAGCGTCGCGGCACCACGCAGGAGAGGGCGGCGTCATGAGCGGGTTGCTGTTCGAGGGCGCGGATTGGAATTTCCTCACCCTGCAGCGCATCCACGATGCCTGCGAAGCCGTCGCCGAAAAGGAGCTCGGGCTCGACACCTATCCCAACCAGATCGAGGTGATCACGGCCGAGCAGATGCTCGACGCCTATTCCTCGGTCGGCATGCCCTTGTTCTACAAGCACTGGTCGTTCGGCAAGCACTTCGCCTACCACGAGGCCTCGTACCGCAAGGGCCTGATGGGCCTCGCCTATGAGATCGTGATCAACTCCTCGCCCTGCATCTCCTATCTGATGGAGGAGAACACGGCGACGATGCAGACCTTGGTGATCGCGCACGCCGCGTTCGGCCACAACCATTTCTTCAAGAATAACTATCTGTTCAAGCAGTGGACCGACGCCGACGGCATCCTCGACTATCTCGATTTCGCCCGCGGCTACATCGCGCAATGCGAGGAGCGCTACGGTCGGCTCGCCGTCGAGCATACGCTGGACGCGGCGCATGCGCTGATGTCGCACGGCGTCGACCGCTACCCCGGCAAGAAGAAGCTCGACTTCCGCGAGGAGGAGAAGCGCGCCGGCAAGCGCAGGCTCTACGAGGAGGGCCAGTTCAACGATCTCTGGCGTACGGTGCCGACCGGCCCGGTCAAGACCAATGCGATGCTGAACGTCGAGCGGCGCCGCGCGCTGCTCGGCCTCCCGCAGGAGAACCTGCTTTATTTCCTGGAGAAGACCGCGCCGCGGCTGGCGATGTGGCAGCGCGAATTGCTGCGCATCGTCCGCCACATCGCGCAATATTTCTATCCGCAGGGCCAGACCAAGGTCATGAACGAGGGCACGGCGACCTATGTGCATTATCGCATCATGAACCGGCTGCACCAGGACGGCCGCCTCACCGACGGCAACTTCCTGGAGTTCCTGCAGTCGCACACCAACGTCGTCTTCCAGCCGGAGTTCGACGATCCGCGCTTCTCCGGATTCAACCCTTACGCGCTCGGCTTTGCGATCATGCAGGACATCGAGCGCATCGTGAAGGACCCGACCGACGAGGACCGCGAATGGTTTCCGGACATCGCCGGCACCGGCGACGAGATGGCGGTGCTGCGCGACGTCTGGGCCAATTATCGCGACGAGAGCTTCATCAGCCAGTTCCTCAGCCCCAACCTGATCCGACAGCTCAGACTTTTCCACCTGCATGACGATCCGGCCGAGCGCGCCGGCATCCTCGTCGACGCCATTCATGACGAGCGCGGCTATCGCCGCGTCCGCCGCGAGCTGTCCAAGCAGTACGACGTCGGTTGCATCGATCCGAACATCGAGGTGGTCGATGTCGATCTCGCCGGCGACCGCCGCCTGATGCTGCGGCATACCGTGGTGAAGGGGGCCCAGCTCAGCGAGACCGACACCAAGCGCGTGCTGCAGCATCTCGCCGATCTCTGGAGCTACGACGTGTCGCTGGTGGAAGTCGATGCCACCACCGACAAGGTGCTGAAGGAGTACGTGCTCAATCCCCGGATACAACCGGCGGCCGCCTAGCGCGGCCGCCAAGCCTTAGATGTCCGCAAACACCTCGAGCAGATTGCCGTCGGGATCCCTGAAGAACAGCGTGCGGTGGCCGAAGGGCTGGTCCGTCGGCGGCTCCATGAGGGCGATGCCCTTGCCGGTCAGCTCGGCCGCGCAGCGGTCGACATCGTCGCGGGTCACCTTGAAGGCGAGCTGAAGCGATGCGCTCCCTGGCGGCGTCGGCTGGTCCGAGGCCAGCCGTTGCGGCCGGGCGAGCGCCAGCGTGTTGCTGCCGGCCTGGTACTCGATCCGGCCTTGTGACAGCTCGCGCAGCAGGGGAAAGCCCAGCACCTCCTCATAGAAGCGGCGCATCGCGGACCAGTCGCGCACCAGGATGACGGTGTAGTCGATGGCCCGGATGGCCCGGAACGGGGATGTCTGCTGTCCGGCGTCGGTCATGATCAGTCTCTCGTTCTGCAGGCGGGACCTGCAGCTTACGTGTTGCGGCGAGTGGCGTGAACGGGATCGGGGCGCTATGGTATGCGGGTTGGCCGGACGCGCCGGCCGTGCAGCCGGATCGGCTGTCAATGGCGCAGATCGAAGCTCGGGCGTGAGAGGCGTGGTCGGACCAGGGAAGACGGCGGCGGCGGAGCGGCGGGACCGGTTCATTCCGTTGCGCAAGTCGGACATTCTTGATGGCCTGATCTCGAACGGCCATGTCGATGACGCTCAGGCCAGCGAGCTGCGGCAGCTGGCGCGTATGCTCGGCGCGATTCTGCACCATCAATATTTCGACGAGCTCGATCGGTTCCGCGACGCCTATTTCGACTTCGATCCCGAGGTGCCGGTCGGCCGCCGTCGATCGCCGGAGGATCTCGACGCGGCCTATCGCAGCCTCGCCGACGAAGTCGTGCGGGTACTCGGCGAGGCCAATTTCATCGAGATCAGCCATGGCGAGATCGAGCGCGCCTTTGCCGAGCATGCGCTGGTGCGGGTCAAGCTGAAGGCGCCGATCTCCGACTATCGTGCCGTACGGATGTTCCGGCGTGGCCAGCATCAGGAGACGATCGAGGTCCCCATGCTGTATGGGCTGCGACGGCGCAAGCATGAGATCGAGGTCTATGACGACATCGTGCTGATGGTCGCGACCAAGCCCGACGAGCCGGTCAAGAAGAAGAGCAAGGCCGCCGCCTGGCGCGGCCGCAACAAGATCCGCGGCGGCGCGGTGCTGTTCAAATATTTCCGCCACATCGCGCGCTTCGACCTCGAGGCGCTGCTGCCGAACGTCCGCGTCGTCATGGGCCTGCGCGAGCAACTGACGCTGGGCGTGCCGGCGCTCGTCGGCGGCGTACCGATCCTGCTCAAGCTGGCTTCGACCTTGACCGTGCTGTTCATCGTCGCCGGCTTCTATCTCGGCCTCAGCGGCACCGTGCACGACAACGACACCGAGCAGGCGCTGGCGGCGCTGTCGGGATTGTTCGCGCTCGGCGCCTTCATCCTGCGGCAATGGGGCAACTTCCATCGCCAGTCGCTGATCCATCAGAAGCAGGTCACCGACAACATCTACTTCCGCAACGTCAACAACAATTCCGGCATCTTCAACTATTTGATCGGCGAGGCCGAGGACCAGGACTGGAAGGAAGCGATGCTGGCCTATGGCGGCCTGCTGCTGGCGTCGGTGCCGCTCTCGCGTGCTGCATTGGGCAGCCATGTCGAGGAGTTGCTGCAGCAGATGTTCGGGCTGGGTCGGGCGTTCAATATCGATGAGGCGCTGCTGCGGCTGCGCGAGTTTGGGCTTGTGAGTGGTGGCGACGACGCGCTCTCGGCGCTGCCGCTGCCAGCGGCGATCGCGCAGCTCGATCGCGTTTGGGCGAGCGCGCTGCGGCCGCAATCGTCATAAACGATGACGGGCCTCATGGTTCAAGACGGCGGCGCTCCTCACGATGAGGAGCGAGGGCGCGGCTCACCAGGATATGCCGAGCTGTCGCAACGAACGATCTGCCAGTTAGTTACTCCGTCATGCCCGGGACAAGCCCGGCCATGACGTGGAGATAGAGAAGCGCAAAACTCCGATTGTGAAATGCGATAGCCCCGCCAGAAGCGGGCGCAATGCACTCCGCCCTCGTCCTGAGGAGCCCGCCGGAGGCAGGCGTCTCGAAGGACGGCTACAGAGCACACGCTCTCCACGCAGCGGTCTGCTAGCGCAGACTCGCATTGATCTTGTCGAGCGCGGCCTGCCCCGGGCACAGATCCGCCGCCTCCAACCGGTTGAGCGGGCGCTCCACCGTGTTGAGGTGGCTGTGCAGATCGTCGGCCTCAGGGTCGACATAGAGTAACCCGGTCACGATCTGGCCTTGCGCGGCATGCTTCTGGAGGAAGGTCATGGCGCCGAGCCGGTCATGCGGGTCGTAGTCGGCGTCGATCTTGCGCAGCGCCAGCCTGGAGCCGTCGTGCTGCTCGACGATCTGCACCGTGCCCGGATCCTGGTCGATCTCGATCGGATCGCGTCCGGTCAGCACGTCGAGCCGGTTCACGGCATCGTTGTGCTCGCGGACATAGTCGAAGCTCTTGGTTGAGCCGGCGTGATTGTTGAACGCGATGCACGGGCTGATGACGTCGATGAACGCCGCGCCCTTGTGCTGGATGGCGCCCTCGATGATCGGCACCAGCTGCTTCTTGTCGCCCGAGAAGGACCGCGCCACATAGGTGGCCCCGAGCTGCAGCGCGATGCCGACCAGATCGATCGGATTGTCGGTGTTGGTGACGCCCTTCTTCGACTTCGACCCGCGGTCGGCGGTCGCCGAGAATTGGCCCTTGGTCAGGCCGTAGACACCATTGTTCTCGACGATATAGGTCATGTTCACGCCGCGCCGGATCGCGTGGGCGAACTGGCCGAAGCCGATCGAGGCGGAATCGCCGTCGCCGGAGACGCCGAGATAGATCAGCTCGCGGTTGGCGAGGTTGGCGCCGGTCAGCACCGAGGGCATGCGACCGTGCACGGTGTTGAAGCCGTGCGAATTGCCGAGGAAATAGTCCGGCGTCTTCGACGAGCAGCCGATGCCGGAGATTTTTGCCACGCGATGCGGCTCGATCGACAGCTCGAAACAGGCCTCGATGATCGAGGCCGTGATCGAATCGTGGCCGCAGCCGGCGCAGAGGGTCGAAATCTTGCCCTCGTAGTCGCGATGGCTGTAGCCGAGCGCGTTCTTCTTGATGCCCGGATGCTGGAACTTAGGCTTTGCGATGTAGGTCATGAGAGCCTCGCATCACCCGGCATCGTCATGGCCGGGCTTGTCCCGGCCATCCACGTCGGGGCCGAGAGGAAAGACGTGGATACCCGGGCCTTCGCCGCGCCGAAGCAGCTACGGCCGCGCAGGCGGGTCGAGCCCAGGCATGACGGCGGAGAGAGCGAAGAGTACGTCATGACACGGCCTTGCGCAGTGGGGTGACCTTGATGTGGTCCTGGTGGTCGCCGATCGCATCGGCGATGAAGCGCGCCGTGATCGGCGTGCCGTCATAATGCAGGATCGGCACCAGCCGGACCGGGTCGATGCCGTTCTCGGTGACGATCAGCTGGCGCAGCTGGGCGTCGCGGTTCTGCTCGACCACATAGACGAAATCGTGCTCGGCGATGAAACTCGCCACGCTCGAATGGAACGGGAAGGCGCGGATGCGCAGCCGGTCGAGCTGGCAGCCGCGCGCCTCCAGCAGTCCGATCGCCTCGTCCATCGCCGGCGCGGTCGAGCCGAAATAGATCACGCCATATCTCGTCGGCTTGCTCGCATTGGCCTGCAGCGGCCGCGGCACCATGTCTTGCGCGGTCTGGAACTTGCGCAGCAGGCGCTGCACGTTGTCGGCATAGACGGCGCCTTCCTCGGAATAGCGCGCGTAGCGGTCACGCGACGTGCCGCGGGTGAAGTAGGAGCCCTTCGTCGGATGCGTGCCGGGGTAGGTGCGGAACGGAATGCCGTCGCCGTCGACGTCGAGATAGCGGCCGAAGTCGCGGCCTTCGTCGAGCATCTCCGCCGTCATCACCTTGCCGCGGTCATATTGCTTGGCATCGTCCCACTTCAGCGGTCTGCACAGCCGCTGGTTCATGCCGATGTCGAGGTCGAGCATCAGGAAGATCGTGGTCTGCAGCCGCTCGGCAAGATCGAACGCCGCAGCGGCAAACTCGAACGCCTCGGCCGGATCTTCGGGGAACAGCATCACGTGCTTGGTATCGCCGTGCGAGGCATAGCCGCAGGCGATCAGGTCGCATTGCTGCGTCCGCGTCGGCATGCCGGTCGAGGGGCCGGCGCGCTGCACGTTCATGATCACGGCCGGGATCTCGGCAAAGTAGGACAGGCCGATGAACTCGGTCATCAGCGAAACGCCGGGGCCCGATGTCGTGGTAAAGGCGCGGGCGCCGTTCCAGGACGCGCCGACCACCATGCCGATCGAGGCGAGCTCGTCCTCGGCCTGCACGATCGCGTATTTGGCCTGCCCGGTTTCCGGATCGTGCCGCAGTTTCTTGCAGTGGTTGCTGAACGCTTCGGCCAGCGAAGACGACGGCGTGATCGGGTACCAAGCGCAGACCGTGGCGCCGCCATAGACGGCGCCCAGCGCGGCGGCGTTGTTGCCCTCGATGAAAATGCGGTCGCCGACCTTGTCGGCCTTCTTGATGCGCAGGCCGATCGGGCATTTCAAATTCTGCAGCGCCCAGTCGCGGCCGAGATGCAGCGCGTGGACGTTGGAGGAGAGCAGCTTCTCCTTGCCCTTGTACTGCTCGCCGATCAATTGCTCGATCAGCTTCGGATCCATGTCGAGCAGCGCTGAGAGCGCGCCGAGGTAGATGATGTTCTTGAACAGCTGGCGCTGGCGCGGATCCGAATAGGTCGAGTTGGTGATCGCGGTCAGCGGGACGCCGATGACGGTGATGTCGTCGCGGAACTTGGTTGCCGGCATCGGCTTGGTGGAATCGTAGAACAGATAGCCGCCCGGCGCGATACCGGCGACGTCCTTGTCCCAGGTCTGCGGGTTCATCGCCACCATCAAATCAGTGCCGCCGCCGCGGGCGCCGAGATGGCCCGCTTCGGTGACGCGCACCTCGTACCAGGTCGGCAGGCCCTGGATGTTCGACGGGAAGATGTTGCGTGGGCTCACCGGCACGCCGTGACGGAGCACGGCGCGCGCGAACAGCTCATTGGCGCTGGCCGAGCCGGAGCCGTTGACGTTGGCGAAGCGGACGACGAAGTCGTTTACGCTGCTGAGCGGCGCTTGCTGGGACATGCGTTACCTGCGTGGGTCGTCTCGATGAAATATTTCTGCATGTCCCACGCACCGGTGGGGCAGCGTTCGGCGCATAGGCCGCAATGGAGGCAGACGTCCTCGTCCTTCACCATCACGCGCCCGGTCTTCAGATCCGAGGACACGTAGAGGCTCTGGTCGGGATGCAGCGAGGGCGCCTTCAGCCGCGCGCGCAGATCCGCCTCCTCGCCATTGTCGGTGAAGGTGATGCAATCCATCGGACAGATGTCGGCGCAGGCGTCGCATTCGATGCACAGCGTGTCGGAGAACACCGTCTGCACGTCGCAATTCAGGCAGCGATGCGCCTCGCCGAGCGCGAGCTTGACGTCGTAGCCGAGTTCGACCTCGGTGCGGATGTCCTTCAGCGCCACGACCTTGTCACGATGCGGCACCTTGAAGCGCTTCTCGGAGGAGATGTCGTTGTCATAGCTCCATTCATGAATGCCCATTTTCTGCGAGGAGATGTGCACCTCGGGCAGCGGGCGCTCGGTGATGTCCTCGCCGGAGAGCAGGCGATGGATCGACAGCGCGGCCTCGTGGCCCTGTGCGACCGCCCAGATGATGTTCTTCGGCCCGAACGCGGCGTCGCCACCGAAGAACACCTTTGGATTGGTCGAGACGAAGGTGGTCGGATCGACCTTGGGCATGTGCCGCTTGTCGAATTCGATGCCGCAATCGGCTTCGATCCAGGGGAATGCGTTCTCCTGGCCGACGGCGACCAGCACGTCGTCGCAGGGATAGGTCTCGTCGGGCTCGCCGGACGGCACCAGCGAGCGTCCGCCGTTGGCGTCATATTCCGCCTTCACCTTCTGGAAGGTCATGCCGGTCAGCTTGCCGGCGGCATGGTGGAACGCGATCGGAACGAGATAATTGAGGATCGGAATGTCCTCGTGCAGCGCGTCCTCCTTCTCCCACGGAGACGCCTTCATCTCCTCGAAGCCGGAGCGCACGATGACCTTGACGTCCTCGCCGCCGAGCCTGCGCGCGGTGCGGCAGCAATCCATCGCGGTGTTGCCGCCGCCGAGCACGATCACGCGCTTGCCTATCTTGTCGGTGTGGCCGAACGAGACGCCGGATAGCCAGTCGATGCCGAGATGGATGTTGGCCGCCGCTTCCTCCCGACCCGGAATGTTCAGCTCGCGGCCGCGTGGCGCGCCGGAGCCGATGAAGACGGCGTCATAGTTCTCGGCCAGCAGCTTCTTGAGGCTGTCGATACGATGGCCGGCCTTGTAGTCGACGCCGAGGCTGAGCACGTAGCCCGTCTCCTCGTCGATGACGCTGTCGGGCAGGCGGAACTTGGGAATCTGTGAGCGCATCATGCCGCCGGGTTTGGGATCGGCGTCGAACACGGTGCAGTGATAGCCGAGCGGCGCGAGATCGCGGGCAACGGTCAGCGAGGCCGGGCCGCCGCCGACCAGCGCGATGCGCCGGCCGTTGCGGGGGACGGGGCGCGGCATGCGCTGATGGACGTCGTCCTTGAAATCGGCCGCAACGCGCTTGAGGCGGCAGATCGCGACCGGGCTTTCCTCGACGCGCCCGCGTCGGCAGGCGGGCTCGCAAGGGCGATCGCAAGTGCGTCCGAGAATGCCCGGGAATACATTCGATTTCCAATTGATCATGTAGGCGTCGCTGTAGCGACCCTCGGCGATCAGGCGGATGTATTCGGGGACCGGAGTGTGTGCGGGACAAGCCCATTGGCAATCGACTACTTTGTGAAAGTAGTCGGGGGCCGAGATATCAGTCGCTCTCATTCATACCCTGTCCGCGCGGCGAACCATGAGCGCGCGGCCTTCCTGACGTGAGGACGACTGCTTGTTCAGGATCGGCTGGGGATCGATTGGGAGTCCGGAGCAGGTCCTGTTCGTCGCCCTTCTGCTTTTTGAATGGCTCAATTGAATAGTCCTATCAGACTAGAGCCATTCCAAGGCGCACACAAAGGCAAATTTGCAAAGCTGCCCTTCGTGCACAGTGTGCGGCGCCGCATTGCGGGCGTGATGCTGACATTGAATTTGTTGCGTTGCGGCATTGTGGCGAGCGGCTGCATCTGCCGGTTGCACGCTCGCGTCATTGATGCAGAACAATGCGCGCTCAGCCAGAGGCGATGTCCGCGCGGCTCAGGTCCCACATCAGCCTGTAGATGCCGGCCGAGATCTGCGTCGCCAGCGGACCGTCGATCGCCGCGAAGCGCGTGGTCATCAAGGTCGCGATGGCATGACTGTCGGTGCCGTCGATGAGGATGAACCAGTCGGCATCGCGCGAGCTCGCGGGAACCCCGGCTGCCGGACCGGAGAGATCAGCATCGCCCTCGAGCAGGTGCATCGAGATGACGCCCTTGACCTCGCTCGGATCGAGCTCGATCTGCAGCGCGTCGCGCAGCGCCCCGTCCTGTCCCGGCTTCGGCCGCAGGCGGATGATGCCGAGCACCGCGCCGCGACCGGCGCCGATCGAGATCGTGATGCGTGCGACGCTGCGGATCATGTTCTTGAACCGCGCCATCACTGCCTTCGACCATTCCGTCGGCGACTCCAGCCGGGCGCGATAGGGCGCGCTGTCGAGCACGTCGATCGTCTCGGTCGAATACAGGCAGAGATATTTCGGGCTGCCCTGCTCGGCGACATAGCGCCGCGCCTCGATGAAGCCGGGGATGGCCACGCGCTCTTCGAGATGCTCGCTGTCATACCAGCGGTTGAAGTCGGCTTCGTCAGCGGCATCGATGTTCATCGATGTCAACAGCATGCCTTTCCCGGCGATGGGCATTGCAGATGTCCTTGTTTGGCGGCCAATTCCTCATGGTGAGGAGCGCCCCTCGGGCGCGTCTCGCGGACAATGCTTGCGCATTGCCTGGTGAACCATGAGGTCGGGATGGATCGGCCTCATCCTTCGAGACGCCATGCTGCGCATGGCTCCTCAGGAATGAGGGGAGACGATCACATGTTTAAGGCGCGGTCGTGCGCTTAGCCATGTCGGAGATGGCTTTCATGACCGCATCGCGGATGCCGGGGTCATAAAGATTGTGACCTGCGGCTTCGACGACACGGATTTCGGCGTCGCGCCACACCTCCGCCAGCCGTGCCGAGGTCGCCGGCGGACAAAGCAGGTCGTAGCGGCCCTGCACGATGATTCCGGGAATCCCGCTGAGACTGTTCGCATTGCGCAGCAACTGGTCCGGCGCCATGAAGCTGTCGTGCGAGAAATAGTGCGCCTCCATGAACGGCGTCGCCGGCAAGGCGGTGCCGGAGCGGATGGCGAGGCGATCGAGCCGGGCGCGCGCGGGCTTCACCTCCGACAGCGCGCGCTCGGTATCGTGCCAGGCGCGGGCGGCAGGGCCATGGATCGCCGGATCGGGATCGAGGATGCGCCGGAAGTAGGCGTCGCACGGATCGGCGTGCTCGTTCTCCGGCAGCAGCTCCAGAAAGTCGCGGTGCAGGGCCGGGTGAAAGCGCGCCAGCGTCTCGCCGAAGGCGGTCGCCACCTCCGCGCGGGTGCCGAAAAAGGTCGCGCGCAACACCAGCCCCGTGACGCGCGTCGGGTGCGCCTGCGCATAAGCCAGCGCCAAGGTGGCGCCCCAGGAGCCGCCGGCGACGATCCAGCGCTCGAAACCGAATCTTTCGCGGATCGCCTCCATGTCGGCGATCAGGTCGGGCAGGGTGTTGTTGTCGCGGCTGCGTGCAGGACGCGAACGGCCGGCGCCGCGCTGGTCGAACAGCACGGCGTGGAAGCGCTCGGGATCGAACAGCCGGCGGTGATCCGGCTGGCATCCGGAGCCCGGCCCGCCGTGCAGATAAACCGCGGGAATGCCGCCAGCGCGGCCGCTGCTCTCGACATAGATCTGGTGACCGCCGGAGACATCCAGCCATTCCGACGTCAGCGGGGTGAACGGATCGCTGCGGTGCGCGGAGGCGCGGCCGGCTTCGGCGTCAGGCATCATTGCTCTCGGGCGTGCCGCCGGCGAAGTTGCGATAGAGGAAGCGGTCCTGGCCCGAGGCCGCGTCACGCTCGGCCTGCTTGAAGATGCTCTCGTGTAGCGGGGACAAGGTGCAGGCCGGATCGGTGTTGGCGGCGTCGCCGGTCAGCGCGAACGCCTGGCAGCGGCAGCCGCCGAAATCAATCTCGCGGAACTCGCAGGATTTGCACGGCTCCTTCATCCAGCCGGTGCCGCGGTAGCGGTTGAAGGCCTCGGAGTTCTGCCAGATCCAGGCGATCGAATGGTTCGAGCGGACAGACATGAAGTCGAGCCCGGTGATGCTCTCGGCGGCGTGGCAGGGCAGGATCTTGCCCGACGGCGAGATGTTGAAGAACTGCCGGCCCCAGCCGCCCATGCATTTCTTCGGCCGCAGCGCGTAATAGTCCGGCACCACGTAGTCGATGGTCAGCGTGCCCTTCAGCCGCTCGCGGGCGTCCTCGACGATGCGGTCGGTCTCCTCTAGCTGGGCGTAGGTCGGCATCAGGCTGGCGCGGTTCTTCAGAGCCCAGCCGTAATACTGCACGTTGGCGACCTCGAGCCGGTCGGCATCGAGATCGACCGCCATCTTGATGATCTCAGGCAGCTGATGCAGGTTCTGCCGGTGCATCACGGCGTTGACCGTCAGCGGCAGGTCGAGCTCCCTGGTCCAGCGCGCGACCTCGAGCTTCTTGGCGTGACCGCCCTTGTAGCCGCCGACGCGGTCGGCGATGCCGGCCTCGCTGCCCTGGAAGCTGATCTGGACATGGGACAGCCCGGCATCGGCCAGCTCCTTCAGCCGCTCGCGGGTCAGCAGCACGGCCGAGGTGATCAGATTGGTGTAGAGACCGACGTCGTTGGCATGCTGCACCAGCTCGACCAGATCCTTGCGCGCGGTCGGCTCGCCGCCGGAGAAGTGGATCTGCAGCACGCCGATCTCGGCGAGCTCCGACAGCACCTTCTTCCACTCCGCCGTCGTCAGCTCCTGCCCGGCGCGATCGAGCTCCAGCGGGTTGGAGCAATAGGGGCATTGCAGCGGACAGCGATGCGTCAGCTCGGCCAGCACGGCGAGCGGGATGCCGTAGGTCTCGGCCGTGGAGCCGCGCCGCTCCAGCACGGCAAGGCCGTCATTCGCGTCGATCTGCGGCGTCGTCTCGGTGAGCTCGGTCATGATGTCGTCTCCCGAACCTCGGTGAGAAATCCCTTGTCGGCGAGATCCTGCAGCATGGCGACGACGTCGGTCGCGATGACGTCGCGGGGCGCGGCATATTTCGCCGCGAGATCGTCGATGATGCCGGCGACGGCGCGCGCGCCGTCGCACAGCTTGAGCACCTCGACCGCGATCTCGTCCGGCGCCAGCACGCGCTCAGGGGCGAGGATGACCCAGACCTGGCGCGTCTCGTCGAACTTCAGCTTGGTGTGTCGCGGCAGCACCACGCGGCTGGTCTCGGTGACTTGGATGTGACGCGGAGCCATGGCGGGTCTCTAAGTCGTGTAGTCGTGAAGAAGCACGGTGGCCGCGCAGAGCACGATGCCACTCCCCTCCCCCTTGCGGGGAGGGGTCGGGGGTGGGGGTCCCAGCAAAGACTTCCCGTGTGGACCCCCCACCCCAACCCTCCCCCGCAAGGGGGGAGGGAGTGCACCGTTCGCGGTACGAGAGCGGTGGTTCAAACGGGACACGGCTACCCCTCCTTCGGCACGAAGGCGCCGGGCGGGATGTTGCCTTCGACATAGGCGTAATACAGTGCGTCGAGCTGCACCCACAGCACGTTGGTCTTGAAGATCAGCGCGTTGCACACGGCGGCGCGCTGCTCCGGCGTGGTGGCGTGCTCCTTGACGTAATGCAGCGCGAAGTTGGCGTCGCGCGGCGCCTGGGTGAGACGCCGCTTGAAGTAGCTCATCGTGTCGTTGTTGACGAAATTGTAGTGCTCGAGCATCCCGGAGATGCGCTCCTCATGGATGCTCGGCGCGAACAGCTCGGTCAGCGACGAGGCGATCGCCTCCAGCGGCGTGCGGTCGCGGCAGAAATGCACATAGGCTTCGACCGCGAAACGGGTAGCGGGCAGGATGCCCTCGGTGGATTCGACATAGTCCGTGTCGAGGCCGAGGCCCTCCGTGAGCTTGATCCAGCGCTCGATGCCGCCTTCGCTGCCGACGTCGCCGTCATGATCCTCGATGCGGTGCCGCCATTCCAGCCGGGTGGCGCGATCGCGGAAGCGCGTCATCACCATCGCGTCTTTGATTGGGATCGTCGATTGATAGTAGTAGCGGTTCAGCGCCCAGGCCTGCACCTGGCCCCTGTTCAGCTTGCCGCCATGCAGCAGCTTATGAAACGGATGCAGGTTGTGATAGCGCGTCGCCCCGATATGGCGCAGCGCCGCTTCCAGCTCGCTGGCACTGTTCAAGGTCACGCCCTTGCCGACCGACAGCGCCGTCATTCCACTCAGTTTCGCCTCACTCACAGCTCGATCTCCATCCCTTCAGCGGGGATTTCCCATCCCTCGCGTTCCAACGTTTGCCGCTCGTGTGAGGCGTGCAGCCACGCCGGATTGGAGTTGTTGATGTGCAGGAAGACCTTCCTGCCGATCCCGATATCCGCCAGCGACTTGATCGCGCCGCTTTCTCCGGACATCGCGATATGTCCCATGCTCTGCCCGGTCTTGTTGCCGAGTCCGGCCTGGATCATCTCGTCGTCGCGCCACACCGTGCCGTCGAACAGCACCAGGGGCGCGCCCTTCAATCTCGTTCTCAGATCATCGTCGACGCCGGCACAGGCGGCGATGACGTAGCAATATTGGCCGCCTTCGAGATCGGCAATCTTCAGGCCCAGCGTGTCGCCGGTCGAGGAGCTGCCGCCGGGATGCTGCTTGTCGCGCAGATACCACGCGCTCGTTCCCGAGACGGCGAAGGCCGTGACCTCCAGGCCCGAGGGCCTGCCGTCCTGCAAAAGCGGCCGGAACGGCACATCGATCACGATCGGCACGCGCTTGACGGTCTCGTCCTTCAGCACATCGAAGATGTTGTTCGATCTGAGGATCGCAAGCACCTTGGGATGCGCATGGATCGAAAATGGCGAGCTCTCGCGCATCGACAGCAGCCCCGTAACCGCGTCGATCTCGCCATTGGTCAGGATCACGCCGGCGATCGGACTGTGGCGCAAGGCGCCGGGCTTCGGATGCAGTTGCGGCGTGCGGGTGACCTGCTGGCGCAGATCGGGCGAGGCGTTGATCAGGAACCAGTTGGCGCCATCGGCGCTGACCGCGACCGAGGCCTGGCTGTTGCTGATCTCGGGATGATCCGTGCGCGCGGCACGGCACACGGCGCAGCCGCAATTCCACTGCGGCACTCCACCGCCTGCGGCGGCGCCCAGGACGACGAGGCGAAGCATGAGCCGTCTCCTGGAATTCAGCTGTGGTGGCGCACGCGATTACCAGCGGCAGGATGACCGACAGGCAAGCTGACCAACGGCCAGGATCGCCCGCAGGGAAGGTGACGAGGGTGGGACATCCGACCCGCGTACGGGCTGGCACATACGCGGTCGCTGATCCCCACCCTCAAGCGTCGACGTCCTGATCGCCGAGACCTGGACGTCACACCCGCGAATTATTTGCGGGCCGCGCAGGCGTACATGTTGATTTCCATGCCGACCGGCACTTCAACGATCTTCGGTGCTTTCCAGGCCATTGTCCTCTCCTTCAAGACGGGACGGTTATCGTCCTCAGCATTAAACTACCGTGCTACGAAAAGTTCGCCAGTGGAATCTTTTTGTTTGAGCCTCTCAGGCCTGTTTATTGCAGTGCGAAGTTGCAGATGCGAGTTGCTGCCGTTTTCGTCGGATTGAGCCGCGAAAACAACGAATTCGTGATCGATGGCTTCGCAACGCCGTACAATTCGGTCCCTAGCTTGAGGGGCTGAGCTGGCCGGATGAAGCAGTCGTGAGATGTTCGAGACTTCAAAACCCAAGCGCGCGACCCCATTGGAAGCTGATGATGCCTAGATATTTCTTCAACACACGGATCGGCGAGGAACTGGTCTCCGATACCGACGGCGAGGTGCTGCGCAGTCCCGACCGCGCCTGGGAAGTCGCGCGCGACATGATCAAGGAACTGCTGCGTACCGAAGGCGGCAACGCGGCGCTGATGACGGCCGTCATCGAGGTCACCGACGAGGACGGCGAGATCGTGCTGGAGTTCCCGTTCTCCGAAGCGATCTTCAACATGCCGGCGCAATCGATGACGCGCCATTGAGCGCAGAGCGGCCGCATCGCCGCTCCTCGAACGCTCGCATGTTTGCAGCCGAGGTCAGACCGAATGGCGCGGGCGCACGATGTCGCCGCGCGTGCTGGCGATGCCCATCTCGAAGCTGTCGGCGATGCGGCGGGCGCGGACGATGAAGAGCTCCGCGAGTTCCGGCGCGAGCAGGTCCTTCGCCGTCGCCTCGAACAGTTGCAGCCAGCGGTCGAAATGCGGCCTCTGCAACGACAGCAACAGATGCGGCCGCATCGGCGCGCCGCTGTAGCGGCCGGTCTTCAGGAACATCGACGACCAGAAATCGCTGATCCTGCCAATATGTTCGTCCCAATCCTCCACCGCACGGTTGAAGATCGGGCCGATCAGCTCGTCCTCCCGTGCGCGCCCGTAGAAGGTCTCGACCAGCAGGCGGATCGATGCGTCGTCGAGTTCCGGATGTTGAACGGCGAGGGGATGGCGGTCGGGCTGGGCGGCAGGCATGGTCATGCGCTGTATATAGGGGATGATAGCGCCGGTGGAAACGCCGGGCCGCCACTCACGATCTCGCGGCGGCCCTGGCGTTCGGTCACGGCAGGCTGACGAACTCCACCCAGTTCGGCTTCTTGCCGACCGCGTAGGACTTCAGCTTCTCCAGCGCGCCGCCGGCGGCGTCGATCCGATACACCGTCATGCCGTTCGACAGCTCGCCGACGGCGGCGAGATAGCGCCCGGTGGGATCGATGGCGAAGCCGCGTGGCTGGGTCTCGGTCGGCACGCTGCCGATCAGGCTCAGGCGCCCGCTGGCCGCATCGACCTTGAAGCCGGCAATCGTGTTCGAGCCGCGTTCCGAGGCGTAGAGGAACTTGCCGTCAGGCGTCACGTGAAGATCGGCCGCCCAGGGTTTGCCGGTGAAGCCGGCGGGCAGGGCGGTGGTGCGCTGCTGCTCGCTCCAGCTGCCTTTCTCGGCATCATAGGCATAGACGGCGAGATCGGCGTTGAGCTCGTGCAGGAGATAGATGAACTTGCCGTTCGGGTGGAAGATGAAGTGCCGCGGCCCGGATTTCTCCGGCGTCTTCACCGTCAGCGCGTCCTTGGCCGTCAGCGCGCCGGTGGCGGCGTCGAAGGCGAAGCCGAGCACCTGGTCGGAGCCGAGATTGGTTGCGAACACGAAGCGGTTGTCGGGCGAGGGCAGGAAGGCATGCGCGTTCAGCCCGGTCGGGAGCACCTGGCTCGGCGCGGCGACCACGCCGTTGGCCTGGACCGGATTCGCCGCGACCTTGTTGCCGCCATAGGACGCGCTGAACAGCACATTGCCGGTGCGGTCGAAGGCGATGTTGGCCATGCTGTCGGCGAGCGGGCCGTTGCCGACATGCGTGAGCTGGCCGGTCTTGGCATCGATCGCGAAGCTCTCCGCGAGGTAAGGCTGCGACCGCACACCGGCGATCAGCACCCGCTTGTCCGGGCTGACCGCGAGCGGGGTCGACGAGCCCGGCTTGTCGACGCCGACGAAGGAAGCCGTTTGCACCGGGGTCATCTCGCCGGTCGCAGCATCGAATTTCAAGACGCTGATGTCGTTGCTGTCGGCATTGCCGACATAGGCGTAGGTCTCGGCGTGGCCTGCGCGCGGCGCCAGCGTTGCTGCAGCGGCGAGAACGAATGTAGCGGCCATGATGGTGCCCGGTCTGATCATGTGGTTTCCCCCTTCGTGATGTTGTTGCTTGAGGTCTTAAAGTCGTTTGTGAAGCTTGACCAAGCTTGTTTCCGGATCGATCGATGCAGGATCGGTATTGATCGTCCCCTCGGTCCCGATCGGCGAGCGGGGGACAAGACCCATGCGCGTTGCTGCATGGGCTATCCCGGAGTGCCGCGCCTGGACGGCTTTCTCCCATCCAGCCCGCGCGCTAGAACAGCCATCCGTCACCACGGAGCTTCCCATGACCGATCTCTGGCGCCTGCCGGCTGCCGACCTCGCCGCCCTCATCAAGTCGAAACAGGTCTCCGCCCGCGATGCCGCGACCGCGGCGCTGGCGCGGCTCGATGCGGTCAATCCCGCGATCAACGCCGTGATCGACCATCGCCCCGAGGACGTGCTGCAGCAGGCCGACGCCATCGACGCCCGGCTGGCGCGCGGCGAGGACCCGGGGCCGCTCGCCGGCGTGCCGGTGACGATCAAGGTCAATGTCGACCAGGCCGGCTTCGCCACCACCAACGGCCTCAATCTGCAGAAGGACGCGATCGCGTCGGCACACAATCCGGTCGTCAACAATCTGGTGAAGGCGGGCGCGGTGCTGCTCGGCCGCACCAACACCCCGGCGGTGTCCTATCGCTGGTTCACCAGCAACCTCATCCACGGCCACACCAAGAATCCGCGCGACCCCGGCATCACGCCGGGCGGCTCCTCGGGCGGCGCAGGATCGGCCACTGCGGCGGGCATCGGCCATATCGGTCATGGCACCGACATCGCCGGCTCCGTCCGCTATCCCGCTTACGCCTGCGGCATCCACGGCCTGCGCCCGACGGTCGGCCGCATCCCGGCCTTCAATACACAGTTCCCCGAGCGCCCGATCGGACCGCAGATCAGCGCCGTCTCCGGCCCGCTCGCCCGCACGGTCAACGACGTCAGGATCGCGCTGGCCGCGATGTCGGCGCGCGACGTTCGCGATGTCTGGTGGATGCCGGTGCCGCTCGAGGGCCCGCCGCTGCCGAAGCGCGTCACGCTGTGCGTCAACCCGGACGGGCTGAACCCGGTGCCGGAGGTCGTGGCCGCCTTGCGCGATGCCGCCAGGCGGCTGGAAGCCGCCGGCTGGACCGTCGAGGAGATCGCGGACACGCCGCCGATGCAGGAGGCCGCGCTGCTGCAGACCCGTCTCTGGCTCGGCGACGGCTACGAGGCGCAGCTCGCGGCGGCCGAGAAGGAGGGCGACCCCGGTGCGCTCGCCTGCCTGCGCGGCGTCAGCGACAAGGTGCATCCGTTCGACCTGTCGCAGACCTTGGCGCGCCGAGCCGCATTGACCCGGCAATGGCTCCTGTTCATGGAGCAGCATCCGCTGCTGCTGATGCCGGTGTCGGGCATGCTGCCGTTCGCCGATCAGCTCGACCGCAAGGACGAGGAGTCCTTCAGGCAGGTCTGGCACGCCCAGCTCACGCAGATCGCGATTCCGTTCTTCGGCCTGCCGGGCCTGACGGTCTCGACCGGCATGGTCGGTCGCGTGCCGGTCGGCGTCCAGCTCGTCGGCCAGCGCTTTCGCGAGGACATGTGTCTCGCTGCCGGCGAGGCGATCGAGGCCGGCGGCACCCCGCCGTCGCCGATCGATCCGGTGCTGGGCTGATGGCCGGCATCACCGATTTCACGGCGACCTCGCTGTCCGGCGAGCAGGTGCCGCTGAAGCGCTTCGAGGGCCAGGTGCTGCTGATCGTCAACACCGCCAGCGCCTGCGGCTTCACGCCGCAATATCGCGGCCTCGAGGCGCTGCACCGGGCCTATGCTGACAGGGGCTTTGCCGTGCTCGGATTTCCCTGTAACCAGTTCGGCGCCCAGGAGCCCGGCACGGCCGAGGAGATCGGCGCGTTCTGCGCCGGCAAGTACGACGTCACCTTCCCGCTGTTCGCGAAGATCGACGTCAACGGTGCGGACGCGCATCCGCTATACCGGTTCCTGAAGGGCGAGAAGACGGGCCTGCTGGGCTCAGCGATCAAGTGGAATTTCACCAAATTCCTGGTCGATCGCACCGGTCACGTGGTGTCGCGCCATGCGCCGACCACCACGCCCGAGGCGTTGAAGAAAGAGATCGAGGCACTGCTGTGAGCGACAACGAGACGACTGCGACCCCATTTCCTGACCGGCTGTCGGTCGATCCGAAGAGCCCCTATTACAATGCGGAGATCCTGTCGCGCGACGTCGGCATCCGCTTCAAGGGCGCCGAGAAGACCAATGTCGAGGAATACTGCATCAGCGAAGGCTGGATCCGCGTCGCCGCAGGGAACGCCAAGGACCGCCACGGCAACCCGCTGACCATCAAGGTCCACGGCCCGGTCGAGCCGTATTTCAAGGATTGAGGCGACTGCGCTGCGGGCCTCTGGTGGTCGTATCCGCCAACCTCTGGCCTCAGCGATGAGGCAAACCGCCAACCCAGGACTGGTCATGCCCGGGCTTGTCCCGGGCATCCACGTCGTCATTCCAGGCGCACGACATGGATGGCCGGGACAAGCCCGGTCATGACGGTGTGGAGAAGGGCGGGGTCGAAGCAGCTTTAGCACCCGCGTCGCGATGGGTAATTTAGAACGTTGGTCGTAGATATTTGAGCGTCGTTCAAAATCATATTGAACGTCGCTCACATTCCGTTACACTCACCCATATCCGCCCCGTCGGCACCGGTCCCGACGCGCGACGTCCCCAGGCGTTTGCGCGATCGGACCCCTGCGTGCCGTCTCCGGCGAGATCACAGAGGGTGAAGACGATGTCCTATTCGGAACAAGATCTGCGCGCCGCAGCCGGGGCCGGCGCGATCGGGCCCGACGAGTTGCAGCGGTTGCTGACCTACCTCGAGCAACAGGCGAAGGCGGGTCCGGCGGCGCACGCCAAATTCGATGCCGCGCATCTGCTCTGGTACGCCGGCGCGCTGATCGTGATCGGCGCCATGGGCCTGTTCTCGACAGTGGCCTTCTCGCAGATGGGGGGCCGCGCCCTGACGGCCTGCGCGCTCGCCTATGCCGCCGCGTTCGGCTTCGCCGGCGACCACCTCTGGCGCCGCGACCTACGCGTCCCCGGCGGCCTGCTGATCGCCATCGCCGTGTCGATGGCACCGCTCGCCGTCTACGGCGTCCAGGCCGAATTCGGCTGGTGGGGCAAGTTCGGCAAGCCCGGCACGGTTCATGACTTCTACGTCTGGATCAAGGGCAGTTGGCTGTTCATGGAGATCGCCACGATCGCGGCGGGTGCGATCGCGCTGCGCTTCTATCGCGTGCCCTTCATCGTCGCGATCATGTCGGTCGCACTGTGGTTCATGTCGATGGACCTCACGCCCTGGATCTTCAATGTCAGCCATTTCGACTGGGAGATGCGCCGCATCGTGTCGATCTGGTTCGGCCTCGGCATTCTCGCGGTGGCGTGGATCGTCGACTACACCAGCCACAGCCGCGACTTCGGCTTTTGGCTGCACTTGTTCGGCCTGATGGCCTTCTGGGGCGGCGTCAGCGCCACCGAAGGCGCGACCGAGCTGGGCAAGGCGATCTACTGCCTGCTGAACGTCGGCCTGCTCGCGATCGCCGTCATCATCGTCCGCCGCGCCTACGCCGTGTTCGGCGCCATCGGCATCACCATGTATCTCGGCCATCTCGCCGACGTCGTCTTCAAGGATTCGCTGCTGTTCCCGTTCGCGCTGTCGCTGATCGGCGTTGCGGTGGTCGCGGTGGGGCTGGCCTATCACCGCAAGCAGCGGGTGATCGCGGAGTGGCTGGCCGCGAATCTGCCGGCGGCGGTGCTGCGGCTGCGGCCGTAGGGTTACTGAATGCCACGATTTGTTATCTTTGGGAGCTTGTCAGCGTCGAGAGGTAGTGAATTAGCTAGCCAGCTACTAATAATGCTAGGGCTTCCATCCCGTCTTGAAACCGAGCGCTCTGGTCATTTTAAATGTGTCGCAGCATTGCACTCCGAGCGTTCCGCATACGTCTGGAATATGCCGGTTTTGTCTCACTCGCTTGGGTTTCGAAACTTCGGTCGTAACGATGCATCGATCTTTAGGAGAAGCTAGTGCGTACGAAATGAGAAATGGATCTCGCCCCAGTGCCGGAAGCTCATCTTCGGTAAGGTCGGGAGCATATCCGCGGCTGATCACTTCCGCCACCAACGCGGGGTCACTTTGAGCGTCGAGCACGATTGCCTCTCGAACATCTTTGTCTGAAATCCAGCCAAAAAGCAGGTCCTTCTCATCGTCCGTGCCTCCATCTTTCACTTCTTCGAAGTTCTCGATGGGGATTTTCAATGAGCCTGCAGCGCCTTGGTAGGCTAGCCAGCTCCAAAATTCTGGTACCGTATCGACGGGGTAGTAAAGTGTATGAGCTGTAATGAGAACGTTCGCATCCAGCAAATACAGCATGGCTTAAGCGGCTCTGCCGCCAAAAGCTGCGTCACTCAACAGCGGAGAGACGCTTCGTGGCTTGACGCCTAAGATTTGGCTCGCGCGGGTAGGGCTTAAAGTTCCTTCGTTTAAAGCTCTCAAGACGGTATGCATCAGGGCGCGCCCCAAACGATGTCGCCGAACAACGTAGTAATTTGGCCCCGATGAATCTTGATCTCGCTCCTTTTGAGCGTCTCGACTCCTCCGCCATTGAGTAGAAAAAAAATGTGTGATGGCGCGCCACGTCTCAACTGTGATTTTGCCCTTTCGCAGGAGGCTGTACGCAACCATCGATCCGCTTATGTGACGCTTCCTGGCGAACTCCGAAATCTTCGAAATTGTCTCTTGCTGCGATTCGCCCTTCTCAATTTTCAGTGTGTCCAGCTCGGCGTCCGAAAGGAAGAATAGATTGGCAACGGTGTTGCAAAACTTTTCGGTTTCCACGTCAGAAACCTTGCCGCTTATGCCGCTGGCGCCAAGCCAAATGTGCGCCAATTCATGGATCAGCGTGAACGACCAGGCTGTTCTTGCATCCTGGTCGTTGACAACAACGAAGGGGGCAATTTCATCCGCAAGGGCGAAACCTCTGAATGCTTCCGCATCTATCGCAGTATGATGGCTGCCCAGGTTGCCAATCAGTAGGACAAAAACTCCGGCCGCTTCAACTTTTGCTCTCAGGTAGGCAAAAGCGAGCTCAGGAGTAGGCCTCGCGCGAAATTCCTCGCGCTTCATTCCGGTAATGTTGACTATGCTTTCTAGAACAGCCGTCGGACCGTCCTTGATTGATTTCGAAGCAACGAATGCCAGCGGAGCGGATTCGTCGTCTACGAGGATCTCTCGGACTGCAGATTGCCTTGCTCTCACATTGCGCACGAGAACTGAGATCAAAATGTCCGAGTCGGGATCTCTATCCGGGATGTTTCGAAAATCTTCCGGGCGGGCGCCCTGCGCTGGTCTGCTTTTCATGTAGAAAGCCACTAGAGGACGTCTATATTGTTGTGACATCCTGACGAGCAGAGGTCGTGACGGACTCAGTACGCCTTTTTCGTAGGCCTCTAGCTTCTCGGCGCCGGTCATGTTTTTGCTAGGGTTTATGCCCAGCTTTTTGACAGCCTCGTCAGGCGTAAGCCCAGCGGTCTCGCGCGCCCAAATCAGAATATCTGGATTCACGTCAGGCATGTTTCGAACATCGCATAAAGCCAATTTGGCGAAAACCCATCAAGTCAGCGCAACAAACGTATCCCTCGATTCTTAAAGATTCCGAAGGGGCGGACTGACCATGCGACTATAGAATCCATTATCATAACACTCCAGAGGGTGTTTCGACCCCGGCCGGGTAGCAGGGGGGAGTACCTTGGACCGGTGTGAGTTTGTGTCACGCCTCGTACCTGCTCAAGGCAAATTCCGCTTGGTTTTTCAACGCTCCTGTTGGTTGAAGGACGACGCCAAATCTCCTCTTCTTCCGAATTTCGGGGTAGTCCACGCGGCTCGAAGCGTTCCATCTGAGTCAGCGAAGCGGTTCCCCAGAGCGCAAGATTTGTCCCGCGGCGTGTCGGGACTTGCCGGTCTGGGCCGTCCTTGGACCAACACCGGGCCTGCACCCGTGCAGCTCCCGTCACAACCGAAGCCGGAGCAACATCCATGCGGATCATCGTCGAAACCACCGTCACAGCCCCGATCGATCAGGTCTGGCGCGCCTATACGACGCCGGCCGATATCGTGAAGTGGAACGCCGCGTCGGACGATTGGCATACGACCAAGGCCACGGTCGACCTGCGCGAAGGCGGCGCGTTCTCGTCGCGGATGGAGGCCAAGGACGGCAGCATGGGGTTCGACTTCGCCGGCACCTACACCAAGATCGTCGAGCACAAGCTGATCGCATACGCCTTCGGCGACCGGCAGGCGGAAGTTCACTTCGAGCCCGGCCCGAAGGGTGTTGTCGTTCGCGTCGTCTTCGATGCCGAAACGACCCACTCGGTCGAGCAGCAGCAGGGTGGCTGGCAGGCGATTCTCGACAGCTTCGCGCGGCATGTGGAGGCGACGCAGAAGGCGTTGTGAGCGGCGCCCAGATCTTTCCGCTTGACAAATTCCGAAAATCAGCAATGATGCATGCATCCTGCCTCATCGCAGAGGGGCGTACGCGTCGTCACGAACGTCGGGGCAGGGATGCGGTGGCCGTGGAGATGTCGGGTGACGACCGGCGTCTGGGCGGACGGAGAAGTCGTGTGGTCCTGGCCTCTCGACGCTGAGGTCAAGTCCGCAAGCGTTGCTTGACGGCACGCGCGGGCGATGGGGGCAAGAAAGCCCGATCCCCAGGGAGAGCACGAAGGACACCGTTCAACCATCGCGCAGGGAAGGCCGGAATGCACCGGTCGTACCTGTGGTTCCTGCCCCGTGCACTTTTTCCCGCACGGGGGCCATGGGTTGCGGCCAGCACCCGGTCTTCCCTGCGCCCTCTGTATTTGATGAGGGTGACGTGTTTCGCAGCACTCGGGCGTCAGGCGCCGCGAGGCCGCGGTCGCACGTCCTCCAGCTGTTTGAGATGTGAAAGCGGTTTTCCTACAGCGTCGTCCCGGCGAACGCCGGGACCCATACTCCGCGGCGGATGTGGGACGCGAGGTCTAACGACGAGTCCGCCCCAAATCACGTCCTGGGGTTATGGATCCCGGCGTTCGCCGGGATGACACTGACTTTGTGGTTCGCGTGGTTCGTCCCATGCGCCGTATAGGGGACCAATTACGACGACAGCCGCATATCCAGCAGCCGCCGGCCCTCGGCGCGCAGCAGCTTCTTGACCGCGCTGGAGGCGACGACCTCGCCGTCATTGGCATAGGCTTCGTGGTTCTTCTCGATGTCCTCGAGCCGATACAGATAGTTCACCATCACGGTCGCGGATTCGCGCTGGCCCTTGGACGAGAGGTCGCCGAGCCAGTTGATGCGCTCGAGCCTCGCGCCGTTGCCGAGGTGGAAGCGGGCGACGGGATCGATCACCTTTCCCTTCGACGTGCGCGCCCTCAGGAAGTAGTGCGCGGCGAGCGGCTCGATCACGGGGCGCAACTCGGCGGACATCTCGGCGTCCTCGACCCAGCGCGGCTCGTTCAGCAGCTTCAGCACGTTGCGATCCTCTTCGGTCGCATCGGCCGTCGACTTCAGCCAATTCATGAAGCCCGGCACCGGCGACAGCGTGACGAAGGTGTCGAGCTTCGGCAGCTCGCGCCTCAACTCCTCCACCACCTGCTTGATCAGGAAGTTGCCGAACGAGATGCCGCCGAGCCCGCGCTGGGTGTTGGAGATCGAATAGAACACGGCGGTGCGGGCGCGGTCGGCCGGCACCGGCGGACGGTCGACCGCGAGCAGCGGCGCGATGGCGCCGGGGATCGTCTCGGTCAGCGCGATCTCGACGAAGATCAGGGGCGCGTCGGGCATCGCCGGATGGAAGAAGGCGTAGCAGCGGCGGTCGACCGGATCGATGCGGCGGCGCAGATCGTCCCAGTCGTGGATCTCATGCACCGCCTCGTAGCGGATGATCTGCTCCAGAATGTTCGCCGGCGTCGACCAGTCGATCTTGCGCAGCACGAGAAACCCCCTGTTGAACCACGAGCTCAAGAGATGCACCACGTCACGATCGAGCGCGGCGAGTTCCGGATTGGCCTTCAACAGATCCAGGAGATCGGTGCGCATCGCCACCAGCTCGGGCGTGCCGCCCGGCGCGCGGTTGAGCCGGCGGATCAGCTCCTGCCGGCGCGGCTCGGAGGCGAAATGCAGCGCGCTCGCGCCCTCGTCCGACGGCGCCGCGCGCCAGTCGTCGATCGCCTTGGCGAGCCTGGCCTTGTCGGGCCCGAAATCATGGACCAGCGCGGTGAAGAACGCCTTGCGCCCCTCGGGGTCGAGATCGTGATAGCCGTCGAGCACGTCGCGGGCCATCGCCGTGCCCGAGGCCTCGCCGGCGCCGGACACCAGCGCCTCGCACAGCTCGGCCAGGCTCGTCGCATCGTGCTTCTCGACAGGGGCGCCGCCGCCGCGCAGCAGCGTCCGGCCTCGCTCGGAAATTGTGGTGATCAGGTCGGTGAAAAAGGCATTGGCCATCTGATGTCGGTCGAATCCCAGAGCGTGATGAAGGCGATGTTACATGGATTTATGGCAAAGCTGGTCACATTCAAACATAACAAATCGTCAACGCCGCCGTCGCGGCGTGCATATGCGGCCGGCGTGTCATGCACCTGTCTGCTCCGCGAATTCGGTCGGAGTGCGGCCGGTGACCTGCCTGAAGGCATGCGAAAACGCCGGCACGCTGGCATAGCCGAGATCGGCGGCGAGCTGCTTGACGGAGAGGTGACGGTCGGTGGACAGCCGCTCGATCGCGGCGGCGATCCGGGCACGCTGGCACCACGCCTTGAAGCTCAGCCGCGTCTCCGCCGCGAACAGCCGCGACAGGGTGCGGGCCGAGCTGCCGACCTTGCCCGCCAGGGTCGCCAGGTCCTCCTCGCTCGCGGGAGAGGCGAGGACGAGCTGGGCGGCACGGCGCGCGCGCGGATCCTGCGGCAAGGGGATGAAGGTCGAGGAGTCCTCGGCGCGGCGCAATTCGAGCAGAGCGAGCCGCACCAGCAGCGCCGTGCGCTCGGGCCCGCCGTCCGCCGCGAACAGCGCCAGGATCGCCTGGTGCAGCAGCGGCGAGACCTGCACCACGAACTCGCGGTCGAGCCGCGCGCCCCGCGTCTCCCGCTTCAGCCAGTCCAGCTCGAAATACAGCGTCCGCATCTGGCTGTCGGCCAGCATGTCGATGGCGTGGCCATGGCGCGCCGGCACCCAGACCGCGCGGTCCGGTGGCACCAGCCAGCGTCCCCGCGGCGTCGTGACCTGCATCGTGCCGCGCGAGGCGTAGATCAACTGGGATTCGCGGTGCATGTGCGGATCGAGCCGCGCACCCTTGTGATAGAGGCGCGCGATCAGATGGACGCCGGGCTCGGTCGTCACCCGATCGGCGCCGAGCGGCTTCAATGGCGTGTCCACGATGGTCATTGGCGGCTTCTCGTTGGTCGCGTCGACTATAACCGATCCGTCAGGAATCGAGGACAGCTCCCATGAACAGCGCCCGCCGCGTCATCGGCTTCGTCAACGCGGCCCATTTCATCGACCACTATGCGATGCTGATCTTCGCAGCCGCGGTCATCATCATGGGCCCGGCGCTCGGCATGGCCTATGCGGACCTGCTGCCCTATGCGACGCCGGGATTCGTCGCCTTCGGCGCCGGGTCGCTCCTGACCGGCTGGCTCGGCGACCGCTGGAGCCGGCGGCACATGATGCTGATCTTCTATCTCGGCATCGGCCTGTCGATGATCTCGGTCGGCCTGGTGCAGACGCCGTGGCAGCTCGGCGCGGCGCTGCTTTCGATCGGCCTGTTCGCCTCGATCTATCACCCGGTGGGAACCGCGATGCTGGTGTCCTACGCCGACCGGCTCGGTCGCGACATGGGGCTGAACGGCGTGTTCGGAAATCTCGGCGTCGCCTCGTCGGCGCTGGTCACCGGCGTGGTCGGGCAATATCTCGGCTGGCGCTTCGCCTTCATCGTACCCGGGGTGATCACGGTGGCGATCGGCGTGGTGTTCGCGCTGTCGGTCGTGCATGAGGACCGCCGCGGATCGAAGCAGGCCGCGGCGCAGGCCCGTGTCGCGCGCGACCAGATGTGGCGCGTGGTGCTCGCGCTGCTGCTGGTGGTGATCGCGATCTCCACGACGTTCAACGCGATCACCGTGGCGCTGCCAAAGCTGTTCGCGGAGCGGCTGGCCGGGTTGACGCAGAGCCCGGCGCTGCTCGGCGTGATCGCGGCCGGCGTCTACGTGTTCGGCGCGATGACGCAGTACACGATAGGGCGGCTGCTCGATCGCCACGCGCTGAAGACGATCGCGCTGCCGCTGTCGCTGGTGCTGGCGCCGCTGCTGTATCTCGCCGCCGACGCGCGCGACTGGGCGCTGATCGTGGCCTCGATCGGCATCGTCATGGGTGCGTTCGGGCAGGTCACCGTGAATGACGCCATGGTCGGCAAATACACGGCCGAGGAATGGCGCTCGCGCGCCTATGCGGTGCGCTACTTCGTCGGCTTCACCGCGGCCGGCGCCTCGGTTGGCCTGGTCGCCTGGCTGTATGAGCGCGGCGGCTTCGTCACCATGCTGCAGGCGTTCGCCGTGCTCTGCCTGGTTGCGGTCATCGCCGCGCTGATCCTGCCGCCGGAGCTTCCGGCGGCGCAGCCGGCGCTGCGGGAGGCGCCGGCGGAGTGAGAATGCGATCCACCCAAATTTTCCCAATTGCCAGGCACGCGCTGCCGGCGCAACCTGGGCCGATATGCGCGTGCTGATACTGATGAGATCTGATTGGCCACCATGCAGGCGACCGCGGTGGCGACGAGAGATTGAAGCACGACACCATTGAGGATCGATCGATGATCAATCGCTTCAGGAGAATGCTGGTGCTCGGGATGGTCGCGGCGGCCGGCCTTGCTGCAACGGAGGCGCTGGCGCAGAGCGATGCGCAGCGCAACGCGATCAAGTCGGCATGCCGGTCGGACTACATGTCGAAATGCGCGAGCGTGCCGCCCGGCGGCACGGCGGCGTTCCAATGCCTGCAGAAGAACATCGCGAGCCTGTCCTCATCTTGTCAGACGGCGGTCAAGGCGCTCGAGCCTGCCGCGGAGACCAAGCCTGCGGCAGAAGCCAAACCCGCGGCAGAGGCCAAGCCTGTCGTGCAAGCCAAGCCGGATTCGGCGCCACCGGCCGAGAGCAGGCCGGCCGCCGCCGAGGCGAGCAAGCCTCCCGCCGAGCCTCCGAAGGTCGCGGCGCAGCCGGCCGCGTCCGTCCCGGCCGTGCCTGCCCAGTCCGCCACGGCTGCGGCCAAGCCGGCTGCGTCGGCGCCTGCGGTCAAGCCGAGCGAGGCGCAGGTTGCCGCGATCCGAAGTGCCTGCGGCTCCGATTACCGCAAGGTGTGCAGCAGCGTGCCGCCGGGCGGCGCGGCGGCGCTGCAATGCCTGGAGCAGAACAAGGCCAAGGTGTCCGCTCCCTGCGCTCAGGCCATGGCGGCTTCGAGCGGTGGTGCCGCGCCGGCAACTGCGGCTGTCGCCGCGCCCGCGGTGGCAACCACCGCTGCACCGACGGCGCCGGCGCTGGTGCTGCGACCGCTGCGGCCGCTCGAGGAGTTGCGCATCGTGAGGGCGGCGTGCGGCGCGGACGCGCGGGCGTTGTGCAGCGGCATCGAGCCAGGTGGTGGCCGGATTGCGCAGTGCCTCGCGGCCAATGCCGGCGCGCTGACGCCTGGCTGCAAGGGCATGCTCGCGCAGTTCGCGGCCAATCGCTGATGCGGAGCGGCTGCCGTCCATGGTTACCATCCGAGATGCATACGAGCGCGATCCACCCAAATTGTCACAATTGTCGGGCGGGGAAGTCCCAGGCAAGGTCGCGACGGGGTGGATATTTGACCAATCAGATCATGATCAGGAGTTTGAAGATGAGCGCCATTGTCTCACGTGCCATTATTTCCACGCTGTGCGGATTGTTCATCCTGGCGGCGATGCCGTTCGTGTCGATGTCGGATGCCAATGCCGTGGTCTGCGCACGCGGCGTCGTGCGGGCCGGCTGCGCCGGTGCGGCGGGCGCCGTGGTGGTTCGCAAGCCGCCGGTGGCGGCCGCGGCGTGCCGCACGGTGATCGTCAATGGCGTCGCGGTTCGCCGCTGCGTTTAAGCGACGCTTAATCGGTTTTCGGTATCGAGTTATTTGAAACCGCAATTGCGACGCGCAAGTTTTGCGCGTCGCATGCTGCTTTGCGTAAGCGAGGTAAGCTGTATTTAACGGTGCTCCCGGCAAGGTGCGGCTCGTATCCAACTTGCAATCCAATGGGAGAGGGCCATGGCGTTTTGGCGCTGGCTGCGTGACGCAGCCCTGGTAGCTGCGGTAGTCACGTTTGCCGGCCACGCCGCGGGCGCAGCCGGCTTGAAGGAAGAAATCGCGCCGACGGGCAAGCTTCGCGTCGCCATTGCCGTTGGCCCCGCCGGCGGTGCGTTCTGGTGCGTCAAGTCGGACAGCGGCTATTCAGGCGTTCCGGTCGAACTGGGCAAGGCGATGGCCGCGCAGGTCGGTGTGCCCGTCGAGTTCGTCGAGCATCCGAATTCCAATGCGATCACCGATGAAGCTGCTCGGGGCGTCTGGGATGTGGCCTTCATGCCGAAGGACGCGGAGCGCGAAACCAAGGTCTCGTTCGGTCCGGTCTACGATTCGGTCGAGACCACCTTCATCATCCGCGCCGGTCTCGACGTCGCCAACATCGCGGCGCTGGACCAGGCCGGCACCGAGGTTGCGGCCATCAACGACACGACCGTGCTGCGCGGTGCCAAGGCCTTCCTGAAGAAGGCGACCGTCACCGGCTTCAAGTCCTACGAGGAAGTCTACGCGCTGCTCAGCGCGGGCGAGATCGACGCGCTCGCGCTGGCGCGCGATCAACTGAATCTCATCACCAAGCAGATTTCCGGCACCAAGGTGCTCGCCGAGACCTTCAAGAAGACGGATACCGCGGTTGCGGTGCCGCTGAAGCATCCGCAGTCGCTGGCCTTCGTCACCAAGTTCATGACGGATTCCAAGGCGAACGGCCTGCTCAAGAAAGCCTACGGCGCCAACAATCTGAGCGAATCGACTTTGCTCACCCAGTAGGCGCACCGACGCTGCCTGCCGAACTCTCCCACGCCACAGGCGGGGGAGAGCCATCGTCTCAGCCGGCGCGCTTCATCTCAGTTCGGCGCCCGCCTCACGATCGGATCGAGGCCGCTTTCCGTGATGACATGACGCGCATCCGGTGATTCCAGGAACGTGATGAGCGCCTTGCCGGCCTCCGGCTCCTTGGCGGCCGTAGCGATGCCGGCGGAGAACACCGTGATCTTCTGCAGTCCGGCCGGCAGCGGCCCGACGATGTCGATGCCCTTCACCGGCTTGAGCTCGCTGATCTGCTGAAAGCCGATCTCCGCTTCGCCCTGGGCGACGATCTCGCCGACGGGAGTGGCCGGAATCATCCGCGCCTTGCCTTTCATCTCGTCCTTGATGCCAAGCTTATCGAACATCTCGGTGGAGACGTAGACGCCGCTGGCGCTGTCCGAATAGGCGATGGTCTTGGCGGCGATCAGCATGCGCTTCACGGCTTCCGCGTTCGAAATATCGGGATGCGGCATCCCCGACTTGACCGCGACGCCGATCGGCGAATTGGCGAGGTCCGCACGGCTATCGGGCATCACCTTGCCCTTGGTGGTGAGATCGCTGAGCGCGTAGCCCACCATGATGAGGACATCGGCAGGTTCGCCGCGCTCGAGGCGAACGGGAATCGCATTCGTGGTCGTTCCCATCGACGGGCCGTAGGCAATCGTGACCTTGTGACCCGAGCGCCGCTCGAACTCCGGCACCAGGGATTTGAACGCAGCGGTCATGCCGCCGGAGATCATGACGTGGACTTCTGCAGCTTGGGCCGCGGTGGTCAGGAGGAACGCGGCCGAAGCGGCGAGACCGATGATGCGGAGATGGGGCGAGAGTATCATGGCAGGCTCCGAGGCGAACGGCTGGAGGCCGGGGGCGCTTTGGATAGCCCGGCCTTGCCAGGAAGGCCAGCGCCGGCGTCGGCGCATACGGCCGTCCCTGCAATGCGTCTCGCTTGCGGCGTCACTGTGTTAGTAGTGTGGCGAGGCTGCTCGCCGCTACCTCAGCCGGCCTGATAGGCCGGCGCGGATGCGAGAAAGTCGTTATACGCGTCCGCATCGGGCGGCGTGAACATCTCGGCCAACGGGTTGCGCCGTCGGCGCTGGGCGCCGATGTCTGCAAGCAGTTCGTCGAAATGCTTGAAGTGATAGGGCGCGACGCAAAGTCCGCCATAGACGCCGGCGGCAGGGCGCTCGATCCGCTTGAAATGCAGCATCATCTCGATGTTGTCGCGCATCTCGCGCTCGCTCGGTTGATGCGCCAATTGCTTGTCGGCATACCGCACCAGCCAGTTGGCGGCCATGTCCGCACAGAGCACGGTGCAGAAGCTCGAATTGAAGCCGACGAAGCCCATGTCGGGAAGATCGGGATTGGCGATCAGCCGATAGAGCCGGTACTGCCCGTCCGGATCGACCAGTCTGGCGCGGTCGGCTGCCGACAGGAACGGGACCCCGAGCTTGTAGCCGATGGCGAGGATCGCGACGTCGGCCGGAATTCGTTCACCGCCGCTGGTCACGACGGTGTTCGGCTCATAATGGTCGAAGGTGCCGTAGACGGCCTTGATCCGGCCGTCTGCGACCATCGGGAAGAAGTCGGGCGTCGCGATCGGGACGGAGCAGTTCACGCCGTCCTCGATCCTGCCTTTCGGCACCATGTTGCATTTGGCGAGCTTCAACTGCGTCTTGAGCAGACTCTCCAGGCCGCGCCAATTGGCCCAGACGAGCGGCTTGGCCAGCAGATGGGCAAGGCGCGAGAGCGGGCCGATGCCCCAGCTTGGGAACATCTGCTCCTGGGCGCGGATATAGAGGATGCGCTTGAAGTTGATCAGACCGCCGATGAAGTAGGGAATGCGCCACACCGCTTCACGAAGCACGATCGTGACCGAGCGCGCGCCGGAGCGCACGGCGTTGACCGCGATGTCGGTTGCCGATTTCGAGCCGCCGAGGACCACCACGTCGCGCCCCCTCGTGAGCGCGGCATCGTTGTATTTCGAGGAATGCAGGATCAAGCCGCCGGCGGCCGCGAACTGATCTTCGCCGGCAAGCGACAACGTCTGCGGCTCGTTGAACTGACCGGTGCAGACGGCGACGAAATCGAAATCCTCCCGGCTCGTTCGGTCTCCGGTTTTGAGGTCGAGGCTCCATCCAGGCTTGCCGTCACTGCGGCGCTGCATCGCAAGGACGGTCGTGTTCAACCGCATCAGGCGGATGAGGTCGTGGGACTTCGCGTAGTCGGCAAGATAGGCATAGACCTGCGGTCCCTTCGGCCATTCGGGATAGTGATCCGGCATCGCCTTGTCGGTGTAGCGATAGAGCTCCTTGGGACTCTGCGTCTGCACGTCGGGATAGGACCGCGCGGGCTCCCAGACGCCGCCGAGATCGGCGCTCCGTTCGACGATGGTGACGTCGTGCCCGCGGGCGGTGAATGCTTTGGCTGCAGCCAGGCCGGAGACACCGGCGCCGATCACACAGACATTCTTTCGGCTGATCATGGGACCTCCTTGTTGTCGAGCGCGCAGCCGCGCACCCGCCGCGCCGCAAGAGTTCGATGGTGACGAAGGTCGCCCGGCGCGACCGAGATGTGCGATGCCGACGGACAAGCCAGCTTCGAAATCAGGGCGAGAAGGATCTCGCCGATCGCATGTCGTTCAGGCGCAGCCGTTGCTCATGCTGCACGCACCGGGCCGATAGCGATGATCGCGCTCCGTCCGTACCGCAACAATTGAGGAGCGCTCGCCGGGCCCGGCGCTGCCGCCTAGTCGTTGGCCTCGGGCGGCAGGAAGTCGACCTCGTGCTCCGCCGAGATCCGCACCACTTCGGCCGGGTCGGCGAGATTGTCCAGCATGTTGAACAGCGCCTCCAGCTTCTGCATCGGCGACACCCAGAACAGCGCGCGCGCCGGCTTGTCGGATTTGTTGAAATAGCCATGCGGAATGCCGCGCGGCATGCGCACGAGGTCGCCGGCATTCGCCTTGACCCAGACGCCGTCGAGCTTGAGGTCGAGGACGCCTTCCTGCACCAGGATGAACTCGTCCTGGGTGGGATGAACGTGAACCGGCACGAACTGCCCGGGCTCGCTGTTGGTCTCGAAGGCGAACGTGGAGTCGGTGACGGCCTTGGGATAATAGAGCTGACCCAGGATATTCCAGGTCTTGCCGGCATAGCCGGTGCCAGCGCGCGTGATGCCTTTTTCCAGTGTGATCATGGCGGATCTCCTTGCTGCACGCATGGGAGGATCAAGCCAGGGCGACGCCAAGTCTATCCAGAAAACGAATCCCTCGACGTCAGTTGCTAATTATTATAGGTTTCAAACGATCTCGACGGACGACGTAGGCCATGACTGCAGATGCAGCCGCTGATCGTAGTTGGAAGTCACCGGCTGTGCCGCGGCTTACAGCCTATGGCCGTGTTGCAACGCACGATGTCGATGAGGCCGCTGAACAAATAGGCCGCATCTTCTGTCCGCATGGGCTGCAGCCGGAGGCGGATACTGCGCGCGATTTCCTCGCTCTGCATAATTGTGCGGCATTCGATGGCTTTTCCATCAACTACGTCGCCTATGGCGGTGCGGTAAGCATCGATCCCGGCTGTCTCGACCGCTTCTTTCTGCTGCAGCTTCCGCTGGCGGGGACCGCGCGGGTTTTCGCCGGGGCCGGCGAGGTCACCACGGCGCCAGACCATGCGGCATCGCTGCTGTCTCCGACATTGCCCACGCGCATGGTCTGGGACGCTTGCGCCCAGTTGATCCTGTTGCTCGACCGCCGTCTCGTGGAACAGCGCGCCGCCGCGCTGTCCGGGCGCGCGGTGCAACCGATCGAATTCGATCCCGCGATTGCGCTGTCGGGATGTCATGGCTCGCGGCTCCGGGCTCACATGCTTGGGCTCGCCGACCTCGCCGAGCGTCTCGGCGGTGGGCGCGGCCTGCCATCGGTTGCGGCAGCCAATTGGCGCGAGACGCTGCTGGACATTCTGTTCGAGCAGCCGGGCAATGGCCTGGCGGAGGCGATCAGGCTGCATTCCGGCCGGGTCGAGACGCTGCCGCAGGCCGTCCGCCGGGCGCGTGATCTCCTGGCGGCGCACGCAGCCGAACCGCTCGATCTGGCGCAACTCGCGGCGTCGTCAGGCGTGGGGATCCGGGCGCTGCAAGGCGGCTTCCGCCGCCATTTCGGCATGTCGATCTCCGACATGCTGCTCGACATCCGGCTGGCGCGGCTCAATGCGCAATTGATGGCGGCTCCACCGGAGGCGCGGATCATCGACATCGCCTTCGACCTCGGCTTCACCCATCTCGGGCGGATGGCGGGTGCCTATCGCGACAAGTTCGGGGAGGCGCCGTCCGCGACACTGCAACGTGTGCAGCGCGGCCGCTTCACGAATTGACGTGCACGAAATCCCGCAGCAGCGGATAGATCTCGTTATTCCACTTCTTGCCACTGAACACGCCGTAATGGCCGACGCCGGCCTGCATGTGATGGACGCGCCGATAGGCACGCACATTGGTGCAGATGTCCTGCGCCGAGAGCGTCTGTCCGATCGAGCAGATGTCGTCGCGCTCGCCTTCCACCGTCATCAGGCCGATACGCCGGACCGCTTTCGGGTCGACGGGACGGCCGCGATGCATCAGCTTGCCCTGCGGCAGCAGATGCTCCTGGAACACGTCGCGCACGGTCTCGATGTAGAACTCGGCGGGAAGGTCCATGACCGCGAAATACTCGTCGTAGAACGTCTTGATGGTCTCCGCCTTCTCGACCTCACCCTTGGCGAGATGATTGGCGAGATCCATGTGCTGTTTCACATGGCGCTCGAGATTCATCGACACGAAGGCCGTGAGCTGCACGAAGCCCGGATAGACCTTGCGGAAGGCGCCCCTGCACTGGAAGGGCACGTAGTGGATCAGGTTGTCCTCGAACCAGTCGATCGGCTTGCTCTTGGCGAACTCGTTGACCTTGGTCGGCTGGATCCGCGTGTCGATCGGTCCGGCCATCAAGGTCAAGGTGGCGGGGCGCGACGGATGCTCGTCCTCGCACATCACGGCGGTCGCGGCGAGTGCCGACACCGACGGTTGGCAGATCGCCACCATGTGCGGCCGCGGACCGAGCTGGCTGAGAAAACTGATGAGATGATCGGTGTAATCTTCCAGACCGAAGCGGCCATGATCGCGCGGGATGTCGCGCGGATTGTGCCAGTCTGTGATGTAGACGTCGTGATCCTGCAGTAGCGTCTTCACGGTGCCGCGCAGCAGGGTGGCGAAATGGCCGGACATCGGCGCGACCAGCAGCACCTTGGGCTGATCCGGCGCAGCGTCCTTCTTGAAGTGCAGGAGCGAGCCGAACGGCGTCTCGAACGTGACCTCTTCGGTGACGGCGAGCTCGCGGTTGCCGACCGTCACGCTGTCGATGCCATACGCCGGGCGAGCGTAGGTCAAGGCCGCGCGGGAGATCAGCTCGAGCGCGGCGGACAGACGCCGCATGGCGCGGCTGGATAGCCCTGATGGGATCAGGTTGAGATAGCGCATGGCGGCTGCCGCGCTCTGGCGCCACGGCTCGGTCAGGTCCATGTGGTTCTGATAGGCTTGGTACAGCAGCGCCATCGCGTCCGATCCATTACATGCATTGCTGTATGCAATATCGGAGCCAGAGTGGCCGAGGCTTGCCTGAAAAACTGGCATGTCGCTTGCTCGCTGAAATCTCTGACGTATCCGGCTCCGCGCATGATGCCGCTCGCACGAGCGGCACGATGGGCGAACGACAAGCGGCAAAGCGACAAGAGGGTAGGGGCGACATGGCCAAAGCGACGTTGACCATCAGCAGCAAGAATTACTCGTCGTGGTCGCTGCGCGGCTGGCTGCTCGCAAAATTTTCCGGGCTCGATTTCGACGAGGTCGTGGTCGGTCCGGACGACGCATCGGCGCGCGCCGAGATCCTGCTGCTGTCGTCCTCGATCCTGGTGCCGTGCCTGCGCCACGATGGTGCGACGATCTGGGATACGCTGGCGATCGGCGAGTATCTCAACGAGACCTTTCCGGAGGCGGGCCTACTGCCTGCCGACCGCATCCAGCGCGCGCATTGTCGCTCGATTTCGGGCGAGATCCATTCCGGCTTCACGACCCTGCGGGCGTCGCTGCCGGTCAATCTCAAGGGCCACTTCCCGGGCTTCAAGGTCTGGACGCGGGCGCAGGCCGACATCGACCGCATCTGGGCGATCTGGCGCGACTGCCTGGACAGATCCGGCGGCCCATTTCTGTTCGGCGGGCGCGGCATGGCGGATGCGATGTATGCGCCGGTGGTGACGCGCTTCGTGACTTATGACGTGAAGCTCGAGCCGCAGCTCAGGGCCTATGCCGACCTGATCATGGCGCTGCCGGAGATGCAGCAATGGATCGAGGCCGCCAAGGCCGAGCCCGAGGAGATCGAGGAGCTGGAGGTCGAGTACTAGGGTCCTGCCGTCAGCGGCCCGTGCCCGCGGCCCTTTGCAGCCGCCGGCTCCGGCGAGAACGGCTCATGCCACGGGCAGGTGCTGCTCAATTTGAAGCCGGATCTGCGTCTTCGCGGCGCGTGGCGTGAGCTGTCAGCACGTCACCACTGCCGTGTGGAGTCGGCCAAAACCCGGTTGTTGGCAATCGGTTCAGCCCGCGATGCCGTCCTGGCCTGCCGATCTTTGCGTTGCAAACGGGGCGTGGCGTGGTTTTCGCATGGCACAATCCGCTTTCGGACGTGGTGGCCGCTGTGGCCGATCGATGGGCCGCAACGGTCGCCGATGTCGGGATCAACCGGTGGAGGCCGTCATGAACCAGCATGCAGTGGTGACCAAGTTCTCGCACGTGAAGCCCGACGACACCGCCTACACGGGCGGCGGGTTGCGCGACTTCTTCCTGTATCGCGATCTGGGCATCGCCGACGCCACCGGCGGGCAGGTGATCTGCCACCTCGTCAAGGCCAATCCGGATTGTCCGCCGGTGGATGGCACCGGCTGGCATCGTCATGATTGCGATTTCCAGATCGTCATCATGATGAAGGGCTGGGCCCGCTTCATGTACGAGGACAAGCCGACCCTGGTGAAGGCCGGCGACGTCGTGCACCAGCGTCCCGGCATCGTGCACTACCTCTACGATTATTCCCCTGACATGGAATATATGGAGATCGTCAGCCCGGCCGACTTCAAGACGGTCGAGATGCCGCCGGCGACCGACAACGTGCCCCCGGTCACGCCGTGGACCTGAACGCCTGAGCTCCTTCTCCGTTAATCTTTGGCATCCGGTTGCGGCATGCGGCACGATGCTTCTCCTCATGATGTGGTGGGTCGTCTCCGACGTGTCCGATATCTAGCGTGAACAGGTCGCGCACCAGATGCGGCATCCGATTCGGACGCGATTCGTTCCAGCAGCGTTCCAGGGATTAAGACGGCAGGCAGCGGCGTCGCATTTTGAAACACGGCGCGCGCGCTGCCCGTCTCGCGCCTTGGTGCTCTACATTGCCCCTTGCGACCGATCCGGCGCCGGTCCATCACCCGCGAGGGGAGCATCGATCATGACCTTGACCACATTGGCTTGGCTCGCGCTCGCGGCCTATGGCGCGCATATTCTCGAGGAATACACGTTCGATTGGCGCAATTGGGCGCGTGCGGTGATGAAGCTGCCGGTCGAGTGGAGCGACTTCTACGTGACGAACGCGCTGGTGGTCGTGCTCGGCGCGGTGCAGGCAGAGCTTGCCGAGACATGGCCGCCGGCCGCGCTCGCCTACGCAGCGCTGATGATCATCAACGCCATCTTCTTCCACATTCTGCCGTTCCTGCGCAGTGGAGGCAGATTCTCGCCGGGGCTGGCGACGGCGCTGATTCTGTTCTTTCCGATCGCAATTGCGATGTGGCGGCGGGCGTGGGGTGACGGTGTGCTCGACGTTGGAACGGCTGTCCTTGCGGTCGTCACCGGCGCGTTGCTGATGGCCTATCCGGTCGTGATGCTCAATCTGCGTTCGAAACCGTATTTTCGGCAAGACCGGCCCTGAGCAGAACTCAGGGCCCGGTGTGATCAATAAGACGAAGCGCGATCGGCAACGAAGCTCGGCTGCGGACGGCGTCCATTGCGCTCATCAAATCGCGCGCGCGGGAAGCGCCAGCCGATGACAGTGGCTTCGAGCGCGCCGCCGGATTCCTTGTTGTGCCATTTGCCATCAATGTAGAAACAGGGGAACGGAAGTTGATAGGTGCCGCTGTGATCTTCGCACAGCACCTCGACCGTCTGCCCCGGCGGTGGCTCACCGCTGCCGTCGAATTGCGCCAGCCGTTTTTCGCGCGTAGCCATTCTGTCCATCTCCCTAAAAACGGGTCCCGGCCGGAACTTCAATGCGCGATTGAGGTCTCAGTATGGTATCAATCAGGAAACTCCGTCAGTTCCACGCAAAATCATGTGTTGGGCAAGCCAATGAGAAAATTGTGATGCGAAAATTCGTTGCCGCGCGAATCATCTTTGCCGCGAGCGTGCTCGCGATATGTGTGAGTTCTGCCGGACATGCGCAGGATATTCCGGGCATCGAAATCTGCACTGCAGAAAAGGCGATGGATCGACGGACATCATGTCTGCAGAGCAATATCGATTTCCTGCAGAAGACGATGACCAAGCAATCGCTCGATCAGCAGCAGAAGCTCGATGCGGCGAATCGCCAGATCCAGGCGCTGAAGGCCGCGCTGATCTCGCAGCAGGGTCTGATCGACGAGCTGAAGGCGTCCCAGGCGAAGCTCGCGGACGAGCTGAGGAAGAAGGCCGATGCGCCGGCTGCCAAGGACGCGGCGCCGGCGAAGCCGACCAGCAAATAGCACGGTCCGCAGCGCAATAACGATCAAGCGCACGTGGATCTCCGCGCGCAGGATCGGGCGCTTCGATAGGAGAGAAGCGTGTCCACCAACCCGGCCCAGAAGGCGCTCTGGTTCATCGAGAGTCATCTTTCGGCGCCGTTGACGTTGGATGACGTGGCGGCCATCGCCGGCGTGTCGCGCTTCCACATCGTGCGCGCGTTCGCGGCGGCGACCGGCGTCTCGGTGATGCGCTATGTCAGGCTGCGCCGTCTCAGCGAGGCGGCACGGGCTCTGGCCTCTGGCGCACCCGACATTCTCAGTCTCGCGCTTGAGGCTGACTACGGCTCCCACGAAGCGTTCACGCGCGCGTTCCGCGACCAGTTCGGCGTCACGCCGGAATCGGTGCGCGCCAACCCATGCCTCGATGGCCTGCCGCTTCAGGAGCCGATCATGATGGACCAGACCCCGCTCGACGATCTCGCCGCCCCGCGCTTCGTGACGGCCAAGCCCCTGCTCGTGGCGGGCGTCTCCGAACGCTTCAGCCACGACAATGGGGCCGGTATCCCGGCGCTGTGGCAGCGCTTCCACCAGGTGGTGCACGAGATCCCGGCTCGCATCGGAGATGTCGCCTACGGTGTCTGCTGCAACGGCGACGATGCCGGAAATTTCGACTACGTGGCAGGAGTCGCGGTGACCGACTTCTCCGACCTGCCGCGCAGCTTCGCCAAGGTTCGGATTCCCGCCGCGACCTTTGCCGTGTTCGCCCATCCGGGCCACGTCTCGACCATCCGCCGCACCGTCAACACGATCTGGAATCACTGGCTGCCGCAATCGGGCTGCACGGTCGCCGACGCACCGAGCTTCGAACGCTACGATCAGCGCTTCGATCCGAGGACCGGTGATGGCGGGTTCGAGATCTGGGTTCCGGTGATTCGCTGACCCCCGCCGGAGGCGTCCCGGATTTGTGTCGAGACGCTGCAGGCCAGCCCTGCGGCGCCGGACCCCGCCGATTGCTTGGCAAGCAGCGGCACGTTTGCGATAACCTCACGCCTAACAACAAATGCGCCGCAGCGCGGCGACGAAAGCGGGAGGTCGTCCGATGTCCGACATGCGCGTGCTCGCCACCGATCTGGAATTTCCGGAAGGGCCCGTGGTGATGCCCGACGGCTCGGTGGTGCTGGTCGAGATCCGCGGCAAGCGCCTGACGCGGGTGTTTCCCGACGGCCGCAAGGAGGTCGTGGCGCAGATTCCGGGCGGGCCGAACGGCGCAGCCCTCGGGCCCGACGGCAAGATCTACATCTGCAACAATGGCGGCTTCTCCTGGATTCCGACCGGCAAGATGATCATGCCGGGCCCGCAGCCCGAGGACTATCTCGGCGGCTCGATCCAGCGCGTCGATCTGCAGAGCGGCAAGATCGAGACCGTGGTCAGCCGCTGCGGCGAGCACGCGCTGCGCGGACCGAATGACCTCGTATTCGACCGGCATGGCGGCCTGTGGTTCTCCGATCTCGGCAAGCGCCGCGCCCGCGACATGGATGTCGGCGCGTTCTACTACCTCAAGCCCGGCATGAGCGAGATCGTCGAGGCCGTCCACGGCATCCTGCCGGCCAATGGCATCGGGTTGTCGCCGGATGAGAAGACCGTCTACATCGCGGAGACGCCGACCGCGCGTCTCTGGGCCTACGATCTCGCCGAGCCCGGCACGGTGAAGCCGCGCGAGGTGATCTATCGCGGCGAGCGCGGCCGGCCGATCGCGGGCCTCGGCGGCTACCAGATGTTCGATTCGCTCGCGGTCGAGGCGAACGGCAATGTCTGCGTCGCCACGCTGGTGACCGGCTGCATCAGCGTGATCGCGCCCGACGGCACGCTGGTCGAGCAGGTGCCGACCGGTGACCGCGTGACGACCAACATTGCCTTCGGCGGTCCCGAGCTGAAGACGGCCTACATCACGCTGTCGGGCAGGGGTGAGCTGGTGGCGATGGACTGGCCGCGGCCGGGCCTGCCGCTGAATTTTCTGAACAAGTAGGACAGCTGGGCATCGTCATGACGCTGCGCGGATGATAACGAGCAACGTAGAACGTTCTCGGAATTGCTCCTCATGGTGAGGAGCGCCGTAGGCGCGTCTCGAACCATGAGGCCCGACCTCGGCCTCATCCTTCGAGACGCAGCGCTGCGCGCTGCTCCTCAGGATGAGGGGAAGGAGTGTCAAATGCCCTTTCTCGAACCAGTCACCCTCCGCGGCGCGCACGCCAGCCTCGTGCCGCTGTCATCAGACCATCACGACGCGCTGGTCGAGGCGGTCAGCGACGGCGAATTGTGGAAGCTGTGGTACACCGCAGTTCCGAAACCCGAGACCATGGCCAAGGAGATCGAGCGCCGGCTCGGCCTGCTCGCGGCCGGCAGCATGCAGCCGTTCACGGTGCTCGACCCCGACGGCCGCGTCGCCGGCATGACCACCTACATGAATGTCGATGCCGCCAACCGTCGCGTCGAGATCGGCTCGACCTGGTATGCGAAGCGGGTGCAGCGCAGCGCGCTCAACACCCAGTGCAAGCGGCTGCTGCTGGCGCACGCCTTCGAGGCGATGAACTGCATCGCGGTCGAGTTCCGAACCCACTTCTTCAACCACCAGAGCCGGCGCGCCATCGAGCGGCTCGGCGCCAAGCAGGACGGCATTTTGCGCAGCCACCAGATCGCGCCGAACGGCACGCTGCGGGATACCGTCGTCTACAGCATCACCGCGGCCGAATGGCCGACCGTGAAGGCGCATCTGGACTACCAATTGAATGACAAGCCGCGCTGATCGCGCTATGGCCGCTTGCCGCCTGGCGCGGCGGACGATGACGAGACCGGGACGAACGACCAGATGGATACCTTCGACTATGTGATCGTGGGCGCCGGCTCTGCCGGCTGCGTGCTGGCGAGCCGCCTCAGCGAGGACCCGTCGGTGACGGTGTGCGTGCTGGAGGCGGGGCCACGCGACTGGCACCCCTACATCCATCTGCCGGCCGGCTTCATCAAGACCTTCTACATGAAGAGCATCAACTGGGGCTATCAGCAGGAGCCGGGACCCTACACCGCTGGGCGAAGCATCTACGCGCCGCGCGGCAAGACGCTCGGCGGCTCCTCCTCGATCAATGGCCATGTCTACAATCGCGGCCAGCGCCAGGATTTCGACACCTGGGCGCAGATGGGCAATCGCGGCTGGAGCTATTCCGACGTGCTGCCGCACTTCAAGCGCATGGAGAAGCGCATCGGCGCCGGCGAGGATCAGTATCGCGGTCGCGACGGCAGCCTCATCGTGACCACCATGGAGTGGAAGGACACGCTGTGCGAGGCCTTCATGGATGGCGCGGTCTCGCTCGGCATCCCGCGCAACCCGGACTACAACGGCGCGATCCAGGAGGGCGTGTCCTACGTTCAGCGCACCATTCAGAACGGCCGCCGTGTCTCCTCGGCGACCGCGTTCCTGCGTCCGGCCAGCAAACGGCCGAACGTCGAGGTGCGCACCCACGCGCATGCCACGGGCATCGTGCTCGAGGGCAAGCGAGCGGTCGGCGTGCGCTATCACCGCGGTGGGCGCGGCGGCGTGCCGGTCGAGGTGCGCGCGCGCAAGGAGGTGATCCTGTCCGGCGGCGCCTATAACTCGCCGCAGCTGCTGCAGCTGTCCGGCATCGGCGCGCCCGAGCTGCTGCAGGAGCACGGCATCGAGGTGCGTCATGCACTCCGAAGCGTCGGCGAGGGCCTGCAGGACCACTACGCGCCGCGCACCGTCGCGCGCGTCAAGAACATCAAGACCGTCAACGAGCTCGCGCGCGGCCTCAATTTGTGGGGCGAGGCGCTGAAATGGGCGGTGACGCGGCGCGGCATCCTGTCGCTGTCGCCGACCATGGTCTACTGCTTCTGGCATTCCGGCGAGACCGCCGAAAGCTCCGATCTGCAGCTCACCTTCACGCCGGCGAGCTACAAGGAGGGTGTGCAGGGCCAGCTCGAGGACGAGCCCGGCATGACGGTCGCGTCGTGGCAGCAGCGCCCGGAGAGCCGCGGCTACGTGCGGCTGCGCTCGGCCGATCCGTTCGATCAGCCGCTGATCCAGACCAACTATCTCACCGCCGAGCTCGACCGCCGCGTCGTCGTCGCCGGCATGAAGCTGGCGCGTCGCCTGCTGGCCTCGGCGCCGCTCGCGCCATATTACGCGTATGAGGATTTCCCCGGGCCGAAGGTCAACAGCGACGACGAGCTCCTGGCAGCCGCAACGCAGCGCGCCACCACCACGTTCCATCCCGGCTGCTCCTGTCGCATGGGCCCGGCGGATTCCACCTGGGCCACGGTCGACGACCAGCTCCGCGTCCACGGCCTCTCGGGCCTGCGCGTCGCCGATGCCTCGATCATGCCGCGCATGATCTCCGCCAACCTCAACGCCGCGACCTTGATGATCGGCGACAAGGCGGCGGATCTGATTTTGGGCAAGGCGCCGGCGGCGGAGAGCCTGTCGGCGTAGTGGGGCGCCCCACACTCGGCACTTGCTTGGAGATCGGGCAATCACCCCAGCGGAGGTGAGCTCCCCTCCCCCTTGCGGGGAGGGGTCGGGGGTGGGGGTCCACGGGGGTATGAACCGGGCTGAGTCCTGACAATTCAGACCGGGTTGATTCCTGACAGGCAAGCTTCGTCCGATTCGAAGGAGGATCGGTCGATGCCTTTCAGGGAGAGCAGTCCTGTGGAGCAGCGTATCGGGTTGTTTCGGGAGTACGACACGGGAGCTTTTTCGGTGACGGAGCTGTGCGCGCGGCACGGCATCAGCCGGGAGACGTTCTACGTTTGGGAGCGCCGCCGCGCGAGCGGGGATCCGCAGTGGTTCGAGGAGAAGAGCCACGCCGTGCAGAACTGCCCGCACGCCACAGCGGACCGGCTGGCACGGCGCATCATCGCAACACGACGACGGTTTCCGCATTTTGGCCCCAAGAAGATCAAGGCCTGGCTCGCGCGCGAGCGGCCGGAGGTCGACTGGCCGGCGGCCTCGACGATCGGCGACCTCCTGAAGCGTGAAGGCCTGGTCGAAGCGCGGCCACGCCGACGTCGGGCGATCGCGCAAGGCGAGCTGATCACGCCGGCGGAGGGCCCCAATGACGAGTGGGCGATCGACTTCAAAGGCTGGTTCCGCACTGGCGATGGCACGCGCTGCGATCCGCTCACCATCACCGATGCGGCGAGCCGCTATCTCATCGAGGTGCGCATTGTCGATCCGACCTGGGCTGGCGTGAAGGGCGCTCTGGAGCGCGTTTTCAAGGATATCGGCCTTCCCGACGCGATCCGCTCCGACAATGGAGTACCGTTCGGATCGACGGGAGCTGGCGGCCTTTCGGCGCTCTCGGTGTGGTGGCTCAAGCTCGGCATCGAGCCACGCTACATCCCACCAGCGAGCCCGCAGGACAACGGCCGGCACGAGCGCATGCACCGCACGCTGAAGGCCGAGACGTCGAAGCCACCGGCAGACACGGCCGCCGAGCAGCAGCGACGCTTCGACGCCTTTCGCCGCCACTTCAACGAGGAGCGGCCGCACGAGGCGCTCGACCAGGTGGCCCCCGTCAAGCTCTGGCGCAGGCCGGTGCGCTTCATGCCAGACCGTCTCGATGATCCCTGGTACGACGCCGATCACGAGGTCCGCCGCGTGCGTCCCACCGGGGACATCAAATGGCAAGGCGAGCACGTCTTCGTTGGCGAAGCGCTCGCCGGCGAACTCATCGGCCTCGCCAAGCACGATACCGGCGGCCACATCGTCCGCTTCTGGGGCCGAGACCTCGGGCTGATCGACCGCGACCGCCGTTTCCTGCGCTTTGCTCCGCCGCGTGCGCGGCTCCGCGTCGCGCAGGAAACGGCGGAGACAACACAGCAGTGATCGAATAGTGTCAGGGATCAGCCCGGTCCAAAATGTCAGGGATCAACCCGGTCGGTCAGGGCGCTGAACTCCGCTGTGGGCGCGCTGTCGGCAGGGCGCTGTTGTTTCGCAAGAGCGAACCACGATATCTGCAAGTCGTGATCTATCGCACGAGTCAAAGCAAGCCGAGGGTGGCCCGGCGAGCTAACGATGTGGACACGGTTCGGAGCTCTCAATCGCTCATCATTTAGAGCAGGACTCGCGGACCCCCCCACCCCCGACCCCTCCCCGCAAGGGGGAGGGGAGCTCACCGCCCGTGCGGCAGGCGGCGGTCACGCGCGACGTGCACAAACTACTTCACCAGCCTGAACCGCCCGCCCTCGACCTTGATCAGGAACGCCGAGCGCTCGTCGTAGCCGTTGTGGTCGGTCGGGCTCATGTTGGACAGGCCGTTGTTGAGATAGACGTCCTTGCCGCGCTCCAGCTCGTCGCGCAGGGCGCTACGAAACTCCGGGGTGCCGGGCTTGGCGGCCTTCAGTGCGCCGGGAATCGCGCCCTTTAGCAAGGTGACCGTGTCCCACAGATGCGCGGCGAAGATGTTCGGCTTGTCGCCGTTGGCGGCCTGATAGGCGGTCACGAATGCGTCGTTGGCCCGACGGAACGGATCCTCAGGCGCGAGATCGTCGGCGATCGAGAACGCCTCGCCGGCGAACACCGCGCCTTCGACATTCTCCTTGCCGAGCTTGATGAACTCCTGCGTTGCCACGCCGTGGGTCTGGAAGATCTTGCCGCCATAGCCGCGCTCGCACAGCGCCTGTTGCGGCAGCACGGCCGGCGTGCCGGCCGAGGCGATGAACACCGCATCCGGATTGGTGGCGATCACCTTGAGCGCCTGGCCGGTGACGCTGGTGTCGCCGCGGGCATAGACCTCGTGGGTGGTCACCGTGAGCCCGAGCTTCGGCGCCAGCTTCGTCACCTCCTGATAGTAGCCTTCGCCATAGCCGTCGGACACGCCGATGAAGCCGAGTGTCTTCACCCCGCTCTTGGCGATGTATTTGAGCATCGCCGCGGCCATGATGTCGTCATTGGGCACGACCTTGAACGCCCATTTGCGCTTGTCGTCCATCGGCTGCACGATCGCGGTCGAGGCCGCCAGCGACAGCAGCGGCGTTCTGCTTTCGAGCGCGACGTCGAGCATCGGCATGGTGACCGGCGTTAGCGACGAGCCGATGATGGCGTCGACACCATCCTGGATCACCAGCCGGCGCGCGTTCTGCAATCCCTTCACGCTGTCGGATTCGTCGTCGAGCGCGATATAGACGATCTTCTCGCCGCCGATCTCCTTCGGCAGCGCAGCTACCGCCTTGATCTGCGGCTGCCCGAGCGCCGAGCCGGGCCCGGTTGCGGACACCACGATACCGACCTTGATGTCGGCGCGCGCGGGCGAGCCGAAAGCCATCGTTGCAGCAATTCCGATCGCCGTGAGCGCGGCTCTCATCGTGGTTCCTCCCCGTTGAGCGTGCTCGGCGCGTTGACTGGCCGAGACTTTGGCCAATGAGCGTAGCCGGACTGGCGGCCTCGTGTCTGTCCCCGTGGTTGGTGACGCGGGGCGGCGCTTCCAGCCGAGGCGGGTTGCTGCTAGGTTTCAGCGAACAAAGAGATCCGGGAGGAACGCATGGAGGCTCAGGGGCCTGGCATCGAGGCGGCCGGCGCCGTCGGCGCGATGGTGCTCGCGATCGGACAGCCCGAGTTTCCGCAAGTCCTGATCGAGACGCTGCGCACCGTTGCCGATGTCGGCCACTGCATGGTGTTCACCTTCGAGAACCAGCGCTCGGCGCGCTGCCTGCTCAGCACGGGGAACATCGCGATCGGGCCTGATCTCGGCGCGGCCTATTCGGAGCATTTCCACACGGCCGATCCGAACCGGGACACGATCTTCCGCAGGCGCGCGGACGCGCGCTACATCCTGCTGCCGAATTTCGCGCGCCGCATGTACCCGAAGGGCTACCGCAAGCTGTTCTTCGAAGATTCCGAGATCGTCGACAAGGCCGCCACCGCGATCTGGGTCGGCGAGCACTGCACCTACGTGAACTTCTATCGCACCGCTGTGCAAGGCGGTTTTGCGCCCCACGAGCGCCAGCGCATCGCCGCGGTCGCCCCGATCGTGGGGGCCATCGTCGCGCGTCATTGCCAGGATCGCGCCGCCGCGATGGACCCGGCCGACAAATTTGCTTCGTTGTTTGCCGCCGGCGGACCGCTGTCGGTGCTGACCGCGCGGGAGAAGGATGTCTGCCGTCGCATCCTCGAAGGCTTCACCTCCGAGGCGATCGCCGGGGATCTTGGCATCGCCCTCAACTCCGTCTTCACCTATCGCAAGCGCGCCTATGAAAGGCTCGGCATCGCCTCGCAGAACGAGCTGTTCGCGATCGCCCTTCGCCTGATGGCGACACCGCGGCCGCTGAACTGAGCGAGGGAGGCTCGCCTGCTGTCACCCATCGCCGGGACAGACGTTGCCGGAGCGTGCAGCTAGCCTGCGCTGGCAGACCGGAGACCGAGAGTGAGCACAGCACCGCGCTTCGATATCGATACCGCCACCTTCTGGGCCGATCCCTATCCGGCGCTGGCGCGCATGCGCCAGGAGGCGCCGATCGCCTTCGTGCCGCAGCTCGGCAGTACGCTGTTGTGCCGTCGCGACGACATCTTCGTGTCCGAGAAGCAGATCGACGTCTTCAGCTCGCATCAGCCGCAGGGCCTGATGAACCGGCTGATGGGCCACAACATGATGCGCAAGGATGGCGCGGCGCACATGGCCGAGCGCCAGGCGATCGCGCCGGCGGTGTCGCCGCGGGCCGTGCGGGTGCACTGGCTGGCGCAGTTCCAGGCCCATGCCGACCGGCTGATCGACGCGCTCGATCCCACCGCCGACGTGGACCTCGTCCGCGACTTCGCATTGCCGTTCTCGGCCGAGTGCCTGAAGCTGATCACCGGCCTCACCAACATGCGCTTTCAGGACATGAATGCGTGGTCGCAGGCGATGATCGACGGCATCGCCAACTACACCGCCGATCCCGCGGTCGAGGCGCGTTGCAACGCCGCGACTGCCGGCATCGACGCCGCCATCGACGACATGCTGCCGGTGCTGGAGAAGACCCCGAACCAGAGCCTGCTTGGCGTGATGCTTGCCTCGCAAATGCCGATGGAGAGCATCCGCGCCAACATCAAGCTCGCCATCTCGGGTGGCCAGAACGAGCCGCGCGATGCGATCGCCGGCACGGTGTGGGCGCTGCTGACGCATCCCGATCAGCTCGCGCTGGCCCTCAATGGCGAGGTGCGCTGGCTGCAGGTATTCGAGGAATATGCCCGCTGGATCTCGCCGATCGGCATGACGCCCCGGCGCATCGCCAAGCCCTGGACGATTCGCGATGTCGCCTTCGAACCGGAGGAGCGCGTGTTCCTGATGTTCGGCTCGGCCAACCGCGACGAGACGCATTTTTCCGAGCCGGATCGCTTCGACATCCGCCGCGACGTCGCCAAGAGCATCGCCTTCGGCGCCGGTCCGCATTTCTGCGCCGGCGCCTGGGCCTCGCGGGCGATGATTGCCGAGGTCGCATTGCCGACGCTGTTTGCGCGACTGCCGAACCTGAGGCTCCGAAACACCGAGCCCGTGCGCATCGGCGGCTGGGCCTTCCGCGGCCTGCTGAATCTGCCGGTGACCTGGGACGCGGGGCCGAATTGACGGACGCAATCCTCTTGCGTCGCGACCATCGACATTCCGGGGCAAGGCCGTAGGCCTTGAACCCGGAATCTCGAGATTGTGTCGGCACCCGCAACCGCGTAGTTGGACGAGATCACATAGCTCGCGGCCAGCGTGAAGCAGTCGTCCCAGGTGATAGGTGAAGGCTGAGGTGCCAAAACGACCTAGAGGCCGGTGAGCAATTTCTTGAGAAGAGCGTTGAGCGTCTTCTGTTCCGCCGGTGTCAGGACGGAAATCAATCGTGCCTCCAGGGCCACCATTGGACCAATCAGATCGTCGATCGCGCGCTTGCCGGCAGGGGTTAAAGCAATTTGCCTGCCACGTCGGTCATTGGGATCGGGGTATCGTTCGACCAATCCGGCGCGCTCCAACCGATCGAGGCGGTTCGTCATGCCGCCTGAAGAGATCATTGCCGCTTCATAGAGCTGGGTCGGTGAAAGCATATAGGGCTCACCGGCGCGCCTGAGGGGCGTGAGGACGTCAAACTCGCCAACCTGTAGCCCTGCTTCTGCGAGCAATGGGTTCATGTGGTCGCGGATCACCCGTGCGGCGGCGTCAAGCAAACGCCCCACGAGCTCTACAGGCAGCGTTGGAAGATCAGGGCGCTCGCGAGCCCATTGTTTTGAAGCGATCTCGGCACGATCCATGGGCAAGTGTCTTTCAATAAAGTATCTTGATATTAAGATACATTTGGACTACCGCTATGAGGCGAGGCGACAGCTTGGCCTCATAGGTCTTGGAAGGAAAGCGATGCCCAACATGATTTTGGTGAACTTCCCCGTGAGAGATCTCGCCGCGTCGACAGCATTCTACATTGCCCTTGGTGGGGCGGTGAACTCACAGTTTTCCGGCGAAAGCTCGACGTCCCTCATGTTCACGAACACGATCGGTGTGATGCTGCTGACCCACGATCAATATCGCGAATTCACCAAACGCCCCATCGGCGACGCTCGACGCGAGAGTCAGGCTATGTTCGCCCTTACGGTCGCCGACCGCGATGCCGTTGATGCAACCCTAACTCGCGCTGTTGCTGCGGGCGGACGCGCCGATCCCAACCCAGCTCAGGATCTCGGCTTCATGTACAACCGCCACATTGAAGACCCGGATGGCTACGTTTGGGAAATCGTGTGGATGAACTCGTCAGCAAACACCTAAACGTGGAAGATTACCCCATAAGCACAGATCACTCATGCCGGCGTCTCCTCGGGGTGCCTGTGAATCGAGCCGCCCTTGTCCCGCAAGCAATTCAATAGGCCCTGAGCCGAGGATGTCTCCCGCCGGGCGACCTGCTCGAATACAGGCCTGATGGCGCCGAGGAGCCGCAGCGACGCCTTGCTGGGTGAGCGGCGCTGCTTTCATCCTGGCGTGAGCTTCCAGGCAGTCCGGCATCCCGCGCACGCAACAAAATTTTCCTTTCGCTTTTTCGGAAAATGTGCTTATCTCCTGCCAACCCGCCTCGTGCAGAGGGACGTACGCGTCGTCACGATACGTGGAGGTGGGGGGCGATGGACGTGATGGCTGCGCCAGACGAGCGCAGTCGGCGCGTACGGAGAAGTCGTGTGGTCCTGGCCTCTCGACGCTGAGGTCAAGTCCGCGGTCGTTGCTTGACGGCACGCGCGGACGATGGGGGCAAGACAGCCGATCCCCAGGGAGATCACGTATAATTCGTAGAGCCATCGCGCAGGGAAGGCCGGGATGTCTCGGCCGAACCTGTGGTTCCTGCCCCGTGCATTCTTTCCGCACGGGGGCCATGGGGGCGGCGAGCTCCCGGCCTTCCCTGCGCCCTCTCGTTGTTCGGGAGGGACGTGACTGCCGCATCACTCGGGCCTCATCAGCTGCGAGAGCGTGTACCCATGAGCAAAATGGGCGGATGTGAGATCAGCATGAGCCTCTACAAGCTCCGCCGTCACGCCCGGCTTCGCGGGTGATGACAGACATGGCGAGGATGGGCTGTTGGAAACGTCGATCAGATGTCGGATCGCGACCGCAGCGACCGATGTCAGCCTCACGCCTCCAGCGCAGTGCGGATCATGCGCGCAAGATCGGCGCTGACGTAGGGTTTGGCGAGCAGCAGCACGTCGGCATCGAGCCGCCCATGATGCACGATCGCGTTCTCCGTGTAGCCCGATGTGTAGAGCACCTTCAGCCCGGGACGGCGCTTCTCGGCCTCGATCGCGAGCTGGCGGCCGTTCATGCCGCCTGGAATGATGACATCGGTGAACAGCAGGTCGATCCGTTCCGGATTGTCGATCAGCGCCAGGCCCTCGGCGGCGTTGCTCGCGGCGAGCGTGCGATAGCCGAGACGGCGCACCTGAGCCACGACGTAGTCGCGCACCAGCGCATCGTCCTCGACGATCAGGATGGTCTCGTCGCCCTGTGCGACAGCCGGCCGGCCGGGCTCGGCCGCCGGCGGCTCCGGCGCGCTCGCGGCCCGCGGCAGATAGAGCTTGACCGTCGTGCCGTGGCCTTCCTCGCTGTAGATCTTGACGTGGCCGTTCGATTGCTTGACGAAGCCATAGACCATGCTGAGGCCGAGACCCGAGCCCTTGCCGACGTCCTTGGTGGTGAAGAACGGCTCGAACACCTTGTCGAGCAGCGGGGCGGGAATGCCCTGGCCGGTGTCGCTGACCGCGATCATGACGTAGCTTCCGGGCTTGGCGTCGCGGTTCAGTTGCGCGTAGTGCTCGTCGAGCGTGACGTTCTTGGTCTCCAAGGTCAGCTTGCCGCCGTCCGGCATCGCGTCGCGCGCGTTGAGCGCGAGGTTGAGGATCGCCGTCGACAATTGGCTCGGATCGATCAGCGCCGGCGCGCTGTCATGGGCCAGCATCGATTCGATCTCGATCTGCTCGCCGAGCGTCGGCCGCAGCAGACGGCCGGCTTCGACGACGAGCGCATTGATGTCGGTGGCGCGGGGCTGCAGCGGCTGGCGGCGCGAGAAGGCAAGCAGGTGCCGGGTCAGATCGGCGCCGCGCTCGGCGGCGGCGCTGATCATGCCGGCGATGCCGGCGAGCTGGGGCTTGTCCTTGACCGCATCGGCGAGGATCTCGATCGTCCCGGTGATGACGGTCAGGATGTTGTTGAAGTCGTGCGCGACGCCGCCGGTGAGCTGGCCGATCGCCTCCATCTTCTGTGCCTGACGGACCTGGGCCTCGTTGGCCTCGATCTCCTGGAATCGCCGCACCATCGCCTCCGCGGCGCGGCGCTGCCGGATCTCCTCCTCGAGCTGCGCATAGGCCTTCTGCAAGGTGATGCGCGTCGGCAGCACCAGCAGTTGCGGCAGCATCTTGATCATGACGACGATGATCCCGATCGAGGTCACGCCGAGAAAGACGTTGATGATCCCTGTGATGGTCGAGGTCGGCACCCAGAGATCGACGATCGCGAGCACGCGGGTGACACCGACGACGGCCACGAAAGTCGCAAGCGCCCCGACGATGCCGCGGAACATCACGTCGCGCCAACGCCGCCGCAGAAACGTGCCGACCACGAAGGCGATGGTGAAGAAGGCGCTGGCGACCAGTCCGTTGGACACGACCTGCAGCCATATCCATACCGGCGCTCCCTGCAGACCCGCCGCTTGCACCGTCAACGTCGGCATATGCAAATCATCCTCAAAAACGCAACGCGCCAAACCCGGTGGCGGCCCGGCCTGTCGTCGTCTCAACCCGAACGGATCATTCAGCTTTTCGCCTCTGGCGCAAGGGCAATGGCGGCTTCGACGCGGATCGCGGCAGGGCGCCTTCGCGCCGCCGCGAATGCCGCACCGCCGCGCGGCGTCAAAAGCCTGCCACACATCCTTTACCGGCCGGTCACGCGGCTGTTAACGCGCCGACCTAAGTCGCTCGACACCGTCATCACCATGGGGAATGAACGAGATGTCGAACACGATCGCGCACAACCGGCGCGAGTTCCTGCGGCTGCTCGGAGCGTCGGCTGCGACCGCGGCCCTCGGCCAGAGCATCGAGCGCGCGCATGCCATTCCGGCGTTCAACCGCCACGGCAGCATCGAGGACGTCAAGCACATCGTTGTGCTGATGCAGGAGAACCGCGCCTTCGATCATTACTTCGGCGCGATGCGCGGCGTGCGCGGCTTCAACGATCCGCGCGCCGTGAAGCTGCCGAACGGCAACCCGGTGTGGCAGCAGCCGGGCGGCACGGGATCGGTGATGCCGTTCCGCGTCGACAATGCCGGCCAGGTCTATGTCGAGGACGTGGCGCATGGCTGGAACGACGGCCAGAAGGCCTGGAACAACGGCAATTACGACAAGTGGATCGCCAACAAGGGCACCACGACGATGACCTGCATGAATCGGCAGGATCTGCCCTGGCACTATGCGCTCGCGGACGCCTTCACGGTGTGCGATTCGTATTTCTGCTCGGTGATGGGCCCGACCGATCCGAACCGCTACTACTTGTGGACCGGCTGGGACGGCAACGACGGCAAGGGCGGCGGCCCGGTCATCACCAATGCGGAAGCCGGCTACGACTGGACCACGTTCCCGGAGCGGCTGGAGAAGGCCGGCATCTCCTGGAAGGTCTACCAGGACATCGGTCTCGGCCTGACGGCGGAAGGCTTTTGGGGCTGGACCCAGAATCCGTGGATCGGCAATTACGGCGACAACTCGCTGCTGTATTTCCACCAGTATCAGAACGCGCAGCCGGGCAGCCCGCTGTACGAGAAGGCGCTGCGCGGCAGCAACATCGCCAAGGGCGGCACGTTCGAGAACCTGTTCGACGGGCTGCGCAACGACGTGCGCAACGGCACGCTGCCGCAGGTGTCGTGGATCGCAGCTCCCGAAGCGTTCAGCGAGCATCCGAACTGGCTGCCGGGGCCGGGCGCCTGGTACATCTCCAAGGTGCTCGACATCCTGACGTCGAATCCGGAACGGTGGAGCAAGACCGCGCTGATCATCAACTACGACGAGGGCGGCGGATTCTTCGACCATGTCGTCGGCCCGTATCCGGCGATGTCGCAGGCCTGGGGCCAGTCGACCGTCGATGTCAGCACGGACCTCTTCGCCGGCGACGGCAGCCACGTGGCCGGCCCCTACGGCCTCGGCGTCCGCGTGCCGATGCTGGTGGTGTCGCCGTGGTCGCGCGGCGGCTTCGTGTGCTCGGAAGTGTTCGACCACACCTCGGTGATCCGCTTCATCGAGCGCCGCTTCCATCACAAGGCGCCTGATTTGTTCGAGAGCAACATCCCGGCCTGGCGGCGCGCGGTGTGCGGCGATCTCACCTCGGCGTTCAACTTCACCTCGCCCAACGAAGGCATGGCACCGCTGCCGAGCACGGCCGGCTTCAAGCCGCCGGTCGCGGACATCACCTCCGGTGCGCGTTTCGACGACTATCACCCGGTTCCGCCGGCCAAGCAGGTGATGCCGCAGCAGGAGCCTGGCATTCGCCCGGCGCGCGCGCTGCCCTACGATCTCCGCGTCGACGGCGATGCCGACGCCGCGCACAGGACGTTTGCGATCCGCTTCGTCAATCCGGGGCAGGCGGGCGTCTGCTTCCACGTCCGCTCCGGCAACACCGCGGCCGGACCGTGGAGCTACACCGTCGAGGCCGGCAAGTCGCTGCGGGGCGCATGGGACCTTGCGGCCAGCGCCGGCCAGTACGATCTGTCGGTGTACGGGCCGAACGGCTTCTTCCGCCACTTCAAGGGCGGCGTCGCCACCACCGCCGCGCTGGTCGATGTCGACACCGTCCATCTCTGCGATTGGGACGATGGCGACGATTCGCGCAGCCTTGCGATCGCGCTCACCAACAAGGGGGCGAGCTGCGTCGTGACGCTGGCCGACAACTACACCGGACGCAGCGAGCGGCACCGCCTGCAGCGCGGACAGCGGCTCGAGACGCGGGTTCGCCTGCAGCAGACCCATGGCTGGTACGATCTGACGGTCACGACTGATACCGATGCCAACTTCAACTGGCAGCTCGCGGGTCATGTCGAGAACGGCCGGCCCAGCATCAGCGACCCGGCGATGGGCAGGATCGCCGCGACCTGATCGCGAACGATATCGGGATGCGCCCGGAGCGATCCGGGCGCATCCTCAAGATGATGAGGTGACGAGACTTTGCTCGGCGTCGTCGGCATTGGGATCACCCGGCGCGGTGGCCCAGGCGAGTTCGACCAAAGTGACGATGCGGCGGCCGGCGCCATCGAGCTGGCAGACGATGAGGCCCTGGTCCTCGATATAGGTCAGCAGGCGCTGCGCCCGCCGCAACGAGTGCGAGCCATAGGCGCGGGCGATCGCGGCATCGCTCGGGCAGGGGCGGCCGTCCTTGGCGGCGCGGGCGATCATCATGAACACGCCCTGCATGTCCTCTGGGAGCAGCGAGGCGCGCAGCGTGACGTCCCGCCAGCCGGCGTCGTCGGCCGTCTCGTCGCCGCCGAGCCCCGCGCGGGCGCGCGTCAGCATGCGGCGGAACTCGTTGAGGTCTGGCACCGCCGTGCCCAGCCCCTCGATGCGGCAGCGGACGACGAACTCCTGATAGAGCACGCCGACGGCGCGAAAGCCGGCGTCGGGCTCGGCCAGCACGGCGCGCAGCACGCGCTCGACGCGGGCGCGGCGCTCGGCGAGCTCCTCCTCGCTGACGGCGGGCGCCGGCGGTTCGGGGCGCAGCTCGAGCGCGGCGGACTTCGCCGCCATCAACTGGTCGAGCAGCTCGGGCTGCGGCTTGCGCTGCGGCCTCGCGTTCGTCTCGGGCGGCGGTGCGGCGAGAATCACCGCGCGGGCGTCCTCGAGCGAGGCCTCCGGCAGCGGCATCAGCCGCGGCGTCGCGTTGCGCGGCTTGGTGTCAGTCGGGCCGATGCGCAGGCCCAGCGGCCGGCGCGACAGCGCGGGGCCCAGCGCCATGAACTGGCCGCGCTCGAGGTCGCGGAACGCCTCGGCCTGGCGCCGCTCCATGCCGAGCAGGTCGGCAGCGCGGGCCATGTCGATGTCGAGGAAGGTGCGGCCCATGAGGAAGTTCGAGGCCTCGGCCGCGACATTCTTGGCGAGCTTCGCCAACCGCTGTGTCGCGATCACGCCCGCCAAGCCGCGCTTGCGACCGCGGCACATCAGGTTGGTCATCGCGCCGAGCGAAGCCTTGCGGGCCTCGTCGGAGACTTCGCCCGCGACCGCCGGTGCGAACAGCTGGGCCTCGTCGACCACGACGAGCATCGGGTACCAGTGGTCGCGGGAGATCTCGAACAGGCCGTTCAGAAAGGCGGCCGCGCGCCGCATCTGATTCTCGGCATCGAGGCCTTCGAGGTTGAGGACCGTCGAGACGCGATGCATCCGCGCCCGTTCGCCGGCGACCTGCAGCGCGCGCTCGGTGTGATCCTCGGCCGCGATCACGAGATGGCCGAATCGCTCGGCGAGCGTGACGAAGTCGCCCTCCGGATCGATGATCGTCTGCTGCACCCAGGGCGCGCTCTGCTCCAGCAGGCGGCGCAAGAGATGCGACTTGCCGGAGCCGGAATTGCCCTGCACCAGGAGCCGGGTCGCCAGGAGTTCCTCGAGGTCGAGAGCTGCAGGCGATCCCGCCGCCGTCTGCCCCATCTCGATCGCAACCGTCATGTGCCCCGACTCAACCCCGCCTCACGCAGAGGCTGGCGCTTAACAAGCGCAGGCGCGCACGTCGAGCGTTTGCGGTGGACTGTCCCAAATTGCGAGATCGGCTGTGGATGGACAGATGGAACCCGCCTCGCCGCCGAGTTCCCCATCGATGCGCTTGTCGCTCGTTCGGGCCCGTGCTTGGCGCCCGCGCGCATTTCGCGATACTGTGCGGCGAAAAAGGGGCCAAAAGGGACCAGGAGTGAACCAGCATTCGGATGCCGGTCGCGCGACGTTTCAGGCGTTCGCGCGCGGGGCCGACTTCCTGCAGGGTGGCGGCGAGATGGGAGCGCTCATGCGCATCCATGATTGGTCACGGACGCCGTTGGGGCCGCCCGAGAGCTGGCCTCAGTCGTTGCGCACGTCGGTCAGCACCTGCCTGGACTGCGCGTTCCCGATCCTGATCTGGTGGGGCCAGGAGCTCGTCATGCTCTACAATGACGAGTATCGCCCGATCCTCGGCTCGCAGAAGCATCCCGCCGCGCTGGGGGCACCGGGGTGCGCGGTATGGTCCGAGATCTGGGAGGTCATCAGCCCGATGTTGCGGCAGGTCGTTGGGCTTGGCGAAGCGACCCGCTCACGCGACATGCCGCTGTTCATCGACCGCCATGGCTACCTCGAAGAGACCTATTTTTCGTTCTCCTATTCGCCGATTCGCGATGAGACCGGCGGCGTCGGCGGCGTATTCACCCCCGTCATCGAGACGACGGCCCGGGTCGTGGGCGAGCGCCGCATGCGGACCTTGCGCGATCTCGCCGCGCGCGGCCGTGCCGACAGTCTGGCCCACGCTTGTCGCGAAGCCACCGATGTCCTCGCCGAGAATCCGCATGACGTCCCGTTTGCGGTGATCTACCAGCTGAGCGAGGACCAGCGATCGGCACGGCTGTTGAGCGCTGCGGGGGTGCAGCCGGACAGCGCGATCGCGCCGGCGCAGATTGCCCTCGACGGCAACGGAGGCGCGCTGTGGCCGATCCGGGAGGCGGCGCGTGCGGCGGCACCGATTCGCGTCATGCTGGATCGTGCGAAATTTGCCGGCGTGCCGACCGGCGCATGGCCCGAGCCGCCACAGCTGGCGCTTGCGCTGCCGGTTGCCACGGGCCGGGAGCAGGCGACGGCGATCCTGATCTGTGGCGTCAATCCGCGCCGCGCCCTCGATGCCGAGCACCAGGGCTTTTTCGATCTGATGGCCGCTCAACTCGGCAGCGCCTTCGCCGAGACGCTGGCCTATGAGCAGGAGCGGCGCCGCGCCGAGACGCTCGCCGAGATCGATCGGGCCAAGACCGCGTTCTTCGCCAATGTCAGCCACGAGTTTCGCACGCCGCTGACGCTGATGCTCGGTCCGCTCGAAGATGTCCTGCTGCGGTCGCAGAGCTTGCCGCCGGCGGATCGCGACCGGTTGGAAATCGCCCAGCGCAATGCCTTGCGGCTGCTCAAGCTGGTCAACACGCTGCTGGATTTCTCGCGGATCGAGGCCGGCAGGATGCAGGCGGTCTACGCGCCGGTCGACCTCGCGAGCCTGACCGCGGAGATCGCCAGCACCTTCCGCTCGGCGATCGAGGCCGCCGGCCTCAGGCTGATCGTGGATTGCCCGCCGCTGCCGGAGCCGGCCTATGTCGATCGCGAAATGTGGGAGAAGATCGTCCTCAACCTGCTGTCCAACGCGTTCAAGTTCACCTTCACGGGCGACATCGAGGTCCGGCTCGTCACCTGCGATCGTCATTTCGAGCTGAGCGTGAAGGACACCGGAACCGGCATCCCGCAGCACGAGCTGCCGCGACTTTTCGACCGTTTCCATCGCGTCGCCGGCGCGCGCGGCCGCACCCATGAGGGCTCGGGCATCGGGCTCGCGCTTGTGCACGAGCTCGCCGAGCTGCACGGTGGATCCGTCGCAGCGACCAGCGAAGCCGGGCAGGGCAGCACGTTCGTAGTCAGAATTCCCAGGGGACGAAGCCATCTGCCGTCCGACCAGGTCGACGCGGCGCCAGCGCAGGAGCCGATGCTCCGCGGTGAGCGCCCCTTCATCGAGGAGGCGTTGCGCTGGCTGCCGGATACGCCGCCGCTCGATGCGCATGCCGTTCGGGACATCGACGTCCCCGCCCCCTCCGCCAACAGGGCCGGGCCGCGCCCCCGCATCCTCCTGGCCGACGACAATGCCGACATGCGCGACTATGTCCGCCGCCTGCTCGCAGCGCGCTACGATGTCGAGACCGTCGCCGATGGTGAAGCCGCGCTCGCGGCCATCGCCCGCGACAAACCCGACCTCGTTTTGTCGGACGTGATGATGCCGCGCATCGATGGGATGCAGTTGCTCGCCCGGCTGCGCGCCGATGAACAGGTCGGCACCATCCCGGTGATCCTGCTGTCGGCCCGGGCCGCAGAAGAGAGCCGCGTCGAAGGCATGGAGGCCGGTGCGGATGATTATCTCATCAAGCCGTTCAGTGCGCGTGAACTGCTGGCGCGCGTCGAGGCGCATCTCAAGATGGCCCGGCTGCGTGCCGAGGCGACGGAGCGGCTGCGTGCCAGCGAGGAGCGCTATCGCGCTTTCGTGACGGCGAGCTCCGACGTCGTCTATCGCATGAGTCCTGACTGGCGGGAGATGCGCCAGTTGCAGGGCAAGGACTTCATTGCCGATACGATGAAGCCGAGCCAGGGCTGGCTCGCGAAATACATTCATCAGGACGATCAGCCGCAGGTGATGGCGGCGATCAGCAGGGTCGTTGCGACGAAGAGCATGTTCGAGCTGGAGCACCGTGTCATCCGGATCGATGGCAGCCTCGGTTGGATCCATTCGCGCGCCATCCCCATTCTCGGGCGCAACGGCGAGATCATCGAGTGGTTCGGAACGGCGCGCGACATCTCCGAGCAGAACAAGGCCGAACGGGAGTTGCGCAAGAGCGAGGAGCGCCTGCGCAGCGCGGTCGAGGTGGGGCGGCTCGGCCTGTGGGACTGGAACGTCGCGACCGGCGAGGTGTATTGGTCGGACGAGCACTTTCGCATGGAAGGCTATGGTGTTGGCGAACTGACCCCGAGCTACGAGGTCTGGGCCGCGCGCATCCATCCCGACGATCGTCCCGCAGCCGAAGCCGCGCTTCACCGCGCGATGGAGGCGCACCAGGAATATGTCAGCGAGTTTCGTGTTGTGCATCCGGGCGGCGCAATTCGCTGCCTGTACGGCCGTGGGCGCTTCTTCTATGACGATGCAGGACGACCGATCCGCATGACCGGCGCCATGGTCGACGTGACCGAGCGGCGCGAATGGGAGGAGCGGCAGAAGGTGCTGGTCGCCGAACTGCAGCATCGCACCCGCAACCTGCTCGGCGTGGTCCGCTCGATGGCCGACAAGACGGCGCGCGCGAGCACCGATCTCGGCGATTTTCGCGCCCGCTTCCGTGATAGGCTGGATACGCTGTCGCGCGCCCAGGGCCTGCTGTCGCGCCTCAAGGAGCATGATCGCGTCACCTTCGACGATCTGATCCGCAGCGAGCTGTCTGCTGTCGCCGGCGGTTCCGAGCGCATCGAGCTTTCGGGGCCGTCCGGCGTTCGGCTGCGGTCGTCGACGGTTCAGACCCTTGCCATGGCGCTGCACGAGCTCGCCACCAACGCGGTCAAGTATGGTGCGCTGGCGCAGCCGTCCGGCCGGCTCTGCGTGGGCTGGTCGCTCGAGTGCGAAGGCGCGGAGGGACGACCCTGGCTGCACATCGAGTGGCGCGAGAGCGGCGTCGACATGCCGCCGCCAGCCACGATGCCCCGCGGCACCGGACAAGGGCGCGAGCTGATCGAACAGGCCTTGCCCTATCAGCTCAGCGCGAGGACCTCATACACTTTCGAATCCGACGGTGTCCGTTGCACGATATCGATTCCCGTTTCGCTCACCACACTGGAGCTCGATGAGCATGCCTGAACGCTCGCTTCGCGACCGTCATATCCTCATCGTCGAGGACGAATACATGCTTGCCGACGAGCTGCGCTGCGCCTTCGGCGGCGCCGGTGGCACGATCCTGGGCCCGGTCGGAACCGTCCCTGACGCGCTCGCGTTGATCAAACGCGAGGGGCGGATCGAAGGCGCCGTTCTCGACGTGAACCTGCGCGGCGACATGGCGTTTCCGGTCGCCGATCTGCTTGTCGAGCGCGGCGTGCCCTTCGTCTTCACCACCGGTTACGACGAATCGGTCATTCCGGACCGCTTCTCGAAGATCCTCCGCTGCGAGAAGCCGATTGCCGTCGATGGGATCATGCGCGCGCTCGGACGCCTGATCGAGAGGACGGCGCCGCAATGACGCGTTCGGCCCCGTCGGATTGAGCCGGGCGCCTCACACCTCGCGCCGGCTGAGGAAGGCGAGCCGCTCGAACAGGTGCACGTCCTGCTCGTTCTTGAGCAGCGCACCGTGCAGCGGCGGGATCAGCTTGCGCGGATCGCGCTCGCGCAGCTGCTCGGGTCCGATGTCCTCGTTGAGCAGCAGCTTGAGCCAGTCGAGCAGCTCGGAGGTCGACGGCTTCTTCTTCAGGCCGGGCACGTCGCGGACCTCGAAGAAGATGCGCAGGGCCTCCTCGACCAGACGCTTCTTGATGTTAGGGAAGTGCACGTCGACGATGCGGCCCATCGTATCCGGATCGGGGAACTTGATGTAGTGGAAGAAGCAGCGGCGCAGGAACGCATCCGGCAACTCCTTCTCGTTGTTGGACGTGATGATGACGATCGGGCGCAGCTTCGCCTTGATGGTCTCGTTGGTCTCGTAGACGTGGAATTCCATCCGGTCGAGCTCGAGCAGCAGGTCGTTCGGGAACTCGATGTCGGCCTTGTCGATCTCGTCGATCAAGAGCACCGGCCGCTGCTCAGCCGTGAAGGCCTCCCACAGCTTGCCGCGCTTGATGTAGTTCTTGATGTCGGACACCCTGCTGTCGCCGAGCTGGCTGTCGCGCAGCCGCGACACCGCGTCGTATTCGTAAAGGCCCTGCTGCGCCTTGGTGGTCGACTTGATGTGCCAGGTGAGCAGCGGCGCGTTGACGGCCTTTGCGACTTCCTCGGCCAGCACGGTCTTGCCCGTCCCCGGCTCGCCCTTCACCAGCAACGGGCGCTCGAGCACGATCGCCGCATTGACGGCCACTTTGAGGTCGTCGGTGGCGACGTAGTCCTGGGTGCCGGTAAATTTCATCGCGTCTCGCTCATCGTTCGAACTTGTGTTGAGTGGCTACGCAGCGGCAACGCTGCTGCGGCTTTGAGATGATGGCTGCCATCGGAAGCAGAAATAATCAAGCGCGCCTGATCAATGAGAGGATCACGAGCACGATGACGGCGCCGATCGTGGCGTCCAGGATCGTCCCCAGCGTGCCGCTGGCGAGCGCAATGTGCAGTGCCGGCAGCACGTAGCTTGCGACCAGCGCGCCGATGATGCCGATGACCATGTTGCCGATCAGGCCGAAACCGGCGCCGCGCACGATCAGCCCTGCCAGCCAGCCCGCGATGGCGCCGATGATCAGCGCTGCAATGATACCCATGAAAGCCCCCATTTCGCCTGTTGTTCCAGGGATTGTAGAGCAAAATGCCGGCGGGTCCAGCGCGGGGCGTGGAGCGGCCCTTGACGTGCCCTCCCGGCCGCGCGATCTAATGGGCATGTTCCTGCAATTCTTCACAGCGCTGCGCGACGCGCAGGTCCCGGTCTCCTTGCGTGAATATCTCACGCTGATGGAGGCTGTCGACGCCGACCTCGCCGAGCATTCGGTCGAGAATTTCTACTATCTGTCGCGCACCGCGCTGGTGAAGGACGAACGAAATCTCGACAAGTTCGATCGCGTGTTCGGCACCGTATTCAAGGGGCTGGAGAACCTGCTCGATGCGATGGAGAAGGCCGAAATCCCCGAGGAATGGCTGAGGAAGCTGGCCGAAAAATACCTCACCGAGGAAGAGAAGAAAGAGATCGAGGCCATGGGCTGGGACAAGCTCATGGAGACCTTGAAGAAGCGTCTGGAAGAGCAGAAGGGCCGTCACCAGGGCGGCAGCAAGTGGATCGGCACCGCCGGCACCTCGCCATTCGGCGCCTATGGCTACAATCCCGAAGGCGTCCGCATCGGCCAGGAGAAGAACCGCAACAATCGCGCCGTGAAGGTGTGGGACCGCCGCGAGTTCAAGGATCTCGACGGCAATGTCGAGCTCGGCATCCGCAACATCAAGGTGGCGCTGCGCCGGCTGCGCAAGTTCGCCCGCACCGGTGCGCCCGACGAGCTCGACTTGGACACCACGATCCGCGAGACCGCCAACCACGGCTATCTCGACGTGCATATGCGCCCTGAGCGGCGCAATGCGGTGAAGGTGCTGGTGTTCTTCGACATCGGCGGCTCGATGGATTCCCACGTCGCGCAGGTCGAGGAGCTGTTCTCGGCCGCCAAGAGCGAATTCAAGCACATGGAATATTTCTACTTCCACAACTGCCTCTATGAGGGCGTGTGGAAGCAGAACAAGCGGCGTTTCACCGATCGCACGCCGACCTGGGATGTGCTGCATAAGTACCCGCACGACTACAAGGTCGTGTTCGTCGGCGACGCGTCGATGTCGCCCTATGAGATCATGGTGCCCGGCGGCTCGGTCGAGCACGTCAACGAAGAGCCGGGCTCGGTGTGGCTTGACCGCGTCATTCGCACCTATCCACACGCGGTGTGGCTCAATCCGGTAGCGCAGAAGCATTGGGACTATTCGGAGTCCACCACCCTCATCCGCCGCATCTTCTCCGAGCGCATGTATCCGATCACGATCGAGGGTCTGGAAGCAGCGATGAAGGAGCTGGTGCGGTGATGCTGTCATTCCGGGGCGCCCGAAGGGCGAACCCGGAATCCCGACATTGCGTTGCCACTTCGAGATTCCGGGGTCGATGCTTCGCATCGGCCCGGAATGACGCCAAGAGGAAACGAGAGAATGCCCCAGACCATCACCCGCGGCATCAAGGCGCTGCTCGACGAAGCCAATGCCGAGATCGCCACGCTCTCTGCGGCTGAGGCAATCGAGGCTGCCAAGCGCGATGACGTCGTCATCGTCGATATCCGCGATCCGCGCGAGATCGAGCGCGAGGGCAGGATCCCCGGCGCGTTCTCCTGTACGCGGGGCATGCTGGAGTTCTGGATCGATCCGCAGAGCCCCTATGCCAAGGCGATCTTCCAAGAGGACAAGACGTTCATCTTCCACTGCGCCGGCGGCCTGCGCTCTGCGCTCGCTGCCAAGACCGCGCAGGACATGGGCCTGAAACCGGTCGCCCATATCGGCGGCGGCTTCGCGGCGTGGCGGGACGCCGGCGGGGCGGTCGAGGCCTGGGCGCCCAAGAAGAGGGATTGATCGCTGCCCATCACGCGCGGGCTTGACCCGCGTGTCCATCGCTTGAAGAAGATGGATGACCGGATCAAGTCCGGCCATGAGGACCGAAAGTGACCGCGGAGCCACGCATGACCACCCCCAACGACCCTCTCGTCTCCACCGACTGGCTCGCTGCGCATCTGGGCGATCCCAGGGTCAAGGTGCTCGACGCGACCTTCAAGATGCCGGGTGTGCTGCCGCTGCCGAAGGACGATTATCTGAAGGCGCACATCCCCGGCGCCGTGTTTTTCGACGTCGACGAGGTCTCCGACCATTCCAATCCGCTGCCGCACATGTATCCGAGCGCCGAGCAGTTCGGCCGCGACGCGGGCCGGCTCGGCGTCAGCAATGGCGATACGGTAGTGGTCTATGATTCCGGCGGCTGGGTCGCCGCGTCGCGCGCCTGGTGGATGTTCCTGTCATTCGGCCACACGGATGTGCGCGTGCTCGACGGCGGGCTGAAGAAGTGGATGGCGGAGGGACGCCCAGTCGAGAGCGGACAGGTCACGGCGGCGCTCGGCACCTACAGCGCGAAATTCGATGCCGCGCGCGTGCGCCGGATCGAGCAGATGGTTGCCAATCTCGCTGGCAATGCCGAGCAGGTGATCGATGCACGGCAGGCGCCGCGCTTCGCGGGCGAGGTCGCGGAGCCGCGGCCCGGCCTCCGATCCGGCCATATCCCCGGCAGCCGCAATCTGCCCTATGCGGAGTTGTTCGACGCGACGACCGGCATGATGAGGCCGCTCGACCAGTTGCGCGAGGCATTCGGCGCCGCTGGAGTCGATCTCGCCAAGCCGATCGTGACCTCCTGCGGCTCCGGCGTGTCGGCGGCGGTGCTCACGCTGGCGCTCTATCGTCTCGGCATCCGCGACACCGCGCTCTACGACGGCTCGTGGTCGGAGTGGGGCATCGAGAACGGCCCGCCGGTTGCGACCGGGCCAGCCTGATCGGCGGCTCCTCCTTACCGTGTGCGCGGCCCGGCCGCCTGCTGGCTGACCGTCTGCGGTTGACCGAACGGCTGCTGTCCAAACGGATCAGGGAATGCGGCCTGTTGCTGCTGAGCAGCAGCAGCAGCAGCTTGCCGTGCCGATCGGAGCCGCTGTGCGATGCGCCGCTGGTTGGCGCGGCGCGCCGCGATCTGCTTCTCGCGGGCCTGGCGCTTCTTGAGGATGCTCCGGCGCAACTGAATGCTCGCGACCTTCACCGAGGCACGATGCTCGCTGGCGGCGGGCCGCTCCTGATGAGCCGGCTGTTCGGCCAGTGCGGCGAGCTTGGCGGCGATCGGGTCAAGCACCGCCGGAACGGGCGCGAGCGCGGTTGAAGCGGCGGCTACGGTCGTCATCATCGGATCGGCGCTGGCGAGGATCTGAGGAGCTGGCGGCGGCGGTGCCACCACGGCGGCCGCAGCTTCACGCGACGCCCGCGACGGGGCGGTCGCTGCAGTCTCGGGCGAGCTGTCCATGCTCGGCTTGTCGAACGCTTTTTCGACCGGAACGACGATCGAAGCGGTCGTGTCCGGAATGGAGCGCTCCGGCTTGATGCTCTCGATCCGGTCATTCGTCGCGGACGCGGTCGCGACAATGGCGGAGGTGCGGGACGTGTCGACCGTTTCCGCCGGCAGCGAGGGCGTCGGCACATCGGTGGCCACCGCAACGGGGGTCACTTCGGGCGCTTCTGTGAGCGGCGCCGCCGTCGACGGCGCGCTCGGCTGTTCGGACGTTGCCGGGGCAGCATCGGCTACGACCGGCGGCGGCGTCACCGGCGGTGTCGGAATCGAATCCACCCGCAGCACCGCGAGCACCGGCGTGGGTTCGGCCGGCGGTAGGAACGTCGTGAAGCCCGACGCCTGAGTCGTGCGCCAGGACGCGTTGCTGGCGAACTGCTCATGGGCGGCGCGCAACAGAGCCGCAGCGCCCATGCCGAAGATGGTGAGAGAAATGGAACAGACGATCGCGGCGACCAGAAAACGAAAGCCGGGAAGCATTGACGGTAACTCTCGCCACGGCAGCGGGACTGCCGAGACATTCGAGCCAGTAGGGAACGCGGTGATCACAGGGAATAGCCGCGTCCGCGACGAGGCCGGCTTCTGCCGTGCATCGCGAATCAGGCTCAAGTCAGAATACCGGAAGTGTTCCCGCCCGCTCGGCAAATCACGGCATCGATAGGGCCTGCGGGGGCTCCGCTGCACTTTTTCGGCGGCGTGAGACTTCCGTGCAACGACGGAGACATGATCACAAATTGCCGAAGTCGGGCCGCTCTGGCCGGAATTGTCTTGAATGCGCCGCTATCTTCGGCCATCTGGCACAGCAAAGGTCCCAATCGGCGGCTTGGGGATACTGCAAGGGCGATGATGATCAGACAAATCCTGACGGTTTGCGCGGTCGCGGCAGCGGGCGTGACGGCAGCTTCGTTTGCCGAGGCACAGCAGGTCTATCAGACCGCGCCTGGAGCGTATTCACCGGCGCCGACGCCTTACCCGGCCGATGCGCGCGGGCAGGGGCAGGATTTCGACGCGCTCGACGACGAGGATGCGCCTGGCAATTCCGCGGCCCTGCCGCCGCCCGGCCCGGTGATCTCGCCGGACGATCCGCGCTACGGTCGTCCAGCCAATGCGCCGGTCTATGGCGCTGCTGCTCCGACCGGCCCCATCCTTTCTCCCGACGATCCCCGATATGGGCGTCCGGCCGGTGCAGCGGTCTATGGAGCAGCTCCGAACGGCCCCGTGATGTCCCCGGATGATCCACGTTACGGCCGTCCGGCTGGTCCGCCCCCGGTGATCTACGGTGATCGTCCCGCCTCCGGCCAACAGGCTTATGGTGGCGCCTACGGCAACAGCGCGCCTGGTGGCGACTCCGGTGCGCCGCGGCCGCCCGGCGCCGTCGGTGGCGCTCCCGCCGTCGCGGGCGCCGCACAGGCTCCGGCCGCCGGAGATCGGCCGATGACGGTGGCAGCCCTGCCGCCTGAGGAACAACCCGATGCGGCGCCGGCGCCGCTGCCGGCGAACCTGCGCCGCCAGGAGGTCGACTTCGTCACCAAGGAGCCGCCGGGAACGATCGTCGTCGATACGCCCAACACCTACCTCTATCTGGTGCTCGGCAACGGCCGGGCGATGCGCTACGGCGTCCGTGTCGGCCGCGAAGGCTTCACCTGGACCGGCGTGCAGAAGATCACCAAGAAGACCGAGTGGCCGGACTGGTATCCGCCGAGCGAGATGATCGAGCGCCAGCCCTATCTGCCGCGCTTCATGGCCGGCGGTCCCGGCAATCCGCTCGGCGCCCGCGCGATGTATCTGGGCTCGACCGTGTACCGCATCCACGGCACCAACCAGCCGTCGACCATCGGCAAGTTCGTGTCGTCAGGATGCATCGGCATGCTGAACGACGACGTCGCCGACCTGTTCGACCGGGTCAAGGTCGGCACCCGCGTGGTCGTGATGCCGGGCGGTGCACCTCCGGGCTCCGGCAAGAACATGGCTGCCGCCGCGGCCTCACCGGCTCAGGCGCCTGTCCAGGCGCAGGCGGCCGTGCCGGCTAGCCAGCCGGCCAACATGCAGCCGCTGCCGCCGCCGGTCACGATCCGCTGAGGCGCGTTTGCCCGAGCTGAGCCCGTTGGAAACACCCTCCTCGCGGAGGGTGTTTTGCTTTGTGAGCCGCTCTCGCCTGCCTCAAGCCAGCCGGCGCGGCGGCTCGGACCCGGCGAGCCAGGCGGCGATGCAATCGACCATCTGACCGTAATGGGCCCGAAAGCTCTCCTCGGTGACGTAGCCGAGATGCGGCGTGATCACGACGTTGCCGAGCCCGCGCAGCGGATGGGCGACCGGCAGCGGCTCGACCGAGAACACGTCGAGCCCGGCGCCGGCGATGCGCTTGTCGCGCAGCGCCTGCAGCAGCGCGGCCTCGTCGACGATCGGTGCGCGCGAGGTGTTGACCAGGTAGGCGGTTGGCTTCATCCGCGCGAGGTCGGCGGGGCCGACCAGCCCGCGTGAGCGGTCGCTGAGCACGACATGGATGGTGATGACATCGGCGGTCGCGAACAGCTCCTCCTTGGTGGCGTAGCCGACGCCCGCCGCGTTGCAGCGGTCTGGCGTCAGGTTGGGGCTCCAGGCGATCACGTTCATGCCGAACGCCTTGCCGAGCTCCGCCACCTTGGTGCCGAGCTTGCCCAGCCCGATCACGCCCAGCGTCTTGCCCTCGATCTCCACGCCGCCCAGCGCCTGCCAAGGCTCGCCGGCATGCATGCGGGCGTTCTCCTGGCCGATCCTGCGGGTCAGCTCCAGGATCAGGCCCATGGTGAGCGGTGCGGTGGGGTCACGGCCATATTGCGTGCCGCAGACCATGATGCCGCGCGCCTTGGCGGCCTCCATGTCGATGGCGGCGTTGCGCATGCCCGAGGTGATCAGGAGCTTCAGCTTCGGCAGCCGCTCGATCAGGGAGCGCGGCAATGGCGTCCGCTCGCGCATCGCACAGATGATGTCGGCATCGGTGAGCGCGCCGGCGGCCGCTTCCTCGTTGCCGAACGGCTGTGTGAAAGCTGTCACATCCACTCTGTCGGCCAGCCGGGGCCAGTCGGCCAATGAGAGGGCCGTATCGTAATAGTCGTCGAGGATCGCACAGCGCAGCCGTGTCATCGGCAAGGTCCATTCATCGGGAAACGGCGGCAATCATGAATGCCGTCGGGAATGGAGCCATGCTTGCGCGCAAAGGGCTGGGTGCGCAAGGCGTCGTCCCGCTGTGACGCGGAACCAGGCGATATCAGTCGAGGCGGGTCTTCAGCCGGAACGCGGCGTCATGGCCGTATTTGGCGCGCCAGGCGGGGCCGGGGCCACGCATGTAATGCAGCTCCGGTCGGTACGGGTTGAACGCTCGCGTGACGAAGTCGCGCCAGAAGCCGCGGATCTCGTCGACGATCCCGGATCGGTCGTTGCGGTGGGCCGCCGGAGCGGGCAGGGAGGCTGAGGTGAAGGCTGCCATGACGGGCTCTCGCTGTTGTCGGTCGCGGCTTTTGCCGCTTGGGCGCGCGGGTCTTGCGGGCCGAGACCGAGTGTCCCGCCGAATTAATTAAAAGATGGTTGCAATTGTCGTGATCCGCCACACACAAGGTGACGGACCCGTATTCGTCCGTGGGCTGGAGGCCCGTCCCGGCGCAGGACCGACCGTGATTCTCCCGGCATTTGTTCCGGTCAGGACCGGCTCGCCGGTTGCCCTTTGGGGACCGCGCGGCTACATCAGCGGCAACCATTTTCCGACAATTCCGGCAGGCTTCAAGGGACACGCGATGGCGCGCCAGTTCGTCTACTTCATGCAGGGTCTGTCCAAGACCTACCCGACCCGCAAGGTGCTCGATAACATCCATCTGTCGTTCTACCCGGACGCCAAGATCGGTGTGCTCGGCGTCAACGGCTCCGGTAAGTCCACCCTGCTCAAGATCATGGCCGGCATCGACAAGGACTATACCGGCGAGGCCTGGGTCGCCGAGGGCGCCCGCGTCGGCTATCTCGAGCAGGAGCCGCAGCTCGATCCAAAGCTCACGGTGCGCGAGAATGTCATGCTCGGCGTCGGCAAGCAGAAGGCGATTCTCGATCGCTACAACGAGCTGGCGATGAACTACTCCGAGGAGACCGCCGACGAGATGACCAAGCTGCAGGACGAGATCGAGGCGCAGGGCCTGTGGGATCTCGACAGCAAGGTCGACCAGGCAATGGATGCGCTGCGCTGTCCGCCCGACGATGCCGACGTCGCCAAGCTGTCCGGCGGCGAGCGTCGCCGCGTCGCGCTGTGCCGGCTGCTGCTCGACCAGCCCGAGCTGCTGCTGCTCGACGAGCCGACCAACCATCTCGACGCCGAATCGGTGTCGTGGCTCGAAGGCCATCTGCGCAACTATCCGGGCGCGATCCTGATCGTCACCCACGACCGCTACTTCCTCGACAACGTCACCAGCTGGATCCTCGAGCTCGACCGCGGCAAGGGCATCCCCTACGAGGGCAACTACTCGTCCTGGCTGCAGCAGAAGCAGAAGCGGCTGGAGCAGGAAGGCCGCGAGGACGCGGCGCACCAGCGCACTTTGGCGCGCGAGCAGGAGTGGATCGCGGCGTCGCCGAAGGCCCGCCAGGCGAAATCCAAGGCGCGCTACCAGCGCTACGAGGAGCTGCTCAAGAAGGCGAGCGAGAAGCAGACCCAGACCGCGCAGATCATCATTCCCGTGGCCGAGCGGCTCGGTAACAACGTCATCGATTTCGAGGGGCTGACCAAGAGCTTCGGCGATCGCCTGCTGATCGACAATCTCACCTTCAAGCTGCCGCCCGGCGGCATCGTCGGCGTGATCGGCCCGAACGGCGCCGGCAAGACCACGCTGTTCCGCATGATCACCGGGCAGGAGAAGCCGGACGCCGGCACCATCACCATCGGCGAGACCGTGCATCTCGGCTATGTCGACCAGTCGCGCGACGCGCTCGATGGCAACAAGACGGTGTGGGAAGAGATCTCCGGCGGCAACGAGCTGATCCTGCTCGGCAAGAAGGAAGTCAACTCGCGCGGCTATTGCTCGTCGTTCAACTTCAAGGGCGCCGACCAGCAGAAGAAGGTCGGCGCGCTGTCGGGTGGCGAGCGCAATCGCGTGCATCTCGCCAAGATGCTGAAGTCCGGGTCCAACGTGCTGCTGCTCGACGAGCCGACCAACGATCTCGACGTCGATACCCTGCGTGCGCTCGAAGAGGCCCTGGAAGACTTCGCCGGCTGCGCCGTCATCATCAGCCACGATCGCTGGTTCCTCGACCGTATCGCGACCCACATGCTGGCCTTCGAGGGCGACAGCCATGTCGAATGGTTCGAAGGAAACTTCCAGGACTATGAGAAGGACAAGATGCGCCGGCTCGGCCAGGACAGCGTGATTCCGCACCGGGTCAAGTACAAGAAGCTGACGCGCTGATCTCAGGACATCGCAAGGCGCGACGCTGTCTTCGTTCCGGGACAAAGCGTCGCGCCCAGGCTGCGGCCAGTTGTCGCTTCCATGTGCGACGTGATTGCGTAGATAGTCGTTCCGCAATCCCATCCAGCCGCGAGAAAATCCCATCATGTCTTCCCCCGACGCGACCCTGTCCTCAAAGGGCGGAGCGCTGCGCCCCATTCCAATGCTGATCTTCGGCTCGCGCTGGCTGCAGCTACCGCTCTATGTCGGGCTGATCATCGCACAGGGCGTCTATGTCGTGCTGTTCCTGAAGGAGCTCTGGCACCTGTTCGCTCACGCCTTCGATTTCTCCGAGCAGCAGATCATGCTCGCGGTGCTCGGCCTGATCGACGTGGTCATGATCTCGAACCTGCTCGTGATGGTGATCGTCGGCGGCTACGAGACCTTCGTGTCGCGGCTGAATCTGCAGGGCCATCCCGACGAACCCGAATGGCTCAGCCACGTCAATGCCAGCGTGCTGAAGATCAAGCTGGCGATGGCCATCATCGGCATCTCTTCCATTCATCTGCTCCGTACCTTCATCGAGGCCGGCGCGCTCTCGTCGGGCAAGTCGAACTACACCGAGACCGGCGTGATGTGGCAGACGATCATCCACACGGTCTTCATCCTCTCCGCGATCGGCATCGCCGTGGTCGACAAATTGTCGAATGCCGCGATCGAAGAGGCGAAGCAGGCGGGGCATTGAGCGGCAGCCCCGAGTTCCGCCGCGCGGTCTGCTGACGTTCACAACGGCCGCAGGCTGTGCTAGCCCTATCGGATGGCTCGGCAGCTGCTACTCCGTTTGCGCAGGCTCGTTCTCGTCGGTCTGGTGCTCTGCATGTTTGGCGATGGCCAAGCGAGCGCGACCGACGCCGCCTTCACGGAGTTCGTCAACTCGCTCTGGCCCGAAGCCAAGGAGCAGGGCGTCTCCCGCGCGACGTTCGAGGCCGAGACGCGCGGGTTGGAGCCTGACTACAAGCTTCCCGATCTGCTGCTGCCCGGCCGGCCCGCGACGGGGGCGCCGGCGCAGGCCGAGTTCGTGCAGGTGCCAGCCGACTACATCAAGGAAGCGTCGATCGCGCGGCTGGCCGCGCATGGTGAGAAGCTGATCCAGCAATATCGTTCGGCGCTCGCCGAGATCGAACGCCGCTTCGGCGTGCCGGGGCCAGTTGTGCTCGCGATCTGGGGCCGCGAAACCGATTTCGGCCGCTATGCGCTGCCCTACGATGCGCTGCGCGTGCTGGCGACGCAGGCCTATGTCGGCCGGCGCAAGGACCAGTACCGCACCGAGTTCATCATGGCGCTGAAGATGCTGAGCGACGGTGTCGTGTCGCGCGGCGATCTCAGGGCCTCATGGGGCGGGGCGGTCGGGCTCACCCAGTTCCTGCCGTCGGAGTACTACAAGCACGGCGTCGATCTCGATGGCGACGGCAAGGTCGATCTCTGGCATTCGGTGCCGGACGCGCTGGGCTCGGCGGCGCTGCAGCTTGCGAACAAGGGCTGGCAGCGCGGCGTGCGCTGGGCCTACGAGGTCAAGCCGCCTGCCAATGTCGATTGCGCGATGGGTGTGCCGGAGGTGAAGAAGCCGATCGGCGAATGGCTGCGGGCCGGCTTCGTCCCGGTGCGTGGCCAGCGGCTGAGCGCAGCCGAGCAGCGGCAGCCGGCGTCGCTGCTGCAGCCTGAGGGCATCTATGGTCCGGCTTTCCTGACGACGGCGAACTACTTCGTCATCAAGGAGTACAATTTCTCCGATCTCTACGTGCTGTTCGTCGGCCACCTCGCGGACCGCATGACGAGTTCGGCCCCGTTCGCGACGCCGTGGGCGGCGTCGAAGCAGCTTCGGAGCAAGGACGTCGAGGCGATGCAGAAGGGCCTGACGCGGCTCGGTCTCTACGGCGACAAGCTGGACGGCAAGGCCGGCATGCAGACCCGCGCCGCGCTCGGCGCATTTCAGAAGAAGGCGGGCCTGAAGGTCGACTGCTGGCCGAGCGAGTCGGTGCTGCAGGCGATCGACGCCGCGCGCTGATCGACCGAATTCAGCGGGTTGGCCGTCAGCAAAAAGCCCGGCCGCAGGGCCGGGCTTGCTGCAACGCTATGCGTCGTCAGGATCAGTAGCAGACGCGAACCGGGCGCGACACCCAGCCGTAGCCGTCCCAATAGCGCTCACGGCGCCACACGCACGGCGGCGGGCCCGGCGGAGGGGCTTCGACATAGACCGGACCGCCATAGGCTGGGCGGCTGGACGCGATCGCGCCGCCGATCAGGGCGCCGCCGATCAGGCCGGCAGCCACGCCGGCACCCACGTCGCCAGCCTTGGCGGCTGGTGCCGTCACGCTCAGCGACCCGGCGATGGTCGCAACCGCAAGCACTGCGGTCAGGATCTTCTTCATGTTCCGAGATCTCCTGGAAGGCGCCCTCGCGGGCACCAGGTTGGTGATTCACGCACGATCAGGGGCCGTCAGCATCGTGAGAAAACACGACAATCCGTCAACCCTTCGTAAACTCTGTCCGACCTGATGCGACGGAAAAACGGTTTTTTCTGGCCGTGGAGGCCGCCGTTCTCGAAATTCCGGTGCAAGGTCATGGAATTAATGAAGGTGAACGATCACTCGCAAACGCGGACGCGGCGAAGCCGCCAGCCATAGCCGTCCCAGAAGCGCTGGCGTTGCCAATAGCAGGCATAGCCGGGATCGGCGACGTAGGCAGGCCCGCCGTAATAGGAGTAGCCCGGCCCGTAGGAATATCCTGGCGAGTAGGAGTAGCCCGGCCCGTAATAATAGGGATTGCTGCCCGCAGCGATGGCGCCACCGATGAGGGCGCCGCCGAGCAGGCCGGCAGCGACACCGGCGGCGACACGACCATTGCGCGCTTCAGCAGGAGCAGGGGCCAGCGCTGCGGTCGACAGCGTCGCGACGGCGGCCAGGGCCGCAAGAGTCTTCTTCATGACCTTAACCTCTCTCACTCCAAGTCGGCGGATCGCGCATCAAGCGATACGGCAGGTTCACATATCCCGCTTGAATGATCAATGAACGGGCGCGTTCCATTGGACGACCCATCTCAAGGATGCGTTCAATGTTGCAGTGCACAAAATTTGACCTCGGTTCGGAGCAGGCATGACTCCCACGATGACGATCGTCGTGGCGATCGGACTGACCTCGGCCATCTGCTACGCGCTGCTGGTTCGCGCCGACCGCGGGCCCAACCGCCGCCGCTCTTCCACCGACACCACCATCAGCGATTCCGGCAGCTCATCGCACGACGGCCAGGGGATCGAACTTGCGAGTTGGTTTTCCAATACCTCGTCAGACGTCGTGGGAAACCCGATCGATGGCGGGGGTGACGGTGGTGACAGTGGTGGAGGCGACGGGGGTGGGGGCGACTGAGTTCCGGCTGCTCGATCGCCACTCGATGGTCGTCCGGCGACGACTTTGATCTGCGGCAAGCTCGCATAGTTGGAGTCGTTCTAGATTGATCTGGAAATTGGAATCGCTTCAAAAGCGCCGTTTTCCCTTTGCGCGGGTAGCTGCGGATGACTATCGATACCTGACCAAGGACGATTGGCCGGTTTCTCATGATTGTTTGTTCCTGCAACGTCATCAGCGATCACGACATCCGCAACGCGGTGAAGTCTGCGGACGAACTGCCGCGGAACCCCAAGCAGGTCTACGGTTGCCTGGGGTGCAGCGCGGAATGCGGCCGCTGTGCGCGCACGATCAAGACGATCATCGACGAGGCGCTGGGTCCTTGCGCCCGCTCCTGCCAGGTTGGCTGTCAGCACGGCCACCATCATGGGGCGGCGCCGGTGCAGGCGATCGATGACGACCTTCAGAGCCGGTTCGCGCTCGCCGCCTGCTGACAGGCGTTTGCCCTCGGTCGCGTGCTTTCCGCCCTAAAAATGCACATGAACGGGGGTCGTCTCCGCACTTCGAACCTGTTATTGAGCGCCTGCGGCCTCTAACTTTTTCGGAGCTTATCCATGCAGGGCGACCCCAAGGTCATTGAATATCTCAACAAGGGATTGCGCAGCGAGCTGACTGCCATCAACCAATATTGGCTGCACTATCGCCTGTTGAACAATTGGGGCCTTCTCGACATGGCGAAGGTCTGGCGCAAGGAATCCATCGAGGAGATGGAGCACGCCGACAAGTTCACCGACCGCATCCTGTTCCTCGACGGCTTTCCGAACATGCAGGTGCTCGATCCCTTGCGCATCGGCCAGAACGTCAAGGAGATCATCGAGTGCGATCTCGCCGCCGAGATCGGCGCGCGGACGCTGTATCAGGAAGCCGCAACCTATTGCCATGGCGTGAAGGACTACGTGTCGCGCGACCTGTTCGAACAACTGATGAAGGACGAGGAGCATCACATCGATTTCCTCGAGACCCAGCTCGACCTGATCAACCGGATCGGTCTCGAGCTCTACACGCAGAAGCACGTCGGCGGCCTCGAGAGCGAGCACTGACGTCGACGGTGAGGCGGTCGTCCGCTTTCGGTACAGGGTCGATTCACGGCTGGTGTTTCATGCCTTGAATCGACCGCCCATGTGACGTGAGGGGCGCCCAGAGTCGTGCTCAGTCGATAATGCCGAAGTCCGTCACGGGCATGACCCAATAGACGAGCTTCGTCCCAGCAAATGCGTTCCTGAGCCGTTCCAGCAGGTGCTCGAGATCCGGTCCCTGCAGCACGATCCGCACGACGACCTCGTCGGCATGTCCCTTGACCCGCTCCGCCGCGCTGCGCAGCCGGACGCGGACGCCATGTCCGGACGCATCAGAGGCCGTAAAGCCGCTCACCAGATCGGTCTGCTCGCTCAGATGGTCGAGCACCTCGGCACGAAGCGCATCCGGCACGATCAGTGTCAGGCAGACGGCTTGGCCGGTCATGTCGCGTCCTTCGCAGCGGCGCCGTAGCGGCGATACAGGATCGGCAACAGGATCAGCGTCAGCAGCGTAGACGACAACAGGCCGCCGATCACGACGATCGCAAGCGGACGCTGGACCTCCGATCCAGGTCCGGATGCAAACAGCAGTGGGATCAATCCGAGCGCCGTGATGCTCGCCGTCATCAGCACCGGCCGCAGCCTGCGCTTTGCGCCTTCGACCACGATGCGCTGCTCGGAGAGCCCGTGAGCGCGCAACTGGTTGAAATGAGACACCAGCACGACGCCGTTGAGCACGGCGATTCCAAGCAGTGCGATGAAGCCGACGGAGGCCGGGACGGAGAGGTATTCGCCGGTCGAGACCAGCGCGAACACGCCGCCGATCAGCGCAAAGGGAATGTTGACGAGGACGAGCAGGGCCTGGCGCACCGAGCCGAACGTCGTGAAGAGCAGCACGAAGATCAGGCCGATCGCGACCGGCACAACGACGGACAGACGCGCGGCTGCACGCTGCTGGTTCTCGAACTGCCCGCCCCATGTCAGCCGATAGCCGGACGGCAGCGGCAGCTCGGCTGCGACCCTTTGCTGGGCCGCCTGCACGAAGCCGACCATGTCACGGCCGCGGACGTTGCTGCGAACCACGCTCATGCGGTTGCCGTCCTCACGATCGATCTTCACTGGGCCGTCGACCCTCTGGATGCGGGCGACCTGCGAGAGCGCAACATGCTGGCCTGACGCAAGCGTCAGCGGCAGCGCCGCCAGCATCGTCGGAGCCTGCCGCGTGGTCTCGCCGCCGCGGACCAGGATCGGCGTCCGGCGTCCCTCCTCGAGCGCGGTGCCGATCGTTCGGCCTTCGATCTGCGTGCGCAAGGCGGCCGAGATCGAGTCCACGGTGAGCCCAAGGCGGCCCGCCTCCATCCGGTTGACGGCGATCGTGTAGTATTGCGCGCCCTCGTTGAGCGTCGTGTAGACGTCTTGGGCCCCATCGATGTCGGACATGATCGCCGACAGCTTCGCTGCGATCTCGTTGAGCTTGGTGATGTCCGGGCCGAAGATCTTGACCGCGACGTCGCCGCGCACGCCGCTGATCATTTCCTGCACGCGCATGTCGATGGGTTGCGTGAAGCTGAGCGAGACGCCGGGGAAGCCGGTCAGGACCTCGCGAAGCTTCTCGAGCAGGACATCGCGGTCGCTGGTCTGCCGCTGGTCTGCCGGCTTGAGCACCAGGAACGTGTCGGTCTGATTGGGTCCCATCGGATCGAGCCCGAGCTCGTCCGAGCCGGTGCGCGCGATGATGCCGGCGACGTCTGGTACCTTCATCAACGCCGTCTGCAGCCGGGCATTGATGGCGAGGGACTCGTCGAGATTGACGGACGGCAGCGTTTCCACGCTAACGATGACGTCGCCTTCGTCCATCGTCGGCATGAAGGTCTTGCCCAGCTGGGTGTAGCCGTATCCCGCGGCAACGAGGCTGACCAGCGCCGCGATGATCACCTTGCGCTCGTTCCCGAGCGCCCAGTCGAGCGCGGGCGCGTAGACGCGCTGCGCTGCCCGGATCAGCATTGGATCGTCATGCGATGCGGATGTGAGCACGAAGGACGTCGCGACCGGAAGCACCGTCAGCGCAAGCAGCAGCGATGCGGCCAGAGCGAAAATGATCGCCAGCGCGACCGGAATGAAGAGCTTTCCCTCCAGCCCCTGCAAGGTGAGCAGCGGAACGAACACGATGATGATGATCAGGACGCCCGAGGCGACCGGCTGCAGGACTTCGCAAACCGAGCGGTAGACGACGTGGATCAGCGGCGTGGCGCTTCCGTGATCGTGCTTGGCGAGATTGCCGACGATGTTCTCGACCACCACGACCAGCGCGTCGATCAGCATGCCGATCGCGATCGCAAGGCCGCCCAGACTCATCAGGTTAGCGGACATGCCGACAGCCCGCATCACGATCAGCGCCATCACGATCGCCAGCGGCAGGCTGAGCGCGATCACCAGCGAGGCGCGCCAATTGCCGAGGAACAGCAGCAGCAGCACGACAACGAGCACCGTGGCTTCGCCCAGCGCCCGGACCACCGTGCCGACGGCGCGGTTGACCAGCCGACTGCGGTCGTAGAACACGTTGATGGAGACGCTGCTCGGCAGCGACGGCTTCAGTTCGTCCAACCGGGCCCGAACGTCGCGCACCAATTGTCCGGCGTTGGCGCCGCGCAGACCGAGCACGAGCCCCTCGACCGTCTCGCCCTTGCCGTCCGTCGTGACGGCGCCATAGCGGGTGAGTGCGCCGATCTTGACCCTTGCGACGTCGCTGACCCGGATCGGGATTCCGTCGCGGGTGTCGACGATGATCGCCCGGATGTCGTCGATGCCGCGGATGCTGCCTTCGATGCGGACCAGCGCGCTGTCTTCGCCCTGGTTGACCCGCCCGGCACCGTCGTTGCGGCTGTTGGCCTCGATGGCCTTGCGAAACAGCTCGGACGAGATGCCGCGCGCCGCCAGCGCGTCGTTCCTCGGCACGATTTCGAAGGCCCGGACATAGCCGCCGAGCGCGTTGACGTCGGCTACTCCGGGCACCGTGCGCAGCGCTGGGCGGATGACCCAGTCGAGCAAGGTCCGGCGTTCGGCCAGCGACAGTTCGGGACTGTCGATCGTGAACATGAACATCTCGCCCAGAGGGCTCGTGATCGGGGCGAGGCCCCCGTTCACGCCCTCGGGAAAGTCGCGCGAGATGTTGGACAGCCGCTCCGACACCTGATTGCGGGCCCAGTAGATGTCGGTGCCGTCCTCGAAATCGACGGTGATGTCGGCCAGCGCGTATTTCGTGGTCGAGCGAAGGATCTTCTTGTTCGGCAACCCGAGCAGCTCCAGCTCGATCGGTACCGTGATGCGCTGCTCGACCTCTTCCGGCGTCAGGCCGGGAGCCTTCATGATGATCTTCACCTGGACCGGCGAGACGTCTGGAAAGGCGTCGATCGGCAGGCTCGGCAAGACAACGGCGCCTGCGCCGATCACCAGCAGCGTGCTGAGGATGACGAAGAGCCGCTGTGACAGCGCGAATGCGACCAGCCGTTGCAGCATCTACTGCCCCAGTCGCGAGAGGATGCCGCGCAACGCCGAGATGCCGCCGATGGCGATCTCGTTCTTGTCCGTGAGGGGGCCTGCGATGACGACGTGATCCTGATCCTCCGCGAGCAGGGTGACCGCAACGAGCCGGAAGCCGCCTTCCGTGGCAACGAACACCGCGGTCTGCTCACCGCGCCGGACGAGGCCGCTATAGGGAATTTCCCACGCGCTTTCTCCTGCCGAGACAAAGCCGATGCGGGCCGCCGCCATTTGTCCGGAATGCAGTTCGCCGTTGTTGGGAATCTCGGCGCGGACGAGAATTGTCTGCGTGGCGGCATCGGTCGTCTCGGACACCAGGATGACCTGGCCCGGTGTCGCATAGCCTTCGATGTCGACCTTGGCGCCGGTCTTGATGGCGCCGATGTTGGTTGCGGGAATCGCGATCTCGGCCCATAGCGGCGACAGCCGGGCGAGCTTCACCAGTGACGCGGCCTGTTCCAGGCGCTGGCCCGGCGATACCGCGAGCTCGACCACGGACGCCGTGCGCGGGGCCGTCACAGTGAGCGTCGCGCTGATCGCCGCCTCGCTGCTGAGCCGGGCGATGGCTTCGTCGGACAGCCCGCTGATGTGCAGCATCTGCCGACGTTCGGCGACGACGATGCTGGCCTGGCGCGCTTCGGTCTGGCTCGACTCCAGCACGCGTTGCGGGATGGCCTTGCCTTCGAACAGGTCGGCATTGCGCTTCAACTGCTGAACCGCGAGAACCTCCTGGGCCAGCGCATGCAGGTAATCGCGCTGGAGCGAGACGAAGCTCGGACTCTCCAGCGTGAGCAGCGGTTGTCCGACGGTCACGCGATCGCCGCGGGCAACGGCGAGGTTGGTGATCATCCCCGCGACCGGCGCGCTGACGACCCACAGTTGAGGCGTGGGAATGACGATCTGCGCGGGATAGGGCAGCGTTTTGTCCATCCGGCTGGAGATCGGATGCGTCACGCGCACGCCGAGGTTCTGCGCCTGGCTTGGCGTGAGCTTCAGCTCATCATCGGCCGATGCGGCGCAGGGCGCCACAACGAGAGCCAGCCCGAGAGACGCCCGGGCCAGACGGCCTGCGGACCAGTGAAACAATCGCTTGGGCATCTCGATCAAGAATCTTCAGGTTCATGCATGACACATTCTGTACACTATTTCGGCCGGTTTCCGCGACTGTTGACTTAGGTCAATCGGAGCTAGTCACGAAACCGGAGGTCACTTCTCGTGCCGCTAATGAGTCGCATGAGTGGTAGCCGCACGCGCCAGCGCCTCATACGGCATCGGCGGGAACGAAACAGTTGATGATGATGTCGCCGCGGTGATGGACGTACCACACCACGGCCTCGCCGATCGGGTTGCCGCGGTCGCGGATGATGGCGCGTTCCGGCACCGCCATCCACCGGCCTTCGATCGGCACCCAATAGGTGCCGTCGCGCACGTCATAGGTCGTGCGGTGGCCGTCGGAGACATCGCAGCATGGCACGCCGTTGGGCGCGATCACGCTCTTGAACCACGCGCGAATGTCAGGCGGGACGTTGTCGAACTGCCCGTTGTCGAAGGCGGCGGCGACGGTCGCGCAGGCGAGCGAGCCCATCGTGAGACCGGCCAGCACCATCCTGCGCATTCAACGCTCCCTTCTGCGGACCTACATGCCGCGCTGTGGCGCCGTCGCCAGCAATTCGCGCAGCGGCTCGGCGTAGAACTTCGCATTTCCGGTGGTCAGGTGGCCGCGCGTTTCGGCCGAGGTCGGGATGAGCAGGAGCTTGCCGTTGGCGACGCGCTTCATGGCGTCGACCGTCACGCCGGTCTCCGGCGGGTTGCGCTCGTCGTCGGCCGAGTTGATCAGCATCACGGTCGCCTTGATCTTGTCGAGATCGGCAGACGGATTGTAGTCGTGCGACGAGTCCCACTGATAGATGAAGTCGTTGGCGTCGGTGGGAATGGGCGTGGCGAGCCGCTCCTCGACCAGCTTGTCGGCCTTGGCCGCGGTCGGTGCCGCGAGCTGATAGGCGATGGTGCCGCCGGCCGTGGCGGTGGCATAGGCCGTGACGGCATATTTCATCATGCGCGGCTGTGCGGTGTAGTTGCCGCCATTGTAGTCGGGATCGTTGCGGATCGTCTCCAGCATCAGCCGGCGCAGCATCCAGTTGCGGGCCGCCATTTCAGTCGGCTGCGAGGCCATCGGCACCGCGGCGTCCATGAAGTCCGGATAGCGCGTGGCCCACACCCAGCTGTGCATCCCGCCCATGGAATTGCCGATCACGAGCCGGACGTGCTTGATGCCGAGGCCCTCGGTCAGCAGGCGATGCTGCGCATCGACCATGTCGGCATAGTCATAGGCGGGAAACCTGGTCTTCAGCCCGTCGGAGGGCTTCGACGATTTGCCGTGGCCGATGCTGTCGGGAATGATGATGTAGTACCTGGTTGCATCGAGCGGCTGGCCCTTGCCGAACAATTCGCCGGCGAAGGTCGGCACCAGCATGCTTCCGCCTGAGCCGCCGGTGCCATGCAGCACCAGCACCGGCTGCCCGGTCGGCTCGCCGACCGTCGTATAGTGCAGCCTCAGCTCCGGCAGCGTCTCGCCGGTGTGAAACTTGAAATCCTTGACGACGAAGTCGCCCTGCTTCGGGGCGGGATAGTCGGCGGCGCGGGCCGGCGCGCAAAAAACGACGACGGCGGCAAAAACGGCGGCAAGCGGTCGAACCATGGACTCCCCCTGATCATGCGCGACTCTTCCGGCCGCGTCGGGGACATGATAGCACGATCTGCGACTTGGTTCAGTACCGGATTGATGGGACTCATCATGTGCCGCAACATCAAGACGCTGTTCAATTTCGAGCCGCCGGCGACGGAGGCTGAAATTCAGGCCTCGGCCCTGCAATTCGTGCGCAAGCTGTCCGGCTTCAATGCGCCGTCGCAGGCCAACGAGGCCGCCTTCGCCCGCGCGGTCGAGGAGGTGGCCGACGCCGCGCGGCGGCTCTTGACCTCGCTGCAGACCCAGGCCCCGCCGCGCGACCGCGAGATCGAGGCGGCCAAGGCGCGGGAGCGTTCGGCGGCCAGGTTCGGCCCGCGCTGAGGCCCATCGTGCCCTGACAGAAGGCGAAGCTCAGAACCCATCGTCGTCGTGGTCGTGGCGGTCCTGGGCTTGCTTGTCGTGCTTCTTCTTTTTCTTGCCCTTTTTCTTTTTCTTCTTCTTCGGGATGTCGATGTCGTGCGGATCGTCGTCCTCGAAGGCCTCGTCCAGCGCATCGTCATGGGTCGTCGCGGCGAAGATGTCGCGCACCGCGACCAGCTCGGCCTCGCGCTCATGCGCCTCGCGATCCCGCGCGCGCTTGTAGTCGTCATAGGCCGCGAAGATCTGCTCGAGCCAGGGCATCAGCTGATCGATCGTCGGCAGCGTGCCCGGCGGTCCCGGTTCACCCTGCGGACCTTGAGGCCCCTGCGGTCCCGGCTTGCCGGGCGGGCCTTGCTCGCCGCGCGGCCCTTGCGGGCCGGGCTTGCCTTGCGCACCTGCCTTGCCGTCGGAACCCGGCTTGCCGCGCTGACCATCTGGCCCGCGCCGCCCGGGCTGCCCCTGCGGGCCACGTGGACCCACGGGGCCCTGCAGGCCGCGTCCGGCCGGATTCTTTGCCACTACCGCAACTCCGCTACACACCTCTGATTCGCGGCGAAGCGTAACAGAGCCGCGATGATGGCAGCAATTGCAGCAGGGCTGCGAGGCCGATTGATCAACATCAATCGGCCTCGCATCCTGATGAGTTCCACGCGATGGGATATCGCGTGGCCGCCGTTGGATCAGGCCGAATAGGCCGGCACCGCGATGCCGTCGGCCGTGTAGATGCGGATCTTGTTGCGCAAAGTGCGCACGGGCATGCCGAGCAGCCTTGCTGCGTGGGTACGGTTGCCGTTGCAGCGCGCCAGGGTCTGCACGATGAGCTCGCGCTCGATCTCGGACAACGGCGTGCCGATCAACAGCGGCAGGACCTCCGCCGCGGAGCGCGACGGTGGCATGGCAAGCGGCACGAGTGACGGACTTGCGGCTTCGGATGACAATTCTTGCGACATAACTCCTCCCGATCAACGCCCACGCCGACACTGAAACGACGCGCAAACATCGAGACCAACTAAACATCCAGCCCGTAGATCACCGTGGTCCGACAAGGTTAATGGGGCCTTAACGCGGGCGTCCTGTTGTCGCACCGGTGCCGAATACCCCGAAATGGCCTTGGTTTCGCGCGGGTCTCGACCCATTTGGCCGGCGTCGACGCGCGTCCACGATGGGGGTGCAGAGGACTAATCGTCGGACCGCCACAGTTCCTGCGCTGCGAGCGCATCATATCGAACACACCGGCGGCTGCGCATGCACGGTGCCGTGCAAAGGGCTAAATTCGGCCCGATCGATTCGCTTAGTGGGGCACGATCGTCGCACACGGCCATCGAATTACCTCAAGCCCAAATTCACTTCGCTGGAGACTTCATCCATGACAATTGCATCCTCGCTTCGCGGTCTGCTGGTGGCACTGACAGCTGCTTGCGGCGCTGTCATTCCGGCCACGGCGCACGCAGATGGCGGCTTCATCACGCTGACCATCTACAAAGCGGGGTGGATCATCGGCGGCTCCGGCGGCAGCGGCGTGTTGAACTTTCATGGCCGCGCCTATCCGCTGTCGACCGGCGGCCTCGACTGGGGCCTGGTGTTCGGCGGCTCGCGCACGGTGCTGCGCGGCCGCGTCAGCAACATCTGGCGTCCGTCCGACGTCGAGGGCGTCTATGGCGCCGCCGGCGCGGGCCTTGCCGTCGGCCGCGGCGTGCGCGGCATCGTGCTGACCAACCAGAAGGGCGCGGTGCTGGAGCTCTCGGGTGAGCAGATCGGCCTCTTGGCGAACGTCGATCTGTCGGGGCTTGCTATCACGATCAGGTAGTTGCGTCGTCGTCGTCATCGTGGACGCCTAGCAACTCACAACAGGTGTCATCGCCCGGCTTGACTGGGCGATGGCCGTTGTTGCGTGCTGAGCATTGCCAACACCGTCTCTCTCCCTCTCTTCTGCTCATAAGCCCGCGCTCTCGCCGCACCGCGTGCGCGAGGGATGCATCGTGAGAGCCCCGTCGAAAATCGAGAGGGGCAGGGAAGGCCGGGAGCTCGCCGCTCCCATGGTCCGCGTGCAACAAAAAAGCACGCGGCAGAACCACAGGTTCGGCGGAGACATCCCGGCCTTCCCTGCGCGCATGGTTTGACGGCTTATACGTGGTCTCCCTGGTGCGCCGGGCTTGTTGGCCACCATTGCGCGCGCTACGCTTTCGCATGAGCACGCACGTGACACCAGCTTCGGGGTGTCAGGACATCACGACTTCACCGTACGTGACAGCCGGCGCTCGTCGGGCGCAGCCACCACGTCCACCGCGGCCCACCTCCACGTATCGTGACGACGCGTACGTCCCTCTGCATGAGGCGGGTTGAGCGAAAACATCGTCCTGATTTGCCCGACGAGGCTGGGCAAGAACTCAGTGTTCACGGTAAGATTTGGGGGCATGACGAATCGGCCGTTCAAGAGCGGCGAGAGCCGCGATCAAAAGAGCCTGCTTCCGCCTCGGATTGAGGATTATGTCGGGCCGGACAATCCGGTTCGTGCGATTGACAGCTACGTCAACGCTCTCGATCTGGCCAAGCTTGGCTTCCGCCACGCCAAGCGGAGGGGATCGGGTGTCGGGCAGCCGCCGTACGATCCGGCGGACCTGCTGAAGCTTTATCTCTATGGTTATCTGAACCAGATCAGATCGTCGCGCCGGCTCGAGCGTGAAGCCGGCCGCAATCTGGAGCTGATCTGGTTGTTGAGGAACCTGAAGCCCGGCTATCGGACGATTGCGAACTTCCGCAAGGAGAACTGGGCTGCCTTGAAGGCGGCGAACCGTAGCTTCGTCCTGTTGCTGCAGGAGATCGGGTTGATCGGCGGGACCCTGGTCGCGGTCGACGGCGCGCTGTTCCACGGCAATGCCAGCAAGGACAGCATCTTCACGCGCGGGAAGCTCGCCAAACAGATCGCCAAGCTCGATGAGGAGATTGAGGCGTACGGCAAGTCTCTCGACACCAACGACGCGGCGGAAGCCAAGCAGCCCGACGACGGCAAGGATGGCAACAAGGATGGCGGCGATGTCGGGGACAAGATCAAGGAGCTGATGGCCAGGCGTGAACGCGCACAGTCCGATCTGGAGAACCTGGACAAGGGCGACAAGGGACAGGTGTCGAAGACCGATTCCGATGCGCGACTGCTGAGCAAGGGCGACCAGACGATCGCAGGCTACAATGTCCAGAGCGTCGTCGACGACAAGCATAAGCTGATCATCGCCAGCGAGGTCGTCAATCGCAGCGATACAGGACACCTTCATATGATGGCGAAGGCGGCCAAGGAGGGCCTCCAGGTCGAGGCGCTGCAGATACTGGCAGATGTCGGCTATTACAACAGCGAGGATATCAAGGCTTGCGAGGATGACGGCGTCACCGCCTATGTCCCGCTGCATCACGGCAATGGCAAGAAGCACGGTCGCTTCACGCGAGGTGACTTCACCTACAATTCCGCGACCGACACCTACCAGTGTCCCGCAGGCCAAGCGCTGCATCCAACAAAGAAGCTCTGGAAGAATACGAGCGGCAGGATGGAACGCCGCTACCTGGCCTCCGTGGCGACTTGCGGCATCTGCCCCCTCAAGGCGTCTTGTCTCTCTGCGAAGGAAAAAAGCCGCCGCGTCTCTCGATGGGAGCACGAAGAGGTGCTGGATCGTCACCGCCAGAGGATGGCGAGCGAACAGGCCGGCCAATTGATGCGCCGCCGCTCGGCCATCGTCGAGCACCCGTTCGGCACGCTCAAGTGCCGCGCCGGCTATCAGCACTTCCTTGTCCGCGGCTTCGACAAGGTTCGCGGGGAATGGAGCCTCATGGCGCTCTGCTACAATCTCACCCGCGCCCTCAACATTCTCGGCTTCGACGACTTCCTCGCCCGCATCGCCGAATGGGCTCTTGCAGCTCTACATGCCACTTCCGGCGAAGCGAGGGGCGCATGGGAGGCGGTTTCGCTTGCCCTGATCCGATTCTGGACCATGATGCAGTCATGGCTCGAAATTGCACCGCGCCGAGCCCTCTCACCCCCCTAATTCGGATTCTTGCCCAGCCTCGACGTGGCAAGCGCGCGTGGGTGCGACAAACTAACACGACGGGCAGTTTGCGCATGATGCGCATGCGCGGATTGCCCGTCGGGCAGAGATAGGATGCTTCACCTCGGTGACGTGGATAGCCACAACCGCGCGTCGGATCGCCAGCATTGCGCTCTGCGATGCAGCGCCCTCTCCCCTTGTGGGAGAGGGCATCTCCGGCCGATCAGCCCGCTCGCTTGGGTGAGGGGTCTCTCTCAGCAAACTACGCTCGGAGAGGGACCCCTCACCCGAGCGCGTTTGCCGCTCTATACTACATGCCCTCTCCCACAAGGGGAGAGGGCGCAGTCATCGGCATTGCGCGGATCGTCGTCAGCGAGTCGCTTGCCGCAATGATGATGGGCTTACTACCCATCATCACCGCACGCGAGTCGGCTGCGCGTCTGAGGTCTGGGCCAAATGCATCGCCAGCTCCCGCCACGGCGCCAATGTCCACGCACCCGACGCCGCGCCGGAGGGCGAGGCGAGCACGAACGTGGTCGGGAAGTCGGCCTGCTCCGGCTGCCGCCCGAGCGCGATCGCGCCGGTCGGCTTGCCGTAGAACAGGCTCGCCGCCTTCTTGCTGGTGAAGGCGACCGCTGCCGGTCGATGCTGCCGGATCTTGTCGGCGAAACCGGCGACGTCGACGCCGGCCTTCAGCGCGACATGGTCCATGCCCGCGCCCAGCTTGCACAGATCGGTGAAGCCGATGCCGAGCGACAGCAGCGCTGGAAACTCGTGCGGCTGGTACAGCCGTGGCGTCAGGCCGACGGAGAACAGCGTCGGCCAGAAGCGGTTGCCGGGATGGGCGTAATAGTGCCCGGTCGCCGCCGAGCGCTCGCTCGCGGCGGTGCCGACGAAGACGAGGCGCAGGCCGGGCTGGAGCTGGTCGGGCAGGCGGTCCATGGCGCCGTTGTCGCATTGTTGCAGTCGTTGCAACAGGCTGTTGACGCGATGCTGCATTGTTGCTGCGGCGGCCGTGGTCTAGGTGACGGCGAGCAACAGGAGCACAGCATGTCGCAACGTCGTCTGTATCATTTCGTCCTTTCCGGCCACGCGCATCGCGTGCGGCTCATGTTGAGCCTGCTTGACCTGCCTTGCGAGCTCGTCGAGGTCGACCTCAAGGGCGGCGCGCACAAGCGGCCGGACTTTCTCGCGCTCAATTCGTTCGGCCAGGTGCCGGTGCTGGTCGACGGCGACGCCGTCATCCCGGACTCCAATGCGATCCTGGTCTATCTCGCCGGCCGCTATGACGGCTCGGGCAAATGGCTGCCGCGCGATCCGCTCGGCCAGGCGCAGGTCCAGCGCTGGCTGTCGGCCGCGGCCGGTCCGCTCGCGTTCGGCCCGGCAGCGGCGCGGGTGGCGACCTTGTTCGGCGCCCCGCTGGACATGGCGAGGGCGCATCTGCTCGCCAACAGCCTGTTCACGGTGATGGAGCGCGAACTCGCCGCGCGGCCGTTCCTCACCGGCGCGGCGCCGACCATCGCCGACGTCGCGCTCTACAGCTACACCGCGCACGCGCCCGAAGGCGGCGTGTCGCTGACGCCGTACCCGAGCGTGCAGGCGTGGCTGGCGCGGATCACTGATCTGCCCGGATTCGTGCCGATGCAGGCGAGCGCGGTCAGCGCCGCCTGACCGCCGCCATGCATGAATGCGTGCGAACGCCGCTTACAGGAAGCAGCGGCGCTCGTCGCGCAGCTTGAGCTGGATGTTGGTCGCCTCGACGAAGGTCGGCACCGGCTTGGAAACGATCTTGTAGGTCGACGGCCACTCCACCGGCTTCGACTGCAACTCGGTGTTCCAGATCTGGCAGATGCCGGTGTTGTCCCAGCGGATCACGTAGTAGCCGGACGTGGGCGCAGGCGCGGCGAAGGCGGTAGGCACGATCGAGGCGGCTGCAATGGCCGTGGCGGCAGCGAACGTGGTCAGGCGACGCATCATCAATCTCCTCAAACGAAACAACGACAATCGCCCGCCTGCGCGGGCCACCGGCCTTGCGGCCGGACCAAGGCCCAAGTGGTGCGACAAAAGCGCGCGCAACGCAAGCCGCCCGTGCCGTCGTTCACAGCGATGTCCGGGATGTGAATGACGACATGCGGTCGTCACATGATGCCGTCAGGGGCGCGCCGGCTTACAGCGTGCAGCGGCCCTGCTGGCGGAGCGTGATCTGGCGGGTCACGGCGTCGTTGAACGTCGGCACCGGCCGGCTGATGACCTGATAGCCGGACGGCCATGCGATCGGCTTGAAGGCGAAGGCCTCGCTCCAGACCTGGCAGATGCCGGTGTTGTCCCAGCGGATGATGTAGTAGCCGGCCTGCGCCGGCGCAGCGGCGAGCAGCGCGGCCGCGGCGAGGCCTGCGGCAAGACAGACTGTGGTGAAACGAGGCATCGTGAAAACTCCGGCAACAAACTGGCCCAGCCCGCGGCCGGCCCTATGTCGGAGCGGTCTCGATCAATTTGAAGGCAGCCGCGCGCGAATCGTGCGGCAAAAGCGCGCGATGCCCCCGGCCGATGATGAGGCGCGATGAGGTGGCGGAGCGAGAGGCCTCTCGGCGTGCGTAGCGCGTCGCGCAGGCCTCAGGAGTGGATGCCTCCGGCGCTCGGTCGGGACGAGAACCGGAGATCGCCGCTGAAGCTCGCGGTCGGAACCAGCGCCGGACCCGCGCCGGCGAGGAGCGCCTGCGAGGCCACCGGCCCCGCGCGCCGGCGCAGGAAGTGGCGCTCGAGATAGGCGTAGGACAGCGTGGCCGCCACGACCGACAGCGGCAGCCCGATCGCGAGCCGCAGCGGCCACCAGACGCCGTAGCTGTCCAGGAAATTCAGGACCGGCAGGTGCCAGAGATAGATGCCGTAGAAGATCCGGCCGAGGAAGATCGCGACCGGCCATTCGAAGATGCGGTGGCAGATCGTGCCGTGGCTGCGCATCAGCATGGTCAACGCGAGGATGCCGGGAAGTACGCCGCACACCATGCTGCCGAACAGATAGTAGTTCATGCTCGGCCCGTCCGCCGGCCAGAACAGGAAGGTGACCGTGCCCCAATAGATCAGGAGCGGCCACGCCAGCTTCGGCCAGAGCCGGTCGAGCGCGGGTGAGGTGCCGTGCGGCACCAGCCTGAGCACGACGGCCATCGCGCATCCCGCCATCAGTGCATCGGCGCGGGTGTCGAACGCGGTGTAGAGCCGGCGCCACTCGGCCCCATCGAGCACCAGCGCCACGCGCCAGGCCCAGATCGCGGCCGCAATGGCGCAGATGGCGCCGACCAATCGCCAGGTGACGCCGAGGCGCTTGACCAGGACTGCGAAGGTCAGCGGCCACAGCAGATAGAACTGCTCCTCGGTCGACAGCGTCCAGGTGTGGCCGATGTCCTCGATCGTCTTCGGGTCGAACACATACCAGTAGTTGGCGATGTAGGAGAGCGCGATCGCGGCGCGTTCCAGCGCCGGGAGGAATGGCGGCCGCAGCAGCCAGGTGAACAGCAGATAGGCGGCGAGCATCAGCAGCAGCGGCGGCACGATCCGGGCGAAGCGCCGCGCATAGAACTGCCGGAACCTGATGTGGCCGTGCTTGTCGATGTCCCGCAGCAGCAGGCCGGTGATGTAATAGGCGCTCGCCACGAAGAACAGGTCGATATAGAGCACCGCGCCCGGCACGAGCGTGTGCGAGACATGGGCCGTAACGACGCCCAGGGTCATCAGCCCGCGCATGCCGTCATGCGAGGGAACGTAGCCGAGCGGATAGACCTGGGCCTGGAAGGCCTCCCGGATCGCCTCCCGCAATGGCGCCGTGGCGGCGCCGACGAGGCGGAACAGGGCATGGAACGGCCATGAATAAAACATCTATCGTGAAATTTTCGGAGATAATGTTTCGGACTATTAAATCCTATTTAAAATTTAAATCGTCCGCAAGAGACGAAAATCGCGGAGCGGGGGCCATCACGACGCAGGGTTGCAGAAGAATGAGGCAGGCCGCCTGTGGCGGTGGCAAACGGCGGCGCGGCTCGGCATCATTGCGGTGGATGAAGGGGACCTCGCGGTTGAACTGCGCTTGGGCGACGGCGAGTAGTTGAGGCCGGCGAATTCTGCAGGCGGAGCGGTTGCTTCCTGCACGGAGAACGTAGGGCGGGTTAGCGCCCGCGGGACGATTTCACCGCGGAGGGAATGTTTGCCAGGGCGCGTAACCCGCCGCCTGCGCGGAATGGTGGGTTACGCGAACGGCTTTCAGCCATGTGCGAGCGTGGAGAGATCGTCGGTTGCCGTCCGCTAACCCACCCTACCGTTTCACGACCGCCGCGACGCCCTCGATCTCGATCAGCATCTTCGGATCAGGCAGCGCCACCACCACGCAGGTGGTGCGCGCCGGATACGGCGCCGGCCCGAACGCCGCGGCGTAAAGCCGGTTCATGGTCGCAACATCAGCGGCGCGCGTCAGCAGCACGTTGACCTTGACGAGGTCGCGAATATCAGCGCCGCCTTCGGTCAGGACGCGGGTGAAGTTGGTCACGACATTGGCGAACTGCGCGTCGAAGTCGTCGGGCAGGTTGCCGTGGGCGTCGAAGCCGGGAATGCCGGAGACGAAGAGGAGATCGCCGACGCGGGTGCCGAACGACAGCGGCGGGGCTTTGATGTGGGGTGGGGCGGGGATGTGGTGGATGGGCATGGGACGTCCATTTCGATCTCGTAACTATTCACCAGAGGCGCAAAGCACGCGCTAGGACCTGGGCAGTGGATTTCGGCAGGCTACCGAAAATTCCTACTAATGCAAAGGCGACCGGCCACAGGCAGGCGGCTAGACCGAACAACCAGTGCTGCTTCGGCTCGCGGGAAGACCGTTCGGACATCAGATTCTCCTGCTTCTTTCGCCGCGAAGGTGATGTCCTTTCCTACAAAGTACAATGATGAAAGAACTTAGTTGGCGGTCGGTTTAACGGGCCATTAAACCGAAATTGACCTAATCCCTTGGGTTTACTTACTCGCGTTCCTTGCGGATAGTTGTGGATTGGGAACGTGAAGGAGGCTGTTTCTGCATTCGTCGACCGTTCCTTGTCGCTGAAATTGAGAAGGCGGACATCGGCGAGCTTCCGTCATTGTCGCAACAAGCGGCAACCAACGCATCAATTGCGAAATCGAAGGACCGAGCAGATCTCAAACAAAAAGCCGGGCTTGCGCCCGGCTTTGATGGATGGCCGGGGCAAGCCCGGCCATGACGATGGAGAGAGCGGGGCGGCTCAGGACAGCGCCTTGTTGCTCTCCTTCACCTTCTCCGCATCCAGATACACGCTGCCGCCCATTTCCTTGAACTTGGCGCTCATCTGGGCCATGCCGTCCTCGATGGTGCCGCTGATGGTCATGCCAACGGTGGTCGGATCATTCAGCGTGGCGGCGTAGTCGCGGACGTCCTGGGTGATCTTCATCGAGCAGAATTTCGGGCCGCACATCGAGCAGAAATGCGCGACCTTGTGGGCTTCCTTCGGCAGGGTCTCGTCGTGGAAGTGCTTTGCGGTCTCCGGATCGAGGCCGAGGTTGAACTGGTCGGTCCAGCGGAAGTCGAAGCGGGCGCGGGACAGCGCGTCGTCGCGGAGCTGCGCTGCGGGATGGCCCTTGGCGAGATCGGCGGCGTGGGCGGCGATCTTGTAGGTGATGACGCCGACCTTGACGTCGTTGCGGTCGGGCAGGCCGAGATGCTCCTTCGGCGTCACGTAGCACAGCATGGCGCAGCCGAACCAGCCGATCATCGCCGCACCGATGCCCGAAGTGATGTGGTCGTAGCCCGGCGCGATGTCGGTGGTCAGCGGCCCCAAGGTGTAGAACGGCGCCTCGCCGCACTCCTTGAGCTGCTTGTCCATGTTGATCTTGATCTTGTGCATCGGCACGTGGCCGGGGCCCTCGATCATCACCTGGCAACCCTTGTCCCAGGCGATCTTGGTCAGCTCGCCAAGCGTTTCCAGTTCAGCAAACTGCGCGCGGTCGTTGGCGTCCGCGATCGAGCCGGGGCGCAGGCCGTCGCCGAGCGAGAACGAGACGTCATACTTGCGCATGATGTCGCAGATCTCCTCGAAATGGGTGTAGAGGAAGCTCTCCTTGTGATGCGCGAGGCACCACTTGGCCATGATCGAGCCGCCACGCGAGACGATGCCGGTGACGCGGCTCGCGGTGAGGTGGATGTAGGCCAGCCGCACGCCGGCATGGATGGTGAAGTAGTCGACGCCCTGCTCGCACTGCTCGATCAGGGTGTCCTTGTAGAGCTCCCAGGTCAGCTGCACCGGGTCGCCGTTGCACTTCTCCAGCGCCTGGTAGATCGGCACGGTGCCGATCGGCACCGGCGAATTGCGCAGGATCCACTCGCGCGTGGTGTGGATGTTGCGGCCCGTGGAGAGGTCCATCACGGTGTCGGCGCCCCAGCGGATCGCCCACACCATCTTGTCGACTTCTTCTTCAACCGAGGAGGTCACCGCCGAGTTGCCGATATTGGCGTTGATCTTGGTGAGGAAGTTGCGGCCGATGATCATCGGCTCCAGCTCGGCATGGTTGATGTTGCAGGGGATGATGGCGCGTCCCCGCGCGATCTCCGAGCGCACGAACTCCGGGGTGATGAAGGCCGGGACCTCGGCGCCGAAGCTTTCGCCGTCGGCGAGCGCGGCCTCGGCGCGCTCGAGCTGGGCCTTGCGGCCGAGATTCTCGCGCTCGGCGACGTAGATCATCTCCTTGGTGATGATGCCGGCGCGGGCGAATTCGAGCTGGGTGATCTTGTGGCCGTCGAGGCCGCGCAGCGGCTTGTGATGCGCGGTGAAGGCCTTTGCGGCCTTGTCGGCGCCGACATTGCCGTTGTCCTCCGGCTTGATGTCGCGGCCCACATATTCCTCGACGCCGCCGCGCTCGCGCACCCAGGCAATGCGGGCGCGCGACAGGCCGGCGTTGACGTCGATCGTCACGGTCGGATCGGTGTAGGGGCCGGAGGTGTCGTAGACAGGCAGGTTCGGCTCACCGGCGCCTTCCGAAAGGATGATCTCGCGCAGCGGCACGCGCAGGTCGGGCGCGGCATCAGGCGTCGCGTAGATCTTGCGCGAGGAGGGCAGCGGGCCGGTGGTGACGGCGGGCAGGGTCGTGTCGGGATTGGAGCGGATGTTCATGGGATACTCCTTCTCAATCGTTGTTGTCGGAGTGAATGGGGGACGTCACTGCGAGGAGCACTTGCGACGAAGCAATCCAGGGCTGCTCACGTCGCTCTGGATTGCGTCGCTTCGCTCGCAATGACGGTGGAGAGAGTTGAGCCTCATGCCAGTTGCTCGCTCGTACCGAGCCGAGGGCGAAAATGAGTTGTCGACGTAAGGGGCGGATGCTGTTCAGGCTCCCTCCCCCCTTGTGGGGGAGGGTTGGGGAGGGGGGTAACCCCGCGTTCGGTGCTCGTGGCTCACCCCCCTCCCTAGCCCTCCCCCACAAGGGGGGAGGGAACGAGCTCGTGTGGGGCGAGGTCGGGGCCCAATCGCTCTCAGACGCATTCGCAATATCAGCGCGCGTCATGCCGGCTCCTTCGTCGCATCGAGCCAGGCGCGGACGCGGGCGTCGGGGTCTACATTCTGGGTGACGTCGCTGACGACCGCGATGGAATCGGCGCCGGCGGCAAAGATCTCTGCGGCCTGCTCCAGCTTGATGCCGCCGATCGCGACCAGCGGAATCGTGCCGACGCGCTTCTTCCACTCGGTGATCTTCGCGACGCCCTGCGGAGCGAAGCGCATCGCCTTCAACGTGGTCGGGAAGATCGGACCGAGCGCGACGTAGTCGGGCTTGGCCGCGAGCGCGGTTTCCAGCTCGGCGTCGTCATGGGTCGAGAGGCCGAGCGTCAGGCCGGCCTCCTTGATCGCGGCGACGTCGGCCTCCGCAAGATCCTCCTGGCCGAGATGGACGTGCGCGGCGCCGGCGACGATCGCGGCGCGCCAATAGTCGTTGACGATCAGCCTGGTCGCGGTGCCCTTGGTGATGGCGAGCGCGTCGGTGACGATCTGCAGCGCCTCGCCGTCGTTGAGGTCTTTCGCGCGCAACTGCACGGTGCCGACGCCGAGCCTGGTCAGGCGCTCGACCCAGGCGAGGCTGTCGACGACAGGATAGAAGCGATCAGGATACGGCATGCCAGAACGGTGTCCCAACGACAGGAGTGGAGGGCGAGGCGAAATCACGGGCGTCCATCAGCCCGGCCTCAAAGGCGGTGCGGCCGGCCTCGCAGCCGAGCCGGAAGGCGCGCGCCATCGCGACCGGGTCGGCGGCTTTTGCCACCGCGGTGTTGAGCAGCACGGCGTCGTAGCCGAGCTCGAGCGCCTCCGCCGCGTGCGAGGGCGCGCCGAGGCCGGCGTCGACGACGAGGCTGATGTCAGGCAGGCGGTCGCGTAGGAGCTTGAGCGCATCGCGATTGGTGATGCCCTTGGCCGAGCCGATCGGCGCCGCCCAGGGCATCACGACCTTGCAGCCGGCATCGACCAGGCGCATCGCGACCGTGAGATCCTCGGTGCAATAGGGGAAGACCTCGAAACCGTCCTTGATCAGGATGGTCGCGGCTTCGACGAGCCCGACCACGTCGGGCTGCAAGGTGTCGTTGTCGCCGATCACCTCGAGCTTGATCCAGCTCGTGCCGAACAATTCGCGCGCGAGCTTGGCGGTCGTCACCGCCTCGCGCACGCTGCGGCAGCCGGCGGTGTTCGGCAGCACCGTGACATCGAGCGCGTTGATCAGCTTCCAGAACGCATCGCCGGTCTTGCCGCCGGCGGCCTCGCGCCGCAGCGACACGGTGACGATCTGCGCGCCCGATGCGCGGATCGCGTCCTGCATGATCGCGGGCGAGGGGTAGAGCGCGGTGCCGATGAGCAGGCGGGAGGTGAAAGTCTTGTCGTAGAAGGTGGGCATCAATGGTCTCCGCCATGTCGGACGGTGGTCGCCGCAACGAAGCCTGTCATCCCCGCGAAAGCGGGGATCCAGTATTCCAGAGGTGGCTCGGACACGCAGATAGGCCACGGCGTACTGGATCGCCCGGTCGTTTTCGCCGAGACGCGCTTCGCGCTTTCGCCGGGCGATGACAGGTGTGCGTGGGGTGCGACCTCCCTCCCCACGTCGTCCCGGCGAACGCCGGGACCCATACCGCGTGATCTGGCGTGGGACCTCGGTGGGAGAGATCGAGCTTCAACACAAAAGCCGGTGGCTATGGGTCCCGGCGTTCGCCGGGACGACAGCGGAGTGCGTGGCGCAAGCGAGCGCTCCATGAACTTCACCCTCCCTGCCGGGGCGTGATGATCTCGATCTCGTCGCCTGCCTTCAGCGCCGTCTCGGCCCAGCGGCTCCTCGGCACGACGTCGTAGTTCAGCGCGATCGCGAAATGGGTGCCCTCGTAGTCGAGCTCGGAGAGCAGCGCGGCGACGGAGGTCGCGGCGATGTCGCGGGCCTCGCCATTGACGGTCACGCGCATCGCATCACCTCGTTGTCGATCTGGCCGTGCGAGATGTAGTTCAGCGTCGCCTGCGCCAGCGCGGGCGCGATCAGGAAGCCGTGGCGATAGAGGCCGTTGACGCGGATCTCGCGCTCGCCCTTGATGGTGATGCGCGGCAGATTGTCGGGATAGGCCGGCCTGAGCCCTGAGCCGAATTCGAGGATGCGGGCCTCGCCGAATGCGGGATGCACGGAGTAGGCGGCACCGAGCAATTCCAGCGCCGAGCGCAAGCTGACGCCGGTGTCCTCGGCCTCGAGCGAGGTCGCCCCCAGCATGAACAAATTGTCCTCGCGCGGGATCAGATAGAGCGGGAAGCGCGGATGCATCAGCCGCACGGGCCGCGCGAGCTGCACCTCGGCGGTCTCGATCAGGATCATCTCGCCCTTGACGCCGCGCAGCTCGGGCTCGGCGTCGCGCGCCTCCAGCCCGCGGCAGTCGATCACGAGGCCGTCGAGATCATCAGCCGTGACGTCGCTGTTGAACAGCACCCGGCCGCCGGCCTCGACGATGCGCTGATGCAGCTTCGGCAGCACGCGGCGTGGCTCGACATGGCCCTCGGTCGGATAGAACAGGCCCTCGCGGAAGCGGCCCTCCAGCGACGGCTCCAACGCCGCAAGCTGCTGCGCGTCCAGCCGCTGATAGCCGGAGGTGCGGCGGGCGAAGCGGTCGTAGTCGGCGCGGTCGCGGGCATGCGCGATCACCAGCGAGCCGTTGAACGGCGTGTCTGGCAGCTCGCGCCGCCAGATGTCGAGCGAGGCGAGCCCGAGCCGGCTGATGATCGGCTCGGCGACCTCGCTCTCGCAATAGGGCGCGAGCATGCCGCCGGCCCAATGGCTGGTGGAGAGCATCAGATCGGCGTCGCTGCGCTCGTGCAAGGTGACGTGATGGCCGGCCCGCGCGAGCAGCAAGGCTTGCCAAGCACCCGCGATGCCTGCACCGATGATGGAAACGGGGACATCCCCGCGCGTGGTTATCTGCTGCATCCCTGTCCCTTCGCCGGCATGACCCGGATCAGGTTCAAAGGGTCACCGCACATCGCTGCGGTATCTCAGCTCCCCTCGGAGCTCCCCTCGGAACGCGCTTAAAATAGACCGATATCCCCCCGTGTCAACGGAGTGTCACGGAAAGACAATGCCGACGGCCCTTGGAACCAATGGCGATCAGTGCGCCCGCGCGTGGCGGCCGGTCGCAATCTTCGGGGTGATGTCGAGCGGGGCGCTCGTCCGCTCGGAGCGGCCGGCGGGCCGCGCGTCAGCCAGGCGCTGCCGCTTGGCCTCCTCGTAATAGCCCCTGGCGAAGTAGAGCACGGCGCGGTCGTGGTCGCCGCGGGCGGCACGGTAGGCGCCGGCGAGATAGCGCACGCCATAGGTGAGGTTGGTGTTCGGATCGTGCAGGCCCTGCGCGTCGCCGGTGTAGCCGAGGCCGCGCGCGGTGCCGAGCTTGATCTGCATCAGGCCGATGCAGCCGCAGCGGCCGACCAGATCCTTCTGGTATTTGCTCTCGCGCACGATGACGCGGTGGATCAGCGATTCCGGAATGTTGTTGGCGGCGGCGTGCACCGCCACCAGCGCGTCGATATGCGGATGGCCGCTGTCGATGTGGCGCGGCTTGGCCTCGGCCGCCTTGCGCTCGGCCTCGCGGGGCTCGGCCGCAGCGGCATCGGTGTCGGCTGGCGCTGAGGCATTGGCGTCCATCGGCGGCGAGGTGTCGGCGCTGCTGACGGCCTCGATCGCCTCGACCTCGCGCGCGGCCTTGGTCACCGCGCTGCGTACGGCCAGCTCCCTGGTGCCGTCAGAGCGGACATGGGCGAGCTTGACCTTGCCGGCCTTCGGTTTGGCTGCACTGTCCGATGCGGTGCTCGCATCATCGGCAGCCATGGCGAACGGCACGGGACCAGCCATCGCGAAGCCTGCAATGCAGGCCGTCAGCACGAGACGTCTCATGTGTCAGGATCCCCCGGGAACCACACGCATGCCGAGTAGCCCCCCAGCACGCGCTTTACACTTTGCACACCGTAATTGGCGCAAACGCCGGGCGATAATGTGGCAGGAATGGGGCGAAGACGCCGGGTCGAGTCCGGATGCGCCGGCGGTTTACCGCGAATTATACCGTGCATGCTTGGCTGGCGGAGCAATTCCGCCAATGGGGCCATGCCGCGATGACGCTGTCCGTCACCCACACCGAAGCGACCGCCGGGCGCGCGCAGGCGCTGCTGCCGCTGTGGGTCGGCGCCGGCGTCTATGCGCTGCTGCTGATCTCCGGCAACCGGCTGCTCAACGATCCCGACACGTTGTGGCAGATCACGGTGGGGCAGTGGATCATCGACCACCGCACGGTGCCCGAGGTCGACGTCTATTCCTTCACCATGCGCGGCGCGCCGTGGATCTCCACGCAGTGGCTGGCGCAGGTCGCCTATGCCGCCGCTTACAAGTTCGCCGGCTGGACCGGACCGGTGGTGCTGGCGGCGTCGGCGATTGCGCTGTCCTTTGCGCTGTTCGCGCGTGCGCTCGGCCGGCATCTGCGCGACAGCACGACATTGGTGTTCGTGGTCGCGGCGTTCCTGCTCTGCTTGCCGCATCTATTGGCGCGGCCGCATGTGCTGGCGTTTCCCATCCTGGTCGCCTGGATCGCCGGTCTGATCGACGCCGCCGATCGCAAGGACGCGCCGCCATGGCCGCTGGCGCTGCTGATCGCGCTATGGGCCAATCTGCATGGCGGCTTCGTGTTCGGCCTGTTCTTCATCGCGCCCGCCGCGCTCGACTCGCTGGTCAACGCCGATCGCTCGGTCCGCTCCAGCCTGGCGCTGCGCTGGGCGGGGTTCGCCGCGCTCGCGCTGGCGGCGAGCTGCTGCACGCCCTATGGCTGGAACGCGCTGCTGGCGTCGCAGAAGATCCTGTCGCTGGGACAGGCGCTGCCGCTGATCGTGGAATGGAAGGCGACCGATTTCCAGGGCCTCGGCCCGTTCGAGATCTGCCTGCTGATCGCGATCGGGTTCGCGCTGTTCCACGGCCTCAGGCTGCCGCCGGTGCGCATCCTGATGCTGCTCGGCCTGCTGCACATGGCGCTGGCGCAGGCGCGCGCGGCGGAGATCCTGGCGCTGGTCGGCCCGCTGGTGCTCGCCGCGCCGCTGGCCCGGCAGGCGGGCGCGCTGCCCGTGCTGCCGCAGGCGCGCGCGTCGGGAGCCGCGCTGATGGGGGCGGTGATGCTCGCGCTCGGCGCCGGCACCATCGCATCGGCCGCGATCCTGAACTACACGCCGAACATGCGCGGCACCCCGGTCGCAGCCGTGACCGAGCTGAAGAAGCTCAACCTCACGCGGGTCCTCAACGACTATGATTTCGGCGGCTACCTGATCTCAGCCGGTGTCGCGCCGTTCATCGACGGCCGCACCGAGCTCTATGGCGAAAAGTTCTTCGTCGATCACAATGCCGCCTCCGGCCTGATGGAGCCGGACAATCTGTTCCGCCTGCTCAAGGACTACGACATCGAGGCGACCCTGCTGCGCACGCAGAGTGCGGCGACCAAGCTGCTCGATCACGTCGACGGCTGGCAGAAGGTTTATGCCGACGATATCGCCACCATTCATCTGCGTAATCCAGGCGCCCGCCATGTCGCGGAACCGGCGGTCACTTCCGGAGGCAATTGAATCAAACGCATTGATCCCATCCTCGGATCCCATCCTCGTGAGGTCGGATGTCGCGCGGCATCCCGGCGCGTGCAAATCAGCCGCTGCGCGGCTATGATCCCGCCCGTCAGTTCGACAGCATGCCTGACTCATTCAAGAAGACTGAACAGAGAGGGAGCGCGTCATGGCCGTGAAGGCAGCCGACATCCAGTTTCGCAATTTCGACAACGCGCAATCCGCGATGCGCGTCCTCGACCTGCCGCGCAACAATCCCTGCGCCCAATGTGGCGAGCCGATCGCGCTGCCGGCCTGGGTCGAGAAGGATGGGCGGCGCACCGCCTATCTCTGGCACTGCCGTCTCTGCGACTATCGCTACGAGACCATCGCGTTCTATGCCGAGGCCGTCGATGAGGACGGCGCGATGGCCGCGTAGCTGATTCAGAATGCGCCGCTCTCTCGGAAATATCGAAGCTCGGAGTTTTCGTCGATCGACCGACCAGTCGTCCCGAATGAGATGGCCCTGACGCAGTCGGCGGTCAGGGCAATCTCCTATGGGCTGAGCCGTCGTGGCCCCCTGGTTCGAGACGCTCACCACGAGGGCTTGGATTTATGAGGGCTTGGATCTTGCCAAGCAGCCCTCGTCCCGAGGAGCCCGCCGCAGGCGGGCGTATCGGGCTGCCAGCCTCTTCCAGATGCGATTGACCTGCGGGAGGTGAGCATCGAACCGCGTTGCGGGATCCGTGCTCGACGCGCGCAGCTCAACGAAGACCGCCGACTCGCAGTCCTCTGCTGTGAGGGGCGGCTCTTCCGGTTGCACGGGCTCCCAGTCGAACGCTCTCCCCAAACTCGATTCCGGCTTCAGCTCGCCGGCCCGGCGCGCTCCCGAGTGTCACAAAACGACGTTGTCGCGCTGCACCGAGGCGGCTTGTCGCGCAAAATGACGAAATCGTAGTTCCCACGGAACGCTGGGGGGCGGTTGCAGTTCTCTCGTCATCATACACATTGAGAGGAGACACCACATGGTGATGAAAACTGTTGCGGCCGGCCTCGCCGGTTCCCTGTTGCTCGCGACCGCGGCGTTTGCCGCGGAGAGCACCACCACGACGACCAGCACCACGATCCGCGCCGATACGACCGCGGCGTCGTATCAGGGCGACTGGCGCAGCTCGAAGCTCGTTGGCGTGAAGGTCTACAACAACAACAACGAGAATGTCGGCTCGATCGACGACCTGCTGGTCGACAAGAGCGGCGCGGTCAAGGGTGTCGTGATCGGCGTCGGCGGCTTCCTCGGCATGGGCGAGCACCTCGTCGCCGTCTCGTTCGATCAGATCAAGTTCTCGGATCAGCCGGTTCAGGCAAGCACTGCGTCGAATGCCCCGGCCTCCGGCACCACGTCCTCGACCACGACTGGTGCGGCCACCGGCACTTCGTCCTCGTCGATGAGCTCCACGAAGAACCGCTGGTATCCCGATCACGCGATGATCAACGCGACCAAGGACCAGCTGAAGTCGATGCCCGAGTTCAAGTACTCCCAGTAACGGCATCGCCGACGAAAATAGCTGCTCGTCTCGATCGCGGCGCGCCCGGCTTGTCCGGGCGCGTTCGCGCGTCATGCTGCGGGGCGCAAGGTGGTCTGGCCGAGCGGCAGCTCGATGCGGGCGATCAGCCCGTGCGGCCTGCGATCGTGCAGCGACAGTTCGCCGCCATGAGCCTGGACGATCGCCTTTGCGATCGACAGGCCAAGCCCGAAGCCGGTGGCCTCGTCCATGTTGCGGGCATCGTCGCCGCGCACGAACGGCTCCAGCATGTCGGGCTTGCGCGCATCGGCGATCCCGGGTCCGTCATCCTCCACATCGATCGTCAGGCGCTTCCCCGACGCAGTTAACCTGATGACCGTTTCCTTGCCGTACTTCACGGCGTTCTCGACCAGATTGGTGACCGAGCGCATCAGGTCGTCGGGCCGCACCGTCGCCATTGCGTGCGCCGGGCCGATATAGGTGACGCTGTGGCCGACGTCGGCGAACTGGTCGGCGACGAGCTGCAGGATGCTCGCGATATCGACCAGCGTCATCGGCTCGAGCTTGCGGCCGTTGCGCAGGAACGACAGCACCGAGCCCAGCATCGCATGCATCTGATCGAGATCGGCCAGCATTCGGCTGCGCTGCAGCTCGTCCTCGACGAACTCACAACGCAGCCGCATGCGGGTCAGCGGTGTCCGCAGATCGTGGCTGATGGCCGCCAGCATCTTGGTGCGGTCGTTCATCAGCGCCGTGATGCGTTGGCGCATCCGGTTGAGAGCGCGCGCCAACGATCGGATCTCCTCCGGTCCGCGCTCGGGCAATTCCGGCGCATCGCCGTCGAGGCTGAAATTCTCGGCGGCCTTCGCGAAGCCCGACAGCGGCGATGTCAGTGCGCGCGCGGCCCACAGGCCGAGCAGCGTCATGCTGATCAGCGCGAACATGATCGTCGTCAGCCAGGGCGCACCCCAGAACGGCGGCCGGTGCGGCCGGTCGACCATTCGGGCCGAGACCATGTTGCCATCGGGCAGAGCGAAGATGACGGTGCGCGTCTGGGAGCCGGGCGGCGGCATGAAGATGCGATAGCCTGGGCCAAGGCCGCGAAAGCCGCCTGGACCGTGAGGCCGTCCGTCAGGCATCTCCGGAGGGGCCGGGCGGCGCTCGTCGCCACCGCTCCCGATGCCGACGTCGGGGCCGGCCGGCTCGTGCAGGCGGCCGGGATCACCCGGCAGAGGTCCCGCGTGAGGCTTGAGCTCGAACTCAGGATAGGCACGAGCGATGTCGGAGATCAGCCGAGGTCGCTCGGCAGCAGGGGCGCGGCCAAGAATGCGGATGGCCGTCGCGAGCTGAAACGGCCCGACCTCGTTTTCGGGGTCGGGCTGCTCGGCACGATAGATCAGGAACGTCGCAGTGATGATGGCGTGGAGCGCCACGATCGAAATGGCCACCAGCGCCGTGATCTGGCCGCGGATTCCCTTGAGGTTGAGAAAGCCGAACGACATCATGACATCGCCATTCGATCCGATGGTCAATGGCTTTGCGGGCCGGTCACCACCTCGACGACGGGCGTGAACATGTAGCCGCCGGAGCGCACGGTCTTGATCATGGTGGCCTCCTGCGGGTCTGGCTCGATCTTGCGGCGGATGCGGCTGACCAGCACGTCGATCGAGCGCTCGAACGAGCCGGCGCTGCGGCCCTGCGTCAGGTCGAGCAGGCTGTCGCGCGACAGCACGCGGCCCGGCCGCTCGCAGAAGGTGCGGAGCAGATCGAACTCGGCGCTGGTCATCGCCACGCGCGCGCCTTCGGGATTGCGCAGCTCGCGCAGCCGGAAGTCGATCGTCCAGCCGAGGAAGCCCAGCGCGGTCGCGCCTTCGGTTGCGCTCGCCGTCATCGCGGCCGCCTGCCGGCGCAGCACCGCGTTGATGCGGGCGAGCAGCTCGCGCGGGTTGAACGGCTTCGGCAGATAGTCGTCGGCGCCCATCTCCAGTCCGAGAATGCGATCGACGTCCTCGCCGCGCGCGGTGAGCATGATGATCGGCACTTGCGACTCCGCGCGCAGCTTGCGGCACAAGGTCAGGCCGTCCTCTCCGGGCAGCATCACGTCGAGGATCAGGAGATCGACACGGTGGTCGCCCATGATGCGGGTCATCTCGCGGCCGTCGGTCGCGGTGGTCACGTTGCAGGCATTGTTGCGCAGATATTTTGCGATCAGCGTCCGCGTCTCGCGGTCGTCCTCGACGACAAGAATGTGTGGTTGTGTCTGGGCCATACCGACAAGTGACCTAGAATCGCGGCGTTTTGCGAAGAATTTTGTTACGGAATGTTTCCTGCGACGGGCGCGCGGAAAGGGCCCGACGACATCTCTCTGCGCCGTGTTGCGGCTTTCGTGAGAGCGCGTCAAGCCCGCGCAGTGGCGGGAGCGCCACGGTCCCGTCTCTCGTCCGCGCCGCGCATGACGGCCCGGCTATGCGCTTGCGGATGATAATACCAGATCGGTCGTGAAGCGGAATGATGACGAAGCCGTCGATGCCTCGCGTCCGTCTATTTGTCGATCGCCAGACTAACGGCGCCATCCATTTGGCTTCCCATGTCCTGCTCCTGAAGTGGCCTCGGCCGTCGAGGATCACGAATTGCCGCCGGCTTCGGCAAGGCGTCGTCGTCCAGGCGTAGCAACGGGCCGTTACAGTCCTGGCAATGTATTGACTCGAACCGACATCGTGCCCTCCGCCGAGGCGATCACGCGCAGCACGGTGGCGTCGAAGGCGATGTCGGTCAAAGCGAGATTGTTGATGTCGGTATCGACGCGGATGCCGTTCTCGTTCTTCTGCAGCTCGGCGACCGCCGTGGCGATCTTGTCGCGGACGTTGTCGGCGAAAGGCTTGAGATCGACCACCGAACGTTCCAGCAGCGCGCGTTGCAGATGCGGCACCACGGCGCGAGCGGCGGCGCCGAGCAGGCCGAATGCCGCGTCGGATTCGACGGCGAGCTGCAGGTCGGACAGCCGCAGAATCTGCTGCGCCTGATCCACCATGGGGCGTCCCCAGATATGCACGGTCGCATCGGCGCCGAAGCCGAAGAGGCTCTCCTTCTCCTTGCCCTTGACCTGCAGCGAGATCAGCAGCCGGTCGCCCGAGGGCACGACGGTCGCATGCTTGACGGTGACCGCGACCGGGCCGGAGCCGTCCTCGGGGAACGTCCGCCCCGCAAGTTGCGAATCGACGAGCTTGCTGAGCTCGGTGAAGGGGACGTCGATCGGAACCGCGACATTGATAGTTCCGGCGGTGGGCGGAATGATCGTAATCTTATCGGGGAACGGACACTCCGGCTTGGTCTCGGCCGCCGTGACCCGGGTCTCCGCTTCGATTCCCATGGTGACGCTGACTGCGTTGGCATCGATCGCGGGCTGCGCGGCCAACGCGCGCGTCGGCTTGATCTCGAGCCAGACGGCGGGCAGTCCGGGCGCGGTGCCCTGCAGCGGCACCGAGCGACAGGCGCGGGCCCATTGCGCCTGCGCCACGCGTCGGATGGTCGGGTCCTTGCGCAGCCTGTCGCTGAGCGCGCTGAGTTGCTCATTGACGGTCTTGTCGATGATCGGCTTCATCTGCGCCGGCACGTTGACGCGGGCGCCCGCCACGGTCAGCGCGGTGTCGCCGAGATTGACCTGGGCGGCGAAATTCGGCTCGACATACCATGAGGCGGCGAGCCGCGGCCGCATCGCGATCAGGACGTTGCCCTTGATGTCGGCGGTGGCGTTCAGATTCTTGATGTTGATGCCGCCGATCTGCTTGGCGGCATCCGAGCCGAGCAGGCCGCCGATGGCATCGCCGAGCGCGCCGGTCGCCTTGGCGGACAGCGATCCGGTGACGTTCAGCCGGCCCGAGAGCGGCGTCGCCAGGGACAATGTGTCCTGGGTGCCGGTGGCGGCGATGACGCCGCGGGTGACCGTCCAGCCGATGTCGGCGTTCTGCAGGATCTGGTTGACGGGGTTGTCGGCCTTGCCGGAGAAGTTGCGCGGCGCGGCCTTTTCGGCGGCGTCACGAATCGCGCCGAGCGAGATCGACACAGGCGTCATGATGATCGAGTTGCGCGTGGCCGGCGGCAGCGGCGGCAGTTGGGTCAGTTGCGGCGCCGGCGTGCTGCCCGAGAACAGAAACACCTCCGCGATGATGATGCCGATCAGCACGACGGCGGCAAGGCCGGCGGCGCCGATCAGGATCATCCGCAGCCGGGGCGGCGAGCGCCGCCGTGGCTGCTGCGGTCTCGGAGCGAGCGGATGAGGTCTGCTTTGCCAATCCGGTCGCGGCGTCGGAAGATTCATGTCGGATCCACGGACTCCAGTTGCCACGGGCCGGCTCGTGCCGGAAGCGGCGAGATCGCGGTGAATGCAAGATTGCCGAGCTTACAGGGCCGGACGGAGGCGCGCCAGGGCAGCCGATGAAGCAGGCCACCATCAATCGGCCGTGATGGTGAATGGCGAAATGCGCGCAAAGAAATGACCGCCGCGGCTTTCGGGCCTCGGCGGTCCAGTCAGGGAGGATCCGGGAGAAGGAACGAGCAGTGCGGCCCGCGCAGGTCAGCGGGTCATGCGGCCGAGATCGGCGCGGCGCTCCATCGGCAGCACGATCACCTTGGCGCCGACACCGACGCGGGAATAGAGGTCGATCACGTCCTGATTGGTCAGGCGGATGCAGCCCGACGACACATGCGTGCCGATCGTCTCGGGCGCGTTGGTGCCGTGAATGCGGTAGACGGTGCCGCCGAGATACATCGCGCGGGCGCCGAGCGGATTGCCGGGACCGCCGGCCATGTGACGCGGCAGATAGGGCTGACGCACGATCATCTCCGGCGGAGGCGTCCAGTCCGGCCATTCGGCCTTCCTGGTCACCGACTGCACGCCCGACCAGGTGAATCCGTCACGGCCGACGCCGATGCCGTAGCGCATCGCCTGGCCGTTGCCGAGAACGTAGTACAAATACTTGTTTGGTGTGTCGATGATGATCGTGCCGGGCGCTTCGCGGGCCGCGTAGCTCACGACCTGGCGGCGCAGGCGCGGGGGCAACTCATAGGCGGTCGCCTCGTCCTCGCGCGGCGTGATCAGTTGCGGCGTCGTTGCCGGCGGCTCGTAGGTCGCCACTGGCGGCTGCAGCAGGAAAGGGAAGGGGAGCGGGGCCGGGGGCGCGGCCAGCGTCGGCGTTGTGGCAACGATCGTGCCGACGATCAGCGCACCGAACAGGATGCGGGATGGCGAACGGACTGTGCCTGGCGTGAACATGGACGTCCCCTTGTTTGATCGCTTGGTGCGCGCTGCCATTATCTCGGCCGGCGTCGTCAAAATCGGCTGCCTGTCATCATTCTTTGTGGCGCTTCGACCCACGCCTGATGCTGCAACTCATAGGGGAGAAAAGTTTCGTTGCGTTTGCGCGCTGCACGCAAAACGGTTTCGTCGGCTTAACCGTTTGTTTCATGACGGTTTCACGACAGCGCCTGTGCGACGCCGCCACGGATCGCGGGGAAAATAGCGGCGGGCGGGCAAAAAGACCCTTCGACAGTTCGATGACGTCACACGCCTGAAATAACAATGTCGGAATTTGTGGCCGTTCAGAATCGCTGCAACTTTCCGGATCGCCTTATGCGGATCTTAATCGCAACCGACGCCTGGCACCCGCAGGTCAATGGCGTGGTGCGCACGCTCACCTCGCTGGCGCGCGCGGCCGCCGGCCTCGGCGCCGACATCACCTTCCTCACGCCGGAAGGCTTTCCATCGTTCGGCGTGCCGACCTATCCGGGCCTGCGGCTCGCCGTGACCAACGGCCGCGAGATCGCCCGGCGCATCGAGGTCGCCGCGCCGGATGCGATTCATATCGCCACCGAAGGCACGATCGGCTGGGCGGTGCGCCGCTACTGTCTGCGCCACGGCCTGCCGTTCACGACGTCCTACACGACGCGCTTTCCGGAATATGTCTCGGTGCGCACCGGCATCCCCGATGCCGTCGGCTACTGGGTGATGCGCCGCTTCCATGATGCGGCTGCGATGACCATGGTGGCGACCAATTCGCTGAAGCAGGATCTCGCTTCGCGCGGCTTCAAGAAGCTGGGCTTCTGGACGCGCGGTGTCGATACGAGACTGTTCAATCCGGATGAGCCTGTCACGCTCGATCTGCCGCGTCCGGTGTTCATGACGGTCGGCCGCGTTGCGGTCGAGAAGAACCTCGAGGCGTTCCTGTCGCTCGATCTGCCCGGCTCGAAGGTCGTGATCGGCAACGGCCCGCAGAAGGCGGAGCTGGAGCGCCGGTTTCCGACGGCGCATTTCCTCGGCGAGAAGACCGGCAAGGATCTGACCGCGCACATGGCCGCCGCCGACGTGTTCGTGTTTCCGAGCCTGACCGATACGTTCGGCGTGGTGCAACTGGAGTCGCTGGCCTGCGGCACGCCGGTCGCGGCCTTCCCCGTGACCGGTCCGCTCGACGTCATCGCCGATCATCCGATCGGGGCGATCGACTGGGATCTGCGCGCAGCATGTTTGAAGGCGCTGACGATGTCGCGGGAGACCTGCCGCGCATTTGCGCTCGATCGCTCCTGGGAGAACAGCGCGCGCCAGTTCATCGGCAATCTCGCTGTGCTGCAGCCGTCCCGCGTCGTACGTCCGGCCCCGGTGCTGGCCGGTCAGAGCGCCGTGCGCGGCTGACGGCAGATGTTGCGTCACTCCATCAATTCCAAACCAAGTGAGATGTAACGATGGCAGAAACCATGAAGCTCGACGGCGCGCGGGAGCTCGACTTCGATCGCGAGCAGGTCGAGCAGGCCTACGACCGCTGGGCACCGATCTACGACCTCGTGTTCGGCGGCGTGTTCGAGAAGGGCCGCAAGGCTGCGATCAGCGCCACCAACAAGCTCGGCGGCCGCGTGCTCGAGGTCGGCGTCGGCACGGGCATCTCGCTGCCGCTCTATGCGCCCCATGTCCGCGTGTTCGGCACCGACATCTCCGAGGCGATGCTCGGCAAGGCGATGCGCCGCGTCGCCGACCAGCGGCTCAAAAACGTCGAGGGCCTCGCGGTGATGGACGCCGAGCAGCTCGACTTCCCCGACGACTCCTTCGACGTCGTGATGGCGCAATATGTCGTCACTGCCGTTCCCAACCCGGAGGTCGCGCTCGACGAATTCGCGCGCGTGCTGCGCCCGGGCGGCGAGCTGATCATCCTGACCCGCGTCAGCGCCGACGATGGCCTGCGCCGCGTCATCGAGCAGGCGTTGCAGCCGGTGGTCCGCCGTCTCGGCTTCCGCACCGCCGAGTTCGGCTGGTCGCGCTATCTCCGCTGGCTCGCCGGCGCCGAGCGCATGGAGCTGGTCGAACGCCGCCTGATCCCGCCGCTCGGCCATTTCTCGCTGGTCCGCTTCCGCAAGCTGGAGCGTGCCGCCGCGGCCTGAGCCGCGGCAGCCCTCTGCCGCCGCTGCGGCGTTCTCCGTAGTCCCCAATGTCTCGCTGCGTCCGATCGTGTGACATCTTGATGATGTCACACGATCTACACCGAATCCCTGTACACGACCTGCAACTCATTCTTCGGAGCAACCATGATCAAGCATTTCCTGGAGCAGCTGCGGATCCAGCGCTGGGACGACCACCGCTATTATCATCACAGCCGCATCAACCAGAGCCTCCACTTCGTCAGCGCGCTCAGCTTCATGATCGCCTACGTGATGATGGTGTTCGATCCGCTGGTCTCGGCGCTGATCGGCTGGCTGGTGTCGATGACCTCGCGCCAGGCGGGCCACTTCTTCTTCGAGCCGAAGGGCTACGACCACGTCAACCAGGCGACCCACGAGCACAAGGAAGAGATCAAGGTCGGCTACAATCTGCAGCGCAAGGTCGTGCTGATGTCGATCTGGGCCGCGGCTCCCGTGGTGCTCTATCTTCAGCCGACTCTGTTCGGCCTGCTGTCGCCCTGGACCTCGGCGATGGATTTCGTGCGCGAGACCGCCAAGCTGTGGCTCGTGATCGGCATCGGCGGGCTGCTGTTCCGCACCGTGCACCTGTTCTTCATCCGTGACGTCGAGACCGGCCTCGTCTGGATGACCAAGATCATCACCGACCCGTTCAACGATTTCGTGCAGTATCGCTCGGCCCCGCTGGCGCTGCTGCGCGGCGAGCTGATCGACCCCGGCCTGCATCTGATGGGCGAGAGCCTCGAAGAGCAGCACGCCTGAGCCGGACGCTGCGTTTGAATTGCACGATGCCCGGGCCGGTCCCGGGCATCGGTGTTTGTGGGAAGGCCAAAGTGAGATCGATCGCGCCCGAAGCCGAAGCGGCGGTGCCACCCTCCCCTAGAGGGGGAGGGTCGACGCGCGCGCAGCGGGCGTCGGGGTGGGGTGATCTCTCCACGAGCACTGAACTGCGTCGAGAGATCACCCCACCCCGCCTCACGCGCCGCTACGCGCCCCGTGAGGCGACCCTCCCCCTCCAGGGGAGGGTGGCCGCAAACTCAGCGCCCGACCACGGCGCCCAGCATCTCTTTCAGGATCTGGCGCTTGATCGTCTTGTTGGTGAGGGTGCCGTCGTTCCACCACCAGCCGTCCTGCTTCATCTTCTCGGCTGCCGTGACGAAGCGCCTGGTCACCTCGGCAAAATCGGCGTCGGTGTAGTTCAGGCTGAAGATCAAGCGGCCGGTACCGACCCAGCTCAGCGCCAGGCCCTCGGCGCGCAGGTAGTATTGCAGCATCCAATTGTAGCGCGAGGGCACGGGGTACTCGACCAGCCAGATCGACTGCAGATTGGACACGCGCACCGGCAGCTCGTGCTCGGCCAGTGCGGCGTTGAGTTGCGCGGCGCGGCCGTTCCAGGTCTCGTCGAGGCCGTCGTAGATGGCGCGGAAGTTCGGGCTGTCGAGCCGGCTCAGGAACTCGTCCATTGCCGCCATCACGTAAGGATGCGAGTTGAAGGTGCCGCGGGCGAAGCAGATGTCGGCCGGGCGGTCGTCGCGGAAGCGGCGCATCAGCTCGCGCTTGCCGCAGACCACGCCGATCGGCAGGCCGCCGCCGAGGCTCTTGCCGTAGGTCACCATGTCGGCTGCGACGCCGAAATACTCCTGCGCGCCGCCCGGCGCGAGCCGGAAGCCGAGGAACACCTCGTCGAACAGCAGCACGATGCCGCGCTCCGTGCACACCTCGCGCAGCTGCTTCAGCCAGGCGGTGTAGGCCGCGCGGTCGTAGCGGCCCTTGCGCGAGGAGTCGACCAGCGCGGAATCGCCAGGCGCATTGCCGTTCGGATGCAGCGCCTGCAGTGGATTGACCAGCACGCAGGCGATGTCGCGCCGCGTGCGCAGGACGTGCAGGGTGCGCTCGGACATCTCGGCCAAGGTGTAGGTCTCGTGCGGCGCGATCGGATTGCCGACGCCGGGCTGCACGTCGCCCCACCAGCCGTGGTAGGCGCCGGCGAAGCGCACCAGATGGCTGCGGCCGGTGTGGTAGCGGGCGAGCCGCACGGCTTGCATCACCGCCTCGGTGCCGGACATGTGGAACGAGACCTCGTCCATGCCGGACAGCTCGGTCAGGCGCTTCACGTTGTCGGCGACGACCGGATGATAGAGCCCGAGCACCGGGCCGAGCGCGCTCGCGCGCCGCTCGGCGGCCGCGATGCACTCCTTGTAGAAGTCGTAGCCGAAGATGTTGACTCCGTAGGAGCCGGTGAGATCGTAGAACCGGTTGCCGTCGAGATCGGTCAGGGTCACGCCGGAGGATGCCTGCATGAACGAGCCGGCGCCGAGCTGCTCCTTGACCAGCCGGCTGTACTGGAACGGCACGCGGTAGGACTGCGTGAACTGCAGATCGGAGATGCGGCTCGCGGCTTCCGCCGTCAGCGCGCGGCTCTTGGCGAACTTCTCCTGGAACAGCGTGCCGAGCCGGAAGAAGCCATCCTGCCGCCGGGTCGCGACATCCGGCGGTGCGCCGTCGGAGCGGAAGAAGTCGTCGATGTCGAACTCATAGCGCGGGATCAGCTTCGAGATCCGGCGCGACATCTTGGAATGGCCGGCCAGCGAGCGGTGCTTGGCGCGCGACAATTCGATGCGGGCCTTGACCTTCGGGGCGACGGCGGCCGTCACGGCAGCGCCAACGGCGAGCGATACATAAGGAATCGAGTTTTCCATCATGTCCACCAGCGCTAACCCCTCCTGCTGACAGATTCATGACAGTCAAAAGCCTGATCGCCTCCGTTACCCAACAGGAAGATCTCAACTTCCTGCTCACCAACCGCGTGCCGCGCGCCGCGCTGACCCGCTTCATGGGCTGGTTCTCCAAGATCGAGAACCCGCTCGTCCGGGACGCGTCGATCGCGCTGTGGAAGCTGTTTTCCGACCTCGATCTCTCCGAGGCCAAGGAAAGCCGCTTCAAGAGCCTGCACGCCTGCTTCACGCGCGAGCTGAAGCCCGGCCTGCGGCCGTTCGATCCCGATTCCACGATCGTCACCAGCCCGTCGGACGGCATCATCGGTGCCCACGGCCTGATCCGCGACGGCGAGCTCTATCAGATCAAGGGCGCGCCTTATTCGCTGCGTGATCTGGTCGCCGATCCCGCTGTCGTCGAGACCCATCGCAACGGCTGCTTCGTCACCTTGCGCCTCACCTCGAGCATGTATCACCGCTTCCACGCGCCGGCCGACATGACGATCGAGCATGTCAGCCTGATCCATGGCGACGTCTGGAACGTCAATCCGATCGCGCTGAAGCGGGTCGAGCGGCTGTTCTGCAAGAACGAGCGCGCGGTGATCCGCACCCATCTCGCTTCCGGCGAGCCGCTCACGATCGTGCCGGTCGCCGCGATCCTGGTGGCGAGCATCCGCCTGCATGCGCTGGACCGCGTATTGAACGCGCAGACCGAGCGGCCGCTCGCCTACACCTGTAACAACAATGTGCGCAAGGGCGACGAGCTCGGCTGGTTCGAGCATGGCTCGACGATCATCCTGCTCGCGCCCGGCGACTTCACGTTCTGCCCCAATGTGACGGAAGGCGCCCGCATCCGCGCCGGACAGCCACTGTGGCGCAGGCGCGTCGCCGCCGGATGAATGTCAGGTCCACGCTTGCGGAATCTCGATTTCGTCGTTGCGCAGTCCTATATCGGAGCGTTCAACTGGCGAATCGGACCGCGGGAGTTGCGGTCGTTGCGGCTCGGGAGAGGCGATGGCGAGAGCGCCGATCATGGCGGCAGGTGGCATCGTGCTGCGGCGGGAACAGCCGCCGCGCATCGCGGTCGTGCGCCTGCGCAAGCGCGACGAATGGGTGCTGCCCAAGGGCAAGCTCGACGACGGCGAGACGCCGCGCGACGCTGCCAAGCGCGAGGTGCTGGAGGAAACCGGCCACAAGGTCACCGTGCACGAGTTCCTCGGCACGTTGGTCGTCGACACCGGCACGCGTTCCAAGGTCGTGCATTACTGGCGCATGGAAGCGGCCGACGAGCCGTCGCAGCCGCTGATGGACGACGTCCGCGCCGTCGACTGGCTGCTGCTCGATGCCGCGGTCGCGCGGCTGTCGCGCGATCATGAAAGGACGTTCCTGGAGATGGTCGGGCCCTACGCGCTGGCCGGACTGATCCGCAAGACCAGGGCGAAGCCGGCGCCGGAGGTGGCCAGAACGGTGGAAAAGACCCCGGCGGCAGCTGAAAAGATCGTGGCGGAGAAGGCCGCCGTCGCCGAAAAGTCTGCCGTGGCGAAGAAGCGCCGCAGCCGCGTCAGCGAGCCGCCTGCGCCGCCTGCAGAGATCGCCGTCGTCACCGCAGCCGAGCACGACGCGCCCGCGCCGGAGATCGCACCAACGCCGGCAGCGGCGGCCACAGCAGCGGCGCCGGAGGCTCGGCCGGACCGGTCGGAGACGGAGGCGCTGTCCGAGGTCGGCGCGACGATCGCGCCGCAGCCCGCCGAGGCGGAGCGCGTGCCCGAGGATGTCGAGCGGGTGGAAGCTGTCGTGGCCGCGATCAAATCGCTCGTTCCGGACCGTCCGGCGACTCGTGGCGGCGCAGCCGGCGCCGTGCCGACACGAGAGACGGGCAGCTCCGAGCCGCAGCCTTCCGATGCGGATCGCGAAGCTGCCGATGATCCGGTCGGCAACGGGACATCGGCGGGAGAGCCGCGCCTCACCTTGGCCCAGAAGATGCGCGCCTGGCTTGGCCGTGCCGCGTGAGGTGTTCGGCCGACCGGCGTGCCGCCGATGATGCTTCACGATCTGGCCGCGCTGGCGGCCGCTTTCAGCATCGCCGTCAGCAACATCATCGCGCCGTCGGCCGTCCGCCAACTCGGTCCCGTCAGGTTCAACGCGATCCGCCTTGCGGCGGCGCTCTTGAGCATGCTGGCCTTGGTGACGCTGCGAGGCCACTGGGCCGCGCCGTCCGGTGATCAGCTGCTGATGCTGGCAGCATCGAGCCTGCTCGGCGTCGTCGTCGCGGATTCCTGTTTCTATGCGGCGCTGGCCCGGCTGGGGCCGCGCCTGACCGCCGTCGTCTACGCCAGCTGGGCTGCATTCGCGGCCGTGCTCGGCTATCTCCTGCTCGGTGAGACGCTGTCCACGATCAAGATGACGGGCGTGGGGTGTATCGTGAGCGGCGTGTGGGTCGCGATCGTCTTTCGACAGCCTGTCGCGGTCGCTCAGGAAGCGCACGGCTCGGTCGGAGCAGGTTTGTTGTTCGGTCTGGCGGCCGCGCTGTTCGCGGCGGCCGCTGTCCTGATGGCGCGTCCCGTGATGGCCGCGGGTCTGGATCCGGCATTGGCCACGTCAATTCGCGCTGCGATCGGATTGGCTGCTTTGGTCGCCTTGTCCGTCATGCCGCGTTTCCGCAGCTCGTTCGCAGTGGATCGATCGGTCGTCATGCGGTCCGCGCTGAGCGGTGTGCTCGGGATGGGCGTCGGCATGACACTCGTCTTGTTTGCGCTGACCAGCCGGCCCGTCGGGATCGTCTCCAGCCTGTCGTCGACGACCCCTGTCATGATCCTGCCGCTGCTGTGGTGGAGCACCGGGCTCAGGCCCGCGCCGGCCGCCTGGCTGGGCGCCGTCCTGGCCGTGTCGGGCGTCGTCGCCATCACAAGCGGATTTTGAGTCCGCCGGCGCAGGTGGCGGACCGCGGACGCGCTTGCCGCACTCTCTCCTTGGTTGGTGGCGTTGCGTAACATCTCTCCATGCTTCCGCCCCACGCTGTCCGGATTTTCCTAGGAGAAACATGGCGCCGCTCGCGAGGGGCGCGCAGATTGGTCGGCGTGAGGCGGTCCGGGCATGGTCGAAATCGACGTCGCGGCTTTCGTGAGATCATGCACCCCGGCCACCATCCGCCTGGCGATGCTGTGCGCGGCCCTCGGCCTGTCGGGCTGCGCCACCGCGCCGATGACGCAGAGCGGCGCGCTCGCATCCTATCAGTCGCTGGCGGAATCGAACGGCCTGCTCGCCAAGTCGCAGCTCAACGTCGACAAGGACAATGTGCTCGCGGCGCAGACCGTGCGTATCATGCCGACAACCTTCTCGGGCCAGGCCGGCGCAGTGCTGACGGACCAGCAGCGGCAGCTCGTCGCCAACGCCGTCGACCGCGCGCTGTGTCTCAACCTGAGCGAACGCTTCACGGTCGTGGCGCCCAATCAGAGGGCCGATTTGACGACGCGCACCTTCATCACCCAGGCGACGCCGACCGATCCGGTTGCCGCCGGGGCCTCCAAGGTCGTGTCGGCCGTGCCGGGCGCGCTCGGCGTTCCTGTTCCGGTGCCGCGGCTGCCGATCGGGCTCGGCAGTCTCACGATCGAGGCTGAAGCGCTCGACCGCAAGGGCCGGCAGCAGGCCGCAATGGTGTGGGCGCGCGGCGCTAATTCGTTCACCAACTCGCCGGTGCTGTCGCAGGCCGGCGATGCCTACGATTTGGCAGGTTCTTTCAGCGCCGATTTCGGCCAGATGCTGGTGACCGGCGAGACCCCGTTCGGCAAGGTGCCGAAGCTGCCGTCGATCGAACGGATCGGCGCGGCCCTCGGCGGCAAGCCGAAGAACGCGGCGTGTGAGGCGTTCGGCAGGGATCCTGGAGTCATCGGTATGGTCGCCAACCGCCTGGGCGCCCCGCCGGAATGGGTCGACAAGGGTGCTGTGCCAAGGGACGCACAGGCGAGCACGCAGATGGCGAAGCAGTAGCGGCCACAGGAATGCCAGACGCGGCCGCGTAGGAAAGCATAAACGTGGTGCGGTGCTGGCACGCCTCGGATCGGCGCGGCCGGCGCGCGCTACTCCGCCGCCTCGCTCTTGCCCTCGATCAGCAGCACGTCGAGGCTCTCGATCTCCTGCATCGCCCGGCCGGCGATGCCCTGCAGGTCGCCATACAGTCCCGCCGTCGAATCCAGCACGCCGCGCAGTTGCTCCTCGCGCTTGGCCCAGAGCCGCATCATGGTCTTGCGCTCCCGGTCGAGGTCCGATTGCATCTCGGTGAAGCGCTCGACGATGGCGTCGATGCGGTGGCGGAAACGGGGGCCCGTGAGATAGGCGTAGACCATCTCCATCTTGGTCTGCTGGCCCTCCTGCGCGAGCTTGCTGCAGGCGACGTCGATCAGCGACTGCCGCAGTGCCAGCGACAGTGGCAGCGCGAAGCGCGGCTCGGCGACCCAGACGCCGTCGATCAGGTCGAAGCCGTCGACCCCCTTGGGCAGCGCGCTCGAGACGATCAGCGCGATGTCGGCCTTGGCGGCGCGCAGGTCGTCGCGCAGCTTGACCAGCCAGCCATCGCTCCAGTTCTTGGTGCGCTTGGACTCCCACAGGATCGCGCCGCAGACCTGGCCGCTGGGGGCCACGACCCGATGGATCACGTCGCCGCCGAACTCGCCCTTCGGCACCGGCTCGACAAGGTCGCGGGGGAAGCGCGCACGCAATTGCGATTCCAGCTCGATCTCGAGCGCCTCGCCCTGCAGTTGCTGCGAGCCTTGCTCGGCCTTGCGGCGGAGTTCCTCGATCTGGCGCTGCATGCCGGCGATCTGGGTTTCCTTCTCGGCGACCTTCGCCTTCAGTCCTTCCTCGGCCTCGAGCCGCGCCTTGTCGCGCACGGCGACGAGACTCTCCTGCACCTTGGTCTCGATGGTGAGATCGAGCTCGCGGCGGGCCTCGTCGAGTTCGCGCTGCTTGCGCATCATCTCGGCCTGCGCCTTCTGGGCGTCGGCGAGCTTGGCGTCCTTGCTGAGGATGGTCTCGTGCAACTCGGCGAGCTGGCGATCGCGATTGCCCATCTCATCCGCGACGGCCTGGCGCGCCTTCTCGGCTTCGGCTTGCGCGATCGCAGCGCGCTCGGCCTTCAGCTTGGCGGCGACTTGCTGATCGATCGCGGCCTTGGCCTGCGTGATTTGCTCCTGCGCCGCCTTGAGCTGCGCCTCGCGGCGGCCGAAATCGGCTTCCTTCGCCTGGAGCTGCTTCTCGAACTGCCGGCGCGTCTCCGCGATCAAGGGCGCTGCGAGCTGCTCTGTCAGCTTGATCTCGGTGCGGCAGGAGGGGCAGACGATCTGAGGATCGGTCATGATTCGCATCCTTCCATGAAGGCCGAATCTAACCGGCCGCCGCGTGGCGTTTAACCCACGCGGACGGCTTATCCCATGCAATTATCTGCGATTCCCCGCCATTCGGCGTCTTACGCGCCGTGCGGCGTGGCCTCCGGAGCCGCGGTGTTGTCCGGCGCCTTGATGCGGAACCAGGCGACGTAGAGCGCCGGCAGGAACAGCAAGGTCAGCACGGTGCCGACGATGATGCCGCCCATCATCGCATAGGCCATCGGGCCCCAGAACACCTCGCGCGCGATCGGGATCAGCGCCAGCGAGGCTGCGGCCGCCGTCAGCATGATCGGCCGCATGCGGTGCTCGGTCGCTTCCATCACGGCCTCCCACGGCGGCCGACCCTCGTCGCGCAGATGCTCGATCTGCACGATCAGGATCACCGAGTTGCGGATCAGGATGCCGATCAGCGCCAGCACGCCGAGGATGGCGACGAAGCCGAGCGGCGCGCCGCTCGGCAGCAGCGCCGCGACGACGCCGATCAGGGCCAGCGGCGCCACCGCGAACACCAGGAACAGACGCTGGAAGCTCTGCAGCTGCAGCATCAGGATGGTCGCCATCGTGAACAGCATGATCGGGACGACCGCGATGATCGGCGCCTGGCTCTTGGCGCTCTCCTCGACGCTGCCGCCGGTGACGACCTTGTAGCCGGCCGGAAGCTTGGCGTCGAAGGCCGCGATCGCCGGCTTGAGCTGATCGACGACCGTGTTGGGCTGCACCTGATCGATCACGCTGGCCTTCAGGGTCAGCGTCGGCTGCCGCGAGCGGCGCCAGATCTCCGGCTGCTCGATCTGGTAGCGCAGGGTCGCCAGCGCCGCGAGCGGGATCGACTGGCCGTTCGATCCGGACAGCTGCAGATCGCGCAGCGTCTCCAGCGACTGTCGTTCCTTGGCCTGGGCGCGGCCGCGAACGTCGATCAGATAGATGTCGTCGCGCACCTGGGTGATCGAGGTGCCGTCGAGCACGCCGTTCAGCGCGTTGGCGATGTCCTCCGAGGTGACGCCGAGCTGGCGCGCCTTGTCCTGCAGCACGTCGACTTTCACGACGCGCGCCGGCTCCATCCAGTCGAAGATGACGGCCCCGAGATGGCTGTTGCCGCGCAGGACGCCGGCCAATTCCTGCGCGATCTCGCGCACCTTGGCCACATCGGGCCCGCTGACGCGATACTGCACCGGGCGGCCGACCGGCGGGCCGATGTCGAGCAGATGCACATAGGCGTCGGTGCCGGGGAACGTCTTGGTCAGATAGGCCTGCAGCTTGGCGCGGGCACGGTCGCGCGCCTCGAGGCTCTTGGTGACGATGATGATCTGGCCGAACGACACGTCGGCCGGCTGCACGTCGAACGACAGCACGAAGCGCTGCGCGCCGGAGCCGACATAGGTCGACCAATGGTCGATGTCGGGATCGCCCTTCAGCGCCTCCTGCTCGAACTGCGCCATCTGCGCATTGGTCTCGGCGATCGAGGAGTTCTGCGGCAGGTTGAAGTCGATGACGAGCTCATTGCGGTCGGAGGAGGGGAAGAACTGCTGCTGCACGAAGCGCATGCCGAACACGGAGAGGCCGAAGATCAGCACCGTGGCGATGATCGTGGTCCAGCGGTGCCGCATGCAGGCATTGAGCATGGCGCGGAAGATCCGCGTCAGCCGGCCGCCTTCGGCATGATGACTCGGCAAGGTCGCTGGCAGAATGGTGACGCCGAGCAGCGGCGTGAACAGCACGGCGACGATCCACGACACGACCAGCGACACCGCGATCACGACGAACAGCGTGAAGGTGAACTCGCCGGCGGCGCTGTTGTTGAGGCCGATCGGAATGAAGCCGGCGACCGTGACCAGCGTTCCCGTCAGCATCGGGAACGCGGTCGAGGTGTAGACATAGGTCGCTGCCTTGCGCAGGCTGTCGCCCACTTCGAGCCGCGCCACCATCATCTCGACCGCGATCATGGCGTCGTCGACCAGGAGGCCGAGCGCGATGATCAGCGCGCCCAGCGAGATGCGCTGCAGGGATATGCCCGTGTAGTTCATGAACAGGAAGGTGATCGCGAGCACCAGCGGGATCGAGATCGCGACGACGAGGCCCGCGCGCACGCCGAGGCTGACGAAGCTGATCGCCAGCACGATGATGACGGCTTCGTACAGTGCCTTGGTGAAGCCGCCGACGGCTTCCTCGACGATCTTGGGCTGGTCCGAGACGAGATGCACGCCGACGCCGACCGGCAGGTCGGCCACGACCTTCGCCATCTCCTCCTTCAGCGCCTCGCCGAAGTCGAGCAGGTTGGCGCCCGCCTTCATGCCGATGGCAAGCCCGATCGCCGGCTGGCCGTTGAAGCGGAACAGCGACGTCGGCGGGTCCTCATAGCCGCGGGTGATGGTGGCGACGTCGGTGAGCGGAAAGAAGCGGTCGTTGATGCGCAGGTTGATCGCCTTGAGGCTTTCCTCGGAGGTGAACTGGCCGGAGACGCGCACGGCGACGCGCTCGGGGCCGGCCTGCAGCACGCCGGACGGCGACACCGCGTTCTGCGCCTGCAGCGCGGTCAGGATGGTGCGCTGGTCGATGCCGAGCGCGGCCACCTTGCGCGGCGAGAATTCGAGATAGATCACCTCGTTCTGCGCGCCGACGATGTCGACGCGGCCGACATTGGGCACGGTCAGCACCTTGGCGCGGACCTCTTCGACGCGGTCACGGAGCTGGCGCTGGCTCAGCCCGTCGCTGGTGAAGGCGTAGATGTTGCCGAACACGTCGCCGAAGCGGTCGTTGAATCCCGGCCCGATCACACCGGACGGAAAGTCGCCCTTGATGTCGTTGATCAGGTTGCGCACCTGCAGCCAGGTCGGAACGACATCGCGCGCCTTGGTCGTGTCGCGCAGGTTGACGAACACGGTGGTTTGGCCGGGCACGGTCAGGCTCTTGGTATAGTCGAGCGCCGGCAGCTCCTCGAGCTTCTTCTCGATGCGGTCGGTGACCTGGCGTGTCATCTCCTCGGCGGAGGCGCCGGGCCACTTGGCCTGGATCAGCATCGTCTTGATGGTGAATGACGGATCCTCCTCACGGCCGAGATGCAGGTAGGAGTAGAGACCCGCGGCCATGAACGCGATCATGAAATACCAGACGAGCGAGCGGTGCTCGAGCGCCCAGTCGGAGAGGTTGAAGGACTTCACGGCTGAGATTCCTGATCGATGCGGACGGACTGGCCATCCTTGAGACTGTGCACGCCGGCGGTGACGACACGCTGCCCGGCGTCGAGGCCGCCGGTGACGCGGACGCTGCCGTCCTCGTTCCTGGCGATCGTGATTTCCTGTCGCTTGACGGTCTTGCTCGCCGCATCGACCAGCCAGACGAAGCTCTTGTCGTTCTGCTCCAGCACCGCCGAGCGCGGCAGCCGGATGACGGTCTTCTGCTCGGTGTCCAGCGTGGCGGTCACGGTGGTGCCGAGGCGCATGATCTCCGGCGGGTTGTCGAGCGTGATGCGGATGCGGCGCGTGCGCGTGGTTGCATCGGCGCGCGGCGCGATCTCGCGGACCTTGCCTGCCGCGCTGACGCCGGGATCGACCTGGAGCCGCACGGTGAACGGCGTGCCGGCCTGCAGGCCGCCGGCGATGTCGTCGCCGACATCGATGACGGCTTCGCGGACGTCGGGCCGCGCGATGGTGACGACGCTCACGCCCGGCGAGACGACCTGTCCGACTTCCGCGCCGACCGCGGTGACGATGCCGGCGAAATCAGCCTTGAGCTGCGCGTAGCCGAGCTGCTCGCGCGCCTTGGCGAGGTTGGACTGCGCCTTGACGACGGAGGCCTGGGCGGCTGCACGCGACTGCTCCGCGCTCTCCAAGGTCGCCTTGGTGGTGGCGTCGGTTTCCAGCAAGGTGCGCTGCCGGCCTTCGGTCCCCGTTGCGTTGGTCAATTGTGCCTGGCTGCGCGAGACCTCGGCGGCAGCCGCCCGCACCGCAAGCTCGAGCGCGGCGGGATCGATCGCCGCCACCACCTGGTCCTGCTTGACCATGTCGCCGACGAAAACGGGACGCGAGATCAGCCGTCCAAGGACTCGGAAGCTCAGATCAGACTTGTAGCGCGGCTCGATCGTGCCGGTGACGGCCGAGCCGTTAGCCGCCTGCGGCTCGATCTTCATCGACAGCACAGGCCGGACCGGCTCGGGGGCAGCGGCCTGCTCGTTGCAGCCGGCGAGCAGGGCGAGCGCGCCGAGCGGAAGAACACAACGCATCGGCGTCATCACGACCGCTTCTCCTCGTTGAATGTGATCTGTTGTCCGACGCTGAGCAGTTTGCCGCCATCGGTCACGACGCGATCGCCGGGCTTCAATCCGGCCGAGACGACAATCGCGCCGGTCTCGTAATCCTCGATCGTGATCGGCTTCAGCGACACGGACTTGTCGGCGGCATTGACCAGCCAGACCGCCGGCGTCTTGCCTGCGGCCGTCAGCGCGCTCCATGGCAGCACGATGCGCTGCTCCGGCTTGATGAAGCCGGTGGCGCTGACGGCGCTGCCGAGGGTCATCTCAGGTGGCGGAGTCTCGATCGCGATCTTGACGCGGACCGTGCCGGACTTCGGATCGATGGTCGGCGAGACCTCGCGCACCGTGCCCTTGGCGGTGACCGAGGGATCCGACAGTAGCGAAAGCGCCACCTTGCTGTCGTCGAACTTGAGCGACAGCGCGGCCTCGTAGACGTCAATCACGGCGTCGCGGGCGCCGTCATGGGCCAGCGTGAACACCGACTGCGCGGCCTGGGCAACCTGGCCGACCTCGATGTTGCGCGCGGTGATGGTGCCGTCGGCATCGGCGCGCAGCTCGGTATAGGTCAGGGCGTCCTTGGCCGTGCCCAGCTGCGCCTTGGCGGACTCCAGCGAACCCTCCGCCGTGCGCAGCGTCTCCTGGGCCTGGTCGAAGGTCGCCCGTGTCGTGAAGCCGCTCGACAACAAGGTCTGCTGCCGGTTGAAGTTGGAGGTCGCGACCTTGACCTGCGACTCCGCAGCCGTCACGGCGGCCTCCGCGGAATCGAGATCGGCCTGCTGCTCGGCCGGGTCGATCTTGGCCAGCAACTGGCCGGCCTTGACGTGCGCGCCGACCTCGACCAGCCGCTCGGTGACGCGGCCACTGACCCGGAACGACAGGTCCGCGAGCACGCGCGCCTGGACGTCGCCGGTCAGCGTGATCGATTGCCGCCGCTCCGACAGCTTGACCACCTCGGTCCGCACCAGCCGGGATGGCGGCGCCGTTGCGGCCGTCTTCTGCTCGCAGCCGGCCAGCAGCAGGCCAATGGCAGCACAGCCGGCCACGGCCAGTAGGCGTGAGCCCGACGCCCGAAGGAAGGGGAATCCTGCGAATGGAGACATGGTCGTATCTTCGGCCCGGTTGGGTGGTGACGGTCGTCCCTGTCCCGCCGCGCATGCACGCCGGATCAGAAGCGCCTGTTGGTCGTAAGCAGCCCGCAGAATTCGCTCAGCCGCCCGCCGTTGCAAGGAAGCAGGTTCACGCGAGAGTTGAACACCATCCTCTTGACAGTGCGTGAATTAGACAATCAAATCTAGAATATATCGTCTAGTAACATTCTCGTGGCGGTTTCCAATTACCCCTATGCGGCTTGTCGGGCGCTCCTGTTGGGACATCGGCATCGCTGCCGCCGCGATGAACGAAGGCAAGACGCGAACGTGCGACGGAAAGCTGCGACCGACCTGAATGACCCCGCGCGCACTGCGGCTCGTGCGCCCCGCCAGGCGCGCGGCCGTGAGCGCCGCGAGCAGTTGCTCGACGCGGCAGCCGCCATCATCGCCGAGGCCGGGATCGGCGCCGTCGGCATGCACGCCGCAGCCCAGCGCGCCGGCGCGTCGATCGGCTCGGTCTATCACTTCTTCCGTGACAAGGAGCAGATGCTCGACGCGCTCGCCGAGCGTCACGATGCCGAGCTGCAGCCGGCGTTCGATCGCGTGCTGCAGCGAAGCGATGCGGAATGGGCAGCGATGTCGCCGCCGCAGGTCATCGAGCAGTTGATAGGCTGGGCGATTCGCTACTTCGTTCGCCATCCAGATGCGCTGGCGACGCTGGATCTGCACGATCAGACCATGCATGCCGAGTTCAGGGCCCTCATCGACCGCGTCATGCGCGCCAGGCTCGGCGACGAACTGGGCCAACAGGCGGCCACCACGCTCGATGCCGTCGTGCTCGGTACCCTGCTGTTCACGCGCGAGCAGGATCCGTGCAGTCGCGACGTCGTGGTCGCCGCGCTGCCGGAGATGATGGCAACCTATCTCACGGCGCTGGAGGCGAAGCGGAAGCGGCCGAAGGGGTGAGGTACAGACGCCGTATCGACGCGATCAGTGCGGCGACCTGAACGGCCACTCGCTCCTTTTCCGATGGATCGCCACCGAGCGCGGCGTCGTTGTGTCCTCGATCGGCTTGGCCGAGAGGATGATCTGGTCCTCGCCGTTCCAGCGGTCGAACTCGTAGCACCATTTGCCAGTCTCCGGTGTCCGATAATGCCAGTCCTTCAGCGCTCGATCGCGAGACGGATGATCGACGACCGCGAGGGTCGTTCGGTGCCGCCGACGATGCTGCAGATCAGACGGAACGACGAGGCCGGCGCGGCCGTATGCATCCCGCTCATCGCGCGGGCCCCGCCGGCGATGGCGTGTCGACATGATCCATCGTCGTCATCGACAGCGGCTGCGGGCCCTCGACGAGAGCAGGGCGATCGCGGCGATGGGCCAGCCGCTGCTCGCCGCTCCGATTGCGTTTGCTGGCGATCCCTTCGACCAGCCGGGCCACGACGCCGACCACGGCAAAGCTCACGAGCAGCGAGATGCACAGCAGCCCCAGATAGAGCTTCAGCACCGAGCTTGCGAAGCAGGCAAGCGCGATGAGCGCGACAATGGCCAGCCGGCCTTTGACGGAGATCGACATGATGGAGCGTTTCGCTGATAGCTGATTGTGGGCGCCACTCTAGCGCCATGTTTTCTGCAGCCAAGCCGCGTCCCAATGGGTGGTAAATTTTGCCGCAAGGTCATGACGACAATCGGATGCGCTCCAACTCAATCGTCGTTGCTCGGATCGCAGCTCAACTGCGCGTTGTGAAAATCCGGTTGTCCCAGCGTCGGCTTCACGCATGCGTCGTGGGGAACCGAAGCGAGCATCTGCAAGCACGCCGTCGCGCAATGACCGAGCCGACGGCTGCGTTGTCGGCGAATGCCGGAACGATGGGTCGAGTGCTTGTTGCGCGCCGAGAACATGTCCCGCGCCCGTGAGGGCGAACGATATACGCAACCCGGGCCGATCGCGCCGCGGAGCGCCGTGGCACGTCTTCTCCTAGAGAACCGCGATGATTGAAAGTCGAACCGTTGCCAGGGCGCATGAGCTCGCGCGGGTGCGTGGGCTCGGCGAACGAGCTGTTTGACAGGTGAAGAGGACAGTGAAGGTGAGCGGCTATTGCGCGCCCACCCACGCCGCGAGCACGGCGCGCTCCTCGCCGGTGATCTCGGTGATGTTGCCGGGCGGCATGGCGCTCGACCACGCGGCGTTGCGCGCGATCAGCCGTGCATTGCGCTGGATGTTGTCGGCGGTGTCGAGCCGCACGCCCTTGGGGGCTGCGACGATGCCGTCCCATACGGGCTCGGCGGCGTGGCACATGCTGCAGCGGGAGGTCACGATCTCCTCGACCTGCGCGAATGTTGGCGGCGCGCTCATCGTCGTCTTGGCGTCGCGAGGGCCCGCCGCGGACAACAGCAGGATGCCGATCATGCCCGCGGCCGCAACGCCCCACACCCACCATGGCGACGGATGACCCTGGTGACGCGCGTTGAAGAAGTGGCGGATCACCGGCCCGAGCGCAAGCACGATGGCGACGATCGCCCAATTGTAGCGGGTGCCGAACAGCAGCGGATAGTGATTGCTGATCATCAGCACCACGACCGGCAGGGTCAGATAGTTGTTGTGGACCGAGCGCTCCTTGCCGGTCTTGCCGAGCCTGGGGTCCGGAGCCTGACCTGCGAGCAACGCGGCAACGATCTTCTTCTGGTTGGGGATGATCACCGCGATCACGTTGGCGACCATGATGGTGCCGATGATCGCGCCGATCTGATTGAAGGCGCCGCGGCCGCTCAGCACGTGGGTGAAGGCGTAGGTGAGCGCGACGAGGAAGATGTAGCCGCCGATCGCGAACGGCAGCTCGTGCCTGGCAAGGCCGCTGCGGCAGGCGCCCTCGTACAGCAGCCACGCCATCGCCAGCGAGCCGAAGCTGAACAGGCCGGCCTGAACGGGCGTGAGATCGAGGATCGACTTGTCGACCAGGAACAGGTCGGCGTTGAGATAATACACCACGATCATCAGCACGAAGCCGGACAGCCAGGTGGTGTAGGCCTCCCATTTGAACCAAGTCAGCTCGCTCGGCATCTGCGCCGGCGCCACCAGATATTTGACGATGTGGTAGAAGCCGCCGCCATGGACCTGCCAGGCTTCGCCCATCACGCCCGTCGGCAGGCCCTCACGCGGCTTCAGGCTGAGATCGAGCGCGATGAAGTAGAACGAACTCCCGATCCACGCCACCGCCGCGACCACGTGCAGCCAGCGGAAGATCAGGCTCAGCCATTCCGATATGATCGAGGCCCACATCGTGCGCTCATCTCCTTGTGCAGCACGCGCCGAAGGACGGCCGCCTGCGCCCCATCTGTTGCATCGATCCCGTGTGATTTCCAGCGCATCGCTTTGGCAGGCCGTGCACAGGAGACAGGCCTTCATGCGCGCTTGATCTGGTGGACATCGACCGCGCGATTGCGTTCAATGCATCCGGTAACGACGCATGGCGGACGCGATGAAGAGACCGGTCCTGATCATTCTGGTGATGGCGCAGCCCGCCTTGGTGCAATCCGCCTTGGCGCAGACAGCGCCCGCGCCAAAGCCGGCAGCCGCCAGGCGCGCCGATGCCTGCGCGCCGATCGGGCGCACCGAGGACGGCAAGCTGGTCTATTCGATGAAGTGCGAGACCATTCCAAAGCCGGTCGCGCCTGCCGCGCCACAGGCGGCCGCGCAGCCGACGCAATCTGCTCCGGCAGCCGAGCCGGAGCCCGAGACCGAGCGAAGCGGCCTGTTCGGCTGGTCCTACGATCGCCGGTCGAAGCCCTAGCGCGGCCATCTCCCACCTCGGACGTGCTGCGCAGAGGAGCTGATGGCCGCCGGACGCTCGTCGACCGGACGAAATGTCTCGCTCATGCGCGTCCCCGGATCGCCGCCATCATTGGCTCATTCGCCGAATGTCTCCTGCAACTGCGGAAACAGCCGGTCCGGCTTGAACGGCACGGCGGTGAAGCGGATGCCGGTGGCGGCGCGCAGCGCGTTGCCGAGCGCGGCGGCGACCGGATTGTAGGGGCTCTCGCTCATCGACTTCGCCCCCAATGGGCCGATCGTATCGCTGGTGTCGGCAAACAGCACTTCGGTGCGCGGCACGTCGGCATAGGACGGCACATGGTAGTCGCGGAAGCGCGGATTGATCACGCGGCCCGTCTCGTCGATCACGATCTCCTCGTAGAGCGCAGCACCCAGCGACTGCGCGACGCCGCCCTCGATCTGGCCGCGGCACTGCATCGGATTGGCGACGCGGCCAGCATCCGCGGCCTGCACGCTCTTGAGGATCTTGACCACGCCGGTGTGCTTGTTCACGGCGACGCGAAAGCCCTGGACGTTGAACGCGACCGAGCGCGGCGTGCCCTGCGAGTTGCCGCTTGCCGTGAGCGGCGATCCGCTGAGCTTGGCAATCTCGGAAAAGGACAGGCGCCGAGCGCCGCAACTGATCGCATTGTCAGCGATCCGGCAGCCGTCCGGATCCAGGTTCCAATGATCGGCGGCGAAGCGCTTGAGCGTCTCGGCGAGCGCCTCCGCCGCGGCCTGCGTGGCGCGGCCGGCCACGAACGTGCCGGTCGAGCCGTAGGCGCCGGTGTCGTGGCCGCCATGGGCGGTGTCGGACTGCTCGAGGGTGATGCGGTCGGGCGTGGTGCCGAGCACGGTCGCCGCGATCTGGCGATGCACGGTGCTGGTGCCATTGCCGAACTCGGCGGTGCCGACGGTGAGCACGAAGCCGCCGTCGTCGCGCAGGCTGATGGCGGCGTCGGCGAAGTGGCCGTCAGGCGGCACCGTATCGATCATCGTCAGCGCGATGCCATCGCCCGTCAGCCACTCGGCCGACAGCTCCGGCGTCGGCGTCGTCTCGGCCATCGCGCGCTCGACCAGATCGAGGCACTGGTCGAGCCCGTAGGAGCCGTACAGCACGTCGCTGTGCTCCGATGCCGGCGGCGCCAGCATGGGATCGCCGGGCCTGACGATATTGCGGCGTCGCATCTCGACAGCGTCGATGCCGAGCTGCCGCGCGAGCTCGTCGATTGCGGCTTCGACCGCGAAGGTGGTTTGCGGCAGGCCGTAGCCGCGATAGGCGCCGGCCGGCACCGTGTTGGTGTAGACGGCGATCGCGTCGACCTTTTTGTTGGGACAATTGTAGACCGAGATCGACTCGCCGCAGGCATGGAACAGCACGGGCCCGGCGTGATTGCCGTAAGCGCCGGTGTTGGAGACTACATCGAGCTGCAGCGCGGTCAGCTTGCCGTCGCTGTCGGCGCCCGCTTTGACCGTGACACGCATCGGATGTCGCGTCGAGGTCGCGATGAACTGCTCCTCTCGGGTGAATTCGAGCTTGACGGGACGGTTGGTCTTCAGCGCGGCGAGCGCGAGGATATCCTCGACGAACATCTCCTGTTTGCCGCCGAAGCCGCCGCCGACGCGCTCGCAGAACACGCGGACCTGGTCGGAAGGCAGGTCGAAGATTTCGCACAGCGCCCGCCGTGTCAGGAACGGCACTTGCGTGCTGGAACGGACGGTGAGCACGCCGTGGTCGTCGAGCCAGGCGAGACCGCCGTGCGTTTCCAGGGCGGCGTGCTGCACCCGCTGCGTGGTGAAGGTGCCCTCATAGGTCGCGGCGGCAGACGCGAGCGCGGCGGTGACGTTGCCAAGCTCGCCGTGGGTCTCGGCGACGATGTTGCGGCTGACGTCCGCGATGCGATGCGCAGCTGTGCGGCCGGCGTGAATGACGGGCGCGCCGGGCGCGATCGCGGCTTCGGGATCGACCACGGCAGGCAGGATCTCGTAGTCGACGACGAGGCGTCGGCAACCTTCCTCGGCGGCGGCTTCGCTGTCGGCGACCACTGCGGCGACCTTCTGGCCGATGAAGCGGACGACGTCGTCGAGCACGCGGGTGTCGGCCGGATCCATCCAGGCCTGCTCATGGCGCGCGGTGGAGAACAGCGTCGCCGGCGCATCCTCATGCGTCAGCACGGCATGCACGCCGGGCACGGCCAGCGCAGCCCTCTTGTCGATGGCGGCGATGCGCGCATGCGCATGCGGCGAGCGCGCGAGCTTGACGTGCAGCAGGCCTTCGACCGTCGTGTCGAAGGTGTAGCGTGCCCGGCCGCGCACGACGTCGGGGCCGGCGGGGGCCGGCAGGCTGCGTCCGAAGGCTTCGCCGGCCGTGACATCCTCGACATGGGTGAGGCCGAGCAGCGCGTCCTCGATGGCGCGATAACCGGTGCAGCGGCACAGATTGCCCTTCAGCGCCGCGCCGAGATCCTTCACCTGCGCCTGATTCAGCGAGGCGCAGGTGACGATCATGCCTGCGGTGCAGAAGCCGCATTGGAACGCCTGCGCATCGAGGAAGGCCTGCTGCATCGGATGCAGACCGTCATCGGCGGCGAGACCTTCGACAGTCGTGACCGCCTTGCCCTCGGCGCGAAAGGCGGGGATCAGGCAGCTGTGCACCGGCTCGCCATCGAGCAGCACGGTGCAGGCGCCGCAATCACCGGCGTCGCAGCCCTTCTTGACGCCGAAATGGCCGGCGTCGCGCAGAAAGGTCCGCAGGCACTGTCCGGGGCGCGGGGCAGCATCGACTTCCTTGCCATCGACGATCACGCTCATGGCCGCGCGCCGCCAGCGAGCTCGGCGCGAATCTCCTCGGCGAGGCGCAGGGTCATTGCCTTGCGCCAGGCGGGCTTGCCATGAACATCATCATGATACGACGTATCGGGGATGTCGCCGAAGATGCTCGCGCGCAGCAAGGTTGCGTCGGGCATGCTGGCAAAGCGCAGCTGCAGCGGCTTGACGGTCGATCCGGTTACGGTGAGCAGCAGGTCGCCGTTGCGGCCCGAGGTTCCGATCAGCAGCGCGCCGGAGCGTCCGACCGGAGTGAGTGCGATCTGGCGGAAGGCGGTGCGGCGCTTGAGCGCGGGCAGCGGAATGTCGATCTGGCGCAACAGGTCTCCAGGCGCGAGCACGTTGCTGTTGTTGCCGGTGACGAAGTCGGTGACCCTTATGCGCTGCTCGCTGCCGTCACTCCTCCAGATCGTGCAGACGCCCTCGAGCGCGGCGAGCAGCGAGATCATCGGCCCGGCCGGCAGCGACATGCAGAGATTGCCGCCGACGGTCGCCGTCTTCCAGATCTTGAAGGAAGCGAGGAACGCGCGGCAGCATTGATCGATCAGGGGCGCCGCGATCCAGTCGGCCGGGCAGGGCAGCGCGTCCAGCGCGGCGACGCTGCAGGTCGCGGCGATGCCCAGGCCCTGATCGCTGATGGTGAGTGGCGGCCAGGCGAGCTCGCTGAGATCGATCAGCCGCGACAGCTGCGCCTGCGGTTCGGAGAACAGCCACGTGCCGCCGGCCAGCCAGGCATCGCCTGCCTGCCAGCTGGGCAGCTCGGCCCGCGTTCTCGGGCGCACGACCTCCGTGATGGTGTTCAGATCCATGGTGATGCCAGCTCGTGGGCGCAGCCTATCGCGGGTGGAATCCTTGCAAGACCAGCGCCAACTGGCAATAGGATGACGCTGGCCTTCCGCTTGCAAGTTACCGGCACACGCAAACGCCCAATCAACGAGACGAGGCAGCCATGAGCACGACGCCGATCTGGATCAAGGACCCGCTCGCCATTCTCGCCGAGGATGCTGCGCGCGGTGTCGTCGTCAAGGACGGCCGCATCGTCGAGCTGGTGTCTGCCGGTGCCGAGCCGGCCACCGCTGATGCGGCGACCTATGATGCCAGCGCGCATGTCGTGATCCCCGGGCTGATCAATACCCATCATCACTTCTACCAGACGCTGACGCGCGCGCTGCCGGCCGCGATGGACCGCGAGCTGTTCCCCTGGCTGAAGGCGCTCTATCCGATCTGGGCGAAGCTGACGCCGGAGGCACTGGATGCGGCGGTCACGGTCGCGATGGCCGAGCTGATGCTGTCGGGTTGTACGACCACGACAGATCATCACTACGTCTTCCCCGCCGGGCTCGAAGATGCAGTTGGCATCGAGGTCGCGGTGGCGAAGCGGCTCGGCATTCGGGTGCTATTGACTCGCGGCTCGATGAACTTGTCCGAGCGCGACGGCGGTCTGCCGCCGGACAGCGTGGTGCAGGACGAGGACACCATCCTCGCCGACAGCGAGCGCGTGGTCGCCACCTATCACGAGCGCGGGCCGGATGCGATGGTGCAGATCGCGCTGGCGCCGTGCTCGCCGTTCTCGGTGACGGGATCGCTGATGCAGAAGACGGCTGCGCTCGCCGACAAGCTCGACGTGCGGCTGCACACGCATCTCGCCGAGACCGAGGATGAGAACCGCTTCTGCGAGGCGATGTTCGGCTGTCGTCCGCTGGACTATCTCGAAAAGCAGGGTTGGCTTGGTCCGCGCACCTGGCTTGCGCACGGCATCTTCTTCAATGCCGAGGAGATGAAGCGGCTCGGCAAGGCGAGGACGACGATCACGCACTGCGCCTGCTCGAACCAGTTGCTCGCCTCCGGCTGCTGCCCGGTGTGCGAGATGGAGGAGGCGGGCGTCGGGATCGGCCTCGGCGTCGACGGCTCGGCGTCGAACGACGGCTCCAACCTGATGCAGGAGGTGCGCTCCGCTTTCCTGCTGCAGCGGGCGCGCTACGGCGTTAGCCGGATCAGCCACAAGGATGCGCTGCGCTGGGCGACGAAGGGCTCGGCCGCCTGCGTCGGCCGGCCCGAGCTCGGCGAGATTGCGGTCGGCAAGGCCGCCGACCTCGCACTGTTCAAGCTCGACGAGCTGCGCTTCTCGGGTTCAGGGGATCCGATCGCCGCGCTGGTGCTGTGTGGCGCGCACCGTGCCGATCGCGTGATGGTCGGCGGCCGCTGGACCGTGATCGACGGCGCCATTCCGGGGCTCGATGTCACCCGGCTGATCCGGCGCCACAGCGCGGCGGCAGCTCAGATGCAGGCGGGGTGAAGACGATTGTCAGGCCGGCTGTGGGTCCAGGAAGCGCTCGGCGTAATGGCAGGCGACGAGGCGGCCGTCGAGCGGGCGCAGCGGCGGGCGCTGCGCGCGGCAGAGATCCGTCACATGGGGACAGCGGGTCGAAAACACGCAGCCGGCCGGTGGGTCGAGCGGCGACGGCAACTCGCCCTTGGGCACGATCCGCTGACGTTTGCGGCCTAGGCCCGGCGTGGCGTCGACCAGGGCCTGCGCATAGGGATGAAGTGGCCGCGCGAAAATGCGCTCCTTCGGCCCGTGCTCCATGACCAGTCCCAGATACATGATCAGCACGTCGTCGGCGATGTGCCTGACAACACCGAGGTCGTGCGAGATGAAGAGATAAGCGAGCCCCAGCTCACGCTGCAGATCGGCCAGCAGGTTGAGCACCTGCGCCTGCACCGACATATCGAGCGCGGAGACCGGCTCGTCGGCGACCAAGAGCTTCGGCCGCAACATCAGGGCGCGCGCGATCGCGATGCGCTGCCGCTGGCCGCCGGAGAACATGTGCGGATAGCGGCCATGATGCTCCGGACGCAGCCCGACCTTCGCCATCATGTCGAGCGCCTGCGCGCGCCGCTCCTGCTTGGTGAGGTCGGTGTTGATGATCAGCGGCTCCTCGAGGATGGCGCCGACGCGCTTGCGCGGGTTGAGCGAGCCATATGGATTTTGAAACACGATCTGCACGGTACGCCGCAAGGTCCTCGCGGCGCCGGCCGGAGGATCGACGGCGTCGAGGCCGTCGAGCATGAGCGTGCCGGCGTCCGGATTCTCAATGAGTGTGACCAGTCGCGCGAGAGTCGATTTGCCGCAACCGGATTCGCCGACGACCGCCAGCGTCTTGCCGGCCTCAATGGCAAAGGACACGCCGCCGACCGCCTGCAGATGCGCCGGGGCGCGGAACAGGCCCTGCTTGACCTCGTAGCTGCGCTTGAGACCGTCCGCGGTGACGAGCGCCGTCATGACAGGGCCTCGTGGGCCTGGCTCGGCGCACCGGCGCTATGCCGGTCGGCCTCGATTCGCTCTTCGCGCGTGGGATCGCCGAGTGGGTAATGACAACGCACCAGGCCATCGCTCCAGGGACGCAACTCGGGACGCACCGCATCGGTCAGCGGCGTCGCATAGATGCAACGCGGGCTGAACAGGCACCCGGGCGGCCGGTCGTAAGCTCCGGGCACCACGCCAGGGATGGTGGCGAGCCGTCTCCCGTCGCTCGCTTCCGGGCGCGCCGCCAGCAGAGCTGCCGTATAGGGATGCTGGGGCGAGGCGAACAGGCTCGAGGTCGGGCGTTGCTCCATGATCTGCCCCGCATACATCACCGCGACGCGCTCGGTCGTGTCTGATACCACGCCCATGTTGTGGGTGATGAGGATCAGCGCCATGCCGCGGTCGCGCTGTAGCGACAGCAGCAAATCCAGGATCTGGGCCTGGATGGTGACATCGAGCGCCGTCGTCGGCTCGTCGGCAATCAGGAGCTTCGGATTGCAGGCGATCGCCATCGCGATCATGACGCGCTGGTTCATGCCGCCCGAGAGCTGGTGCGGATAGGACGACAGCCGGCTCTCGGCGGCGGGAATGCCGACCTGCTCCAGCAGCTCGATCACCCGCCGCCGCGCGGCCTTGCGGTTCATCCCCTCGTGAATGCGCAGCGTCTCGGCCAGCTGATAGCCGATCGTGAACGACGGGTTGAGCGACGTCGTCGGCTCCTGGAAGATCATCGCGACGTCCTTGCCGGTGAGGGCGCGCCGCTCGCGGTCGGACAGGGTCTGCAGATCCCGTCCCTCGAACAACATTTTGTCGGCCTGGACTTGGCCGGGGTAGGGCACCAGTCCCATCAGGGCCAGCATGCCGACGCTCTTGCCGGATCCGGACTCGCCGACGATGCCCAGCACCTCGCCTTTGTCGAGCGCGATGCTGGCGCCATCCACGGCACGGACCATCCCGTTCCGCGATGGAAATGCGACCGACAGATTTTCGATCTCGAGAAGCGGCATCGGATCGCCTTCACTCTCTTGCGCAGATTATCGTTTGAGCTTGGGATCAAGCGCGTCGCGCAGCCCGTCACCGAGCAGGTTGAAGGCCAGCACGGTCAGCAGGATCGCCAGGCCCGGCAGCGTGACGACCCACCAGGCCCGCAGCACGAATTCGCGCGCGTCCGCCAGCATGGTTCCCCATTCGGGCAGGGGCGGTTGCGCGCCGAGACCGAGAAAGCCGAGCGCAGCCGCGTCCAGGATCGCGGTGGAAATTCCGAGCGTCGCCTGCACGATCAGCGGCGCCGCGCAGTTCGGCAGTACCTCCTTGAACATCAGGCGGAGCCGGCCGGCGCCCGCGACCTTGGCCGCGATGACGTAGTCCTTCGAGACCTCGCTGATCACGGCGGCACGCGCGATCCGCACGTAGTGCGGCAGCAGCACGATCGCGACAGCCAGCATGGCATTCATCAGGCCCGGCCCGAGGATCGCGACGATGACGATCGCGAGCAGAAGGCTCGGCAGCGTCAACGTGATGTCCATCAGCCGCATGATCGCGACCTCGGTCACGCCGCGGAAAAAACCGGCGATCAGGCCGAGAATCGTGCCCGATATCACCGACAACGTCACCACCGCGATGCCGATCAGAAGCGACAGCCGCGCGCCGTGGATGAGACGGGACAGAATATCGCGCCCGATCGCGTCGGTGCCGAGCGGATAGGACAGCGATCCACCCTGTTGCCAGAAGGGAGGCTTCAGGAACGCCGCATTGTCGGTGAGCACAGGCGAATGCGGCGCGACGACATCGGCCGACAGCGCGAGCAGGATCAGGACCGCGATGACGACCAGGCCCGCGACGGCCCCGGCATTTTTCCGGAAGTCTTGCCAGAACTCCAGCAATGGAGACGGTGGCGCGTCCGCTTGCGCGACAACGATGCGGGTTGGGAGGTTCTCGGCGCTCATCGCGTGTACCGGATGCGGGGATTGATCAGCCCATAGGCGATATCAACCAGCAGATTGACGGTCATGACGATCGCGCCGATCAGCAGCGTGCCGCCCTGCAGCACCGGATAGTCGCGGCGGTTGATGCCCTCGATCAGCCATTTGCCCACGCCCGGCCAGGAAAAGATGGTTTCGGTAAGGATGGCGCCGGTGAACAGTACGCCGACCTGCAACCCGATCACCGTCACCACCGGGATCAGCGCATTGCGCAAGGCGTGAATCGCGATCACGCGGAACGGCGGCAGCCCCTTGGCGCGGGCGGTGCGGATGTAGTCCTCGCCGAGGACCTCCAGCATGGCCGATCGCGTCATGCGGGCGATCACCGCGAGCGGTACCGTGCCGAGCACGATCGTCGGCAGGACGAGATGCGACAGGGCCGAACGAAACGCGCCGACATCACCGGCCAGGAGCGTATCGATCAGCAGGAAGCCGGTCACCGGCTCGATGAAATACTGCACCGCGATCCGGCCCGACACCGGCGTCCATCCGAGCTGCACCGAAAACAGCAGGATCAGCAGCAGTCCCCACCAGAAAATCGGCATCGAATAGCCGGTGAGCGAGATCCCCATCACGCCGTGATCGAAGATCGAATTGCGCCTGACCGCGGCGATGATGCCGGCCGGCAGCCCCACGCACAGCGCAAACAGGATCGCGCAGACCGACAGTTCGACCGTCGCGGGGAACAAGGTCTGGAATTCGGCAATCACCGGCTCATGGGTGACGATCGAGCGGCCGAAATCTCCGTGCGCCAGCCGCGACAGATAGAGGCCATACTGGACCAGCACGGGCTGATCGAAACCGTAATCCTTGCGCAATTGCGCGAGGCGGGCGGGATCGATGCCGCGCTCGCCGGCCATGGTTTCGATAGGGTCGCCGGGGATGAGGCGGATCAGCACGAACACGAGCAACGTGATGCCGATGAAGGTCGGGACCACGAGGCTCAGCCGGGTAAAGACGAACCGCAACATGCAGAGCTCTGTCAACTTTCCCCGGAAGGTCTTCGGGAGGCAGCGAAGCGGAAGCGGCGAAGCAGCGAAAGCTGCTTCGCCCTGAGGTCCGCTAATCCCTGACGTCGACGCCATAGAAGCTGTGGCGTCCGAACGGCGATAGCTTGAAGTCGATCACGCGTTTGCTGACAGGCTTCAACTGCACCGCATGCGCGATCGTGAACCACGGTGCCTGCTCCTTGAAGACCACCTGGGCCTGTTCGTAGAGCTTGGCACGCTCGGCCTGGTCGCTGACGGTCTTGGCCTTTACGACCAGTTCGTCGAACGGCTTGTAGCAGAACTTTGCGATGTTCGACCCCGATCCCGCCGCCGAAGCACAGCCCAGCAAGGTGTGCAGGAAGTTATCGGGATCGCCGTTGTCGCCGGTCCAGCCGTACATGCCCATCTGGTGCTCGCCGGCCTGCAGCCGCTTGCGGTATTCGCCCCATTCGAACGACTTGATCTCGGCCTTGACGCCGATCTTGGCGAGATCGGCCTGCATCAGCTCGGCGATGCGCTTGGCATTCGGATTGTAGGGACGCTGCACCGGCATGGCCCACAGATCGGTCTCCAGGCCGTTCGGGAATCCGGCATCGGCGAGAAGCTTCTTGGCCGCGTCGGGGTCATAGGGATCGTCCTTGACGGCGTCGTTGTAGGACCACATCGACGGCGGGATCGGGTTCTTTGCCGCGATGCCGGTCGACAAATAGACCGCGTCGATGATCGCCTGCTTGTTGATCGCCATGCTGAGCGCTTTACGCACGCGCACGTCATCGAACGGCTTCTTCTGCGTGTTGAAGGCGAGATACCCAACGTTGAGGCCCGGCTGCTCCAGCACGGTGACGTTCGGGTCCTTTCTGATCGTGTCGATGTCGGCCGGGTTCGGATAGGGCATCACGTCGCATTCGCCCTTCTGCAGCTTGGCCCAGCGAACGGATGCATCCGGCGTGATCGCATAGACGAGGTCGTCGATCTTGGCCTTGCCGCCCCAATATTGGGGAAACGCCTTGTACCGGATCACGGCGTCCTTTTGATACTGTACGAGGTAGAATGGACCAGTGCCGATCGGATCCTGGTCGATTTTCTCGGGCGTACCGGCCTTCAGCATCGCGTCGGCATATTCCTTCGACTGGATCGCGGCGAACGGCATCGCGAGATCCGCGAGGAAAGGGGCTTCCGGCTGATTGAGGGTCACCTTGATCGTATAATCGTCGATCTTCTCGACCGACTTCAAAAGTTTCGGCATCGCCATGTCGCCGAAATACGAATGGTTCGGGCTCGTCACCTTGAAATAGGGATTATCCTCCTTCCATTGCCGCTCGATCGAGAACAGAATGTCGTCGGCATTGAAGTCGCGTGTCGGCTTGAACGACTTGGAGGTCGAATGCCACTTCACGCCCTTGCGGAGGTTGAACGTGTAGGTGGTGCCGTCGGGCGAGATCGTCCATGTTTCGGCGAGACCTGGCACGACTTGCGTGCTGCCGCGCTCGAACTCGACGATGCGGTTGTAGATTGGCTCATTGCCATCGAACGATGTCCCAGTTGTGTTGACACCGGGATAGAAGTTCTCCGGGCTGCCTTCCGAGCAGAAAACCAGCGTCTTGGCGAAAGCGGCTGGAGTCGTCAGTAGCGCCGACGTGCAGACGGCAACGAGCAGGATAGATCTGTTCACAGTTGGAACTCCCGGTTACGGCTGTCAAGGCATCGCAAGGTGGAGCATCATTGGACTCGACCCAGACGATGCGGCCGTACCACACGATGCATTCGGGTAACGATCTACCTCATCATCCGTCGTAACAAAAGGTCCAACTCAAATGTGAGCACCGATCACCCTGCCGCAGCAGAGCCGCAGGGTGATCGGCAGCTCCAGCTTGATTACTTGCCCGGCACCTTGTCGTCGATGCCCTTGACGTAGAAGTTCATGCCGAGGATCTGGCCGTCGGCGAGATGGTCGCCGCCCTTGCACTCGATCTCCTTGCCGTCCTGGCCGAGCACCGGGCACTTGAACGGGTGCAGCTTGCCGGCGGTGATCGCCGCCTGGGTCTCCTCCGCCAGCTTCTTCACGTCATCGGGCACGTTGGTGTAGGGCGCCATCTCGAAGATCTTGGAATCGAGGCCGCCCCAGGTGTCCTCCGACTTCCAGGTGCCGTCGAGCTCGGCCTTGACGCGCGCGATGTAGTAGGGGCCCCAGGTGTCGAGGATCGAGGTGAGCTGCGCCTTGGGGCCGAACTTGATCATCTCGGAGTCCTGGCCGAAGGCGAGCTTGCCGCGCTCGGCTGCGATCTGCATCGCGGCCGGGCTGTCGGTGTGCTGCATGATGATGTCGGCGCCCTGGTCGATCAGCGCCTTGGCGGCGTCGGCTTCTTTGCCCGGGTCGAACCAGGTGTTGGCCCAGATGATCTTAACCTTGATGTTCGGGTTGACCGTCTGCGCGCCGATGATCGTGGCGTTGATGCCAGAGATAACCTCCGGGATCGGGAACGAGCCGATATAGCCGAGCACGCCGGCCTTCGACATCTTGCCGGCGATGATGCCCTGGATGTAGCGGCCCTGATACCAGCGCGCCGAATAGGTCGACATGTTCTTGTCGCGCTTGTAGCCGGTGGCGTGCTCGAAATGCACGTTGGGATATTTCTTGGCGACCTTCAGGGTCGGATCCATGTAGCCGAACGAGGTCGTGAAGATCAGCTTGTTGCCGGCGCGGACCAACTGCTCGATGGCGCGCTCGGAGTCGGGTCCTTCCGGCACATTCTCGAGATAGGTCGTCTCGATCTTGTCACCGAGCTCCTTCACTAGCGCCTGGCGCGCGAGCTCATGCTGATAGGTCCAGCCGAGGTCGCCGATCGGCCCGAGGTAGATGAAGCCGATCTTCAGCTTGTCGGCGGCGTGCGCCACGCCGGCGATGCTTCCCGCCAGCACCAACGCGGCGGCAGCCCCCAGAAGCCTTTTCATCATCGTCAATATCTCCAAACAGTCGGGGGGAAACCTCGTGAGCCAGAGCGTCGCGCCCCATCGCTGGCGCTCCGGATGATTGCTTCAGCGATCCGGCACGAACACCGTCCCCAGCGCCGCCGGCGCGGTGGAGCCGCCGGTGCGGGCGCGCGACAGCAGCACCAGGACGATCACGGTGGCGAGGTACGGCAGCGCCGACATGAACTGCGAGGGGATGCCGACGCCGGCGCCTTGCGCATGCAGCTGCAGGATCGTCACCGCACCGAACAGATAGGCGCCGATGACGAGGCGGCCCGGCCGCCAGGATGCGAACACGACCAGCGCCAGCGCGATCCAGCCGCGCCCCGCGGTCATGCCGGGAATGAAGAACGGCGTGTAGGCGAGCGGCAGATAGGCGCCGGCAAGCCCGGCGCAGCCGCCGCCGAACAACACCGCGAGCAAACGGATGCGCAGCACGGGATAGCCGAGCGCGTGGGCGGAGACATGGTTGTCGCCGCAGGCGCGCAGCACCAGGCCGGCACGGGTGCGGTACAGGAACCACCAGACGGCGATGATCAAGGCAAGCGACAGATAGACGAACGCGTCCTCGCCGAACACGATACGGCCGACCAGCGGGATGTCGCTGAGGCCGGGGATGGAGAGGTGCGGCGCGGTGCTGATGCGCTCGCCGACGAAGCGCGCGCCGATCAGGCCGGACAGACCGATGCCGAGGATGGTCAGCGCGAGGCCCGTCGCCACCTGGTTCACGGCGAGGCCAAGGGTCATGAACGCGAAGATCAAGGACATCAGCATGCCGGCGACGATGCCGCACAGCGCGCCGACGATGATCGAGCCGGACAGCCAGGCCCCACCGAAGCCGCAGGCCGCGCCGACGATCATCATGCCCTCGACGCCGAGATTGAGGACACCCGAGCGCTCGGTGACCAGCTCACCGGTGGCCGCCAGCAGCAGCGGCGTCGAGGCGGCGAGCACCGACAGGATGATTGCTTCAACCAGCACCACTTTGCACCTGCCGCGCGGCCAAGACGAGCTTGAAACGGTAGAGGATGAGCGAATCGCAGGCGAGCACGTAGAACAGCAGGATGCCCTGGAACACCTTGGTCACATCGAGTGGAATCTTCATCGTGATCTGGGCCTGCTCGCCGCCAATGAACGTCAACGCGAGGAAAAGCCCTGCAATGAATATTCCAACCGGGTTGAGCCGCCCGAGAAAGGCCACGATGATCGCGGTGAAACCATAGCCCGGCGAGATGCCGGGCTGCAGATGTCCGATGGGGCCCGCCACCTCGATGATCCCTGCGAGACCGGCCAATGCGCCCGACACGGCGAACGTCAGAAGGATGAGCTGGTTCGCATTGAAGCCGCCGAACCGTGCCGCACGCGGCGCCACGCCCACGACTCGGATCTCGAACCCCTTGATGGTGCGCTCGAGCAGCACGAAGGCGCCGGCAACGACAATCAGCGCGATGATGCTGCCGAGATGCAGGCGTCCGCCCTCGATCAGCACGGGTACGGTCGCGACCGGATCGAACTCCGCCGTTGTGGGGAAGTTGAAGCCGGCGGGGTCGCGCCAGGGGCCGCGGACGAGATAGTCGAGCAGGAGATCGGCGACGTAGACCAGCATCAGGCTGGTGAGGATCTCGCTGGCGCCGAACTTGACGCGACACAGCGCCGGGATCAGCGCATAGAGGGCGCCGGCCGCGGCACCTGCGACCAGCATTGCCGGCAGCACCCAGTGTCCCGCCTCGGTGCCCTGCGTCTTCACCGCGATCCAGCTGCCGGCCACGGCGCCGATCAGGAACTGGCCCTCGGCACCGATGTTCCAGGCGTTGGCGAGGTAGCACAGCGACAGGCCGATCGCGATCATCACCAGCGGCGTGGCCTTCACCGCGATCTCCTGCAGCGAATACCCGTCGGTGAGCGGCGCGATGAAGTAGACGCCGAGCGCAGTGATCGGGTTCTTACCGAGCACGGCGAACAGCACGCTCATGGTGACGAGCGTCAGCGCGATCGCGATCAGCGGCGAAACCAGCGCAATGATGCGCGAGCGCTCGGCGCGCTTCTCAAGCACGAGCTGCATGCGCGGCCTCCTTCTCGATGCTGGCGCCGCCCATCAACAGGCCGAGCTTTTCGCGCGTCGCCTCCGCGCGTGGCAGCGCCTTCGAAAGCTGCCCGTGAAACATCACGGCGATGCGGTCGGCGATCTCGATGAGTTCGTCGAGGTCCTGGCTGGTCACGAGGACGGCAGCGCCCGCGCTGGCGAGATCGATCAGCGCTTGGCGGATGATCGCGGCGGCGCCGGCGTCGACGCCCCAGGTCGGCTGGTTGACGACCAGCACCGCCGGCGTGCGCAGGATCTCGCGGCCGACGACGAACTTCTGCAGATTGCCGCCGGACAGGCTCGCCGCTTCCGGATCGCGCTTCGCCTTGCGGACATCGAATGTCTCGGTGGTGCGATCGACGGTCCGCAGCGTCGCTGCCGCGTTGATGAAGCCGTGCCGGACCATGTCGCTGGCCGCGTGTCCCGTCAGCAGCGCATTCTCCGACAGCTTCATCCGCGGGGCGGTGCCGTGCCCCAGCCGCTCCTCCGGCACGAAGGCGGCTCCCATCTTGCGGCGCTGGCTGATCGAGAGATTGCCGCAAGCGAGGCCCTCGATGATGATCGTGCCGGGCTCCTTGACGAGGCGTTCGCCGGACAGCGCAGCAAATAGCTCGTCCTGGCCGTTGCCGGCGACACCGGCAATGCCGAGGATCTCGCCGCCCTTCAGCTCGAAGGAAATGTTCTTGAGGCCCACGCCATGCAGCTCGCTGGGGGCGAGGGTGAGATCATTGACGACCAGGCGCGGCACGGTGGTGCGCCGCTTGGCCGGCGGCTTCACTTCCTTGATCTCGGTCCCCACCATCATGCGGGCCAGCGAGGCAGCCGTCTCCAGCTTCGGATTGCAGGTCGCGACCTTCCTGCCGCTGCGCAGGATGGTGGCGGTGTCGCACAGCCGCTTCACCTCCTCGAGCTTGTGGCTGATGTAGAGGATGGCGCGGCCTTCTGCTTTCAGTCGCTCCAGCACGACGAACAGCTGGTCGGCCTCCTGCGGCGTCAACACGGCGGTGGGCTCGTCCAGGATGAGGAATTTCGGACTCTGCATCAGCGCCCGCACGATCTCGATGCGCTGCCGCTCGCCGACCGACAATTGCCAGACCTCGCGCTTCGGATCGAGCGGCAGTCCGTAGTCGCGCGCGACGTCCGCGAGCCGCGCTGACATGGCCTTGAATGGCTCTTTGCCGTCGAGCCCGAGCGCCACGTTCTCAGCCACGGTGAGGTTGTCGAACAGGGAGAAATGCTGAAACACCATGCCTATGCCGAGAGATCGCGCCTCGGCCGGGCCGGACAGCTTGATGGGCACACCCTGCCAGCGCAACTCACCGGCGCTCGGCTGCACCAGTCCGTAGATCGTCTTCACCAGCGTCGACTTGCCGGCACCGTTCTCGCCGAGCAAAGCGTGTATCTCGCGTGGCCGGATCTCGATGTCGATCTCGTCGTTGGCAAGGAAGTCGCCATAGCGCTTGGTCAACCCGATCGTCTGCAGGAGCGGAGGCATAGGGTTCGGATCGGCCGGCGCGGGTTCAGGCATTTGCTGCGTCGTGGGGGCAGGGGAACGAAGATGCCTCAATTGTGATCTAATTTTCCGCGGCGCGTAAGAGGCGAAAAGCGCCATCCTCTGCCCAACTCTTGTCCAAGCGCCCATCGCGCGGCGATCGGCGAATGCAGCGCGCCCTTGGTTGCAAGCAGCGTACGCTGCAATCAGCTGTGATCGATAAAGCGCTGTGGCACTTTTGAGACACTGGCCGGAAATCGATCCGCCGCGGCAAGCTGCACGTTGGATGAGCAGCGTCATCCAATACGCGTCAGGGGCGCGCTTGCGCCCAGGCTTGCTCGCGAAAGCGCGCGGAAGGCCACGCGGGGGCTTTCGGAAAAACTTCTGCAATGTGAAGCGGCAAGATCGGAATTTGGGAGCATCGAGGCCGCGGCCAATCGTCCCATGTTCAGGCCTGCGTCTGCTGTCGTCGCTGCTGCAATACGGCGGAACCTTGATCAAACTGCGGGCAAGTCCTGGAGAAAGTTGAGGCTTCTCCAGCCGGTGGAACGGCGCAACTGTGCATGCAAGTCGGGAATCGGCGCTTGTCAACTGGGGGTGTTCTGAATGTCGTTACGTCAAACAATCGCGGCGGCCGTCGCGCTGGGCGCGGTAGCGCTTAGCTCAGTCGGTGTCGCAGGGGCTGCTGACCTGCCCGCCAAGGCGATCGCGAAGAAGGCTCCGGCCGAGGTGCCGTTCTTCCTCGTCGTCGATAATCGCGTCAGCTACTCCTACATCTTCGATGCCAGCCAGCCTGGTGCGTGGAGCGTCAACGGCAACGGCACGTTCAACGCCAAGACCGCCAAGCAGGTCTATTCGTTCACCCATTTCGACGTCTGGGGTTACGGCACCAACTTCTTCACGATCTCGCTGTTCAAGTCGGACCACAACGACCCGGCGGGGCCCTGCACGCAGACCGGCGGCATCGTCTCGCCCAACGCGGGCTTCGCGTTCACGCCGGCGAGCTGCGCCGGTGCGACCGAGATCTACGGCCTGTTCCGCTCGACCTTCGGCTGGAACCAGATCTTCAACACCAAGGCCTTCACGGTGGGGCCGCTGCAGAACATCTCGTTCGAAGTGGGCATGGATGCCAATACCGAGAACCGCTACTTCGGCGCGGCCAAGCGTGACGTCGTCGCCGGTCTGCAGTTCGCGTTCAACCTGCCTTACAAGGGCTACTTCAACGTCGCTCCCTTGATGTACTGGGAGTTCGCCAACCACAACTCGTTCTCGCAGTGCGGCGCCGGCTGGTCGAACCCCTGCATCTCCGACGGCAACACCTCGTTCAAGCCAACCTGGGCGGTCGAGACCAACTACTACATGGATCTCGGTTTCCTGCCTGAGAGCATGCAGTTCTTCTCGATCTCGGGTCGCGCCGGCTGGTACGGCAAGAAGGGCACCGATACCGAGCCGCTCCCGGCCAGCGTCGCGAACGGCGTCTATCCGACCAAGGTCGAGTTCAACTCCGAGCCGATCCGCCTGACCTTCGATGCGTCGAAGGCGATGTGGGGTGAGAAGCAGAGCCACATGATCGACGTCTGGGTGGCCTATCGCTACTGGCAGAACAAGTTCGGCCTCGACCACAACAACGCGGTCGGCTGTTCCGTCGCCGGTGGCGGCGGCACTCGCGTCGCCACGGGCGCTTGCACCGAGTCGTCGCTCTACTCGGGCGTGACCGTGAAGTTCTGATACGGATCGAAGCACTCGAAGAAGGCGCCGCGGCTCGGTCGCGGCGCCTGCTTCATTTGTCCCAGGCTCCTTCATGCAGCGCCGCGGCTTCCTCCTCCAACAAGGGGCCGACAATCTCGGTTGCGCGCTGGCCGCTCGCGAACACCTCGCGGCAGGGCAGGTCGAGCGTCGGGTTCTCCGGATGGTTGCCGGTAAGGTCGCGTAGCCGCCGCTCGCTGAGGCCGTAGACCACGCGTCCGATGCCGGCCCAGTAGATGGCGCCCGCGCACATCGCGCACGGCTCTGCCGACGAATACAGCGTAGCCACAGCTCTGATCTCGGGGGCAATCGACGTGCAGGCCTGCGTCGCGACCAGTCGCTCTGCATGCGCTGTGGCATCGCGCGCTGGCAGGTAGCCGTTTTCACTTTCGATCAGGACCCTGCCGTCAGCATCGACGAGAATGGCGGCGAACGGGTGATTGCCGTGTGACATCGAGCGGAGGGCGACAGCGAAGCTGTGGCGCAGGAAATGCGCGTCGCGCGCCTGTGTGTCGGCAAATCCGTCTTCGTCCGCAGGGGCCTCGCCATCGATCTCCACTAGACTGCTCCGCTGTCTGTCCGGCGATCCTGAGCCGTCCGGACGAGCTTCGCAAGGGAGGCGATGTCTGCAACCTGCGTTGCGGGGCGGCGCACGAAGCGGGGCAGGCGGGCAGGCTACGATGGCCGCGAGCGCGGATTCCAGGATTGCCGTCTACGCCGCGCCGACGATGATGAGAATGAGAGTGACGATATTGGGGGCGCGTCCGATTCTGCTCTTGGCTGGGGCATGAGATGCGTATCAAAGCCAAGCACCGGGCTCGTTCCTAATTTGGCGCAGCTACGACGCGTGGTGCGCTCAGAAGCACAATGACGAGTAGTGCGGCCAACATCCAGAACGCGGCCGGCAGGCTGGTGGCCGCGGCGACGAAGCCGATGCCGGCGGGCCCAAGCAGTACGCCGGAGTAGCCGGCGGTGGTGACGGCGGCGACGGCCAGCCCGACCGGCATCGCGGTCTGCGCGCCGGCCCGGCGGAACAGCACCGGGACCAGGTTCGATGCACCCAAGCCGATCAGCGCGAAGCCGGCCATGGCAGCAACAATCCAGGGAACCGCGAGCAGCACGACGAAGCCGGTGATCGCGATGACGCTGCCCCCCAGTAACGTCGCGCGATCGCCGATCCGTGCAACCACGGCATCGCCGACGAGACGCCCGGCGGTCATTGCGATCGAGAACATGATGTAGCCCAGCCCGGCTTGCGCGGCCGGCAGGCGGCCCGACCCGGCGAGCAACAGCGCGCTCCAGTCGAGCATCGCACCCTCGACCAGGAACATGATCGCGGCGAGCGCCGCCAGCAGCAGCACTGCGCCGTGAGGAAGCACGAGCAGAGGGCCCGATTGCGCCGGTTTGCTCGCTATCAGTCGTGGGGCAGCCACGGTCATCGTGGCCAGGGCGAGCGCACAGCAGGCGAGCGTGCCGAGCAGCGGCGCGACATCGAACGCGAGCAGCGCAGTCATGACGCCGGAGCCTGCGAAGCCGCCGATGCTGAACTGCGCGTGGAAGCCGGACATCAGCGGACGCTCGCTCAGCCGCTCGACGTCGATCGCCTGGATGTTCACGGCGACGTCGAGCGAGCCGAGCGCCGCGCCAAAGGCGAACAGCGCAAGCCCGAGCGTGGCTGGCGTTGAGGCGATCGTCAGCGGGGGCAGCAGCATGCTCAAGGCGATGCCGCTGACGATGACGACGGGCTTGCTGCCGTAGCGGGCGCTCAGGAGACCTGCCGCCAACATCGATGCGACCGAGCCCACGCCGAGCGAGAGCAGCAGCAGCCCGAGCGTCGCATCGTCGACCCCCAGCCGCTGCTTGGCGAACGGCACCAGCGGCGCCCAGCAGGCGATGCCGAAGCCGGCGACGAAAAAGGCCAGGCGTGTCGCGAGCCGCGCCGCGCGGTGATCCGAACTCATCTGGAAGATTCCTGAAACTCCGAAGGCGCCGTCATCCGGGCGGGGTGGCGGTCATGATGGTAGCTCCCGCCCGTCTGAGCAGGGCGAGTCGGGCCGCCGGCGCATCATGCTCGACGGTGAGCTGGCTGATCGTCTTGGCGCCGGCGATACGGTGGGGGGCTCGGGTCTCGAGCTTCTCGTTGGTGACCATTGCGACGCTTACGCGGCTCAGCGACAGCAGCGTTCGCTTGAACGTTGCGTCAGTCGGATCAACCGCGCTGATGCCGCCTTGCGCCGATACAGCGCAGGCGCCGATGAAGCAGCGGTCGATGTTCAAGCGCTGTACCTGCATGATGGCGTCGGCGTCGACACAGCCGCCGACTGCGGGGTGAACGGAGCCGCCGATCACGATCAACTGCAGGTCCTGCCGATGCAGCACGGTTGCGGCAATGTCGATGGCGTTGGTCGCGACGGTGAGATCGAAATCATCGGGCAGGACTTCAGCGAGGGCGAGATTGGTGCTGCCACTATCGAGGAAGAGAAACTCCCCACGCGCGATGCTGCGGGCGGCCGACCGGGCGAGCGCCAGCTTGCGTTCGCGATCTTGCCCGATACGCGCCGCCATCGGTGCCATGCCGCCGACGATCGGCAATGCGCCGCCATACACGCGGCGGCAGCGTCCTTCGGCGGCAAGCGCGCGAAGATCGCGCCGGATCGCATCCTCGGAGACGCCGAATTCGTCGGCGAGGGCGGTCGCGATGACCGCTTGCCCCGCAGAGAGGCGGCCGGCGATCTGGTCGCGGCGCGCCAGTGGAAGGTCTGACATGCCGCTTGTTACCATGCATGAACAAGAACAACAACGTGCATAATCGTGCATGATGCAATTTGTTGTTTGCGTGGCCCGCCCGGCGTGCCATTGCCAGATGTGGAAGTGTTCGGGAGCAGGATGTGACCGCCGTCTATTCGTCAGCAACGCCGGCCTTTGTCGCCGTCGACTGGGGAACCTCCAGTTTCCGTGCCTGGCTTATGGCCGGAGACGGGACGGAGCTTGCCGAGAGCCGTGGTGGCGGGGGCATGCTGCATTGCGCGACATCAGGCTTCGCGCCGGTGCTGCGTGATCATCTGGCGAAGCTTGCCGCACCGGCCGATGTTCCGGTGCTGATCTGCGGCATGGCCGGCGCGCGGCAAGGCTGGGTCGAGGCGCCGTATCTGCACACGCCCACCCGTCTGGATGCGCTGTATGCCGGAGCGATCAGTGTCGACGCCGACCGCGACGTCAGAATTCTGCCGGGACTGGCGCAGGTTCGCGCGGACCGGCCGGACGTGATGCGCGGCGAGGAAACCCAGCTGCTCGGCGTCACCGAGCCGGAATTCACCGGGATCGTCTGCATTCCGGGCACCCACAGCAAATGGATCCAGATCGATGCCGGCGTGGTGATCGACTTCGCCACCTACATGACCGGTGAGCTGTTCGCGGTGGTCTCTCAGCATAGCATCCTCATGCATGCCGTCGAACCGGAAGCCTCGACCGTCGAGCACGACACGGCGTTCCGCGAGAGCCTCGCGGCGGCGCTGGCCGCGCCGACGGCACTGACGAACGCGCTGTTCCGGCTGCGCGCGGCGCAGCTCCTCGGCTTCGAGCGGCGGTCCGATGGAGCTGCAAGGCTCTCCGGGATTCTGATCGGCAGCGAAATCGCCGATGCGCGCGCGCGGTTCGGCGCCGAGCTTCCACTCCGGTTGATCGGAGCGGGCCGGCTCGGCCGCCTCTATCGCGAGGCGCTGGCCGCTGCTGGTTTCGATGTGAATGAATGCGATGCCGAACAGGCGTCACGCCGCGGCCTGCTCAAGGCCGCGCGGCAGATCTGGGGAGCGCGTTTCTGAAATGACACAGTCCGTCGCCTGGCCGCATGTGAAGCGGTCGCTCGTTGCGATCCTGCGCGGTATCAAACCCGACGAGTCCGAGGCCATCGTCGATGTCCTGATCGAAGCCGGTTTCGAGCTGATCGAGGTTCCTCTCAACTCGCCGGAACCGTTCGTCTCGATCGAGCGTCTGGCATCTCGGTTCGGCAAGGACTGCCTGATCGGCGCAGGAACGGTCGTCAATGCCGCGGATTGCGTGCGCGTTGCGGAGGCCGGCGGGCGCCTGATGGTCAGCCCGAACGTCGACGTCGAAGTGCTGGCGACGGCGCAGGCCTATGACATGGTGACCATGCCCGGGGTCTTCACGCCGACCGAGGCCTTTCTGGCTTTGCATTGCGGCGCCTCGGCCCTGAAATACTTTCCGGCGTCAGTGCTCGGTCCGTCGGGGATTGCAGCGCAACTTGCAGTCCTGCCGAAAGGCGTCGTGGTCGGCGCCGTCGGCGGTGTGTCGGACAAGACGCTCGCCTCCTACGTCGCCGTCGGCGTGCGCGCCTTCGGTCTCGGCTCGAGCCTGTACAAGCCGGGCATGAGCGCGAGCGATGTGCGGGAGACAGCTCGAGCCTCGGTCGAGGCGTATGACGAGGCTATTCGCGGTCAGGGCTGAGCTGGTAACTCGTGACAGTTTCGTGACTGTTCCCGAAACCCGTTGTGAGGGCTCGGCGTTGTAGGTGAACATATTGTTCGTCCTTCGCAAGTGCCATGATCCGCGCCATCGGGAAGAAGATCACACCGGCAATTTCGGTGCCCTCTCGCAAGCAAAGTTCCGCCACGGCCATCCACGTCGAGCCGACCAAGGCGGACCGCATCATTGCGGACGTAGCTGCACGAACCACGGAGCCGTGGCTGCAAAAGCTCGCACGCGGCCTCGCGTGGGGTGCGGACGAGAAGGTGTGGTTGGCCCTGACATCGGTGGCTTGGCTGGTGACGCGCAGCCAAAGCAGCCGCGTTCGTGCGACGACCACTCATGCATTGGTGGTCACGGTTGCGGCTTCGGCTCTGCCGCATGCCTTGAAGGCCATCTTCGATCAGACCCGGCCGGATCGCACCACCTTGCGCGGCCATCTCCACGGCGTGGCGCCGTCCGGCCATGCACAGGACGCCTTTCCCTCGGGACATGCGCTGCACATGGGTGCGCTCTACTCCGCCGCCGGTCCGCTGCCGGCACGCGCAAGGATTGCGGTGAGGAGTGCTGCCGTCGGGCTCAGCATCACGCGCGTGATGCTGCTGGCGCATTGGGCCAGCGACGTCGTTGTCGGATTCATGCTCGGCGCTGCCCTCGAGCGCAGCTTGCGCCCGTGGACCGGCTACGAACCACCGGGAGCAAGCCGGACATGACCGAATACGTCATCCGCTTCCTGATCGGCGGCGTCATCGTTCCGGCATTCGCGATGATTGGCGACGTGCTGCGTCCGAAGAGCTTTGCCGGATTGTTCGGAGCCGCGCCCTCGGTTGCGCTGGCGACGCTTGGCATTGCGATCGTCACACATGACGCCGCCTACGCGGCGGTCCAGAGCCGTTCGATGATGTTCGGCGCCGTCGCGCTCTGTCTCTACAGCATGATCGTGTGCCAACTGCTGATGCGGCTGCATCTGCGCGCGTTGACTGCGAGCCTGCTCGCGACGGTCGTCTGGCTGGTGGCGGCGCTCGGACTCCAGGCGGTCTTCTCTGGAGGCGCGTGATGCTGATCCGCATCTCGCCCTCGGCGCTGAAGGACGGCAAGTGGCACGAATACGTCATCCGCTTCGCGCTGGGCGGCGCCGCGACAGTCGCCGCGGGGCTCATTGCCAAGGCCTTCGGTCCTGCGATCGGCGGCCTCTTCCTGGCATTGCCCGCCATCTTCTGCGCCAGCGTCACCCTGATCGAGGCGCACGAGATCAGGCGCAAGCGCCAACAGGGATTCTTCGGGGAGCGGCGCGGACGCGAAGCGGCTGCGCTCGACACCGTAGGCGCGGTGCTCGGCAGCCTCGGCATGCTGGCGTTCGCGGCCGTATTCTCCATGCTGGTTCAGCTAAGCGTCGCGACCGCCTTCGCCGCCGCAGCGACGGCGTGGCTCGTCGTCTCGGTGACAGCGTGGGCGATCCGACGCAAGCTGCGCGTCGCAGCAACGGCCCGCAAGGCTGCGGGCCGTTGCGATACTGCTCGGCCGCAGCCTCCGCTGGTCAGCTCGCGGCGGCGTTGATCTCCAGCGATTCGCCTTCTTCCGCAGACTGGGTGAACGCCTGCAGCGCCTCCGCCATCCGCATGCGGCCGCCGACGCCGGTGATGACGACGTCGACCATCATGAACGACGAATGGAAGTGGCCGTGCGCCCTGAGCTGTCCGACCGGCACGCCCGCGGCGGCGAGGGCTTCCGCATAGGCAATCCCCTCGTCGCGCAGCGGATCGAACTCGCAGGTGACGATGTAGGCCGGCGGCAGGCCCTGCAGCTTGCCCCGCAACGGCGATGCGCGCGGATCGGTGCGATCCGCCGGCGAGCAGTAGATGTCCCAGAACCAGTACATCAGCGACCGCGTCAGGAAGTAGCCGGTCGCATTCTCCGTGTAGGACGGACGATCGAAGCTGCAGTCGGTGGCCGGGCACAGCAGCAGCTGGCCGCCGATATCAGGCCCGTCGCGATCTCGCGCGAGCTGGCAGGTGACCGCAGCGATGTTGCCGCCGGCGCTCCACCCTGCCACCAGCACCGGTCCCTCGCGTCCGCCGAGCTCGGCGGCGTGCTCGGCCACCCAGCGCGTCGCCGCATAGCCGTCCTCAGCCGCCGCCGGGAAGCGGTGCTCGGGCGCATGGCGATAGTTCACGCTGACGAAAATCATGTTGGAGCGGCGGCACATGTCGCGGCAGAACGGATCGTCCGACTGCTCGTCGCCGAGGACCCAGCCGCCGCCATGGAAGTACACCACGATCGGATGCGGGCCGGGCGTCGCCGGACGATAGAGCCGGTAGGCCAGGGGACCATCAGCGCCCTGCAATGTGCCATCCTTGACTTCGCCAACGGGACGTCCCGGCGGCCTCGTCGCGTTGAACTGCGCGACGAATTCACGGGCGCCGGCCGCGCCCATCGATTCGATCGGCGGCAGGTTCATCTCGGCCAGCATGTTCAGCACCAGCCGGACATCCGGCTGCAGCCGCACGATCTCGCCGTCATTGCATTGGGACGCGCCGTTCGGACCTGACAGCTTGAAGCCGAGCATGCCGCGGCTGACGATCTCGTTGCAGATGCCGCGATAGGGGCCGACGCCGCCGGTGTAAGGCATCAGCGTCTGCGGCTTGCCCGGCACGTTGGCGCCGGTGTACCAGGTGTTGGCGAGCCGATGCAGCGTCACGGTCGCGCAGTCTGCCATGTGGCGGGCCCAGCCGGCCTGCGCGGTCTCCGTGGGCTCAATGGTGGTGAAGCCGTCCTCGCGAAGGGCGATGAGACGGTCGACCACCCAGTCGACATGCTGCTCGATCGAGACCGCCATGTTCGACAGCACTGACGGGCTGCCGGGACCCGTGATCAGAAACAGATTGGGAAAGTCCGCGATCGTGAGTCCGAGATAGGTTTGCGGTCCGTTGGCCCAGACATCCTCCAGTGATTTGCCGCCGCGCCCGGTGATCGGATGCACGGCGCGGATCGCACCGGTCATGGCGTCGAAGCCGGTCGCGAACACGATGACGTCGATGTCGAAGCTGCGCCTGTCGGTCTTGATGCCATCAGCGGTGATGGACGCGATCGGCTCCTGGCGCAGATTGACCAGCGTGACATTGGGGCGATTGAACGTCTGATAGTAGTTGGTGTCGAGGCAGGGGCGTTTGGCGCCGAACGGATGGTCATGGGGCGTGAGCGCTGCGGCGGTCTCGGGATCCTTGACGATCTCGTGGATCTTCTCGCGGATGAGATCGGCGAGCAGCGCGTTGCCGTCGGGGTCGACGCCCTGGTCGGCCCAGAGCTGTGTCAGCATGCCGACGAGGTCGCCAGAGGCCCACAGCTTCTCGAAGCGCTCGCGGCGCTCGGCCTCGCTCATCTGCCAGCTGAACTCGGTGGCCGGCGGAATCGGCACGCCGGTCATCGACCAGCGCGCCTGCTCGCGCAGCCCGTTGTGATCCTCTGCGAGCTGCGCGGCGCGATCGGCCGGGAGCGGACCATTATGCGCAGGGAGCGCAAAGTTCGGCGTGCGCTGGAACACCGTGAGCTGCGCTGCCTGCTCGGCGATGAGCGGGATCGACTGGATGCCGGAGGAGCCGGTGCCGATCACGGCCACGCGCTTGCCGCGGAGGTCGACGCCGTCATGCGGCCAGCGGCTGGTGAAGTAGATCTCGCCCTTGAAGTCGTGCACACCGTCGATTTCCGGCGGCTTCGGCTGCGACAGGCAGCCGGTCGCCATGATGTAGTGGCGGCAGGAGACGGCGGGGCCCTTGTCGGTCGTCAGCAGCCAGCGCTCCTTGGCATCGTCCCAGGAGGCGCCGAGGACACGGGTGCCGAAGCGGATGTCGCGGCGCAGATCGTAGCGGTCGGCGACGAAGCCGAGATAGCGCAGGATCTCCGGCTGGGTGGCGTATTTCTCCGACCATTGCCAGGCCTTCTCGAGCTCGGGATCGAAGGTGTAGCTGTAGTCGACGGTCTGGATGTCGCAGCGCGCGCCGGGATACCGGTTCCAGTACCAGGTGCCGCCGACGTCGTTTGCCGTGTCCAGCGTCACGGTCGAGAAGCCCGCCTTGCGCAGGCGGTGCAGCAGGTACAGCCCCGCAAATCCGGCACCCACGACGGCGACATCGACCGTCTGCGTTTCACCGGCCGACACCTCCGACGCGCGTGTCTCGACAACCCCGTCTGACATGCTGACCTCCCGATGATTTTGTGATTGGAAGAAAGGCTAGCTCTGCTCGCATGGTTTGTCAGCAGCCAAAACAGCGATCTCCGGTTGTTGCAGTGCAGGCCGTGCGGTGCGGCCGGTATGCCAGGCGCTGATTTTGCATCGCCGGTCAAAATGCCTGTGCGGAGTGGACAAGACCCTGGGAAAGCGACAGAAAGCGTTCCTGCCGCGTCGCATTCACCAAGTTTCAACGCATCGCGACTGTAACAACCGCTACACTACGCCACATCCACGACTGAATCAGGCCAGGCCCATGCCGCTATCGCTGCCCAAGCAAAAGATCCGCGTTCTGCTCCTTGAGGGCGTGAACGACTCGGCCGTCCGCATGTTCGAGGCCAATGGCTATACGGAAATCGAACGGCTGCCGAAGGCGCTCGGTTCGGCGGAGTTGAAGCGTATGCTGTCGGGCGTGCACATGCTTGGCATTCGCTCGCGCACGCATCTCACCGCCGACGTGCTGCAGGCCGCCGACCGGCTGATGGTGGTCGGCTGCTTCTCCGTCGGCACCAACCAGGTCGATCTCGATGCCGCGAAGCGGCTCGGCATCCCCGTGTTCAATGCGCCCTATTCGAACACCCGCAGCGTCGCCGAGCTGACGATCGCCGAAGTCGTGATGCTGATGCGCCGAATCTTCCCGCGCTCGGTGTCGGCGCATGCCGGCGGCTGGGACAAGTCGGCCAATGGCAGCCGAGAGGTGCGCGGCAAGACGCTCGGCATCATCGGCTATGGCAACATCGGCTCGCAGCTGTCGAACCTCGCCGAGGCCATGGGCATGCGGGTGATCTTCTTCGATCTCACCGACAAGCTCCGCCACGGCAACACCGAGCCGGTCGAGAGCCTTGATGAGCTGCTAGCGATGAGCGACGTCGTGTCGCTGCACGTGCCGGAGACGCCGGCGACCGCCAACATGATCGGCGAGCGCCAGATCCGTCACATGAAGGACGGGGCCTATCTGATCAACAATTCGCGCGGCACCGTGGTCGACATCGAAGCGCTGGCCAGCGCGCTGCGCGAGGGCAAGCTCGCCGGCGCCGCGGTCGACGTGTTCCCGGCGGAGCCGGCATCGAACGCCGATCCGTTCGTCTCGCCGCTGCAGGGCCTGCCCAACGTGATCCTGACCCCGCATGTCGGCGGCTCCACCGAAGAGGCGCAGGACCGAATTGGTGGCGAGGTCGCGCGCAAGCTGATCGACTATTCCGACGTCGGTTCGACTTTTGGCGCCGTCAACTTCCCGCAGGTACAATTGCCGGCGCGCCCGACCGGCACGCGCTTCATCCATGTCCACCGCAACGTGCCGGGCGTACTGCGCCAGGTCAACGAGGCGGTGGCGCGGCACAACATCAACATCCTCGCGCAATATCTTCAGACCGATCCCGAGGTCGGCTATGTCGTGCTCGAAACCGACGTGGTCGGCGGCGAGGGCGAGGCGCTGCTGTCGGAGCTGCGCGCGGTGGAAGGCACGATCCGCGTTCGCGTGCTGTATGATCACGACCGGCCTTGAGGCCGTGGAGGCTGCTGCGCGATGACCGGCCAGTCTGCATCGTCTTCAGCCTCGTCCGTCGTTCTCAGCACGACGGTTCCCGCGCGCGTGCTGCGCCATGATCCGCAATATGGCATGTCGACGCTGTTCTTTGCCGATGGCGAGTTGCGCGTGCCGATGGTGGACGCGGCGATCGACGCCGGCGTCTCGGTGACCATCGAGGCCCGCGACGTCTCGATCGCGCTGTCGCGGCCGATGGACGTGTCGATCACCAACCGGCTGCCGGGCCGGATCGAGCAGATCCTGCCGCTCGAGCCGCCTTACGTACGGGTTACCTTCGATCTCGGCGCGACCAGGCTGCATGCGCTGGTGACGCTGGAGTCGGTCGAGCGGCTGGCGCTGGAGCCGGATCTGTCCGCCTGGGCGATGATCAAGAGCGTCGCGATCGGACCCGGCGCGGTTCGGCCTTCGGAGCTGCCTCGGCCGCGCCGCTGGCCCGCTTCTGATAGCGGGGATCCGTAGCCTTCTGCAGCTCGCTGAGTGCGGCAGCCGTTGCGGTGCGCGTGCGCCGCTCCATTGAGCGGTACAGCGCGATCAGCCGCTCGCCGAACGGCGTGATCTCCGCGCCGCCGCCCCGGCGCCCCGGATGTGTCTCGAACACCGGCGTCTCGAAGGTGCGGTTGAGCGCATCGACCATCAGCCAGCATTTGCGGTAGGAGATGCCGCTCGCGCGCGCGGCGCCGAGGATCGAGCGCTCCCTCCGGATGATATCGATCAGCAGCAGATCCTCCGGGCACAGGCTGCCGCCATTGCCGAAGTTGATGGTCAATGCGACCTGAGCTTCGCGCTTCATCCCATTCCGATCCGCTCGCGTTGAGAGCCAACCATGTCACGGGTGGCTCGCGATGTCACCCAGCGGCTGTACCGCGCCTCGATCCAGCCCGGCCGGTGCGCGATATCGGCGTCAACGTGCTCGGCGAACGCGCCGGCAAAGCGCGTCCACGCGTCCATCATCGCCGGTGAGACCGCCGTGATGACCGGGAGGCCGGCTGCGATGGCGGAGCCGAAGGCATCGGCAAGGCCACCTCCTGCCGCTTCCTGCTTGCCGAACTTGCTGAGGATCACGATGTCGGTGCCCCGCGAGATCGACTGCTGCACGGCGGCGCAGGCGAGCACGAGGCCCTCCGGGTCGAGATTGCAGGCCTGCGACTCCGGGCCGAGATCCTGAGAGATCGCGAACACGCGGCCATCGTCGAGGCTGCGCAGCATCATGGCCTTGCATGGCCTGGCCTTGTCGGCGCTGCTCTCGATCACGCCGGAGACACGCAGGCCATTGTCCCCGAGCCGCGTGGCGAAATCGCCGAGCATCTCCTGGATCACGCTGGACGCTGCGCCCTGCAGCGCCACGATCTGACAAGTCCCGACGTCAGCGACATCCATGGCAGTCCTCCTCATACGTTGGCGGAGACGCGGCCCGCCTTCCGACCGGTTTGCATGATCTGGTGAAGGGCCGCGACGACGCTCGCCGCGATGGCCTGTCCGCGCTCGTCCATGCCGGTCCAGGCGGCTTGACGGCCGCGCGGATCGATCTCGAGCAGCTTGACGTTGGCCGGCACGCGTACGCCGTCGCGGGCGATGCCGCGCAGCGCGCCGTCGAGCGGTGCGAGCACCGGCGTGCCGCCGAGCGAGCCGAGCTGCAGGCCCTTGTAGACCCGGGTGCCGATGTCGAGGGGGGTGTGCCAGACGGCCTCCTGGTCCGAATAGACGAAACGCTCGCGGCCGGCGCCGCCGAGATCGCGTGCCTTGCCGTCCGCATCGCGCGTCGTGCCATGGGCCAAGATCGTGCCGGTCTCGCGGGGATGAGTCTCGATCGCGATGTCGCAATTGTGCCCGAGCGCGAAACGCGGCCCGATGCCGACGGCGATACCGGCGACGCCGCGCAGATCCGGCGTCGCCAGATGCTTTTGCATGCGGGCGTCGATGATGACGGCCGGATAGCGGAAGGCGATGATGTCGGTCAGATGCATCCCGGTCACGGCCGCCTGGTCTGGCTCACGGTGAATCCGCACGACATCGGCGATGCTCTCGGCGCGGGAGCCGATCACGCCGTCGAGGTCGCGCGTCTCGCCGAACAGGACGTCATGGAAGGCCATGCCGCGCCGGATCACCGGCGGGAAGGCGTCATGGCATAGTACGACCGCGAAGCGGGCATGATTGAGCTTGGCCGCGACGGCGGAGGCGATCTCGTTGGTGCCCAGCACCAGCGCAAGCGGCTTGGGCGCGTTCGGATGCCAGGTGACGGCGGCTTTCATGCTGATGACCTCTTGTTGCGAGATCCAGATAGCAAGCACCGGGCCAGACGATGTCCTGCCGCTCAACTCGTTCATTGCATTGACGAAATCAAAGCGCCTGCCGCTTTGTCTCATCCGAAGTTGTATTGTTTACGATATAACATGAGGGGTGCTATTGTCACGTATGCAACATCGCGCGATGTTGCCGAATGCCAGGTGTTTGGATTCAGGCGATAGGCTCTTCGCGGCGGACGAGCGCGACACCCTTGACCTGGGCATAGACCGCAAGCCCCGCCCGCAGGCCGAGCTCATTCCACGAGCGCTGGGTGACACGCGTCAGCAGCCGCGCGCCGTGACCATCCTCGCCGAGTCCGAGCAAGGCCGTGACGCGGTGGTCCGACTGGCTGCGGATCTCGAGTATTCTGGCGCGGAGCACGTTGACGATGGTGCTGCGGCTCGGCGTTTCCAGCGCGAGACTGACGTCGTCAGCGAGCACGCGCAGGCGGCGGCGCGCCCCCGGCGTGAGGGGCTCGGCCGGGAGCAGGAACTGGCCGCCGGGGACTTCGAGTGTCGCCATGCCATCGGCCGTATCCTGGGCGGTGACGGTGGCGTCGAGGCTCACGGCGGCGTCGCGCGACAGCGCGAGCGGCAGCGACAGGTCGGCCTGCAGCACGGACAAGGGGCCCGAAGCCAGGACCGCGCCATTGCGCATCAGCACCAGCTGATCGGCAAGCCGCTCGACCTCGGCGAGGTCGTGGCTGATATAGAGGATCGGCAGGTCGAGGGCGGCGTGCAGCCGCTCCAGGTACGGCAGGATCTCATCCTTGGTCATCTGGTCGAGCGCCGACAGCGGCTCGTCCATCAGCAGCAGCTTCGGTTGGCTGAGCAGCGCGCGGCCGATCGCGACGCGCTGCCGCTCGCCGCCGGACAGGTGGCGCGGCGAGCGGTCGAGCAGCCGTCCAAGGCCGAGCAGCGCGACGACCTCGTCGAAGCCGATCGCGGCCGCGCTGCTCGAGCCGGGATGGCCGTACATCAGGTTGCGGCGGACCGAGAGGTGCGGAAACAGATTGGCTTCCTGGAAGACGTAGCCGATCGGACGCTGATGCACGGGACGAAAATGCTTTTCGTCCTGCCAGACCTCGCCGGCGACGGAGCATAGCCCGCCGGCGAGATGGTTGAGGCCGGCAATGCAGCGCATGACCGCGGTCTTGCCGCAACCGGACGGACCGAAGATCGCGGTCACGCCGCGCGCCGGAACCTCGAAGCGCGCGTTCAGCTCGAAGCGACCGAGCGTGCCGTGGAAATTGACCCTGACCGTGCTCATGACGCGCTGCGCGTCATCTTCTTCTCGATCAGCATCATCGTCAGAATGACGCAGAACGAGAACACGACCATGCCGAGCGCCAGCACGGAGGCCTCGGTCCATTGCGAGGTCTCGACATAGTCGTAGATCGCAACCGAGAGCACCTTGGTCTTGCCGGGAATGTTGCCGCCGATCATCAGCACGACGCCGAACTCACCGACGGTATGGGCGAAGCCGAGGATGGCGCCGGTGAGAAATCCGGGGCTCGCCAGCGGCACCGCGATGGTCCAGAACACGCGCCAGGGCGAGGCGCGCAGAGTGGCGGCCGCTTCCAGCGGCTTTTCGCCCATGGCCTCGAAGGCGTTGCGGATCGGCTGGACGACGAACGGCATCGAGAACAGGACCGAGCCGATCACCAGGCCCGGAAAAGTGAAGGCCAGCGTGCGCGCCCCCCAGAGCGAAGCCAGAGCGCCGCCCGGACCGCTGGGGCCGAGCACGACCAGCAGGTAGAATCCGAGAACCGTCGGCGGCAGCACCAGTGGGATCGCCACCAGTGCCGCGACCGCCTCCTTCCACCACGCCCGCGACCGCGCCAGCCACCATGCGATCGGCGTGCCCACGATCATCAGGACGATCGTCGCGAGCGCTGCCAGTTCGAGCGTCAGCCGGATCGGTTGCCAGATATCGGCGGAGACGTGGAGGTTCATGAATCCGAATGCTCAGGTGCCCGACTTCGGATCCAGAGCATAGCCGAACTTTTCGATGACCGCACGGGCTGCCGGGGTCTTGAGGAAGGCCAGGAATGCGGTGGCGGCCTCGTTGCCGGCGGACGCCTTCAGTAGCACGGCATCCTGGCGGATCTCGCCGTAGAGATTCTGCGGCACCAGCCAGCGCGAGCCGCCGGCGTTCGGCATCAGCTGCGACAGCGCGACGAAGCCGAGCTCGGCATTGCCGGTGTCGACGAACTGGTACGCCTGCGAGATCGTGTTGCCCTGGACGATCTTGGGCTGGATCGTCTCATAGAGCTTCAGCGCCTTCAGCGTCTCGACCGCGGCGGCGCCATAGGGCGCCGCGGTGGGATTGGCGATCGACAGCTTGTTGAACGCGTTCGCCTTCAGCGTTTCCTCGCCTTTCACCGCGTTCGGGTCCTTGCTCCATAGCACGAGCTTGCCGATGGCGTAGGTGAAACGGCTCCCGGCGACGCCGAGGCCCTCGTCGACCAGCTTCTTCGGCCGTTCGTCGTCGGCGGAGAGCAGGATCGCGAACGGCGCGTTCTCCTTGATCTGGGTGTAGAACTGTCCGGACGCGCCGAAGCTCATCACCAGTTCGTGCCCGGTCTTGGCCTTGAACAGCGCCGCGATCTCCTTGGCGGGCTCGGTGAAGTTGGCGGCCACGGCGACGTTGGCACTGCCGGCGAACGCAGTCGCGCAGGTCAGAAGAATGGCCGCCGCGCACAGAGCGGCGGTGAGGGAGCGTGTCGATCTCATCGCATTGTCCTTGTTCGTATCCACCGAGGCGGGGTCGTTTCGGTGAATTGCAAGTCCCGTTCCGACGCGTGGGCCAGTGCCGGCGCCGAGCTATATCCATTCGTATACATCAAAATAGACAGGTCGGCCAGTTCCCGTCAACCCGAGGCGATCTCGAGCGAACGCGATGCGCGTCAGTGTTCGACTTTCGACAATCGATGCCGGGCAGTGTCGGAAACATGACGGCCCGAGGACCACGATCCTCGGGCCGCAGCGGGACTAAGCCATCCGTTCCCAGAGCTGCCGCACCAGCATTCCTGCACGCTTCTCGATTGCTGCGGCGGCATCGAGCGCGAGGTCCTCGCGATAGCGGCCGGCGATCAGCTGCACGCCGATGGGCTGGCCGTCGTGGACCGTGACCGGCACGACGGCGCCGGGCAGGCCGAGCACGTTGATCGCCGAGATGAAGCGGATCTCGTTGAAGAAGATCTCGCGCACACGCTCGGGGCTGATGGTGTCGTCGCGCGGACCGGGCGTCGGCTTGACCGTGGTCGGCGCCAGCACGATCGGGTAGTCCTCGAAGAACATCTGCCAGGCACGGATATGCGTCGAGCGCTGCGCGGTCGCATTCATCCAGCCGGCGAGGTCGAGCATCTCGGCCTTGGCGCGCATCCCGCCCCAGGCCTTGTGGAAATCCTCCGACGTCACGGCCAGCATCTTGGCTTCCTGCATCACCACCACCTCGTTGGTGATGATGTCGCACCAGGTTTGCCAGACGCCGGAGATCTCCGGGACCTCGACCTCGCTGACCCGGTAGCCCGACCGCTCCAGATGATCCGCTGCCTGCCGCAGCGCCGCGTGCACGGACGGATCGACGTCCATGTCGTCAGGGATCTTGGCGAGCGCGACCTTGACCGGCCGCTTGGGCTTCACGTCTTCCAGTGGCGCTGGCACCCACCACGGATCGCGCGGATCGCGCCGGCTCATCACCTCCAGCGCCAGCCGGACGTCGGCGACGCTGCGCGCCAGCGGCCCCTGCGACGACATGAGATGTGCGAGCATCGGTCGCTCGGCAGCAGCGCTCTCGTTGTAGGCGGGGATGCGGCCCTGCGTCGGCTTGATGGTCACGACGCCATTGCAATGCGCCGGCCAGCGCAGCGACCCACCGATGTCGTTGCCATGCGCGATGGTGCCGATGCCCGCCGCGACCGCGGCTCCGGCGCCGCCCGACGAGCCGCCGCAGGTGATCTCTGGATCCCACGGGTTCAAGGTCAGCCCGTGCAGCGGGTTGTCGGTGAAGCCGCGGAACGAGAATTCCGGCGTGTTGGTGAGGCCGAGCACGATCGCGCCGGCCTGCTTCAGGTTGCGCACGACCGGCGCGTCCGACGGCGCGATGATCCCCATCTGCGATGGAACGCCGTTGGGATTCGGCCGCCCCTCGTAGTCGACGTTCTCCTTGATCGTGACCGGCACGCCATGCAGCAGGCCGCTCTTGTCCCGCGCCTTGTCGGCCGCACGCGCAGCCTTCAGGGCGTCTTCGGAGAGATCGACGACGACGGCATTGAGCTTCGGATTGACCTCATGCATGCGCGCGAGATGCGCCTCGGTCACTTCGACCGAGGAGACCGCGCCGGCGCGGATCGCAGCTGCCGTGTCGACCGCCGACCACTGCCAGACCGGTCCTTTCGGCAGCCGCGGTCTTGGCGCGGCTGCCTTCGCTTGTGGCCTGTGCTGCGGCTTGGCCTTCACGGGCTTCTTGTTGACCGTGGCGGTCACGGCCGCGCGCTTCGGGGCAGGTTTGTCAGTCTTCGCCGCCGGCTTCTTCTTTGTTGCCGTTCTCGCCATTGTGTTTCCCCCCAAGGTTGACGTTTCAGGCGATCGACATCATCAGTGGCGGCTCCACTTCGGCAGGCAGCGGGCTGACATAAGGTGTGCGCATCGTCCGCTTTTTCAGGTCGGCCTTGGCAGCTGCAATCAAGGCGGGTTCGTTGAGCGCCTTGATGCCCAGGCCGGCCATGGCCTTGGCAGCCTGCACCATGGCCTTGTGCGCGGCTGGCGTCTTGCCTTGCGCGACGACCTGCCAGGTGTGGAACGGCGTGCCGATCGCTACGGTCGGTGCATGCACCTGCACCGTCGGCACCACCCAGCTGACGTCGCCGACGTCGGTCGAGCCGATCTGCGGATTGCGCTTGGCATTGAGCGGCACCAGGAAGTCGGCCAGCGGCTTGTCGGTCGGGTCCAAGCCGATGCTGTAATAGACCGAGGCAATGTCCTTGTCGGTCAGGGTCGCCTGGATCTGTCCGGCGAAATCCTTGTCGGTCGCGTCGAAATGCGGCGGGCCGAGTTCCTCCATGATCCCGTACAGCGCCTCTTCAAGCGGCGTGTTGGGCAGGATGTTGGAGACCGCGGAGATGATCTTCATCTCCACCTTGGTCTCGGTCATCAGCGCCGCACCTTGTGCGATCTTGTGCACACGCTCGACCAGTTCGTTCATGCCGGGCAGGTCTCGGGCACGGATCGAGTAGCGCACCCGTGCATGCGCCTGCACGACGTTGGGCGCGATGCCGCCGGTGTCCAGCAGCGCATAGTGCACGCGGGCGTCGCTCGGCATGTGCTCGCGCATGTAGTTGACGCCGACATTCATCAGCTCGACCGCGTCGAGCGCGCTGCGGCCAAGATGGGGCGAGGCGGCCGCATGCGAGGTGCGTCCGGTGAAGATGAAGTCCGCGCGCGTGTTGGCGAGAGAGGGCGTCATCACCACTTCCCAGAAGCTCGACGGATGCCAGGTGATCGCGATGTCGGCATCCTCGAACGCGCCCGAGCGCACCATGAAGGCTTTTGCGGCGCCGCCTTCCTCGGCCGGGCAGCCATAGTAGCGCACGCGACCGGGAACCTTGTTGGCGGCGAGCCAGTCCTTCACGGCGGTGGCCGCGAGCAGCGCCGCCGAGCCCAGGAGATTGTGGCCGCAGCCGTGGCCATGGCCGCCGGTCTCGACCGGACGGTGCTCCGCAACGCCGGCCTCCTGGCTGAGGCCGGGCAGGGCGTCGTATTCGCCCATGAAGGCGATGATCGGGCCGCCTTCGCCCCATTCCCCCATCAGCGCGGTCGGGATGCCCGCGACCTTCTCGGTGATGCGAAAACCCTGGTGCTTCAACTCGGCGAGGTGTTCGGCGGACGAGCGGGCCTCGGTGTAGCAGACCTCGGGCATGCTCCACACCCGGTCGCTGAGCTCGATGAAACGGGTCTTGATCGCGTCGACGCCGCGCCAGATCTCGCTGCGGTTGTCCATCTCCGGTCCTTGTCCTTTGCTGCCGATGGGAAGCCGATAGAGGTATCAGCTAAGTTCCCGGGCGCCTAGCGATCCCGGGCGGGAGCAGCCATGCGGCATGCACCAGGCCGAGGGCGAGCGCGTCATCCTTTGAGCAGATGATGCCGCGATTGGATGCAGCGCGGTGGTTGCGGCAGCGCAAGGTCAGGCGAAGCGCGACGACCCGTTCTCACATTTCGGAACTATCGCCGTGCGCCATTACCGGGATCGCCGAGGAACGATCGCGGGCGGGCTTGGTTCTCGCTGCCAGGAGCACGATCGCCATGCGTGCTGGACCGATCACAATCATCGTCGCATTGCTGCTGATTCTCGCAGCCGCCATCGTCTTTGCCTATCAGGGGCTGACCCTGCCGGGCGATCCGATGCCGCGAGAAGGATGGATCGCCCTCACGCTCGGCGTGGTGTTTTCGCTCATCGTGGGAATTGGGCTGATGGTGCTGTTGTTCTACAGCAGCCGCAAGGGTTACGACGAGCCGTCACAGTTCCGGGCTGATGATCATCCCGACTGAGACCGCTCAAGCCGGACGCGGCGGATGTTGCGTACGCGGATGCCGGTCGTGAAGCAGCTTGGCGAGCTCGTGCCTCAGATCGTCGTGACCGCGCATCGCCGTCTCGAACAGCGCCTCCTGGATGTCGCGCGGCATGTCGCCCCAGACGCCGATGGCGGCGTTTCCGAGCAGCTCTGCAAATCGTGTGTCGTCCATGCGGCACCTCCGCACGAACTGACGTGCGAGGACGGCAAAGGTTCCAGGCGGGCTATTGCGTGGTGAACAGGACCAAGGCGATCGCGACGGAGAGCGCGACCGCGGACACCGTCCCCGTGGTCGACAGCACGCCCATGCGCCACAGCGCGCCGGCAAAGACGATGATGATCGGCGTCGCGGTGAGGAGGCCGAGCTGCGCTTCGGTCATGGGATCTGCTCCTGACGATGCCGGCTCTTAGCGTGCCTCGCCGGTCCGCTGTTTGCGCGCCGACAAAGAGTCAAACCGACGGTCCGACTAGCCTCTCGACGTTCAACTCGGAGGCAGGGATGTCGGCGCTCGCTTGTGAGCCGGAGCAGGAGGAACGTTGGGGCGTGCTGGATGGTCTGCCCGGCGACGCCATGATGTGGGTGCTGATCCTCAGCGAGCTCGTCGCCTTCGGCCTCCTGCTGGGCGGTTTCGTGGTGGCGCGGGCCCTCAACCCCGTCGTGTTCGCGGTCGGGCAGGCGATGCTCGATAGCCGCCTGGCCGCTGTGAACACGGCCGTGCTGGTCACCAGCGGCTGGGCCGCCGCGCGAGCTGCTGCTTCTGTGCGGCACGCCTCGACCGGGAGCGCCCGGCGCTGGCTCGGGCTCGCCGTGTTGCTGGGTGCCGTTTTCATCGCCGTCAAGCTGACGGAATATGGCGGCGAGATCGCCGCTGGCGCGGGCATGGAGACATCACCGTTCTTCACGCTCTACTTCCTACTGACGGGCTTTCACCTCCTGCATGTTCTGCTCGGCATCGTCATCCTGGCCGTCGTCGGCCGCAGCGCCACCGCCAATGGCGTCGAGACCGGGACCGCCTTCTGGCACATGGTCGACCTGGTTTGGATCGTCATGTTTCCGGTCCTCTATCTGGTCGGTTGAGCCATGTTCCGTGACCGTCTCGATCGGGCCTGGCTTCAACTGCTGGCCCTTGCCATTGCGACGCTTGCGGCGTCGCTGCTGCTGCCGAGCCGATGGCTCGTCGATGCGGCCGCACTGCTGCTCGCATTGGCAAAGGGCAGGGTGATCGTGCTCGATTTTCTCGGCTTGCGCGATGCGCCCGCGCTGTGGCGCGGCCTGCTCACCACGTGGCTGGCGGCTCTCGTTGCGCTTGCCGGGCTCGCGGTCGCGATCCGCGCGCTCATCTGATCGGCCATCGCCGCGCTCGTTGCGCTCCGACAAAGAGCCCCTCGGCATTGCCGGTAGATTGCTTTCACACCATCGAACTTCACCAAACGGAAAGGACGTGTCATGGCGGAACGCCTGACCAAGTCGGCCGCGCGGAACGTCTTTTACGGCGGTTCGGCCTTCTTCTTTGCGATCTTCCTCGGGCTCACAGCGCACAGCCACTACTACATGGTCACGACCTCGACCAATGCGTCGACGCTGTCCGACGGCGTCGCACGCGGCAAGCACGTCTGGGAGAAGAACTCCTGCATCAATTGCCATACCCTGCTCGGCGAGGGCGCCTATTTCGCGCCCGAGGTCGGCAATGTCTGGGACCGCTGGGGCGGCAGACAGGACCCGGCCGCCGCGCGCGAGATGCTGAAATCCTGGATGCAGTCGCAGCCCTCGGGCGCTCCCGGCCGCCGGCAGATGCCGCAGTTCAATTTGTCCGACCAAGAGCTCAACGACCTCGCCGACTTCCTGCAATGGGCCGACACGATCAAGCGTCAGGACTGGCCGCCGAACAAGGCCGGCTGAGCCGGCATCCCGCCCCCCGTCATGAGAGAGATCCGCGATGAGATATGAGACCCAGAAGGTCGCGATGCTGTATTTCTACGGCGCGCTGACGCTCTTCCTCGCCCAGGTCATCTTCGGCCTGCTCGCCGGCACCATCTACGTGCTGCCGAACACGCTGTCGGTCCTGCTGCCCTTCAACATCGTCCGCATGATCCACACCAACGCGCTGATCGTGTGGTCGCTGATCGGCTTCATGGGGGCGACTTACTTTCTGCTGCCCGAGGAGACCGAGACCGAGCTCTACAGCCCGCTGCTCGCCAAGATCCAGTTCTGGTTGTTCTTCGGCGCCGCGGGGGCTGCCGTCGTCGGCTATATCTTCCACTACCATGAGGGCCGCGAGTTTCTCGAGCAGCCCTTCATCATCAAGGTCGGCATCGTCGTCGTCTGCCTGATGTTCCTGTTCAACGTCACCATGACGGCGCTCAAGGGTCGCAAGACGACGGTGACCAACATCCTGCTGTTCGGTCTGTGGGGCGTCGCGATCTTCTTCCTGTTCGCGTTCTACAACCCGGCCAATCTCGCCGTCGACAAGATGTACTGGTGGTACATCGTCCATCTCTGGGTGGAGGGCGTCTGGGAGCTGATCATGGCCTCGATCCTGGCCTTCCTGATGATCAAGCTCAACGGCATCGACCGCGAAGTGGTGGAGAAGTGGCTCTACGTCATCATTGGCCTGGCGCTGTTCTCTGGCATCCTCGGCACCGGCCATCATTTCTACTGGATCGGCGCGCCCGGCTATTGGCAGTGGATCGGCTCGCTGTTCTCAACGCTCGAGGTCGCGCCGTTCTTCACCATGGTGATCTTCACGGTGCAGATGACGCTCAAGGCGGGACGCAGGCACCCGAATCGCGCCGCGCTGCTGTGGTCGGTCGGCTGCTCCGTCATGGCGTTTCTCGGCGCCGGCGTGTGGGGCTTCCTGCACACGCTGTCCAGCGTGAACTACTACACCCACGGCACTCAGGTGACCGCCGCTCACGGCCACCTCGCCTTCTTCGGCGCCTATGTGATGCTCAACCTCGCCGTGATGGCCTATGCCGTGCCGCAACTGCGCCAGCGTGCGCCGTATAACCAGTGGCTCTCGATGGCGAGCTTCTGGATCATGTGCACGGCGATGATGACGATGACCTTTGCGCTGACCTTCGCCGGCATCATCCAGGTGCATCTGCAGCGCGTGCTCGGCCAGAGCTACATGGACGTGCAGGACCAACTCGCGATGTTCTACTGGGTGCGGCTCGGCTCCGGTGTGTTCGTGGCGATCGCGGCGCTGATGTTCGTCTGGGCCGTGCTGGTGCCCGGCCGCGCCAAGGAGCCCGTGATCCCCGGCGCGCTGCAGCCGGCGGAGTGAAATCCCGCAGGCGGCGGCCTCGATGCTGCCGCCCGCATCCCCCGATTCGGAGAGTGATCATGAAGCCCGCGCTGCACGCGATCGATACCGCCCCGTCGTTTCCCTCGTACACGCCGACCGGCAATGAATGCGCGCTGTTCGAGCATGCGTTCCGGCATCGCCTGCCGGTGCTCCTGAAGGGCCCGACCGGCTGCGGCAAGACCCGCTTCGTCGCGCACATGGCGGCGCGGCTGGAACTGCCGCTGCACACGGTGGCCTGTCACGACGACCTCACCGCCGCCGATCTCACCGGACGCTATCTGCTCAAGGGCGGTGACACCGTCTGGACCGACGGCCCGCTGACCCGCGCCGTGCGCGAGGGCGGCATCTGCTATCTCGACGAGGTCGTCGAGGCCCGCAAGGATGTGACCGTGGTGCTGCATCCCCTCACCGACGACCGCCGGATCCTGCCCTTGGAGCGGACCGGCGAGGAGCTGATCGCGCCCGACGGTTTCATGCTCGTGGTGTCCTACAATCCTGGCTATCAGTCGCTGCACAAGGCGCTCAAGCCGTCGACGCGGCAGCGCTTCATCGCCATCGAATTCGGCTTCCTGCCCGCCGAGCAGGAGATCGCGGTGGTCGCCGCCGAGAGCGGGCTGCCGCCGGAGCGCGTTCGGCCGCTGGTGGCGCTCGCGCATCGCCTCCGCGCGCTGCAGGGCCATGACCTGGAGGAGGGCGTCTCGACCCGGCTCCTGGTCTATTGCGCAACCCTGGTTGCGGCTGGCACGCCCGTCGCCGACGCCGTGCTCGCCGCGATGATCGAGCCGCTCACCGATGACGCCGACGTCAAGGCCGCTTTGCGCGAGGTCGCGCGTGCCGTGATCGGGTGAGCCATGCTCGACTTTCTCGAACTGGAGGAGACCGTCGGCCGCGCCTGGCACCGCATGGTCGGCACGACCTCGAGCTATCCGGTCCATCCGGATCAGGCCGTCGCGCTGAACGAGATCAGTGGCCGCATCGCCGTGATGTTCCGCGCGCTGGGCGGCGAGAGCGGCGTGCAGGTCGCCGGAGCCAGGGCGCGCAAGTCGGGCCATCGGCTCGGCTGGCGCCAGCGCATTGGCCTCGGCGACGAATGCCTCGATCAGGCCGGGCGCGACGGCGCCACCGTGTTCCTGCCGGAGACCATCGCTTTGCTGCCGGATCGCGCGCTCAATGCGCAGCTCTATCACTGGCTCGCGGCGTGGTTCGCGACCATGGCGGTCGAGCCGATCGCGGAGCGCGATCCGCTGCGGCATGATCTGCTGGCGCTGCGCCGGGCCTGTGAGACGACCTCGCTGGTGCTGGCGCGCTTTCCGGGACTGGCGCGCACGCATGCGCAACTCGCCGAAGCGCTGGCTGCGGCGCGGCCGCGGCGGCCGCTGCCTCGGCTCGAGCAGCAGGTCGAGCATATCGTCATGGCGCTGCTCGGCGCCGGCGCGCCGCCCAAGGGCGCGCTGTGGAATGCGGTCATCGCCGGCGGCGCGTTGCCGGAGGCCGCCCCGCCCGGCTATCGGACGATGCTGCCGTGTCCGCTATGGGGCGATTGCTGGAGCCGCGATGCCGTTGCCGCGGCGCGCGATGACGACGAGACGCAGACGCCCGCGGAGCAGGAGGGGGCACCCGACACCCGCAAGCGCTTTGCGCGGCGCGAGCGCGACGACACGGCCAAGCGCGATCCGTTCATTCTCAACCGCTTCGAGAAGATCCTGGCGATGGCGGAGATGGTCAATGTCGATCGCCCTTCCGACGATCCCGACGATGACGATGCCCGCAAGGCCGCCGACGATCTCGATGAGCTCGCGATCGCCAGGCGCAAGGGGCGTCCGGCGAGCAAGCTGAAATTCGATCTCGACCTGCCGCCCGAGGCGGTGGACACGGCCCGGCTCGACAGCGGCCGGCTGTATCCCGAATGGAATTATCGCAGCGGCGCCTATCTGCCGGACCATTGCCGCGTCGTGACCGGCGACGCCGCCGAGGCGGGCGAGGCGTGGGCTCCGGACGATGCGATGCGTCGGCGCATCCGCAGCGTACGGCGCAGGTTCGAGACCTTGCGGCCGCGTCACGAGGTGATGCGCGCGCAGGCCGACGGCCACGACCTCGACATCGACGCGCTGGTGCGCGCGCGCAGCGATCTCAATGCCGGCCATGGCGGACTTGATCGCGTGCATCTGGCGATGCGCCCGCTCGCGCATGATCTCGCGGTGACTCTCCTGGTCGACGTCTCCCTGTCCACCGATGCGTGGATCGACGGCGTGCGCGTGCTCGACGTCGAGAAGGAGGCGCTGCTGGTGCTGGCGCATGGGCTGTCGGCCTGCGGCGACAGCCACAGCATTCTCACCTTCACCTCGCGGCGCAACTCATGGGTCCGCCTGGAGACCGTGAAGGCATTCGGCGAGCCGATGAGCGGGCGGGTCGAGCGCCGTATCGGTGCGCTCAGGCCCGGCTACTACACGCGCATCGGCACGGCGGTGCGTTACGCCGCCGGCGAGCTCGCCGAGCGACCCGAGCGCAAGCGTCTGCTGCTGGTGCTGACCGACGGCAAGCCGAACGACGTCGATCACTATGAGGGACGTTTCGCGATCGAGGACACGCGCAAGGCGGTGCAGGAGGCGCGGCGCGGCGGCGTCGCGGTGTTCGGCGTGACCATCGATGCGTCGGCGCAGTCGTATTTTCCGACCCTGTTCGGCCGCGGCGGCTACGGCATCGTCGGCAACATCAGGCGACTGCCTGCAGCACTGCCCGCACTGTATCGGCAGATTGCCCATTGAGGTCGGACGCTGGTTGCGAGTTGCGAGCTGTTTCTTACCTTTCGGGAGCTTGCTCCCCTTCAGGTCGCCGGCTCGCGCAGATTCCGCAACGGCACCGGCAAATGACCCATCAGCTTATCGAACTCGCCAGGGTCGAGCTTCTCCCAGAGAATTTCGAAGATGCCGCGTGCGGCCCTGAGCGGATCGACCGGAAATTGTGGCGGCAACTGACGGAAGATGTCATCGACGAAATATTCGAGATGGCGGTCCTTGGTCGGCGTCGCCGCGTGATGCCAGCCTTCGTAGTAGATGCCGCGAATGAGCAGCGGCAGCTGCGCGCCGAAGTTCACGGCGGTCGCCATCGGCAGGCGGTCGCGCAGCACGTGCAGCACCGCGCGCAGCGCGTTGTAGGCCTGCTGTCGGCTCGAGAGCGCGAGGCGCTGCTCGATGGCCTTCAGCCAGATGTTGGTTTCCTGGACGGTGTGATCCAGAGCCGTCACGCCGATCTCGCTCATGTGATTCTCCATGAATGCTGCACAAGATGAATGCTGCACAAGGACCGTTCGCGGGACGCCGAACGAAGCAACAGCGACGACTGATTCGCTAGGGAGCCTTGTGAGTAGGCGGCGCGTTCTCAGCGAGGATGTTGATCTGCATCAACGCGAGTGTTGTGGCCGATCGTGAGGTAAATGGAGGGTCAACCGCGCCGGGCCGCCGTTGACGGTTCCCGCTCATCTGCGCCGAGCTGCCGACAGGGATACCGGGCGGCGGGCGCGGCATCCGTGATCTCACGGGGATCGGGGTTCACACTGACAAACAGCAGGACAGCACATCGCGATCTCGCGGCGCAGGTTACGCCCGAGGCTTGCATGACGTCACCCTCTTCAAGTGAGAGGGCGCAGGGAAGGCCGGGAGCTCGCCGCCCCCATGGCCCCCGTGCGGAAAGAATGCACGGGGCAGGAACCACAGGTTCGGCTGAGACATCCCGGCCTTCCCTGCGCGACGGTGTTACGGCTTATACGCATTCTCCCCGGTGAACGGGCTGTCTTGCCACCGTCACTCGTGCGAGGCTGAAACCTCGTCGCGAGCTTGACGCCAGCGTCGCGGCGCCAGGACCATGCGATTTCGCCGTCCGCGCCGTGCCGTTCGTCCGCAGGCATAACACCCGCTGCGACACGTCGCGTCCATCGCATCCCGCACTCCACGTCTCGTGACGTTCGCGACACGCCCCTCTTCATGAGGCGGGATGCGCGGAAATGTGGAGCTGATTTGCCCGACGCTGCAAGAGGTTTATCTGTGGCAGAGTGGCACGACGGGCAATTCGCGCATGGCGGTCATGCTGTTTCGTGCGGAACGATCAACGGGTCGACGAGTGAGTCCGAGCAGTCTTGCAAGCTTCACTCAGCAGCTTCGGCAACCAATCCGGCGGTGAATTTATTATCGAATCGGACCGCTGCTTGAAGGCTTTTCGCCATTTCGCGCGCAATGGCCCAGGCCAGCAAGGGAGGGACGGCATTCCCGATTTGGCGATAAGCAGGATTCATAGTTCCACAAAAGCGAAATCCGTCGGGGAAGGATTGGAGACGGGCTGCTTCGCGCACACTAATCACACGTGCCTGTTTAGAGTCGTAATGGATATGGCTGTATGTGTCTTTGCCGAGATGAGCCATCAACGTGCGTGAGGGGAAATTGGGCAGCAGTTTCCACCATCGGTTCGGAAATGATCCAAGCGGGTAGGGAGGTACGATCAAATCGCGAAGCTTCTCTCGTTCCGTCTTCGATAGCTTGCGGCCCGCACGCTTCTCCTCACTTGTTACGCGCCGCTCCCAAATGGATACAGCAGTTGCGTGGGCTGCTGGATATTCAGCTCCATTTGGCATTTCCGAAAAGGTCTGAATATCGCGCGGAAGATAGCGTATCACGTGATCCCAAACACCAAGTTCTGCCTCAAATCCTGGCCAACGACGCATAAGCCTTGCGTAGCCGCGTACTTCACGGCCGTTCGAGGCGTATGGGATACATTGATCAAACCGCCGCGCCCCTCTACGAAGTTTACCTTCCATGTGCAGCGTTATCGGCGGCAGATCACCGAGGGCCTCCTTGCAAGTAACTGGGAAACGCAGTCGTGCCGATCCGCGATCAGATTCAACGAAATTACCGCCATCGAAGAGATCAATGTGTTTTAAGGCAACCGACCTTACGCCGTTATATCCTCGAGGCAGGCTCATATGGCGAATCGGTTTGGGAAATCTGATAGTCGCCTCAATTGAACGGTGGTATGCGAGAAGAAAGGCTCGCTCCCGCATTTGCGGGATACCGTAAAATGCTGCGTTTAGTAGGGTGTATCTTGCTTCGTAGCCGAGCTCCGCAAGAGCGTCAGCGATTTCAGCCATTACATTGTGGCCGCCAAAATTCAGAGCGTCGGGAACATTTTCGATGAGAAGCGCCAGAGGCGTCGTCGCTTTCACATAATGGAGGTAGCGAAGATAAAGGTTGGCGCGCGGATCAATCTTATAGGCCGCTGGATGCGCGGCAATCTCTCGAAGTTTGGCTCTCCCGATGCGCGTATACGCTTGGCAGGGCGGGCCACCGACCACGACGTCAAATGCCTTTTTGATGGGCCCGAGCCCAAGTTCGTGTGCCAGCTCATCTGGCTCGACCTCAAGGATATTTCGAGGCTTCGCATGATGTGCAGTTGTTTCTGGAGCACAAGTTTTGAAGAAGTTTGCCGCATGTGTTGCGGCGGCATGCGCGTCGAGTTCGATTGCCGCTGCTATTTCAAATCCAGCCCGCTCGAAACCCAGCGATATTCCGCCGCATCCGGAAAACAGATCAAGGACCCTTGGCCGAGCTCCGCCTGCGAGCCGGGTCAGCTTTTCTTTGATGAGCCCTTTGTCGTGAATTTGGGCGCCGCCCCCGCGCATTGGGTTTCCCATAGAGAAAAGAACTGATTCGCCTGTGAAGCAACTTAGCGTCAGCAACTTCACATTCCCACAAAACCATAACGTCCCATCCCATCGTTTTGAGGGTGTTCTGGTCGCGCTCATCGCGCGCCACGTTGGCCGCAAACTTCTTTTCCCAGAATGCTTTTCGAGATTTGGGGCTGTAGGCAAATGGACATTCGTTGTGCCGGTGCCAGAAGCAACCGTGCACAAGAATAATCTTGCGGCGCCCCTTCATAACTATGTCAGGGCGCGAAGGCAGGCCTTTTACATGAAGCCTGTAGCCGACCCCTAACTCACGCAACAGTCTGCGGACCTCCAATTCGGGCTTGGTATTGGAGCCCTTTATCGCTGCCATATTGGCGCTACGACGTTCTACGGTAATCCTGTCCATCCGGGTCCCTGGATTTTACGTTTGCGCACTAAATACGGAAAATGTAGATCGTATATCACGTAAAATTTGACATTCGTTGATTTACAGTGTACCTATGCGCGTAATGGAGTGTATCCCGGTGACGCATGGATCGTGAAGAGACAGTCGATGAGGATGAAGGGCGTTCAGGGGAGTCTCCCAGCCAGCGGTTCCGCCGTCTCGCGGAGAAGAGAGTTGTTCGCACTATCAAGGATATTCGGCTGATCTCAAACCTGAGCAACCGGAACAACTACGACTACGGCAAAGAGGAAATCGATAAGATTTTCCGCGTGCTGGATCGGGAGTTGAGGCTCGCTCGAAACAAGTTCGAGAGCAAGCAACGCAACAGCGACGACGTAGATTTTAAGCTCTAGTTTGTGCATCCGAGAGGTCTTAATGGCTGCAGAAAATTGCTGGAAGTTCTCAGAACGTGGCTTCAACGACGTTGAGCAGGAGGTCACGGAAGGAGACCAGTTCAACACGGAAACAGTGCCGGAAACAGAAGCTCTGGTCCGCGAGGCCACGCAAAACTCTCAGGATGCGAGGCGGGTCGGTTCAGAGGAACCCGTGCAACTCCGATTTGCGCGGGTCGACAGCCGAAGTGGGCTGAACGCAGAATACATGAGGGTCCTACTGGCAGACATGATGCCGCATCTTGAAGCAAGCCGCTTCAATATTCCGGACAATCTTCTGGCGGCCCCATCAGCCTTAATAATCGAAGACTTTGGAACGGAGGGGCTAACTGGAAAAACTGACGACGAGCAGGATGACGGTAATTTCCGTTCTTTCTGGTTTCGCCACGGGCGCTCATTTAAGCAAGGGAGCAAGAACGGGAGGTGGGGACTCGGCAAACTTGTCTATCCGATGATGTCGGCTAGCCGCTGTCTCTTTGGACTCACGAAACGTGAAGGCGAAGGCTCAGCGCTGTTGCTGGGTCAGGCTGTTCATCGTACCCACTTTATTGACGGTGTCCGCTATGCTCCCCACGGGCATTTTGGAGATTGGAGCGGCCAGCGTCTGCAGCCCATTCGTAACCCTCAGGACATCAGTGACTTCAAAAAAGCCTTTCAGCTCGCGCGCCAAAATGAGCCGGGGTTGTCAGTCGTTGTGCCCTTCCCGGTGGGTGACATAGATCGCGACCATCTGTTGCGTTTCGTTGTCAAGAATTATGCGTATCCTATCCTAACCGGTCGCCTTGTTATCGACGTGCTTGACCAGGAGGTGAATTCAGAAAGTGTTCGGCGTATTGCCAAAGACGTGTTGCCGGCGGGGCTCATCGGATTCATCGATGCTGCGCATAATTTCGATTCTAAGAATCTTGTTAAAGTGAGCAAACGCGAGCGCGGCTCAGAAGAACGTATCACTGAAAGCATGCTCGACGCCGAAATCTCCACGTTAAGAGATCAATATTCCAAGGGGGAAGTTGTCGGCTTTCAGGTTCCAATTTCACTGGGACGAAAGAAGGGGGAGGTGGCTGATTCCGCGTTCACTGTCTTCTTCCAGGCAGCATTGCAAGGGCAGGAACAAGCCGCTCTATATGTGAGAGGCGACATCACAGTGCCGGACGAAGCGGCCCAATTCAGTGCGCAGGGCTGCTTTGCGATGCTCGTTGCGCAGGATGACGCAATAAGCGAGTTTCTTGCAGATGCTGAGAACCCTGCTCACACCAAATGGGCGGCAACTGCAGCTCGAGTTAAGCAGAACTGGACATATCCTCGGCAAACGCTCGGTCAGATCAGGTACGCCCCGACTACTCTTCACCGGTTCCTTGCGACAGGTCAGGATCGTGTTCATAAATCAGCGCTGAAAAGCTTTTTCTGGGTCGAAGACCCTGCGCAACCGCCAGATAAGATTCGAGGAAAAGGTCAGAGGACGAAGCAACAAGAAGGGCCCGAACTCGCAAGACCGCCACGGTTTCCTGCGGAAAAGCGGAAACTCCTGTTGCAGAAGCGCAAAGGAGGATTTTCGGTCAAGCCCGGGCCGGGCTTTATCGATGCGACCTTGCCTGCCGTGGTCAAGGTCACGGTGTGCTACGACGTCGAGCATGGCAAGCCAAAATGGGACCGCCTCGATTTCGATTTTACTGACTCAGAGCTTAGGGTGAACTCTATTGGAGCAGAGCACGAAGCCAGCGATAACGTTGTTCTGTTGACCATTGAAGATCGCGAGTTTGAACTGTTGGTCGACGGTTTCGATCTGCGCCGCGATCTAATCGTCGACTACAATATCATCCGCACGAGGGAGGCCGTTGATGCGTAGCAGAATCAACAGTACTGGCCGCCAGAAGATCGACTCCGGCATGGCCGTCTTCGCTGTGACACCATTTGCCGATGGGACGGCAGAATTCCGCGCAGAGATTGATCTTTCAACTTTGAAGCTTCCGCCACAAGCTAACGTGGTCGTGGAAGCTTACCGGCAAAGCCTCCACGAGCGGTTTTCGTTTGGCACGGTTGCAGAAATTGTTCCTCAATCGTCGCTGGTATTGCGCGAGCTTGAACCATCGTCGGTAAAGTTCCGCATTAAGGTCGTTGAACCAGACACCGGCAGGGTTCTCGCGTGGGGAGACCGCCTAGGTGCTGACGACGACATCGAGGCCGGACGCCACGAACTGCTCAAGGTCGTAGAGCGCGATCTCAAACAGGAGCCTTGGAAAACCGAGATATACGACGACGATCATCAACCGGCGCTGGTAATCAACAATCAGATTCCGGGAGCGGTCAGCCGCTTTCGGACTGATCCTGAGTTTCAGGCCCTCATTCTGCCTGCTGCGCTCAGGCAAGTATTGATGATGCTTTGCCTTGAACGGCGGGGTGAAGATACCGATGACGAAGACGATGGTGATTGGACTACTGATTGGATCAGGTTTGCGCAGGAACTCACTGGGCACGAGAAGCCAGACTGGTCAGATACTGCGGAGGCGATGAAATGGATAGACGACGTCTGCGCCGCGTTTAGTGTTCGTCACGGTATTTTAAACCTTATTCAACCAGAGGATTGATCATGCCGGCTGTACGGCGACTAAATCGTGATGGTCGCGAGCGGTTTCGCGATTGGTTGCAGACGGGCGCTCCGAATCCTGCTCCCACGAATCTGCTAACCGATCCGAACACTTCGGAGGGCTTTGATCGTCCTGTCGCTATCGACGGTCGCAGCTTCGAATCGCGACTTGAGCTTGGAGAGTACCTGCTTGCAAAGCTGAATGGACTTCCCGCGGCAGCGATCCGCTTCGATGAAGGCCTTTGGGATTGGCTCTCGCTCTTCTACGTCAATGAGCTCCTTCCCCCTGACGCCTCCGGAAGGCGACAGGTAAAGCAAATATTCCGATACTCATGTGAGTTAAAGAATCGCCTTTGGAGCAGGCACATCGTGCGTATGAGCTGGATGGCCCTCAAGGACCATGGTCAAGCTGCGCGCGTCATGCTTGCCTTCCCAATTGACAAGCAGCCTGAGACGCTGGAGCAGATCGGGGGTCAGCAGGAAGCGTTTGGCGCGTGTCCCGTCGTTGGATTGGCGGATCAACTTTACTGGGATAGCGAGCGCAACACGCTCAAGCGAGGTGCTCAGGGCAAGAAGGACGGTACACCTCGGCGGCTCGTACGGTTCATACGGCAGCTTCGGCGCACCTATGATCCGCCAGAGATGACCGTGGACGAGCTGTTGAAGACTCTGCCACGTGAGTTTGAACGCTGGAAGTCGTCGTATTCAAAACGAGCCCAAGCTTCAAGCGATGCTCATTCTTCGCCAAATACGTTTTCCTGAGTCACGAGCGTCGAACGCCACGCTCGGATCCGAAGGAAGCTGGACTCGAAGTTCCCGTAGGGTTATTCGATCGTTCTTCCTAAAGTCACTCCGCCAGCACATCCCGAGATCATTGCCGGCCGCGCGTTGCGCCATCAGGTTGAACCGTAATCGCACTGCTTGTGCAGAACGCGTCTTCGCTTGCTCCGCGCGACAGACTCACCTTAGATCGGAGTCGTTCGAGGCGCAGACACTGGCGCGCTCGATGCCCTTCAACTCACGAATCGACGTCGGCTCGCAATGCTCAAGTCTGCCCAAGAGAAGTCTGTTCACAACAAGCCTGCTCAAGACAAATCCGGCAAAGACCTTCCGCTGACCGGCTATGCCGTCGTGGTCGATGGTCAGATCAAGACCGAGTTCAAGACAAAAGAGGGCGCGCACAACGGCGCGCATGACCTGAAGCGCCGGTTTCCGATGTTGCAGATCAGGGTGTACGACGCGGAGACGAAGCAGACCCACGACATCGAGTTGGCGCGGGCGTGAGTCGGCCTGCCGTGCGGGTCCTGGTGTCGTGAGGACGCAAGGCCGTTGCACCTTGTTGAGGTCATCGCAATCGTTATCGATGTTTGAGTGTATGGAAAGCAGCTCCTGATCTAGCCGAGGGTGCGGTGCCCGTTACTGCGCCCTCGCCCGTTGTGGGAGAGGGCGCTGTAACTGCAGCCGCGTCGTGGCTGGGGTGCACGCAGACGGCTGTCGCGGCCTGCGCGCAAGATGCGCCGTTGCGGTGTCGGGTGGTATGAGCCAATCTTCCTCATCTCCGACCATGCGAGCAGCCATCATGACAGAAACCGCCTGGAACAGACTTTCCGCCGCAGCGCTTCGCGCGCTCGCGGCGCGCGACGCGATCGTGTTGTTGCCGGTGGCCTCGACCGAGCAGCACGGCCCGCATCTGCCGACGGGCGTTGACGACTTCCTGTGCAGCGAGGTCTGCCGTCGCACCGCGCTGGAGCTGGCTCCAGACTATCCCATCGTGGTCGCGCCGACCGTCTGGTGCGGGCTCGCCGACCATCACGTTCCGTTCGGCGGCACCTTCACCCTCGGTCTCGCCACCTACCACGCCGTGCTTAGGGACCTGTGTCGCTCGATCCTGAATGCCGGCTTCCGCCGCATCGTGATCGTCAACGGCCATGGCGGCAACATTCAGGCGCTGGCCACTCTCACCGTCGAATTGACGCGCGAGCTCAATGCGCCGATCGCGACGACGACCTATTTCATGGAAGGGCGGGAGATGATGGCCGAGGTCCTCGAGGATCAGGAGGGCGTGATGCATGCCTGCGAAGCCGAGACCTCGATGATGATGGTGGTTCATCCCAGCCTCGTCGATGCGGCGAGGCTCGACGCGGCCTTTGGGCCGAGCTTCGACATCATGGGCTCGCTGGTGCCGTCGCTGAAAATGTTCAGATCGTTCGCCGACATCACGGCCTCCGGCGTCGCAGGCGACGCGCGCAAGGCATCTGCTGCAAAGGGCGAGAAGCTGCTCGCCGGCTGCGCGGCGGCGCTGGCGGCGCGACTGCGGGCGGGCGAGCCATGGTCGACTGCAACAACTCCGCCGCCAGCCGCAAGATGACAGCGACGCAGAGCATCATCCCGGGAAGCCCGCCGCAGGCAGGCGTTTCGGATGATGGGCGGCAAACGATACGTCCACCGGTTTAATCATGGACGCACCGTGCCGATCGGCAAGCTCAGCTGCGTTCCGCGGAAGCGGCGAGACTCGGAGCCCCGATCGCGTCGACGCAACCGGTGAGACTCCGGCTCGCGTTGCGCACCTCGTTTCGAAACGTCTTCGCCAGATTCGACAGCGGCCTTGCCTCGGACCACAGCACATAGGCCGACACCGTGGTGCAGGGCGTGAACGGCCGTACTACGAGATCATGCCCGCCCTGGCGCGGCGAGAATGGATCGACCACGGCGACACCGACGCCGGTCGAAGCCAGCACGCAGGCCGTGTTGCAGTAGCGCACTTCGACGGTCGGCAGGAAGTCCGCATCGGCTTGCCGGAAGCTCTCGCGCACGGCTTCGCCGAGGCGGGTGCCGCGTTCGAGGCCGATCAGCGGGAACCCGACGAGATCCCGCGCTGAGATCACGTCGCATTCGGCAAGCGGATGCCGGGCCGGCATCACGCACACCATCTCGCCGGTGTGCACGACCTCATGGGCGATCCCGGGATGGTCAGACAGTCCGAGCGCGAAACCGAGCTCGGCGACATTGCCGAGCACGCCCTCGATGATGCCCTCATAGCGCCTGACGTCGAAGAACATCCGCGTCTGCGGCCGGCGCCGCAGGAAGCCCGACAAGGTCGGCGGGATGATGCTGTAGGCGAGCGGCGGCGTGGCGACGATCGACAGATGACCCGTCTTCTGCTCGCGCAGGTCACGCACGCGGTTTTCCAGCCGGGCATGCAAGGTGAAGATCGCATCGCTTTCCTCATAGAGCGTCATTGCCTCCGGCGTCGGAAACAGTCGGTTGTTGACGCGCTCGAACAGGGTGAAGCCGGCCTGGGCCTCCATCGCCTTGAGCGCGTTGCTGATCGCGGGCTGCGACAGCGCCAGCTCTTCGGCGGCGGCGACGGTGGTGTGATGGCGAATGACGGCCCGCAGGATCTCCAGCTGGCGCAGGTTCATGGCATGGTCGTCCTATAAGCCCCGGTGATGGTCTTGGCCAAAATATCATAGCGCGCGGCCGTGTGGGCAGATTGCAAATCCCGCGCCGCCTTCGCCAAATGATCCCTTCTTCCAGTGCGCGCATCCAGGCGGCGTTCCGCCTGATCGTTCGGCATGGCGCACAGATCGGAGGCACTATTGAGCCGTATCTTCCGCGCCGCCGCCGCCCAGATGGGACCGACCCAGCGCGCCGACAGCCGGACGCACACGCTGTCCCGCATGATTGCGCTGCTGGATCAGGCCGCCAGCCAGGGCGCGAAGCTGGTGGTTTTCCCCGAGCTCGCCTTCACGACGTTCTTTCCGCGATGGATCCTCGAAGACGAGGCGCTCGACGACCATTTCGAGCGGTCGATGCCAAACCCGGCCGTCGCTGCGCTGTTCGACCGGGCGCGAGAGGTTCGTGTCGGCTTCTATGTCGGCTATGCCGAGCTGACGCCGGACGGACGCCGATTCAACAGCTCCATCCTGGTCGACCCTGACGGCGAGATCATCAGCAAATATCGCAAGGTGCATCTGCCGGGTTCGGTCGAGCCGCGGCCGGGCGCCAGGTATCAGCAGTTGGAGAAGCGCTATTTCGGCTACGGCGATCTCGGCTTTCCAGCGGTGCGCGCCGGCGGCGAATGGGGCGGCGCGATCATGGGGATGATGATCTGCAACGACCGGCGCTGGCCGGAATCGTGGCGCGTGCTCGGGCTGCAGGGCGTCGAGCTGGTCTGCGTCGGCTACAATTCCGCGGCCTACGATCCCAATGGCGGCACCACCGAGGATGCCTCGCTGCGCACCTTCCATTCGACGCTGGTGGCGCAAGCCAACGCCTACATGAACGCGACCTGGGCGATCGCGGTGGCGAAGGCCGGCGACGAGGATGGCAGCGGGCTGATCGGCGGCTCCTGCATCGTCGATCCCAATGGCTGCATCGTGGCGAAGGCGACGACGCTCGCCGATGAGGTCATCGTCGCCGACATCGACCTCGATCTGTGCCGCCAGGGCAAGGACAAGATGTTCAACTTCGCGGCGCATCGCCGGCCGGATCAGTACAAGGTCATCACCGAGCGCGCCGGCGTGGTCGAGCCGGTCGCGGTCGATTAGCCGTTCACATGGGGGAGTGTCGCAGGATGCGCCGTTCGTCGTTCGCAGGTTTCGTCATCCTCGCCTCGCTCGCTCCGGCGGGAGCCGCGGAGCTGCCCGCCGAGATCAAGCAGGCTGGCGTGCTCAAGCTCACGGTCAACTCGACCTACGCGCCGATGGAATATCACGACCCCGCCACCAACGAGGTGAAGGGGCTCGACATCGACCTGGCCAACGAGCTGGCGAAGCGGCTTGGCGTCAAGATCGTCTGGAGCGAGACGCCGTTCGCCGAGCTGATCCCATCGCTGCAGACCAGGCGCGCCGACTTCATCATCTCCGGCATCTCCGATCGCGCCTCGCGCCGCGAGACCGCCGACTTCGTCGACTATCTGGTCACAGGTCCGCAATTCGTCGTGCTGGCGGAGAGCGATGCCAAGGTCGCGACCGATCTGTGCGGCAGGAAGATCGGCACCACGCGCTCGACCAGCTTCCCGCAGGAGATCGAGAAATGGAGCAAGGCGGTCTGCGAGGCCGCCGGCAAGCCGGCGGCGCAATATGTGCCGGGGGAGAACTCGATCGATGTCCGCAACCAGCTGAAGCAGGGCCGCATCGAGGCCGCCGTGCAGGGCAGCGAAACCTTGCCCTATGCGCAGTCGCAGGAGGCCGGCAAGTATCGCATCGTCGGTGAGCCCATCACCTTCGGCTACCAGGGCATCATGTTCCGCAAGGATGATGCGGGGCTTCGCGAAGTCGTGACCGAGCAGATCAAGGCGATGATCGCCGACGGCAGCTACAAGGCCATTCTCGACAAATGGGGTCTCGGCGCCAATGCGGTGCGCGAGCCGATGCTCAACGCGGCGCCGCAATGAGCCGCGCCGACGTGCTGGCCGATGGCTTTCCCGACCTGTCGGCGCACAGGATCGCGCGCAAGGCGCATTGGGGCCGCTGGCTTACGGCTGCCGTCATCGTCGTGATCCTGCTGGCGATCGGCCGCGCCTTCGCCAGAGGCCAGATCGAATGGTCTTACGTCGAACGTTTCCTGACCGCGCCGGTGATCCTGCGCGGCATCGTCAATACCATGGTCATGGCTGTCGCGGCGATGGCGCTGGGCATCGCGCTCGGCGTGGTCGTCGCGATCATGCGGCTGTCGCCCAATCCGGTGCTGCGGTCGGTCGCCGCCGGCTACACCTGGCTGTTTCGCGGCACGCCGCTGATCCTGCAGCTGCTGCTGTGGTTCAACCTCGCGCTGGTGTTTCCGACCATCGGCATTCCCGGCCTGTGGAGCGCGCGCGCCGTCGACGTGATGACGCCGTTCCTGGCTGCGCTGCTCGGGCTCGGCATCAACCAGGGCGCCTACACCTCGGAGGTGATGCGGGCCGGGCTGCTGTCGGTCGACATCGGCCAATACGAGGCGGCGCAGGCGATCGGCATGGGACGGCTGCAGGCGCTGCGCCGGATCATCCTGCCCCAGGCGATGCGGGTGGTGATCCCGCCGCTCGGCAACGAGTTCATCGGCCTGGTCAAGGCGACCTCGCTCGCCAGCGTGATCCAGTATCCGGAGGTGCTGCACTCGGCCGAGAATATCTACTACGCCAATTCGCGCGTCATCGAGCTCCTGATCGTCGCCGGCCTCTGGTATCTGCTCGTGGTCTCGGTCCTGACGCCGCTGCAGATGCTGCTCGAACGCCGTTTTGCCCGCGGCATCGCGCGGGGACGCTGATGACGCCGCTCGTCGCCATCCGTCAGGTCAGCAAGCGCTTCGGCGAATTCCAGGCGCTCAAGCAAGTCTCGCTCGATGTGTTCGAGGGCGAGGTGGTCTGCATGATCGGGCAATCCGGCTCCGGCAAGACCACCTTGCTCCGTTGCGTCAACCAGCTGACCACGGCCGACAGCGGCGGCATCTGGCTCGACGGCGCGCTGCTCGGTTTCCGCGAGCAGGATGGCCGGCTGCATCGGCTGTCGGAGCGCGAGATCGCGCGGCAGCGCCTCGCCTGCGGCATGGTGTTCCAGCGCTTCAATTTGTTTCCGCACATGACGGCGCTGGAGAACGTCATCGAGGGGCCGGTGCAGGTGCAGAAGCGTGGACCGGCCGAAGCGAAGGACGAGGCCATGGCGCTGCTGCGGCGGGTGGGCCTCGCCGACAAGGCGGGCTCCTATCCATCGCAATTGTCGGGCGGCCAGCAGCAGCGCGTCGCCATTGCGCGCGCGCTCGCCATGAAGCCGCGGCTGGTGCTGTTCGATGAGCCGACCTCGGCGCTCGATCCCGAGCTGGTCGGCGAGGTGCTCAGCGTGATGAAGGAACTCGCGACATCGGGCATGACCATGCTGGTCGTCACGCATGAGCTCGGCTTCGCGCGCGAGGTCGCCGACCGGGTCGTCTACATGAACCAGGGCGTGATCGTGGAGAGTGGTCCGGCCGGCGAGGTGCTGCGTGCGCCGCGCGAGGCGAGGACCAAGGCATTTCTGGCAGCTGAAGTGGGGTGAGGTGATGAAATTGAAGTCGATCGTGTTGGCTGGGCTCATGAGCGTGGCCGTGGCGGGCGCGGCTCTCGCCGCCGAGCTGCCGGCCGAGATCAAGCAGAACGGCCTGCGCATCGCGGTGGTGCCGAACTATCCGCCGATGGAGTTCAAGGATCCGGCCACCGCGACCTTGACCGGTTTCGACGTCGAGCTCGGCGAGGCCTTGGCCAAGAAGCTCGGCGTCAAGGCGGTGTGGCAGGAGACCAGCTTCGACCAGTTGATGCCGGGCCTCGCCACGCAACGCTTCGACATCATCCTGACCGGCATGACCGACTACAAGAGCCGGCAGGACACCGCGACCTTCCTCGACTATCTGCGCAGCGGTCCGCGCTTCTTCGTCCAGGCGTCGCGCGCGGCCGAGCTCAAGGAGCCGGCCGCGCTGTGCGGCAAGAAGGTCGGCGCCAGCAGGCGCACGATGTTCCCCAAGGACATCGCCGCCTGGAGCGAGAAGAACTGCGGCGCGAGCCCGATTCAGTTCGTCGGCACGGAAGGCTCGGCCGATGCGCGGACGCAGCTCAAGCAGGGCCGCATTGACGCCGCCGTGCAGGGCAACGAGACCTTGCCCTACATCATGGATCTCGAGCCGAACACCTATGTGCCGGTCGGCACGCCGATCGCCTACCAATATACGGGGCTGGCGACGCCGGTGAAGGCGGAGGAGCTGCGCGAGGCCTTGCGCGCCGCGCTGGAGGGCCTGATCGCCGACGGCAGCTACAAGGCGCTGCTGGCCAAGTGGAAGCTCAGCGACAATGGAATCGAGAAGGTGCTGATCAATGCCGGACAGTAAGGCGCTCGCAGGCATTCCGCTCATTCCCGCCAACACCGCGCCGCCGGCGCCGGACTATCCATGGCCTGAGCCGTATCGCGCGGCCATGTTCCTGTCGTTCGACATCGACGCCGAGAGCGCCTGGACCTCGAAGGATCCGGCGCATGCCGCGCGTCTGGTGACGATGAGCTTTGGCGGCTATGAGGCGCGCGTCGGCACCCCGAAGCTGCTCGAGCTGCTCGCCGAGCTCGATCTCAAGGCGACGTTCTTCATCACGGGCTGGTCGGTCGACGCGCACCCGGCGATGGCCGAAGCCGTGCTGAAGGCCGGCCACGAGATCGGCCATCACGGCTATCACCATCTGTTGCCCGATCCCGGTGATCCCTTCATCATCGAGGAGATCGAGCGCGGCTTCGAGGCGATCCAGCGCCGGCTCGGCGTCCGTCCGATCGGCTACCGCGCGCCGTTCGGCGAGTTCTGCGAGGAGCTTCTGACAGCGCTGGTGCGCCAGGGCATCGTCTATACCTCGTCCTTCCGCGATGACGTCAGGCCGTATCGCCATCGCCTCGCGGACGGCAAGCCGGGCACGATCGAGATCCCGGTGACTGCGAGCTATGACGACTGGATGCACGGCCTGTCGGCGCGGTTCTCGCCGCGCTCGATCTTTCCGAAAGAGCATGTGCTGTCGATGTGGAAGGACGAGCTGGACGAAGTCCGCGACTGGGGCGCGATGGTGACGACCGTGCTGCATCCGCAGGTCTCGGGGCGGCCGATGCGTTTCCGCCTGTTGCGCGAGTTCCTGACCTACGCGAAGTCGTGCCGGGACGTGTGGATCACCACCGGCGCCGAGATCGCGGCGAACTATCAGCGTCATGAGGCGGCGGAAGCGAAGGACGCATGAGCACGACCGCGATCTTCGGCAGCTACGTGCTGACGCGCAAGGACGGCGTCCAGGATGTGCTGCGCGATCACTGGGTGCTGGTCGAGGGCAGGCGCATCGCGGCCGTGACGCGCGATCGGCCGGCGGCGGACGAGGTGTTCGATCGTCCGGGCCGCTTCGTGCTGCCGGGCCTGTTGAACCTGCACAACCACATCTTCAGCGAGGCGATCGCACGCACGCTCACCGAGGACGGCAACGGTCGGCGCAACAACAAGAGCATCGTCTACACGGTGCTGCTGCCGCTGTCCAAGCGCGGGGCCGAGATCCTTTCGGTGGAGGAGCGGCTGGCGATCGGCCGCATGGGGGTGCTGCAGCTCCTGAAGGGCGGCGCCACCACGGTCATGGAGCCGTTCCGCAACACGATTCCGGAGCTGTTCGATGCGGCTCTCGAGATGGGCCTGCGCTTCTACGGCGCGCCCTATCTGTTCTCGACATCAGATGCCAAGGCGGATGCCTCCGGCGTCGTGACTTACGCGGGCAATGACGGCGAAGCCGACATGGCGATCTGGAATGGGCTGTATCAGCGCTGGCACGGCCAGGACGACGGCCGCATTCGTCTCGCGATGAGCCCGCACGCGACCGATACCTGCGGACCGGATCTGTTGCGCGCGGCTGCGAGCCGGGCGCGCGAGCTCGGCGTTCCCATCACCACGCACATGGCGCAGAGCGCAGGCGAGGTCGCGACCATCGCGCAGCGCTACGACGGCCGCACCCCGGCCGAGTATCTCGATTGGCTCGGCCTGCTTGGTCCAGATCTGCTGGCCGCGCATTGCCACGCCTCGACCGATGCGGACCTTGCGCTGATGGCGGCGCGTGGTGCCGGCGTGCTGAACTGCCCGCGCGTCTTCGCACGCGCCGGCGTCACCGCCGCCTTCGGCCGCTTCGCCGCGCATGGCGTACGCACGGCGGTCGGCACCGACGGCTACAACATGGACCTGCTCGGCGAGCTCAACGCGGCGTCGATGATCTCGAAGATCGCGCTGGGAAGCGCCGAGACCGCGAGCGCGCCGGAACTGATCGACGCGGTCACGGCGATCGCCGCCGCGATGATCAAGCGGCCTGATCTGGGCGTACTAGCACAGGGTGCGACCGCCGATCTCACCGTCGTCGACATGACCCATCCGCATCTCCAGCCGCTGCACGATCCCCGCCGCGGCCTGATCGCCCTCGCCAACCGCGCCAACATCGACCAGGTGATGGTCGACGGCCGGCTGCTGATCCACGACGGTCGCTATCTCCACGGCAACGAGGCGACCATCATGGCCGCAGGTGCTGCTGCGATCGAGAGGATCTGGGCGCTGCCGGAGGCGCAGGCCGCGTTCGCCGGCTGACCGCTGCTACCTCGTGCCGTAGGCGCGGTCGCCGGCATCGCCCAGACCCGGCACGATGAAGGCGTCGTCGTCGAGGCCCTCGTCGATCGCGGCGGTCCACAGCGCAACATCAGGATGCAGGCCGCGCACGCGCTCGACGCCTTCGGGGGCGGCGATCATGCAGACCATGCGGATGTCCTTGGCGCCGCGCTCCTTGAGCCGGTCGACCGCGGCGACCGCGCTGTTGCCGGTCGCGAGCACCGGTGTGACGACGACGGCGAGACGCTCCTGCAGGTCGGATGGTGCCTTGAAGAAGTACTCGACGGCGGTGAAGGTCTGCGGCTCGCGGTAGAGGCCGATATGGGCAACGCGCGCGGTCGGCACCAGGTCGAGCATGCCGTCGACGAAGGTGACGCCGGCGCGCAGCACCGGCACGAACACCAGCTTCTTACCGGCGATCTTGGCCGACTGCATCCGCGCCAGGGGCGTCTCGATTTCGACCTCCGTGAGCGGCAGGTCGCGCGTGACCTCGTAGCACAGGAGCATGCCGATCTCCTTGAGCAGCTCGCGGAACGACTTGGTCGAGATCGACTTGTCGCGGATCAAGGTCAGCTTGTGCTGCACCAGGGGATGATCGACGACCGTGACGCCTTCCATGGCTTTCATCTCCGAAGCGTAGGGTGGGCGAAGGCGCGAAGCGCCGTGCCCACCTGATATTAGCTCAGCTTGGAATGGTGGGCACGCTGCGCTTTGCCCACCCTACAGGCACTTCATCAGTTTCGTCATTGCGAGGAGCGGAGCGACGAAGCAATCCAGACTTTCTCCTGGCCCTGGATTGCTTCCACCGTCGCCCTTCGGGCTATGGCGGACAAGTCGCTTCGCTCGCAATGACGGAGGCGCAAGATCGATGAGTTTAGCCTCAAACCCCCCTTAAAACACCGTGCCGTCGCTGATGATGGTCAGCGGCGGCGAGCCGTCCGGGCGGCGAGCGAAGGCGAGCTTGCGGCCGGCGCCCCAACTGCCGCCTTCGAGGATTCGCGCCAGCGGCAGCTGCTCCGCGGTCTGGCCGGTGCGCTGACGGATCAGCAAGGCCAGACGGTCGAGCAGGGCGACGGTCAGCGCGCGCCATTCCACCACCAGCGGCGAGTCGACTGCATGGGCGCGCGCGGCATCGGCAGGGTAGCGCAGCAGCAGCACGCCGCCATCGACGAACAGACCGCCATTGCGGTATTCGGCAAGGCCAGTGAGGCCGTCGATGTTCTCGACCACCAGGCCCGCGCGCTGCAACGGTTCGATCAGCGAATAGCTCAGCCATTGCGACAGCTTGTGCAGCGGGACGAGACCGCTGGTCGCGTCATCGGTGACCAGGGAAGCATGGCGCCAGCAGTCGCCGAGCGCGATGCCTTGCAGCGTCAGCCGCGACGGCCAGATCGGGCCGAGCTGCAGCAGCACCTGCTGCAGAATGTCAGCGGCCTGGAGGTGGCCGCCGGTCGCACCAGCGGCGAGCTGATCGAACAGACCGCCGGGACGTGGGGTATCTTTCCGACCGAAGATCTCCGGCTTTGCAGCCGTGACCTCGCCTAGCCGGCGCAGCAGCGCAACGCGGCCTTCGAGTCCGACCAGCGGATTGTCGGCGCTCACCTGGAAGCCGCGTTCGAGATCGGCGACGATGATGTGCTGCAGCCTCGCGGCGTCGGCCCGCAGCGGATGGCTTGCATCGGCCGAAAACGCACCGCGTGCGAACATGTCGAGGCTCGCCAGTGCCAGCCCTTCGGAGCGGCCGATACGCGTGTCGCTTATGACATCATGGTAACGCCACGCCGCGCCGGCGCCCGCGTCGAGCAGCACGCTGGTGATGGCGAGATCGAACTCGGCGCGCGCCCGTGAGGCCGCATCATTCCACTGAATCTTGTCTGCGACAGCGGCCCAGCGATCGACGCCGCCGACCACGAAATGCCGCCAGCGCGAGTGGAACGGCACCTCGCCATCGGGATAGGCCTTGCTGGTGACGTCCAGCACGAGGTCGGCGATCGCATCGAGCTTGCCGATCTCGACCCGAAAATGCGACAGCTTGTCGGCAAGACCGAGCGCCAGCATCTGATGCGCGCGCTCGCGCACTGCGCGGGCCGAGAGGAGGTAGGAGACGTCGTCCATGAGCTCAGGCTTCGCTCAGTATTTCTCGAGCGGCCGGCCGACGGTGTCGCCGAGCGCCTCGGGCTTCTGCGGCTCCAGCGAGAAATAGCCGGCCGCCTTCTTCGCCGCGATCTCGACATGGGCATCCGCCGGAATCAGCTCGTCCGGGATCGGCACGCGCTCGACGATGTCGACGCCTTGGCCCACCAGTGCGTCATGCTTCATGTCACTCATCGAGATGAAGCGGTCGATGCGTTTGATGCCGAGCCAGTGGATGACGTCAGGCATCAACTGCTGGAAGCGCGCATCCTGCACGCCGGCGACGCATTCGGTGCGCTCGAAATAGGCCGCCGCGGCGTCGCCGTCCTCCTGGCGCTTGCGCGCATTGTAGACCAGGAACTTCGTCACCTCGCCGAGGGCGCGGCCCTCCTTGCGGTTGTAGACGATGATGCCGAGGCCGCCGTTCTGCCCGGCCGCGACACATTCCTCGATGCCATGGATCAGATAGGGGCGGCAGGTGCAGATGTCGGAGCCGAACACGTCGGAGCCGTTGCACTCGTCATGCACGCGACATGTAATCTTCGTCCGGCTGTCATTGAGCTTGTCGACGTCGCCGAACAGATAGACCGTGGTGCCGCCGATCGGCGGCAGGAACACCTGCAGGTCGGGCCGGGTCACCAGCTCCGGATACATGCCGCCGGTCTGCTCGAACAGGCCGCGGCGCAGATTGGTCTCGCTGGTGCCGAACCGCGCGGCCACGCCGGGCAGGTACCACACCGGATCGATCGCGATCTTGACCACCGACACGCTGCCGTTGGCGTGCACGACATCGCCATCATGAACGAGGCGCTTGGCCGCGAGCGCCGCATGCAGCTCCGGCAGCTCGATGCGCGCCTTGGTCACGGCGATCGTCGGCCGGATATCGATTCCTTCCGCGATCTCGCCGCCGAAATTCTCGGCGACCAAATGGCCCCAGGGATCGAGCGCGACGATCTTCGCCGGATCGCGCCACTGCGCGAACGGGCCGATGGTGGCGGCGGGATGGGTGTTGGTGAGATCCGGACGGCGGATCGGATCGAGCGCACCAGATGATACCGCGAGCGCGCGGTAGACCGTGTAGGAGCCGCCATGGCTGCCGATCACGTTGCGGTCCTGCGGACGCGACACCGTGCCGATGATCGGGCCGCGCTCGCGCGCGCTCTCGGCGCCCCAGTGGAGCGGGAAATTGTGCTTGGCGCCTGGCACCGGGTGCGAGGTCAGGCGAATGTGATCCGTACGGTTGGAGCGAGTCATCGGACAGCTACCCCCAAAACGGCAACGGCCCGCCTTGACGACGGGCCTGAGCAGAACGAGTTCACGTTTTCCATGCATCAATATAGCAGTTTTTCCCCGGCAAACAAGTGGTTCCCGGCGGCCGTCTATTTGTAAACGAATGGTATCGACCGCTGGCCGCGCGTTGCGGCGGACGGGCCTTGGCATGGTGCTTGCCTTTTCGCAGCCGGGCCGCCAGCTTGGCGCGCGTATGGAATCCCTGGCGGCAGCATGGACCTGATCATTCGCAACGCGGTGCTGGCGCAGCAGGGCGAAGTGCGCCGCGCCGATATCGGAATTTCCGATGGTGTCATCGCGGCGATCGCGCCGTCGCTGCCAGCCGACGGCGCGGAGCGCGACGCGGAGAATTGCCTCGTCGTTCCCGGCTTCATCGAGACGCACATCCATCTCGACAAGACTTGCATCCTCGACCGCTGCACCATCCGCGACGGGACAGTCGCCGAGGCGGTGCGCGAGACCGCGGCCGCGAAGCGCAACTTCACCGCTGATGATGTCTACGCGCGAGCGAAGCAGACGGTGGAGCGCTGCGTCAGCCATGGCACGATGCGCATGCGCACCCATGTCGAGCTCGATCCCGGCATCGGCTTCATCGGTTTCGAGGCGATCCGGCGGCTCGCAAAGGACTATGCCTGGGCGCTCGATCTCGAGATCTGCGTATTTCCGCAGGAAGGTCTCACCAATTATCCCGGCACCGAGGAGCTGCTGATCGAAGGCCTGCGCCGCGGCGCGCGAACCATCGGCGCCGCCCCGTATTTCGACACCGACCCGCCGGCGCAGATCGACCGCATCTTCGCGATCGCGCGCGAGCACGACGTCGACATCGACATGCATCTCGATCTCGCCGAGACGCTCGATCACATGCAGATCGAATATGTCTGCCGCAAGACCGAGGAGTATGGCTGGGGCGGCCGCGTCGCGGTCGGTCACGTCACGCAGTTGTCGCTGCTGCCGCCGCAGCGCTTCAAAGCCATCGCTGCGCAATTGGCCAATGCCGGGGTCGCCGTCACCGTGCTGCCCTCGACCGACCTGCATCTGATGGGGCGCCGGCAGGATCATGCGATCCCACGCGGCGTGGTCCCCCTGGAGCCGCTACGCGCTGCGGGCGTGACCTGCTCGCTCTCGACCAACAATGTGCTCAACCCGTTCACGCCCTATGGCGACGGCTCGCTGATCCGCATGGCCAATCTCTATGCCAATGTCTGCCACGTCTCACGCCCTGACCATCTCGCCGGCTGCCTGGACATGGTGACCCATGATGCGGCGAAGCTGATGCGGCTCGGCGACTACGGCATCAGGGTCGGCGCGCCTGCCGATCTGGTCTGCATCGATGCGTCGACGCCGACCGAGACGGTGGCGACCCTGGCGCAGCCGCTATGGGGCCTCAAGCGCGGCCGGCCATCGTTCTCGCGGACGCGGCCGTTGCTGCATCGGCCGGGGTGACGCTAGAGTTAGAATAGGAGACCAACCATGCGCGTGATCAACGTTGCCGCCGCCCAGATGGGGCCGATTCAGCGCGCCGACAGCCGCGAGGCGGTGGTGGCGCGCATGATCGCACTGCTGGACGAGGCCAAGCGCCGGGGGGCCGATCTCATCGTCTATCCAGAGCTGGCGCTGACGACGTTCTTTCCGCGCTGGTACATGGAGAATCAGGTGGAGGTCGATAGCTGGTTCGAGCTGATGATGCCGAATGCCGCCGTGCAGCCGCTGTTCGATCGCGCTGCGCAGCATGGTATGGCGATGTATCTCGGCTATGCCGAGCTGACGCCGGATGGGCACCACTACAACACCGCCATCCTCACGGATCGCAGCAGCACCATCGTCGGCAAGTACCGCAAGGTGCATCTGCCCGGCCACGAGGAGTTCGAACCGGAGCGCAGCCACCAGCATCTGGAGAAGCGCTATTTCGAGCCTGGTGATCTCGGCTTTCCGGTGTGGCGCGATCTCGGCGGCATCATCGGCATGGCGATCTGCAACGACCGCCGCTGGCCGGAGACCTATCGCGTGATGGGCCTGCAGGACGTCGAGCTGGTGCTGATCGGCTACAATACGCCGTCGGTGAACTCATTGAAGAGCGCCGAGGGCCTGCAGCAGCGCCTGTTTCACAATCGCCTCTCGGCGCAGGCCGGCGCCTATCAGAACTCGTGCTGGGTGGTGGCGGTCGCCAAGGCCGGCGTCGAGGACGGCCATCACCTGATCGGCGGCAGCCTGATCGTCAATCCCGACGGCGAGATCGTCGCGGAAGCCGCGACGGAAGGGGACGAGGTGCTGGTCGTGCCGTGCGATCTCGATGCGACGCGGTTCGGCAAGCAGACGATCTTCGACTTCGCAAGGCATCGGCGGATCGAGCATTACGGGCTGATCACCAGCCGCACGGGCGCGGTGCCGCCGGAGTGAACAACGAGTTTTTTAGCTGCCGGAGCTAAGCAGATCGCAGTTATTGTGCTCGACTCCAGCGACGACAATGGTGTCGTCCCGGCGAACGCCGGGACCCATACCGCGGAAGCTATCGAGGAACGTGACTGTTAGTTGCCTGCCTCACCGCAACCGGTGGTTATAGGTCCCGGCTCAAGGCCGGGACGACAGCCGTGTGTGAGGCGACCGGTCGGGCAGATCAGCGAATGCAGAGCGCAAGGCTCAGCGCCACTCACCCGGCAAACGCCACCGCGCCGAGCGCCATCGTCACCGCAGCCTGGGTCGGATCGATCACCGGAATCCCCAGCGCCTCCTCTAAGCTCTTCCGGTGCCGCGCCATGCCGGCGCAACCCATCACGATGGCGCCGGCGCCGTCCTCGTCCTTCAGCGCGCGGCCGACCGCGATCATCTTCGCCAAGGTGCCTTCACCTGACGCTGTCTCCGCCACGGTCATGTCCAACGGCCGTTCCGCGGCCAACCGATCCATCAAGCCCATCTGGCGGAGATAGCGGATGTGGCGGCGGATCGAGCGCTGCGCGATGGCGAGAACGCCGAACGTGTCGGCGCGGGTCAGCGCGGTGAGCACGCCGCATTCGGCGATGCCGAGCACCGGCCGTGCCGTGGCCTCGCGGCAGACATGCAGGCCAGGGTCGCTGTAGCAGGCGATCACGAACGCGCTGGACGCGTTGTCGCCCTCGACGAGACGCCGCAGCGGCAGGGTGACGCTGTCGGCGTCCTTCTGGCTCTCGATGCCGTATGGACCTTCCTTCAAGGTCTCGCAGACGATCTCCGGCCCGTCGGCGAACATCAGCGGCTTGAGCGCCGCCGCCAAGCCGTCGGTGACCACCTGGTTGGAGTTCGGATTGATCACGGTGATGCGCGGGCGGGACATGGGAGCTACCTGCTTCTTCAGTGTTGACGGCGCGTGACAGGCAACCACTATGCCATGGCTGACGCAATGGGGCCGATGCGGTCGTCTCGCGTCCACGGCGTTCCATCTGGCAGAACTAGGAGATCGCGATGACCGAGCCGGCCTATGACCTGATCATCCGGGGAGGGCGCGTCGCCACCACCACCGACACGTTCGAGGCCGACGTCGCGATATCAGGCGAAACCATCGCGGCGATCGGCCGCGGGCTCGGCCCGGCCAAGCGCGAGATCGATGCGCGCGGCAAATATGTGCTGCCCGGCGGCGTCGACAGCCATTGCCATATCGAGCAGCTCTCGGCGGCAGGGATCGTCAATGCCGACACGTTCGAGAGCGCCACCACGTCGGCCGCGTTCGGTGGCACCACGTCCGTGATCTCCTTCGCGGCCCAGCATGTCGGCATGCAGTTGCCGCAGGTGGTCGAGGACTATCACGCGCTGGCGCGCAAGGGGGCCGTGATCGACTACGCGTTCCACATGATCGTCGCCGATCCGACCAGGGAGACGCTGGAGCGCGATCTGCCGGCGCTGATCCGCCAGGGCCACGGCTCGATCAAGATCTTCATGACCTACGACCGGCTCAAGATCGACGACGAGCCGCTGCTCGACATTCTCGTCGCCGCGCGCGAAGGCGGCGCCATGCTGTGCGCGCACGCCGAGAACCATGGCATCATCTCCTGGATGGTGAAGCGGCTGCTGTCGCGCGGCTACACCGCGCCGAAATATCACGCCATCAGCCACGCCCGCTTCTCCGAGGCCGAAGCGTTCAACCGGCTGATCGGCATGGCCGCCCTCGTCGATCAGCCGATCATGATCTTCCACGTCTCGACCGCGGAAGGCGCCAAAGTGATCCGGGATGCGCGTGGGCAGGGGCTGAAGGTGTTTGCTGAGACGTGCCCGCAATATCTGTTCATGACGGCCGATGATCTCGACAAGCCCGGCATCGAGGGTGCGAAGTGGATGTGCAGTCCGCCGCCGCGCCGCGCGCCCGATCAGGAGGCGCTGTGGCAGGCGCTGTCGCTCGGCGACCTGCAGACGATCTCTTCCGATCACGCGCCGTATCGGTTCGACGAGACCGGCAAGCTGCGCGCCGGCCCCAACCCCAACTTCAAGCAGATCGCCAACGGCCTGCCGGGCCTGGAGCTGCGGCTGCCGCTCTTGTTCGACGCGATGGTGTCGAAGGGGCGGCTGGGCCTCAACAAGTTCGTCGAGCTGACAGCGACGGCGCCGGCCAAGATCTACAATCTGCATCCGAGAAAGGGCGCGATCGCGATCGGCGCCGATGCCGACCTCGCGCTGTGGGATCCGGACAAGCACGTCACGATCAGCGATGCCGCCATGCACGACCTCGCCGGCTACACGCCATTTGCGGGGCGCAGCGTGCAGGGTTGGCCGGTGACCGTGCTGTCGCGCGGCCGCGTCATCGTTGACGGCGGCAGACTGTCGGCCCAGCCCGGCTCCGGCCAGTTCCTCGCCCGCAGCGGCGGCGACGCTGCGAAACCGACGGGGCGCCTGGTCGCGGATATGGACCCGGAGCAGAATTTTGGGGCGAAGCTGCTCTAGGCGCGAAGAGCTGTTGGAGTAGCTGATCATGTCGACGCGGTCGCTCCGCTGTCCGCCGTCCTGCCCGGGCTGGACCCGGGCATCCACGTGCTTCCCGGGATGCCGCCGGACGTGGATGGCCGGGACGGCGCTCGGCCATGACGTGGGGAGAGAGCTGAACGCCCTTTGTCGATCGCTGTCCACGCGAGGACCTCTTTGATGCATGTCCTGATCTTCGGCGGCGCCGGCTTCGTCGGGCTCAACATTGCGCAAGGCCTGCTGGAGCGCGGCCATGCCGCGACGATCTTTGACGCAGCAGGTTTGCCGGCGGCAGCGCAGCGCGCCCTCGCGCCGTATCGCGAGCGTCTGCACCTGGTGCAGGGCGACGTCACCGATGCGAGCGCCGTCGCGGCCGCCGTCGCCAGCGGCTGCGATGCCGTCGTGCTCGGCGCCGCGATCACTGCCGGGCCCGAGCGCGATGCGGCTGACCCGGAGCGCATCCTCGCGGTCAATCTGCTTGCGCAGGTGCCGATCCTGCAGGCGGCGCGCGGCAGCGGCATCCGCCGCGTCATCAACCTGTCCTCGGCGGCGTCCTATGGCGCCAGCGGTCGGCGCTTTGCCGTGCTGGAGGAGACCACGCCGTGCGAGCCGGTGTCGCTCTATGCGATCACCAAGTTCGCCTTCGAGCGCGTCGCCGCGCGGCTGTCGGATCTGTGGCAAACCGACGTGATCAGCGTGCGCCTGTCGGCAGTCTTCGGCCCTTTCGAGCGCGCCGGCGGCGTGCGCGACACGCCATCGCCGCAGGCGCTGATCGCGGCCTGTTGCGCGCGCAATGCGCCGGCGCTGCTGAACGAGCCGGGCGACAAGGACTGGGTCTATGCGGTCGACGTCGCCGACGCCGTCTGCCGGTTGCTGGAAGCCGAGAGGCCGCAGCACAGGCTCTACAACATCTCCAGCACAGCCATGTTTACCGCCGAGGCCTGGGGCCGCGCCTTCGCGCAAGGCCGCTCCGGTTTCGTCTGCCGGCTCGCGGAGCAGGGCGAGGCGCCGACGGTGCCGGTGTTTGCTCCGAACCGCGGCCGGCTGTCGACGACGCGACTGGCCGAGGAGTTCGGCTGGCGCGCGCGCTTCGACTGCGCGGCATCGGCGGAGCATTTCGGCCGCTGGTTCGATCAGCACGGGAGAGATTGAGATGAGGCTTGCAGGCAAGGTCGCGATCGTCACCGGCGGCGGCTCCGGCATTGGGCGCGCCAGCGCCGTGATGTTCGCGCGCGAGGGGGCGCATCTCGCCCTGGTCGATCGCGACGCTGCGGGCGCGGACGAGACGCTGGCGCTTGTGCGGAGCGCGGGCGGGGATGGCAGCGTCCATGTCGGCGATGTCGGTGACGCCGACTTCGCCAAGGCGACCATCGAGGGCGTGGCCGGGGCACGGTGCCGGCTCGACGTGCTGATGACCGCGGCCGGCTTCTCCTGTGGCGGCACCGTCGTCACCACCGCTCCGGCCGACTGGGACGCGGTGTTCCGCGCCAATGTCGGCGGCACCTGGCTGTGGGCCAAGGTCGCGGTGCCGATCATGCAGAAGCAGAAGGCCGGATCGATCATCACCGTGGCGTCGCAGCTTGCGGTCGCCGGCGGCAAAGGCAACAGCGCCTATATCGCCGCCAAGGGCGCGATCATCAGCCTGACCCGCACCATCGCGGTGGACTTCGCCGCCGATGGTATCCGCGTCAATGCGCTGGCGCCGGGCGCGATCGACACGCCGCTGCTGCGCCGGAGCTTTGCGCGCCACGCCGATCCCGAGCCGGTGCGCGAGGCCTCGCGCCAGCGCCACGCCATGAAGCGTTTTGGCGCGGCAGACGAGGTCGCGGCCGCCGCGCTGTTCCTCGCCAGCGACGAGGCGTCGTTCACGACCGGCATCGTGCTGCCGGTCGATGGCGGTTGGCTGGCGGCTTAGCTCAACGCCTCGCAGTGCCGGATTTCCGATCGCGCCCGCGCAAAATGTCCGCAAGCGCGGCCGCGTTGCGAGACAGTGGCTCGAAGCGTGGCGTCAGGAGATACGCGCGCATCGGAATCTTCGGTGCGAGTGGCCGTGCCGCGAGGTCGGGCCAGGCGCGGCCGCGCAGCACGAATTGGTCGACCACGGCAAGGCCCGCGCCGGCGCGGGCCATGGCGCAGGCGTCGGGTGTGTAGCGCACGATGGTGGTCGGCTCCGGGCCGCCGGCGAGGGCCGATGTGACGATGTGGCCATAAGGCGTCTGCGGGCCGAAGCCGACCAGCGGATAGGGCAGCATGTCCTTCGGCCTGACGCTGCGCAGCTTCGCCAGGGCATGATCGGCCGGCATGATTACGTGCAGCGCGCCCTCCGCGATCGTCTCGACCGCGACTGTCGGCTCGTCGACCGGCAGCACGGTGATGCCGAGATCGGCGCGGGCTGTGCCGACGCGGCTGACGATCTCCAGCAGGGTCAGCGACTCGAACTCGACGCGCAGATCGGGAAAGCGGTCGCGCAGCCGCGCCAGCGCCTCCGGCACCATGCTGTGTCCCGCGCTCGGGCTCGCCACCACGGCGATCGTCCCGGTGCCGCCCGCGCGCAACTCGTCGGCGAGATCGTTGATGCGCGCGACGCCGCGATGGACGTGCTCGACCTCGGCGAACAGCCGCCTGGCCTCCGGCGTCGGCTGCACCCGGCCGCTGATGCGCTCGAACAGCTTGAGCTTGAGGCCATCCTCGGTATAGGCCAGCAGCCGGCTGATCGCGGGCTGCGACACGGACAGCAGCCGCGCAGCGCCGCTGATCGAGCCTGTCATCATGATGGCGCGGAACACCTCGATCTGGCGCAGATTGAGCGGCATGCGACCTCTTGTCTCGCTGCGGATGGCTGTCGATTCTAGCTGCCGCTGCCGTCCCATAACAAGCTGTTATGGGCGGCGGACAAATCGGTATGGTCGGCTCCAGGCTCGCTTTGCTAAGCTTCGCTCGCCGGGTGACATGACTGATGGAGAGAGCGTGAGCGACAGCGAGCGTGTCGATCGCGATTGCGCGTGTTTCATCCGGTGGCCGGCATGAGCGCCGGTCTCGCCGCGCTGACGGCCCAGGTCCGCAGCGATCTTGCCAGGATCGCGCATCCCAGCATGCCATGGCTGACGCCTATCATCGGTCCCGATGGCCGACCTGCGCGCGATGTGTTGATCGTCGGCGGCGGCCAATCGGGTCTTGCCACCGCCTTCGCGCTGCTGCGCTCACGCGTCAGCAACATTCTCGTGCTCGACAAGGCCGAAGCTGGCCGCGAAGGACCGTGGCTCAGCTATGCGCGCATGCCGACCCTGCGCAGCCCGAAAGATTTCACCGGACCGGATCTCGACATACCCTGTCTGACCTATCAGGCGTGGCACGAGGCGAAGTTCGGCGGCGAGAGCTGGCGCAATCTTGACCTGATTCCGCGCGAATATTGGGCAGACTATCTCGCCTGGTATCGCGAGGTGCTCGACCTTCCCGTGCGCAACGGCTGCGAAGTCGTCGATATCGCGCCGGCCGCTGATGGACTGCTGCAGGCGACCGTGCGCAGCAAGGATGGTGAGGCGACGATCTACGCCCGCAAGATCGTGCTGGCGACCGGGCAGGAGGGGATGGGCGACTGGAGCATTCCGGAGCCGCTGCGCGATCTGCCCGCAACGCGCGGCGCCCATTCCGGCGCCGAGATCGATTTCGACAGCTTGCGCGGCCGCCGCGTCGCCGTGATCGGCGCCGGTGCCTCGGCGTTCGACAATGCGGCGGCTGCGCTCGAAGCCGGTGCGGCGCGCGTCGATCTGCTATGCCGCCGCACGGAAATCCAGCTGATCCAGCCCTATCGCTGGCTGACGTTCCGCGGTTTCCTGCGGCATTTCTCCGAGCTCGACGACGTCTGGCGCTGGCGTTTCATGCGCGCGGTCCTCGAGTTGCGCGAGGGCTTTCCGCAGCACACCTATGATCGCTGCGCCCGTCATGCCGCGTTCCATCTACACGAGGGCGCGCCGATCGTGGCCGCGTGCGAGACGTCCGACGGAGTCGTGCTGCGGACACCGCAAGACGAAGTCACAGTCGATTTCGTAGTCAGCGCGACGGGCATCTCGATGGACTTCGCAAAGCGTCCGGAGCTGCAGCGCTTTGCCGCCAACATCGCACGCTGGTGCGATCGCTACACGCCCGACGCCAGCGAGCGCAACGACCGGCTCGGCGCCTTTCCCTATCTCGCCGACGACTATGCGCTGTGCGAGCGTGTGGCTGGCCGGACGCCGTGGATCCGCGACGTCCATGTTTTCGCCATTGCCTCGACGATGAGCTTCGGCGCGTCGGGTTCTTCCATCAATGCAATGACCACAGCGGTGCCGAAGCTCGTGCATGGGCTGACGCGCGGGTTGTTCAAGGCCGACATCGACAAGCATTGGGCCAGCTTCCAGGCCTACGATGTGAAGCAGGCCGAGGTGCGCCGTGGCACGTGAATTGCTGCTGCGCTTCCATCTGATGCGCTTCCATCTGATGCGCTTCCATCTGATGCGCTTCCATCTGATGCGCTTCCATCTGCTGCGCTTGCGTCGCCGGTGACCGCTGGCAGGGTATTTCAGTCCCGGATTTTGAGACCAATGAGGGAACAAGGGCGATGAGTTTCGAGATGTCCAAACGTTCGTTGTTCGCTGCGACCGCCTTGCTCGCGGTGATGCTGGCTGCGCCATCGGCGCATGCGCAGAGCCGCGCCGAGACTCTGCGCTATGTCACCGGTGCCACCGTCAACACGCTTGATCCGAACATTCCGGGCTCGACGCGCGAGGCCTTCGCGCTGTCGATGTCGAGCTACGACCGGCTGGTGTCGTTCGGTCGCAAGCAGCTCAATGGTAAGTGGGTGTTCGATCTCGACACGATCACCGGCGAGCTCGCTGAATCCTATCAGGTCAGCGCTGACGGTTTGAAGATCACCTTCAAGCTGCGCCCCGACGCCAAGTTCCAGGACGGCTCGCCGGTGACGGCCGAGGACGTCAAATGGTCGCTCGACCGCTGCGTCAGCGCGCCGATCCTCGGCAAGGCGCAACTGCTGACGGGCTCGCTGACGTCGGCCGATCAGTTCAAGGTCATTGATCCCCTGACGTTCGAAGTGACCTTGCCGAAGCCGGACAAGCTGGCGCTGCCGAATCTGGCCACCGTTTATCCGATCATCATCAACTCCAAGCTAGCCAAGGCGCATGCGACGGCTGAAGATCCGTGGGCGCTAAACTGGACCAAAGAGAATGCGGCCGGCAGCGGCGCCTACATCGTCGAGACCTTCAAGCCCGGCGAGCAGGTGATCGCCAAGCGCAATGAAGCGTGGAATCGCGGCACGCCGGACAAGCCGGCGGCGTTCAAGCGCCTGATCATCCAGTCGGTGCCTGAACCGGCGACGCGCGCCAACCTCGTGGAGCGCGGCGACGCCGACCTCGTCATCGACCTGCAGGCGAGCGACGTGCAGTCGCTCGAAGGCAAGGGCAAGCTGAAGGTGATCTCGACGCCGCAATACAATGCGGTGACCTTCATCTCGATGAACAACACCATTCCGCCGTTCGACAACGTCAATGTGCGTCGCGCCATCGCCTCTGCGCTGCCCTATGACGACATGTTCAAGGCGGCCTTGTTCGGCCGCGGCGCGGCGCTCTACGGCGCGACGTGGGCTGACGGCAAGCCGCCGAGCGGCGGCTATCCGATCCCGCAGCCGATCAAGCTCGATCTGGAGAAGGCCAAGGCCTATCTGAAGGACGCCGGCATGGCGGACGGCTTCTCCACCACCTTCAGCTTCAATGTCGGCCAGGCGGCGACCGCCGAGCCGATGGCCGCTTTGGTCAAGGAATCGCTCGCCAAGATCGGCATCAAGGTGGACATCCAGAAGCTGCCGGATGCGCAGATGTCGACCGCGATCAACGAGAAGAAGCTGCCGTTCTTCACCGAGGGCATCGTCGCCTGGCTGCCCTCGACCGACTACTTCTATCGCAACTTCTACACCGGCAAGCAGCGCTGGAACTACTCCTCCACCGACAACGCCGAGCTGGAGAAGATCGCGCAGGAGGCGCGCTTCGAGGCCGACAAGGCGAAATATGAGGAGCAGGGCAAGGCGCTCAACGCCGTCCATTTCGACCAGATGTTCCAGATCCCGATCTGGCAGGCGGCGCAGGACGCGGTGATGCAGCCGACGGTGGATGGCTATGTCTACCAGTTCACGCGGCAGGTCGATTATCGTAACCTGAGCCGCAAGTAACGGGGACGGCAGATAACCATGGGCACGATCGGCGCAACCTTGGCTCGGGCGGGACGACGCTTCGTCTCGTCGCTGCCGGCGCTGTTCGGCGTCTTGGTCTTCACCTTTCTCTTGATGCGCGTGCTGCCGGGGGACCCGGCCGTGTTCTTTGCCTCCGGTCCCAATGCCGGCCAGGAGGAGATCGAGGTGATCCGCCGGCAGCTCGGGCTCGACAAGCCGCTGCCGAACCAGCTCGCGATCTATCTGTACGACGTCGGCCGCGGCAATCTCGGCCGTTCGATGATGACCGGGCAGGCCGTTGCCAAGGACCTCAAGGAGCGGCTGCCGGCCTCGCTGGAGCTGACGTTGACCGCGTTGCTGATCGCGCTGGTCTCGGCGGTGCCGCTTGGCGTGCTCGCAGCGCTCCGGCCAGGCTCGCTGGTCGATCACGGCGTGCGGCTGTTCTGCTCGCTCGGCGTCTGCGTGCCGACCTTCGTCTCCGGTCTGCTGCTGATCTACGTGTTCTATTATCTGCTCGGCTTCGCGCCGGACCCCACGGGCCGCATCGACATCTTCGCCACGCTGCCGCCGCAGCGCACCGGTTTCCTGATCATCGATTTCCTGCTCGCCGGCGATCTCGAGGGCTGGTGGGCGGCGGCGCGGCAATTGATGCTGCCGGCGCTGACCATGGCGCTCTTCGTGATCGCGCCGTTAGCGCGGATCACCCGCGCCTCGATGCTGGTGTCGCTCGGCAGCGACTTCGTGCGCACCGCGCGCTCGGTCGGGCTGTCGTGGTGGCGCATCGTCGTCACCTATGCGCTGCGCAACGCGATCCTTCCGGTGATCACCATCGCAGGCATCGTATTCTCGACCATGCTCGGCGCCAACGTGCTGGTGGAGAAGGTGTTCTCCTGGCCGGGCGTCGCCTCCTACGCGCTCGATGCGCTGCTGGTGTCGGACTACGCGCCGGTGCAGGGCTTCGTGCTGCTGATGGCGACGATCTTCGTGATCGTCAATCTCCTGGTCGATCTGCTCTATGGCATCGCCGATCCCAGGGCGACGGTGGCGTGAGCATGAGCACGATCGAGACCGCGTCGACCCTGCGCCATACCGCGTTCGTGCTACGCGGCAATCCGGTCACCGCCGTCGCAGCCGGCGGCGCGCTGCTGCTGGCACTGATCGCGATCTTTGCGCCGTGGCTCGCGCCTTATGATCCGGTCGCGTCCGAGGTCTCCGCCGCGCTGCAGCCGCCGAGCGCGGCGCACTGGTTCGGCACCGACCAGCTCGGCCGCGACGTGCTGAGCCGCCTGATCGTCGCGAGCCGGCTCGATCTTACCATCGCGGTGACGGCGGTCGCCGTGTCCTTCGCGCTCGGGTCGGTCGTCGGCGCGCTGTGCGGCTATGCCGGCGGCCGGCTCGACAAGGCGGTCGGCCGTTTCGTCGACGTCCTGATGGCGTTCCCGCTGTTCGTGCTGGCGATGGCGATGGTCGCCGCGCTCGGCAACCGCGTCGAGAACATCGTGATCGCGACCGCGATCATCAATCTGCCGTTCTACATCCGCTTCGCCCGCGCCGAAGTGAACATCCGCCGTAATCTCGGCTGGGTCGAGGCCGCGCGGGCCTGCGGCGAGAGCCACATCGCCGTGGTGCTGCGCTTCCTGCTGCCGAACGTGCTGCCGGCGATGGCGGTGCAGATCTCGCTCAATCTCGGCTGGGCCATTCTCAATGCCGCGGGCCTCTCCTTCATCGGCCTCGGCGTCAAGCCGCCGACGCCGGAATGGGGCATCATGGTCGCCGAGGGCGCACGCTTCATCTCCACGGGGCGCTGGTGGCTGGTGGCGTTTCCCGGACTTGCGCTGATGAGCGCGGTGCTGTGCTTCAATCTGCTCGGCGACGGTCTGCGCGATATCCTGGATCCCCGGATGCGCACGTGATGTCTCGTCAGAACCAAGCAGAGCCGGGCGCATCCCCGGATGCGCACGTGACGGCGCCGCTGCTCGAGGTCGAGAACCTCAAGGTGACCTTCTCGACTCGTCGCGGCCTCGTCGAGGCGGTGCGCGGCGTGTCGCTGTCGCTGCAGCCCGGCGAGATGCTGGGCCTTGTCGGCGAGAGCGGCTCCGGCAAATCGGTGACCGGCTTTGCCATCACCCATCTGCTCGACAAGGCCGGCCGCATCACCGACGGCTGCATCCGCTTCAAGGGCCAGGACATCACCCGCGCCGGCGGCGCCGATCTGCGCAGCCTGCATGGCGCAGCCATGGCGATGATCTTCCAGAACCCGCGCGCCGCGCTCAACCCGATCCGCACCGTCAGCCAGCAGATTGCGGATGCGATCCTCGCCCATCGCCGTCTGTCGCGGCAGGAGGCACAGGCCGAGGCTCTGAGCTTGCTCAAGGCGGTGCAGATCCGCGATCCCGAGCGGCGCATGGGCGCCTATCCGCATGAGCTGTCCGGCGGCATGTGCCAGCGCGTGATGATCGCGGTCGCGATCTCCTGCAGTCCGCAGCTCCTGATCGCCGACGAGCCGACCACCGGCCTCGACGTCACCACACAGAAGGTGGTGATGGACCTGCTCGCTCATATCGCCGCCGACCGCGGCATGGCGACGATCCTGATCACGCATGATCTCGGGCTCGCCGCGCGCTACTGCGCGCGCGTCGTGGTGATGGAGCAGGGCAGGCTGGTCGAGCAGGCCGAGCCGCTGACGCTGTTCCATCGCCCGCAGCACCCCTACACCAAGCGTCTGGTCGCGGCATCGCCGACGGCGACCTCGCGCATCGAGGATCTGGTGCCCGATGGCGAGAGGATTCCGTTGGTCGAGATAAGCGAGCTGCCGCCTCCGCCGCACGGCACGCCGCTGCTGCTCGACGTCAAGAACATCGTCAAGCGCTTCGACGACGGCACCGTTGGGGTGGCCGACTTCTCGATGACGATGCGCGGCGGCGAGAGCGTCGGCCTGGTCGGCGAGAGCGGCTCGGGCAAGAGCACGACCTCGCGCATGATCTGCCGCCTGATCGACCCCAGCGAGGGCGAGATCCTGTTCGACGGGCGGCCGATCGGCCAGATCCCGGCACGCGACTTCCACGCGAGCGAGCTGCGCAAGGACATTCAGATCGTCTTCCAGGATCCGAACGACAGCCTCAATCCGCGCTATACCGCGTTCGACTGCATCGCTCATCCGTTGTTTCGGCTGATGAACATGCGCAACGGCGACAAGCTGCGCCAGCGCGTGGAGGAATGCGCCGACCGCGTCGGGCTGCCGCGCGAGCTGTTGTCGCGGTTCCCGCATCAGCTCTCCGGCGGCCAGAAGGCGCGCGTCGGCATCGCGCGGGCCATCGCCTGCCGGCCGCGGCTGCTGGTGCTGGACGAGCCGACCGCGGCGCTCGACGTCTCCGTGCAGGCCGTGGTGCTGCAGCTTCTCAACAGGCTGAGGCGGGAGGACAATCTCGCCTTCCTGTTCGTCAGCCACGATCTCAACGTCGTGCGCATGATGTGCGACCGCACCATCGTGCTGCGTACCGGCCTGATCGTCGAGCAGGGCGAGAGCCGGGCGCTGTTCGCCAACCCGCAGACCGACTACACCCGCGAGCTGGTCGAAGCCGTGCCGCACATCGCGCCGCCAGTGGCGCTGGCGCCGGCCTGAACGCACCCATAACAATCGATTATGGACGCCGGACAACTTGGTATTGGGATCGCGATCGGCTGGCCTGTTAGTTTGCGGGCATCGGCCTCTCAAGCCATCAAAGGGTCAAAGCGCTGATCATGACGGAGCTGATCGAAAGGCTGCAGGGCGCCATCGGCGCGGCGCATGTTCTCGTCGCGGCCGAGGATCAGGCGCCATATCTGCGCGACTGGCTCGGCAAGTATCATGGCACTGCGATTGCGGTGGTGCGCCCCGGCTCGACCGCGGAGGTTGCGGCCGTCATGGTGGCCTGCGCCGAGGCGCGCTCCGCCGTGGTGCCGCAGGGCGGCCACACCAGCCTGTCCGGCGGCGCGACGCCGGATGCGGGCGGAAGGGCGGTCGTGCTGTCGCTGGCGCGGATGAACCGTATCCGCGCGGTCGATGCCATCGGCCAGACCATCGTGGTCGATGCCGGCGTCGTACTGGCCAAGGTGCAGGACGCCGCGCGCGCGGCCGGCTTGCTGTTTCCGCTCAGCCTGGGCTCCGAGGGCAGTTGCACCGTCGGCGGCAATCTCGCGGCGAATGCCGGCGGCGTCGCCGTGCTGCGTTATGGCGTGATGCGCGAGCTGACGCTCGGCCTCGAGGTGGTGCTCCCGGACGGCCGGATCTGGGACGGCCTGCGCTCCTTGCGCAAGGACAACACCGGCTACGCGCTGCGCGATCTGTTCATCGGTTCGGAAGGAACGCTCGGCATCATCACCGGCGCGGTGCTGAAACTGTTTCCGCAGCCGACCGCGCGCGCCACGGCCTTCGTCGCCGTTTCCGATGCCGCGGCCGCGCTGGAGCTGCTGCGGCTGTCACGCGCGCATTGCGGCGACCGTCTGACCGCGTTCGAGTTCCTGACGGCGGCGACGCTGGACATGATCCTGCGCCAGATCCCGGACGCGCGTCTGCCGTTCACGGCGCTGCCCGAGGCCGCGGTGCTGATCGAGCTCAGCGACATCGGCGACGAGGGCGCGCTGACCGCGCGGCTCGAAACCGCACTGGCCGTGGCGATGTCGGGAGAGCTCGCCTCCGACGCCGTCGTTGCGCAGCACGGCGCGCAGGCCAAGGCGTTCTGGCGGGTGCGCGAGAGCGTGTCGGAGGCGCTGGTGCGCGAGGGCAAGGCGCTCAAGCACGACATCGCCGTCCCCGTCGCCGAGATCGCCGATTTCGTTGATGTGATGGATGCAGCAGTCCGTGCGGCGCTGCCGGGCGTCCGGCCCATGGTGTTCGGCCATCTCGGCGATGGCAACCTGCACTACAACCTGATGCGTCCGCTCGCCATGACCGAAGCCGAGTTCTACGCGCAGGGTCCGCGGATCACCCGCCTCGTCCATGACGAGATCACCCGCCGCCGCGGCTCGATCAGCGCCGAGCACGGCATCGGTCAGCTCCGCACCGCCGAGATGCCGCTGTGCAAGGCGCCGCTCGAGTTGGAGCTCATGCAACAGCTCAAGCGCACGCTCGATCCGCATGGGCTGATGAACCCGGGCAAGCTGCTGCCGTTGGCGTCAGGCCGACGCGACGCGCCGTGATGGTCAGCAGCCGCGGCAGACGCCGTTGACCCTTCGTCGGGCCTCCTCGTCGTTCCAGATGCCCTTGGGGAGGAAGACCAGTTCGGCGGTAAGCTTGATCGGTGAACTCAGCTCCGAGGGCATTTTAGGAAAGGGCTCGATCGACTTGAGCCAGGCGATGGTCTTATCGTCGACCGCCTTCATCCCGAAGCTCTTGGTGACCCTGACATCGATGAGGTGGCCGTCGCGATCGAGTGAGAACGCGATGATCGAACGTGTCTCCCTCCGGATATTGATGTCGTCGGGCAAGACGCGTGGAGAGACCCGCAGATGATGCTGGATGTCGCTGCGATAGGCGATCTCCTGGCCCGACGTCTGGCCGGTGGGGGGCCATTGCAGCTCCACGTAGCCGAGCTGTCTCTGCATTCCCAGATTGAACGTGGTCTTGACTTCATAAGGGACGTTCAGCTCGTCCGGGACCCGCGGAAAGGCGCGCATGCGCCGGAGGCTGGAGAGAAGATCTGCATCGTCGGCGGGCGAGCCGGAGCTTTGATCGACCGCTGCATCCAAAAGCTTCCCGTCGCGGTCGATTGTGAAGACAACCCCGACTTGAACGGCTTTGCTCTGCAATCGGCCCGGGATGACCCAGCTGTTTTCCGTGATGTGCCGAGAAAGCTCACGCTTGAATGCGATCTCGTCCGCAAACCCCGTGCCCGACAGCGAAAGCAGGACGAGAACGCAACAAAAGACGTATCGCATCGAAGCCACCCATTGACCGTCCGGGCAATGTAGCCTGCTTTTCTCATGCTGTCGCTGACGGCCGACGCGCGGAGAGTGCGCTGAACACGTCGACGAGCCGAGCCGATCTCAATCCGCCTCGTAGCCATACACCTCCGGCGGGATGAAGATCGCGGCGAGCAGGCCGGCCAGCGGGAAGATCGCCACGAACAAGGTCGCGGCGGCGAGGCCGAGCTCCAGCGGCCCCGGATTGAACTGCTCCTTGATGAAGATCAGCACGAAGGCGATCGATTAGAGGTCCCAGGCCTCGACCAGGATCGAGGCCATCACCAGCCAGCCGACGCGGTTGCCCTTGGGACTGTAGTTCTGAACGAGATGGCAGACGGCGTTGTCGATCGAGGCGCGCTGCGGAGACAGCTCCGTCGCTGCTGCGAGGCTCATGGCGGGTCCTTTCGCGATGCTGAACGCTGCGGCTTACCGCTGCGTCCGCAGCGCTGCGCGATCACCAGCTCTGGTGTGCGACATCTTGACGGCGGAAGCCCGTCAAAGTTCCTTCCGCCCCGCCGATCGAGCCCACACTCCGGCGGGCCGGAACTTTCAGTCCATGAGATCAGCGCGCCGAGCCACGCGGGTCTGCGCTATCGTGGCCCGAGCGCCTTGATGGAAGAGGCTGTCGAGTGCGGTCTCGACCGCTGACGTGAAGCGGGGATCGCTCGGTAAGTCGTTGCCGAACACGGACGCCAGCGACAGCAGCGCCGGCGTGAGGCGGCTCGCGATCGGTCCGGCGTCATCCGCCAGCGCACGCAGCCGTATCGCAAGCGGATCGCGTAGCGCGATCGGCTGGCCCTGCTCGTCGGTGCCGCTGACGTAGCGCATCCAGCCGGCGACGGCGAGCGCGAGCCGGGTGATCGGCAGGCCGCGGGCAAGCCGGTCGCTGATGGTGCCGAGCAGGCGCTGCGGCAGCTTCTGCGAGCCGTCCATCGCGATCTGGGCGGTCCGGTGCTTCAGCGCGGGATTGCGGAAGCGGTTGAGCAGCGCGGCGCGATAGGCTGGCACGTCGAAGCCGCCGAGCGCGGGCAGAGTCGGGGTGACCTCCTCGCGCATCATGTCCTCGACCAGACCGGCGAGATCGGGCTCGGCCATGGCTGCGGCCACGGTTTCACAGCCCATGAGATAGCCGAGATAGGCGATGGTGGAGTGGGCTCCGTTGAGCAGCCGCAGTTTCATCAGTTCGAACGGCGCGACGTCGCGCACGAACTGCGCGCCGCTGACGTCCCAGGCCGGACGCGCGCCGCCGAAATCATCCTCGATCACCCATTGGCTGAACGGCTCGGTGACGACCGGCCAGGCGTCGGCGAGGCCGAGCGCGGCGCTGACGTCGGCGCGGTCGGCGTCAGTGGTGGCCGGCACGATGCGGTCGACCATGCTCGAGGGAAAGCGGACCTCGGCGGCGATCCAGCGGGCGAGATCGCGATCGACCAGCTCGGCGAAGGCGATCGCGAGGCCGCGCAGGGTGTGGCCGTTGGCGGGAAGGTTGTCGCAGGCCAGCACGGTGTAGGGCGGCAGGCCCTGCTGCCGCCGCAGCCTTAAGCCGCCGACGATGAAGCCGAGCGTGCTTCGCGGATGCGTGAGATTGAGAGCGTCGTGACGGATGTCGGGATCATCGGCGCGCAACGCGCCGGTGGCCGGATCGTGGCTGTAGCCCTTCTCGGTCACCGTCGTCGAGACGATACGCACCGCGGGATCGGCCAGCCGTGCGATCAGGCCCGCAGGATCTTCCGGCGCGACCGCAACGCCGGTGAGCGCGCCGATGACGCGCCGCGCATGGCCGGCGCCATCGCTGGCCGTCACGCTGTAGAGGCCGCCTTGCGGTTCGAGCGCATCGCGGGTGTCGGGTGAGCGTAAGGAGACGCCGAGAATGCCCCAGCGCGGATCGTCCTTGAGTAGCGCGTCGGTGTAGATGGCCTGGTGGCCGCGATGGAACGCGCCCAGTCCGAGATGGGCGATCCCGGTCGCGACCGTCGTACGGTCGTAGTCCGGCCTGACGATGCCGGCGGGCAGGCGGTGGAGCGTGGCGGTGCCGAGACGGTCCATGTTTGGGATCAGATGGTTTGCATCAGAAGATCAGCTGCACTTTGCAGCATTCGGTCTGGTTGTGCTCGAACGTGTCGAACGCGGTGGCGTAGGCGTCGAGCTCGAAGCGGTGGGTGATCAGGCGCTCGGGCTGCAAGGTGCCGCTGGCGAACCACGCGATCACCTTGGCGAACTTGCCGCTGTTCAACCGCGAGGCGTGGATCGAAAGCTCCTTCGCCGTGACCTTCTGCTGCACGATCGTGGACGGCTCGGCCGAGAAGCCGAGCAGGCCGATCCGCGCGGCGGGCGAGGCGATCTCAATCGCTTCAGTGAGAATGGCGGGGTGGCAGGCGGCATCGATGATCAGTGTCGGCTTGATGCCGGCGTCCGCGAGCGCCGCGGGCAGGGCGGTCTGTGCGGTGTTGATGACGCGATCGGCGCCATTGTGCCGCGCCGCGTCGAGGCGTTGGTCGATGCGGTCGGTGACGATCAGTTCCTTGACGCCATAGACGCGCTTGAGCACCTGGATCACGGTCAGCCCAATCGGCCCGGCGCCATAGACCAGCGCGACATCGGAGGCAAACACGCTTGTGTGGTCGGTGATGTTGGCGGCGATCGAGAACGGCTCGACCAGCGGCGCCTTGTCGTCGTCGACGCTGTCCGGCAGCAGATGCGCGTTCGCAGCCGGCACGCAGGCATATTCGGAAAAGCCGCCGTCGCGGTGGACGCCGAGCACGGCGAGTTCAGCGCAGACATTGGGACGGCCGACCGAGCAGGGATAGCAGTGGCCGCAGGCGACGACCGGATCGACCACGACGCGAGCGCCGAGCCGTGCGTCGACACCGTCGCCGAGCTTGTCGATGCGGCCGAAGAACTCATGGCCGATGACGCGCGGATAGCGCGCGAACGGGTTGCTGCCGTGGAGGATGTGGATGTCCGAGCCGCAGATGCCGGCGCGCTCGACCTTGATTCGGATCTCGCCGGCGGCGGGCTCGGGGATGGCGCGGGTTTCAATCGACAGGCGGCCGGGCCGCTCCACCACGAGGCTCTTCACGCGTTTCTCCATCCCTTGGGCGCTTCTTGGGCGCTCATCTCCACCGTGAGCGGCTGCCGTATAGCAATCCCAAAACTTGGATACAAGCTATGTATTGAAGCCGTATTTGGTATCCATTATAGGCTTTAGCTCCATGAATGACATACAAAAGGCTCCCAAGCGGGCCGGCAGGGGAGGTTTGCCAATGTCTTCGTCCACATCCATGTCCCGTCGCAGCTTCGTCGGCACCGCACTCGCGGGGGCGTCTGCCCTGGCGTTCGGGCCAGCCCGGGCGCAGTCGGCTAAGTATCGCCTGCGTTACGGCACGGCGTTTCCCGCCACCCATCCCGGCGTCATCAGAATCATCGAGGCGTCGGAGGTCATCAAGAAGCAGACCAGTGGTCTGGTCGACCTGCAGGTCTATCCGAACAGCCAGCTCGGCAGCGAGCCCGACATGTTCTCGCAGGTGCGCAGCGGCGCGCTCGACTTCATGTCGACGTCAGGTGTGAACCAGACGGTGGTGCCGATCGGCGGCATCAATGCGGTGGCGTTCGCGTTCGAGAGTTACGACCAGGTGTGGTCGGCGATGGACGGCGATCTCGGCAACCATGTGCGCGGCGAGTTCGCCAAGGTCGGCCTGCACGTGCTCCCGAAATGCCTCGACAATGGCTATCGCAACATCACCTCCGGCGCCAAGCCGATCGCCTCGCCCGACGATCTCAAGGGCTTCAAGATCCGCGTGCCCGGCAATCCGCTGTGGGTGACGCTGTTCAAGACGCTCGGTGCTGCGCCGACGCCGATCAATTTCGGCGAGCTTTATGCGGCGCTGCAGACGCACATCGTCGACGGCCAGGAGAATCCGCTGGCGCTGATCCAGAGCGCCAAGCTCTACGAGGTGCAGAAATACATCGCGCTATCCGGTCATATCTGGGACGGTCACCACATCTTCGCCAATGCGACGCGCTGGAACGGTCTGCCCGCCGACGTGCGCGACGCCATCACCGCGGCGCTGTCGGAGGCCGCCGTGAAGGAGCGGCAGGACATCCAGAGCTTCAACGAAAAGGCGCAAGCGGAGATGCAAGGCGCCGGAATCACCTTCAACAAGGTCGACACCAAGCCGTTCCGCGATGCGCTGCGCTCCGCGGGCTTCTACACCGAGTGGAAGACCAAATTCGGCGCCGAGGCCTGGGGCCTGCTCGAGAAGTCGGTCGGCCAGCTCTGAGGCCACGCCCAGTCAAGCGCTGTGGAACGAGACGAATTCGTGGAAGCCCGTCATAAACCGCCAAGCCGTTGCATGCTCATCGTCATTCCGGGTTCAAGGCCTGCGGCCTTGCCCCGGAACGACGGTGGTCGCGATGAACAAGGAACGAGCCGGGGAGGATGCAATGGCCGTTGACATCACAGCGACGACCTCCGTGCCGTCGCACGGTGTGTTCGCGCGGTTCGACCAGATGCTCGGCCGCACGGTCGAGGCGTTGGCCGCGGCCATCGTCGTCGCCGAGTTGGTGTTGCTCGGCGCAGCAACGGCTGCGCGCTACGTCTTCAATGCACCGCTGATCTGGTCGGACGAGCTTGCCACCGTGCTGTTCGTCTGGCTCGCCATGCTCGGCGCGGTGGTGGCGCTGCGCCGGTCCGAGCACATGCGTCTCACCGCTTTCGTGCGGAACCTCTCGCCGGCGTGGCGGGCGCGCACCGATGCGTTCGGCCTGATGCTGGTCTGCACCGTTCTGGTCGCGTTGGTGATGCCGTCTTGGCATCACCTCGAAAGCCATCTGATCAGCAACATGCCGGTGCTCGAGATCAGCGAAGGCTATCGCGAGGCGGCGATGCTGGTCGGCGTGCTCCTCATGCTGCTCACGGCCGTCGACCGGTTGGTCCAGCAGGCGAGCCTTCCGCAGATCATCGGCGTGCTGGCGCTGGTATTCACCGGCGCAGGGGCGCTCTATGCGGCCGCACCGGTGCTGGAGGATCTCGGCAACTACAATCTGTTCATCTTCTTCTTCGTCCTTGTCGCGGGCGCCATGGTGATCGGCACGCCGATCGCGTTCACCTTCCTGCTCGCCACCGTGGCTTACTTGCATTTCAGCACCACGGTGCCCGTCTCGATCGTACCCGGCCGGGTCAGCGAGGGCATGTCGCACATGGTGCTGTTGGCGGTGCCGATGTTCGTGCTGCTGGGAGCGCTGATCGAGATCGCCGGGCTGGCGCGGGCGATGATCCTGTTTCTCGTGTCGCTGATCGGCCATCTCCGCGGTGGCCTGCAATATGTGCTGCTCGGCGCGATGTACCTGGTCTCGGGCATCTCCGGCGCCAAGGCGGCCGACATGGCGGCGGTCGCGCCGGCGCTGTTTCCGGAGATGAAGCAGCGCGGCAGCCGGGAGGGCGATCTGGTGTCGCTGCTGTCGGCCTCGGCCGTGATGTCGGAGACCATTCCGCCCTCGATCGTGCTGATCACGGTAGGATCCGTCACCGGCGTATCGATCGCCGCGCTGTTCACCGGCGGGCTGCTGCCGGCGGTGGTCGGCCTGATCGCGCTCTCCGTCGTGGTCTTCATGCAGACCCGCAAGGAGGACATGAGCGGCGCGCAGCGCTTCGATGCCAAGACGCGGCTGAAGCTGTTCGCGGTCTCCATTCCGGGCCTCGGCCTGCCGATCGTCATCCGCTCGGCGGTGGTCGAGGGCGTCGCCACCGCGACCGAGGTCGCGGCGATCGGCGTCATCTACACGGTGCTGGTCGGCATCTTCGTCTATCGCCAGTTCGACTGGAAGCGGGTCTATCCGATCTTGGTCGATACCGCCTCGCTGTCCGGCGCGATCCTGCTGGTGGTGGGTGCCGCGACCGGCATGGCCTGGGCGCTGACCCAGTCCGGCTTCTCGCAACAGCTCGTCGATCTCATGGTCGCCGTACCCGGCGGCCGCTGGGGCTTCCTCTTGATCTCGGCCCTCGCCTTCGTCGTGCTCGGCAGCGTGCTGGAAGGCGTGCCGGCCGTGGTGCTGTTCGGGCCGCTGCTGTTCCCGATCGCGCGGATGATGGGCGTGCACGAGGTGCACTACGCCATCATCGCGGTGTTCGCGATGGGGCTCGGCCTGTTCACGCCGCCGTTCGGCGTCGGCTTCTATCTCGCCTGCGCCATCGGCCGTGCCTCGCCCGACGAGGTCATCCGCCATGTCTGGCCGCATCTCGCCGCGCTCGTGGTGGCGCTGCTGCTGATCGTGTTCCTGCCATGGATCTCGATCGGCTTCCTGTGAATCGGATAGACTGCCGCCATGGATGACGATCTGACACCGCTGACGCGGATGGACGGCAAGGCCGGGCGGCGGCTCGCCGACCAGGTCTATGAGCGGCTGCTCGAGGACATCGTCTCCGGCGCGCTGCCGCCGGGGACGCCGATGGCCGAGCTCGATCTGTGCGAGCGACTCGGCGTCAGCCGCACGCCGGTGCGCGAGGCGCTGATCAAGCTCGCCGATGTCGATCTGGTCCGAATCTATCCGCAGAGCGGCAGCGTCGTCGCGCCGGTGTCGCGCGAGGCGTTCGGCGAGGCCCAGTTCATCCGCGAGCATCTCGAATGTGCGCTGGTTGCCGAGGCCGTGCGCTACATGGATGCAACCTCGCTGCGCGAGCTGAACAAGCTGATCGAGAAACAGAAGGCGGCGGCGACGCCGGCGGAGTTCTACGCCCATGACGAGGCGTTCCACCAGACCATCGCCCGCACCAGCCGGCATCCGCATGTCTGGCAGGTGATCCGCCAGACCAAGATCCATTTCGACCGCGTCCGGCATCTGACCTTGATCGAGGATGCCGGCCACATTCCGCTCCTGATCGCGCAGCATCAGGAGATCCTGGACGGGCTCGCGGCCTGCAACGAGGCCCAGGCGGTGGCGGCGATGCGCCGTCATTTGCGCGAGGTGTTCCGCCGCGCTGACGGCATTTTCGCACGGCAGGAAGAGTTGGCGCAGGCCGAGCCGCGCACAAGGACGCGGCGGCGGCGCTGACCGCACGCGTGAATCATTTTGGAAGGTGGACGACTTTTGGAAGGTGGACGACATGGAACAGACGTGGCGCTGGTTCGGACCCGATGATCCCATCACTTTGCCGCAGGTCCGCCAGACCGGCGCGACCGGCATCGTGACCGCGCTGCACCACATTCCCTATGGCGTGGTGTGGAGCACGGATGAGATCGTCAAGCGCATCGGCATGATCGAGGGTGATTCATCGCTACGGCTGCGCTGGAGCGTGGTCGAGAGCCTGCCCGTGTCGGAGGCGATCAAGCTCGGCGAGGGCGACCTCTCTGACCTGTTCGACAATTACCGGCAGTCGCTGCGCAACCTCGCGGCCTGCGGCGTCACCACCGTCTGCTACAATTTCATGGCCGTGCTGGATTGGACCCGCACCGAGCTCGCCTTCCGCCTGCCGGGCGGCGCCACCGCGCTGCGCTTCGATCAGGATCGCCTGGCGGCGTTCGACTGCTATATCCTGCAGCGGCCGGACGCTGAGGCCGAGTTCTCCTCCGACGTGCTCGACCGTGCCCGCGCGTGGGTGGCGCAGGCCTCGGAATCCGACAAGGACCGTCTGCTCGCGACCATCATGGCGGGGCTGCCGGGGGCCTACGATCGCTACGACGTGCCGGGCCTGCGCCGCATGCTGGAGAAATATCGCGGCATTGGCCATGCCGAGCTGCGCGCCAACTACGCGCGCTTCCTGCGCGAGGTGGTACCCACGGCGGAGGAGTGCGGCGTCAGCCTGTGTGTCCATCCGGACGATCCGCCGCGGGACCTGTTCGGCCTGCCGCGCGTGGTGTCGTCAGCCGATGATCTGCAGTTCATCGTCGACGCCGCCCCGTCCAAGGCCAATGGCATCACGTTCTGCACCGGCGCGCTCGGCGCCGGCGGACAGAACAACGTGCCGGCGCTCGCCGAGCGCTTCGCTCCGCACATCCGCTTCGTGCATCTGCGCAACGTCACCAAGATGCTCGACGGCTCATTCATGGAGGCGGAGCATCTGCGCGGCGACGTGGACATGGTTGCGGTCGTGACGACCTTGCTGAAGGAGCAGGCTCGCCGCAAGGCCGAGGGTGAGCCGGACTGGCGGATTCCGTTCCGGCCCGACCACGGCCACGAGCTGGCGGACGACGTCGGCCGCGGCACCCATCCAGGCTATCCGCTGGTCGGCCGGCTCAAAGGTCTTGCCGAGATCCGCGGCGTCATGACCGCGGTAGCGGCCATTAACCGTCTCCCGGTTTGATCGGCAGGGCAGGATAACGCGCTTGTCAGGGCGCGTCGCGTGACCGAGGATGCCGGCCCGAAGCCTTCCACGAGTTGAACCGATGTCGACCTCGCTCTTCGATCTCTCCGGCAAGACCGCGCTGGTGACCGGGTCCTCGCGTGGCCTCGGCCGCGCCATCGCCGAAGGCTTCGCCAAGGCTGGCGCGCGGCTCGTCATCAACGGCACCGACCCGGCGCGCACGCTGGCAGCCGTGGAGGAATTCCGCGCCGTGGGCCATCAGGCCGAGGCCTGTCCGTTCGACGTGACCGACGAAGAGGCCGTCGTCCGCGCCTTCGCGCGCTTCGATGACGAGGGGATTGCGATCGACATCCTCGTCAACAATGCCGGCATCCAGCACCGCAAGCCGCTGGTCGAGTTCACCACCGACGAGTGGCGCCGGATCATCGAGACCAATCTCACCAGCGCCTTCGTGATCGGGCGCGAGGCCGCCAAGCGGATGATCCCGCGCAAGAGCGGCAAGATCATCAACATCGGCTCGCTCGGCAGCGAGTTGGCGCGGCCGACGATCGGACCCTACACCACGGCCAAGGGCGGCATCCGCAACCTGACCCGTGCGATGGCGGTCGAATGGGCGGCGCACGGCATCCAGGCCAACGCCATCGGCCCCGGCTACATGCTGACCGACATGAACCAGGCGTTGATGAGCAATCCCGACTTCAACAATTGGCTGATGTCGCGCGTCCCGGCGAAGCGCTGGGGCCGTCCGGACGAGCTGGTCGGCACCGCGATCTTCCTGGCCTCCGAGGCCTCCACCTATGTCAACGGCCAGACCATCTATGTCGATGGCGGCATGCTGGCGTCGATGTAGGATCGGCCGGGACAACGAGCCAGGGAGAACAGCCGATGCGAGCCGTCGTCATTCATGCGCCCAAGGATCTGCGCATCGACAGCTATCCCGATCCGGCGCCCGGAGCAGGTGAGGTCCGGGTCAAGATCGAAGCCGGCGGCATCTGCGGCTCGGACCTGCACTACTATCATCATGGCGGCTTCGGCACCGTCAGGATCAAGCAGCCGATGGCCCTGGGCCATGAGATCGCCGGCATCGTTGCCGCGGTGGGCAGCGGCGTCAGCGGCCTTGCCGAAGGCGCGCGCGTCGCGGTCAACCCGAGCCTGCCGTGCGGCAGATGTGTCTATTGCCGCGAGGGGCTGCGCAACCAGTGCCTGGACATGCGCTTCATGGGCAGCGCGATGCGCGATCCCCACGTGCAGGGCGGCTTCCGCGAGTTCGTCACCGTCGATGCCGCGCAGGCTGTTCCGATCGCGCCGTCCCTGTCGCTCGGCGAAGCGGCGATGGCCGAGCCGCTGTCGGTGTGTCTGCATGCCGCGCATCAGGCCGGCTCGCTGCTCGGCAAGCGGGTGCTGGTGACCGGCTGCGGCCCGATCGGTGCACTGTCGATCCTGGTTGCGCGTTACGGCGGCGCGGCCGAGATCGTGGCAACCGACGTCGCCGATGCGCCGCTGGCGGTCGCGCGCGCCCTCGGCGCCAGCCATAGGTTCAATGTCGGTGCGGAGCCGTCCGCGCTCGATCCGTGGCGGGCCGGCAAGGGCACGTTCGACGTGTTGTTTGAGGCCTCCGGCAACCAGGCTGCGTTGCGGGCCGCGCTGGACGTGATTCGGCCCGGCGGCATCATCGTCCAGCTCGGGCTCGGCGGCGAGATGGCCCTGCCGGTCAACACGCTGGTCACGAAGGAGCTGCAATTGCGCGGCACGTTCCGGTTCGACCGCGAATTCGAGCTGGCGGTGCGGCTGATGGGCGAGGGGCTGCTCGACGTCAAGCCATTGATCTCGGCCGCGCTGCCATTCGAGCAGGCGGTTGCCGCCTTCGAGCTCGCCAGCGATCGAAGCCGGTCGATGAAGGTTCATTTGACGTTTTGATGGATGGATCGACGCCGATGAAAGTCGCCTGCATCGGAGAGTGCATGGTGGAGTTCGCGCAGGAGGACGGCAGTCTGTTCCGGCGCGGCTTCGGCGGTGACACGCTGAACACGGCGCTCTATCTGGCCCGGCTCGGCGTGCCCACCTCCTACGTCACCGCGCTCGGCGACGATCCCTTGAGCGCTGCGATGCTGGCGGCGTGGCAGGCGGAGGGCATCGATACCGCCGAGGTGTTGCAGGTCGAAGGCCGCGTGCCCGGCCTTTACATGATCGAGCGCGATGCCAAGGGCGAGCGCAGCTTCCTCTATTGGCGCGACCGCGCGCCGGCGCGCGAGCTGTTCGATCGCGCCGACAGCGACATGCTCGAGAGGCTTTCGCGCTTCGACTGGATCTATCTCTCCGGCATCAGCCTCTCGCTGTACGGCGAGACCGGCAAGGCCAAGCTGCGCGAGCTCTTGACGGTGGCGCGCAAGCGCGGCGCGCGGGTCGCCTTCGACGGCAACTATCGGCCGCGCGGCTGGGCCAGCCGCGAGGCGGCGCAACGCGCATTCCGCGCGATCCTGCCGCTGGTCGACGTCGCGCTGCCGACGCTGGAGGACGAGCAGATGCTGTTCGGCGATTCCGATGCGTCGGTCAGCCTGCGCCGCTTCAAGGACGCCGGCGTGGGCGAAGTCGTCGTCAAGCGCGGCGCGCGCGGCTGTCTGATCCATGCCGATGGCGTGCTGGTCGACATTGCGCCGCCCGCGGTGCTCAAGCCGATCGACACCACGGCGGCCGGCGATTCCTTCAATGCGGGTTATCTCGCCGCGCGCATCAAGGGCGCGCCGCCACGGAAGGCGGCGTTGGCGGGCCACCGGCTGGCGGGGGCCGTGATCATGGCGCCGGGGGCCGTGATTCCGGCAACCGCGATGCCGCGGGACATTCTGGCGATGAGCGAGGCGTGATGAGCACTCTGGACAAGCGCGCGAAGCTCGATGCGGTGCTCGCGCTGGCGCCGGTGATCCCCGTGATCACCATTGACGATGCGGCGCACGCCGTGTCGCTGGCGCGCGCCCTTGTGAGCGGTGGTCTGCGCGTGATCGAGATCACCTTGCGCACGCAAGCCGGTCTCGATGCTGCGCGGGCCATCATTGGCGAGGTGCCGGATGCCGTGGTCGGAATTGGCACGGTGCTGACACCAGCGGACTACGAGCGCGCGGCCAGGCTTGGCGCGGCGTTTGCGATTAGTCCGGGGCTGTCGATCGAGCTGCTGGATGCGGCGAAAGCCGGCGAGCTGCCGTTCGCGCCGGGCGTCCAGACCGCGTCGGATCTCATCGCCTGCGTGACGCGCGGCTATGAGCTGGTGAAGTTCTTTCCCGCGGTGCCGGCCGGCGGACTTGCCGCGCTCGATGCGCTGGCGGGGCCATTCCCGAGCGTGCGCTTCTGCCCGACCGGCGGCATCAATGCCGGCAATGCTGCGCAATGGCTCGCGCACAAGAAGGTCGTTGCGATCGGCGGCTCCTGGGTCGCGCCGGCGGCGGACATCAGGGCCGGCGCCTGGGCCGCGATCGAGCTGCGCGCCCGCGAGGCGACCAAGCTGCGGTAGCTGAACGCTGCTGACAACTTAAGATTTCATTGGTGTATGCTGTCGCTCTTGGGCAGTGTGCACGCGCGGGCTCGCACATCCTTTTCAAAAAGTATTACAGTCAAATAATATGACTAGTCAGCCCTGAGGTTCCGTGGAATAACCGGGCACGTCGGCCGTTGAGGCCGGCTGAAAAGGTGCGACGACACCGCTCTGGAGCGGCGGCGCATCCAAAACAGACATTTGGGAGAGAACGCCTGATGACCCTGAAAGCCCTCTTTGCGGCCTCCGCGACGGCCGCCTTGTTGCTTGCCACGTCCGCCAGCGCTGCCGAACTGACCGTCGGCTTCTCGCAGATCGGCTCCGAGTCCGGCTGGCGCGCCGCCGAGACCTCCGTCTCCAAGTCGGAAGCCGCCAAGCGCAAGATCAACCTGAAGATCGCCGACGCGCAGCAGAAGCAGGAAAACCAGATCAAGGCGATCCGCTCGTTCATCGCGCAGGGCGTGGATGCGATCTTCCTCGCGCCGGTCGTGGCCTCGGGCTGGGATGCCGTGCTGAAGGAAGCCAAGGAAGCCAAGATTCCGGTGGTGCTGCTCGACCGTGACATCGATCCGTCGGGCAAGGACCTCTATCTGACCGCCGTCACCTCCGACAGCGTGCATGAAGGCGAGGTCGCCGGCGAGTGGCTCGCCAAGACCGTCGGCGGCAAGGCCTGCAACGTCGTCGAGCTGCAGGGCACGGTCGGCGCCAGCGTCGCCACCAACCGCAAGAAGGGTTTTGACGCGGTCGTCGCCAAGAATGCCAACCTGAAGGTCGTGCGCAGCCAGACCGGCGACTTCACCCGAGCCAAGGGCAAGGAGGTGATGGAGAGCTTCATCAAGGCCGAGAACGGCGGCAAGTCGATCTGCGCGGTCTATGCCCACAACGACGACATGATGGTCGGCGCGATCCAGGCGATGAAGGAAGCCGGGCTCAAGCCGGGAAAGGACGTCCTGACCGTCTCGATCGACGCCGTGCCGGATATCTTCAAGGCGATCGCCGCAGGCGAAGCCAATGCGACCGTCGAGCTGACGCCGAACATGGCCGGACCGGCCTTCGACGCCATCGTTGCCTACAAGGAAAAGGGCACCACGCCGCCGAAGTGGATCCAGACGGAATCGAAGCTCTACACGGCCGCTGACGAGCCGCAGAAGATCTACGACAGCAAGAAGGGCCTCGGCTACTGAGCCTGGCTGTTGAGCCGTCGTCCCGGCGCTCGCCGGGACGACGGACGACAAGTCGCTGGCGTCCGCACATCGTGCGGACGTCAACCTTCCTGGTGATCGCCAAGTAGTTCGTCATGTCTGATAGTTCAGCTCCGCCGGCGATGCGTCCAGCCCTGCTGGAAATCCGCGGCTTGGCCAAGAGCTTCGGTGCGCTGAAGGCGCTTGATGACGTCGACTTCACGCTGGGTGAGGGCGAGATTCACGCGCTGCTGGGCGAGAACGGCGCCGGCAAGTCGACCCTGATCAAGGTGGTCACCGGGGTGTTCGCGCGGGACGCCGGCAACGTGCGGCTGGCGGACCGCGAGATCGCGCCGCGCTCCGCCAAGGACGCGGTCGATGCCGGCATCGCCACCGTCTATCAGGAAGTCAATCTGCTGCCGAACCTCTCGGTGGCGCAGAATCTCTATCTCGGTCGGCAGCCGACGCGCTTCGGCGTCGTGCGCGAGGCCGAGATGCGGCGGCGCGCGCATGCGCTGCTGCTGGAATATGGGCTGGACATCGACGTCGGCGCACCGCTTTCGAGCTACTCGGTCGCGGTCCAGCATATCACGGCGATCGCGCGCGCCGTCGATCTGTCGGCGCGCGTCCTCATTCTCGACGAGCCCACGGCGAGCCTCGACCGCCACGAGGTCGAAATCCTGTTCAAGGTGATGCGAAAGCTCGCGGCTGATGGCATCGGCATCATCTTCGTCAGCCACTTCCTCGATCAGGTCTATGAGATCTGCGACCGCGTCACGGTGCTGCGCAACGGCCGGCTGATCGGCTCGCGCGAGATGGCCGGTCTGCCGCGGCTCGACCTCATCCGCATGATGCTGGGCCGCGAGCTGGCCGAGACCACCGGCGAACGTGCGGCCAGCCAGCCCGAGACCGCACGCGAGGTCTGCATCAGCTTCAAGGGCTATGGTAAGCAGGGTTATCTTGCTCCGTTCGATCTCGAGCTGCGCCGCGGCGAGGTGGTCGGGCTCGCCGGCCTGCTCGGCTCCGGCCGCACCGAGACGGCGCGACTGGTGTTCGGCGCCGAGCGTGCCGACAGCGGCGCGGCCACCGTCAACGGCGAGACCGTGCGGCTGAATTCGCCGCGCGATGCCGCCGGGCTCGGCTTCGGCTATTGCCCGGAGGAGCGCAAGACCGAGGGCATCGTCGCCGATCTGACCGTGCGCGAGAACATCATCCTGGCGCTGCAGGCCCGGCGCGGCCTGCACCGGCCGCTGTCGCGGCGCGAGCAGGATGAGATCGCGATGCGCTACATTCGCATGCTCGACATCAGGCCGCCCGATCCGGAACGGCCGATCGGGCTGCTGTCCGGCGGCAATCAGCAGAAGGCATTGCTTGCGCGCTGGCTTGCGACCTCGCCGAAGCTTCTCGTGCTCGACGAGCCGACCCGCGGCATCGACGTCGGCGCCCATGCCGAGATCATCCGCCTGGTGCGCGAGCTCTGCGAGCAGGGCCTGGCGCTGCTCGTGATCTCCTCCGAGCTCGACGAGATCGTCACCTATTCCAACCGCGTCATCGTGCTGCGCGACCGTGCCCATGTCGAGGAGCTGAAGGGCGACGCCGTCGAAGTTTCCAGCATCCTCGCGGCGATCGCGGCCGATGTACCGACCGCGCACGAGGCCGCATCATGACGCTCCGGATTCCGCGCCGTGGTCTCGCGCAAGCCCTGGCACTGATCGTGATCCTGATCATCGATCGCACGGTGTCGCCGCAGTTCTTCAACCTGCATCTGCAGGATGGCCGGCTGTTCGGCAGCGTGATCGACGTGCTCAACCGCGGCACGCCGGTGGCGCTGCTGTCCCTCGGCATGGTGCTGGTGATTGCGACCGGCGGCATCGACCTCTCGGTCGGCGCCGTGATGGCGATCGCAGGCGCCACTGCGGCGAGCCTCGCCGATACGCAGCCGCTGCCGGTCGTGATCGGCTCGGCGCTCGCCGTCGGCCTCGCCTGCGGGCTGTGGAACGGCATCCTCGTCGCCGTCCTGCGCATCCAGCCGATCGTCGCCACGCTCATCCTCATGGTTGCCGGGCGCGGCATCGCGCAGCTCATCACCGAGGGGCGCATCGTCACGTTCACGTCGCCTGACCTGGTGTGGATGGGCAACGGCGCCGTGCTCGGCCTGCCGACGCCGATCGTGATCGCGGTCGGCATGCTGCTGGTGACGGGGGCGGTCGTGCGCGGCACCGCGCTCGGGCTCCTGATCGAGGCGACCGGGGGCAATGCACGCGCGAGCGAGCTCTCCGGCGTCGGCACCCGCGCCATGATCCTGTCGGTCTATGTCTGGTGCGGACTGTGCGCCGCGCTCGCGGGCGTCATTGCGGCCGCCGACATCATGGGCGCCGACGCCAACAATGCCGGGCTGTGGCTCGAGCTCGATGCGATCCTCGCCGTGGTCATCGGCGGCACCTCGCTGTTCGGCGGGCGATTCAGCCTGGTGCTGGCGGTCGCCGGCGCGCTGATCATCCAGGCCATGAACACCGGCATCCTGCTGTCGGGCTATCCGCCGGAGCTCAACCTGCTGGTCAAGGCGGTCGTCGTGCTCGCCGTGCTGCTGGCGCAGTCGCCGCGCATCGGCGATCTCTCGCGCTTCACCGCGCGCTGGCGGAGGACCAAGCCATGAGGGCATCGACCTCGATTGCGATCACCGCGTTCGTGCTGGTCGCCGGCTTCGCGCTGTGCGCGCTGCAATTCCCGAACATCGCCTCGACCCGCGTCGTCGCCAATCTGCTCACCGACAACGCCTTCCTCGGCATCGTTGCGGCGGGGATGACCTTCGTCATCATCTCCGGCGGCATCGATCTGTCGGTCGGCTCGGTGATCGGCTTCACCACGGTGTTCGTGGCGCTCGCGATCGAGCGCTGGGGCATCCCGCCCTTTGCCGCGTTCGCAATGGTGCTCGTGCTGTGCGCGCTGTTCGGCGCCGCGATGGGCGCCATCATCCACGTCTTCGACCTGCCGCCTTTCATCGTGACCCTCGCGGGCATGTTCCTGGCACGCGGCGTCAGCTTCCTGCTGTCGACCGAGTCGATTCCGATCACCGCGCCGATTTACAGCGCCGTGTCCGATTTCGCGATCCGGCTGCCAGGCGGCGGACGACTCACCGCGATCGCGATTGCGATGCTGGTGATCCTGGTCTTGAGCGCGCTGCTGCTGCACCTCACCCGTTTCGGCGCGAACGTCTATGCGCTCGGCGGCAGCCGCGCCGCGACGGCCCTGATGGGCATTCCGGTCGGACCGATGACGATCCGCATCTATATGCTGTCCAGCGTGCTTGCCGGCCTCGCCGGCATCGTCTTCTCCTTCTACACCGCGGCCGGCTATTCGCTTTCTGCGGTCGGTGTCGAGCTCGACACCATCGCCGCGGTGGTGATCGGCGGAACATTGTTGACGGGCGGGCAGGGCTCCGTCATCGGCACCTTCCTTGGCGTCCTGATCCAGGGCATGATCCAGACCTACATCAACTTCGACGGCACGCTGTCGAGCTGGTGGACCAAGATCGCCACGGGGGTTCTGTTGTTCGTTTTCATTGCGCTGCAGCAAGGTCTGATGGCGCTGGCGCGCCGCTCGTCCGTCAAACCGGCGGGGGCGAGGACATGACCTCGCAGCTCGTCTCGATTCCGACACGGCGCGCGCATTCCAACCATGCCGAGGTCGCCCGCAGCATCGGCATCGACATCATCTCCGGCCGTCTGGCCGAGGGAGCGCGCCTGCCCGGCGATGCCGAGCTGACGGCGACGTTCGGCGTGTCGCGTCCGGTGCTGCGCGAAAGCGTGAAGACGCTCGTTGCAAAAGGGCTGCTGTCGACCAAGGCGCGCGTCGGCACCGTGGTGCGCGGACGCTCGGACTGGAACATGTTCGATCCCGACGTGCTGGCCTGGCACCTCGATGCCGGCATCGACAAGCGCTTCCTCGCCGACCTCGCCGAGATCCGGCTGGCGATCGAGCCGCGCGCGGCGGCGCTCGCTGCCGAACGCCGCAGCGAGGACGATCTTGCCGCGATGAGCAAGGCAATGGCGCAGATGGAGCGCGAGCCGTCGACCTCGGTCGCCTTCGCCGAAGCCGACCTCGCTTTGCACATCGCGATCGCCAATGCCTCCGGCAATCCCTTCATGCGCTCGATCGGCGCCGTCATCGAAGCCGCCTTGCGCGCCTCGTTCGTCCTGAGCGCCCCGATCGAGACTGCCGATCGCGACACCGTGCTGGTCTGGCACCAGCGCATCATCGACGCGATCGCCGCTCGAGACGCCGAGGGCGCCTCCGAGGCGATGATCGAAGTCATCTACAACGGCCGGCGGCGCCATGCCCAGTCGGCTGCACGAACGGACCGGGAATGAGCAACGACAACGAGAAGAAGACGCTGCGGAGCCAGGCGTGGTTCGGCCGCCAGGACAAGATGGGCTTCTATTATCGCTCATTCCTGAAGAACAGCGGCACGCCGCAGGACCGGTTCGAGGGCCGTCCGGTCATCGGCATCTGCAACACCTGGTCGGAGCTGACGCCCTGCAACGCGCATTTCCGCGTCATCGCCGAGCATGTCCGGCAGGGCGTGCTCGACGCCGGCGGCTATCCGCTCGAATTCCCCGTCTCCTCGCTCGGCGAGGTGACGATGCGTCCCACCGCGATGCTGTTCCGCAACCTCGCCTCGATGGATGTCGAGGAGGCGATCCGCGCGCACCCGCTCGACGGCGTCGTGCTGCTGATGGGCTGCGACAAGACCACGCCGGCGCTCTTGATGGGCGCCGCCTCGGCCAACCTGCCTGCGATCGGTGTTTCAGGCGGGCCACAACTGCGCGGCGTCTATCGTGGCCAGATCATCGGCTCCGGCACCAACATCATCTCGATGAGCGAGCAACTGCGTGCCGGCGAGATCACGCTGAAGGAATTCCACGAGGCCGAGGCCGGCATGAACCGCTCCGCCGGCAGCTGCATGACCATGGGCACGGCCTCGACCATGGCGTCGATGGTGGAAGCGCTCGGCATCGGCTTGCCGGAAAATGCAGCGATCCCTGCTGCGGACGCGCGCCGCAACCTGCTGGCGCGCATGGCCGGCCGCCGCATCGTCGAGATGGTTGCTGAGGATCTCAAGCCGTCCGACATCCTCACGCGGCAGGCGTTCGAGAATGCGATCCGCACGCTGGCCGCGATCGGCGGCTCGACCAACGCCGTGGTGCATCTGCTCGCCATTGCTGGCCGTGTCGGCGTCGAGCTGACGCTCGATGATTTCGATCGGCTCTGCCGCGACGTGCATTGCCTGGTCGACCTGATGCCGTCGGGCCGCTTCCTGATGGAGGACTTCTACTACGCCGGCGGCCTGCCGGCCGTGTTGCGCGCGCTCGGCGAGCGCGGCCTGCTGCACAAGGACGCCCGCACCGTCAACGGCAAGACGCTATGGGACAACGTCGCCGCCGCGCCGAACTGGAACGCCGACGTCATCACCCCGTTCGACTCGCCGTTCAAGACGGAAGCCGGCATCGCGATCCTCACCGGCAATCTCGCGCCCAACGGCGCCGTCATCAAGCCGTCGGCGGCCTCGCCGGAGCTGATGAACCATACGGGACGCGCGGTCGTGTTCGAGAGTGTCGAGGAGATGCATGACGCCGTCGACGACGACAATCTCGACATCGATGCGTCCTGCATCATGGTGCTGAAGAACTGTGGACCGAAGGGCTATCCGGGCATGGCCGAGGTCGGCAACATGCCGCTCCCGGCGAAGCTCCTGCGCCAGGGCGTGCGCGACATGATCCGCATCTCGGATGCGCGCATGTCGGGCACCGCTTACGGCACCGTCGTCCTGCACGTCGCGCCGGAGGCCACCGTCGGTGGACCGCTGGCGCTGGTGAAGAATGGCGACATGATCACGCTCGACGTCGCCGCCCGCGCGCTGCATCTGCATGTCAGCGACGAGGAGCTGGCGACGCGCCGCGCCGCATGGACGCCGCCGAAGCCGCATGCGGCTCGCGGCTATCAGAAGCTCTACATCGATCACGTGCTGCAGGCGGATCGCGGCGTTGATTTCGATTTTCTCGTTGGCCGCAGCGGCTCGCCGGTGCCGCGCGACAATCACTAGAGGTGCCGCATGACCGCTTCCGCCAAAAAGCTCTACAAGGGCGCCTTCCCGGTCGCGCCGACCATCTTCGACGCTGACGGCCGCCTCGATCTCGAGGGCCAGAAGCGCGCGATCGACTTCATGATCGATGCCGGCTCGCACGGCATCTGCATCCTCGCCAATTTCTCCGAGCAGTTCGTGCTGACCGATGACGAGCGCGATCTGGTGATGACCACGGTGCTGGATCATGTCGCCGGCCGCGTGCCGATCATCGTCACCACGACGCATTTCTCGACCTTTGTCTGCGCCGAGCGCTCGCGCCGCGCGCAGGAGAAGGGCGCGGCCATGGTCATGGTGATGCCGCCCTATCACGGCGCCACCTTCCGCGTGCCTGATAGCTCGATCTACGAGTTCTATCGCGGCGTGTCGGACGCGATCTCGATCCCGATCATGGTGCAGGACGCGCCGGTCGCCGGCACGCCGCTATCGGTGCCGTTCTTGGCGCGCATGGCCAAGGAGATCGAGAACCTCGCTTATTTCAAGATCGAGGTGCCGCGCGCGGCCGACAAGTTGCGCGCGCTGATCGAGGCAGGCGGCACGGCGATCGAAGGTCCGTGGGACGGCGAGGAGGCAATCACCCTGATGGCCGATCTCGACGCGGGCGCCACCGGCGCGATGACCGGCGGCGGCTATCCCGACGGCATTCGTAAGATCATCGATCCGTATTTCGCGGGCGACCGCGAGGCCGCGGCGGCGGCCTATGAGCGCTGGCTGCCGCTGATCAACTACGAGAACCGGCAGTGCGGGCTTGCCACCTGCAAGATACTGATGAAGGCGGGCGGCGTGATCCGCCACGACACCTTGCGCAGCCCGCAGCCGCCAATTCATCCGGCGACCCAGAAGGGACTGATCGAGATCGCGCGCCGGCTCGACCCAGTCGTGCTGCGCTGGGGACGCTAGAGATGAGCGAGCTTCGTGTCGCCATCGTTGGCTTCGGCAAGATCGCCAGGGATCAGCACGTGCCGGCGATCGCCGCCACCGAGGGCGTGACGTTGACGGCAGTGGCGAGTCGCAATGCCTCGCTGCCCGGCCTGCCGCATTTCGGCACGATCGAAGAGCTGCTGCGCGACGGACCCGAGATCGACGCGGTCGCGCTGTGCACCCCGCCGCAGGTGCGCCGTGCGCAGGCGCTCGCCGCGCTGGAAGCCGGCAAGCATGTGATGCTGGAGAAGCCGCCGGGCGCCGCCGTCAGCGAGCTCGATCCGCTGGTCGCGCTTGCCGCCGCGAAGCGGCGCACGCTGTTCGCGACCTGGCATTCACGTTACGCGCCCGCCGTCGAGCCGGCGCGCGCGTGGCTGTCTTCCCGCCAGATTCGCAGCGTGCGGATTGACTGGAAGGAGGACGTGCGCGTCTGGCATCCGGGGCAGGGCTGGATCTGGGAGCCGGGCGGGTTAGGGGTGTTCGATCCCGGAATCAACGCGCTGTCGATCCTGACCCGCATTCTGCCAGAGCCGGTGTTCGTGACCGAGGCGGAACTGTCGTTCCCGTCCAACCGCCAGGCTCCGATCGCGGCCAACCTGTCACTGTCGACGGCGAGCGACCTGCCGATCGCGGCCGAGTTCGACTTCCGCCAGACCGGGCCGCAGAGCTGGGACATCCGGATCGAGACCGACGCAGGCCAGTTGAAGCTGTCGCTGGGCGGCGCGCGGATGACCGCGGACGACCAGCCGATGGTCGACGAGAAGGAGCGCGAGTATCCCGGCCTCTACCGTCGCTTCGTCGAACTCACAAGGACCGGCGCGAGCGACGTCGATCTGGCGCCGCTGCGGCTGGTGGCTGACGCTTTCCTGCTCGGCCGCCGCCAATTCGTCGAGCCGTTCGAGGACTGACGCCATGGCGGAGCAGGCACGGATCACCCGGGATGTCTTCGGCACGCTGCCGGACGGCCGCGAGGTCGAGCGCGTCACCTTGCGTGGCGCTCACGGTTTCGAGGCGCGGATCATCACTTACGGCGCGGCGCTGCAGGCGCTGCTGGTGCCGGATGCGCAGGGCCGCGTCGACGACGTCGTGCTCGGCCACGACGACCTGCTGAGCTACCTCAAGCTCCGGAAATTTTTCGGTGCAACGGTCGGACGCTACGCCAACCGCATTGCCAAGGCGCGCTTTTCGCTCGACGGTCAGGACCTGCGCCTCGACGCCAATAATGGTGCGCATGCATTGCATGGCGGCCCCGACGGCTTCGACCGCAAGCTCTGGCAGATCGTCGCCACCGAAGACGGCGCCCAGCCCTCGGTCACGATGCTCTATGTCAGTCCCGACGGCGAGGCCAACTATCCGGGGCGGCTCGACGTCCGTGTCACCTATCAGCTGACGGGACCGACGGAGTTGGCCGTCAGCTTCAGCGCCCGGACGACCCGGACGACGATCGTCAACCTGACCAACCACAGCTTCTTCAATCTCGACGGCCTGGCCGCCGGCACCGGCATTCTCGATCATCGTTTGACAGTCGAAGCCGACCACTATCTCGCGATCGACGAGACTGCGATCCCGCTGGCGGGGCCGCCGCATTCCGTCGCCGGCACGCCGTTCGATTTCCGCGAGTCGCATGCGGTCGGTGCCCGCATCCGCGCTGACGACCCGCAGATCAAATGCGGTCGCGGCTACGATCATAATTTCTGTCTGCGCGACGGCTCTGGCGTGCGTTTCGCGGCCCGGCTCGAGTCGCCGCGCTCCGGGCGGATCATGGAGTTGCTCACCGATCAGCCTGGCTTGCAGGTCTATTCAGGCAACTATCTTGACGCGACCGTGAGCGGCAAGGGGCGTGTCTATCGTCAGTCCGACGCGCTCTGCCTGGAGCCGCAGGCCTGGCCGGACAGTCCGAACCGTCCGGATTTTCCCAGCGCGCGTCTTGCGCCCGACGACGTCTACAAGCACGAGACGGTGTATCGCTTCTCGACCGCGGGAGCGTCCGCATGATGGAGCAGGTGCCGACCACGATCCTTTGCGACGAGCGCTGCCATCTCGGCGAGGGGCCGACCTACGATCCCCACACCGACACCGCCTGGTGGTTCGACATTCGTGAAGGCCTGCTGTTCGAGGCCAAGATCGGCAGCGGCGAAGTCCGCCGCCACGGGCTCGGCAGGATGGCGAGCGCGCTCGGCCGCATCGATGCCGACAGGCAGCTGATCGTGGCCGAGGACGGACTCTACATCCGCAGCGTCGCCGACGGCGCGCTGTCGCTGCATCTGCCGCTCGAAGCCGACAATCAGGCGACGCGGTCGAACGATTCGCGGGTCCATCCCTCCGGCACGTTCTGGATCGGCACCATGGGCCGCAACGCCGAATGCGGCCTGGGCTCGATCTATGCGCTGCATCGCGGCGAGATCATCCGGTTGTTCCCCAACGTCACCATTCCCAACGCGATCTGCTTCTCGCCGGATGGCGCGATCGGCTATTTCGCCGATACGGATGAGAACGTCCTCTACCGTGTCGCGCTCGACCCGGAGACGGGCCTGCCGCGCGGCGAGCCAGAGGTGCTGCTGCGCCATGCCGGTGTCGGTGGGCTCGATGGCGCCGTCGTCGATGCCGAGGGACGGATCTGGAACGCACGCTGGGGCGGCGGTTGTGTCGACGTCTACAGCCCGCGGGGCGAGCATCTGCGAAGCATCGCGGTTCCGGCCAGCCAGGCGAGCTGCCCGGCGTTCGTCGGTCCCGATCTGTCGCGCCTGCTGGTGACGTCGGCCTGGCAGGACATGGACGCGGCGGCCAAGGCGGCCGACCCTGGCCATGGCCAGACTTTCCTTCTTGACGTCGGCGCTCACGGTCGCGCCGAGCCCGACGTCAAGCTGTCGATCTGAGAGGAGGAACAATCAGTCAAGCGTCGTTCAGCCTAACAGCTAACTGGTATCAAGATACGCAATCGGGTATCTCTTGTCCAAATTCGAAAATCCAAAGGGAGTGAAGACATGTCGAGAATGAAGACCATCATGGCCGCCGTCCTGGCCGGCCTCGGCGCGATGGCGCTGTCCAGCGCCGCACTGGCCCAGAGCAAGGGGACCGTCGGCATCGCGATGCCGACCAAATCCTCGGCGCGCTGGATCGACGACGGCAACAACATCGTGAAGGTGCTGAAGGAGCGCGGCTACACCACCGACCTGCAATATGCCGAGGACGATATTCCGAACCAGCTCTCGCAGATCGAGAACATGGTGACCAAGGGCGCCAAGGTGCTGGTGATCGCCGCGATCGACGGCACCACGCTGTCGGACGTGCTGAAGCAGGCCAAGGCCAAGGGCATCACCGTGATCGCCTATGACCGCCTGATCCGCGACACGCCGAACCTCGACTACTACGCGACCTTCGACAACTTCCAGGTCGGCGTGCTGCAGGCGCAGTCGATCGTGGACAAGCTCGGGCTGAAGGACGGCAAGGGGCCGTTCAACATCGAGCTGTTCGGCGGCTCGCCGGACGACAACAACGCCTACTTCTTCTACAATGGCGCCATGTCGGTGCTGCAGCCCTATCTCGACTCCGGCAAGCTCGTGGTCGCCTCCGGCCAGAAGGGCATGGACAAGGTTGCGACCCTGCGCTGGGACGGTGCCACCGCCCAGGCCCGCATGGACAACTTGCTCAGCGCCTATTACGGCAACAAGCGTGTCGATGCGGTGCTGTCGCCCTATGACGGCCTCTCGATCGGCATCATCTCGTCCTTGAAGGGCGTCGGCTATGGCAGCGGCAACCAGCCGATGCCGGTCATCTCCGGCCAGGACGCCGAGGTGCCGTCGGTCAAGGCGATCCTGCGCGGCGACCAGTACTCGACCATCTTCAAGGACACCCGCGACCTCGCCAAGGTGACCGCCGACATGGTCGATGCTTCGCTGAGCGGCAAGGAAGTCAAGGTCAACGACACCAAGACCTACAACAACGGCGTCAAGGTCGTCCCGGCCTATCTGCTCAAGCCGGTCGTGGTCGACAAGAGCAACTGGGAGAAGGTCCTGATCGAAGGCGGCTACTACAAAAAGTCGCAGGTCGAGTGATCTCATGGCCGGCGAGCGCGGCCATGCGCTCGCCGGCTCCTCTTATCTCAACGACTTCAAGTGTTGCGGGATACAGCGCGATGACGGCAATCCTCGAGATGCGCAGCGTCAGCAAGAGCTTCGTGGGCGTGCAGGCGCTCCGCGACGTCAGCTTTACGGTCGCGGCGGGCGAGATCCACGCCCTCGTCGGCGAGAATGGCGCCGGCAAGTCGACCCTGATGAAGGTGCTGAGCGGCGTCTATCCCTACGGCCGCTATGAGGGCCAGATCATTTTCGAAGGCGAGGAGCGGCGCTTCCGTGACATCAACGATTCCGAGGCGCTCGGCATCATCATTATCCACCAGGAGCTCGCGCTGATTCCGCTGATGTCGATCGCCGAGAACATCTTCCTGTCGCATGCGCCGTCACGCTTTGGCGTCATCGATCGCGACGAGGTCTACCGGCGCACCCAGCAATTGCTGGCTCAGGTGGGATTGAAGGAATCGCCGGATACGCTGATCACCGATCTCGGCGTCGGCAAGCAGCAATTGGTCGAGATCGCCAAGGCGCTGTCCAAGCGCGTCAAGCTCTTGATCCTGGACGAGCCGACGGCGAGCCTGAACGAGGCCGACAGCCAGGCGCTGCTCGACCGCCTCGTCACCTTCCGCGAGCAGGGCATCTCGTCGATCCTGATCACGCACAAGCTGAACGAGGTGGCCCGCGTCGCCGATCGCATCACGGTGCTGCGCGACGGACGCAGCGTCGACAGCATCGATTGCCGCGCCGAGCCGGTCCTGGAGGACCGGATCATCAAGAGCATGGTCAATCGCGACATGGCGCACCGCTTCCCTGAGCGGCAGCCGAAGATCGGCGAGCCCGTGTTCACGGTCGAGAACTGGTCGGTCTACCATCCGCAGCATACCGACCGCCAGGTAATCAAGAACGTCGATTTCCAGGTGCGCCGTGGCGAGATCGTCGGCATCGCCGGCCTGATGGGCGCGGGGCGCACCGAATTCGCCATGAGCCTGTTCGGCCGCTCCTGGGGCGTCAACATCACGGGCCGCGCCCGCCTCGAAGGCCACGACGTCACTCTCAACAGCGTACCGGCCGCGATCGACGCTGGCCTCGCCTATGTCACCGAGGACCGCAAGCAGCTCGGCCTGATTCTGGCCGACGACGTGCGCAAGAACATCACGCTGGCGAGCCTCTCTCAGGTCGCGCCGAACGGCGTGATCGACGACATCGCCGAGCTCAAGGCGGCGTCCGGCTACCGCGGCCGGATGCGGATCCGCTGCTCCGACGTCTATCAGGAGGCCGGCCAGCTCTCCGGCGGCAACCAGCAGAAGGTCGTGCTGTCGAAATGGCTGATGACCGATCCCAAGGTCTTGATCCTCGACGAGCCGACGCGGGGCATCGACGTTGGCGCAAAGTATGAGATTTACTGTATCATCCAGGAGCTCGCGGATGCCGGCCGGGGTGTTGTCGTGATCTCATCGGAGATGCCGGAGCTGCTCGGAATCTGCGACCGTATCTGCGTGATGAATGACGGCGCCTTCGTCGGCGAGTTCGCCGGGCCGGAGGCGACGCAGGAAAAGATCATGCGCGCCATCATGCGCAACGAAACCATCAAGAACCAGGAGACGGCCGCGTAAGCGGTCGGGAGGACGCCAGCAATGACCGACAAGACGGTTTCGCTCCCGGAGGAGAAGTCGCACAGCGGCTTCCTGAAGAACAATCTGCGCAGCTACGGCATGCTGCTGTCGTTGTTCGTTATCATGCTGTTCTTCCAGTTCATGACCGACGGCACCCTGCTGCAGCCGCTCAACCTCACCAACTTGGTGCTGCAGAACAGCTATATCGTCATCATGGCGCTCGGCATGCTGCTCGTGATCGTGACCGGGCACATCGACCTGTCCGTCGGCTCCGTTGCGGGCTTCGTCGGCGCCGTCGCGGCCGTGCTGATGGTGCGCTATCACGTCGACTTCCCGCTCGCGATCATCGCCTGCCTGATCGTCGGCGCCGCGATCGGCGCCGCGCAGGGCTATTGGGTGGCCTATTTCGGCATTCCCTCCTTCATCGTCACCTTGGCCGGCATGCTGGTGTTCAAGGGCCTGGCGCTGGCGCTGCTGCAGGGGCAATCGGTCGGGCCGTTCCCGGGTACGTTCCAGAAGCTGTCGTCCGGCTTCATCCCTGAGTTCATGCCGAGCGCGGCGCATCTTTATCCCACGTCGCTCGCGATCGGCGCGGTGCTGACGCTCATTCTGGTCTATGCCAGCGTCAAGGGCCGTGCGCGCGAGGTGGAGCACGGCATCGAGGTCGAGCCGTTCGGCTTCTTCGCTGCCAAGAACGTCGTGCTGGCCGGCGCACTGATGTATTTCACCTATCTGATCGCCTCGCATCGCGGCCTGCCCAACGTGCTGGTCATCATGACGGCGCTGATCGCGCTCTACGGCTTCATGACGCGCCGCACCGTGGTCGGCCGGCAGATCTATGCGGTCGGCGGCAACGCCAAGGCCGCCAAGCTGTCGGGCATCAAGACCGAGCGGCTCGTGTTCATGACCTTCGTCAACATGGGTGTGCTGGCGGCGCTGGCCGGCCTGATCTTCGCCGCCCGGCTCAACACCGCGACGCCGAAGGCCGGCCTCGGCTTCGAGCTCGACGTCATCGCGGCCTGCTTCATCGGCGGTGCCTCGGCCTATGGCGGCGTCGGACGGGTCGGCGGCGCTGTCATCGGCGCCATGATCATGGGCGTGATGAACAACGGCATGTCCATTCTCGGCGTCGGCATCGACTATCAGCAGGTCATCAAGGGCCTGGTGCTGCTCGGCGCCGTCTGCATCGACGTCTACAACCAGCGCCGTTGAGTTCGGCGCGCAGCTCCCGGTGAAGCTGTAACGACCTAGGGAGCAAAGCGACGCCGAAGGCGGCGCCTGCCCACCACGTCTCGCGACCCGCGTGAAAGCGGTGGGCACGCGGCATTCGCGTCGCGAATGCGGCTTTGCCCACCCTGCGCATTCACCAGAACTACACCACGTGGAAATTCGACACGCTGTCATTGGCGAGCTGAGCGACGAGCTGCAGCTCCCAGTCGATATAGGCCTGCATCGCTTCGGCGGCGTTGTCGGTGCCCTCATAGGGACGCTTGTAGACGTCGTCGGCAAGCGAGATCCATGAGGACCGATCGCTCTCCAGCACATGCCCGGCAGCCGTCCAGGCGCGCGTGCCGCCGCTGAGCACGCGGAGCTCACGCGTCGTCGCGGCACGTGCATCCGCAAGCGCAAACGCGGCTTCGCTGCCGTCGTTGCTGGTCAGCACGATCGGACCGTCGCCGGGCAGCTTGGCGAGATCATCCGCAAAGCGCGACGCCAGCACGAAATGTGCGCCCGGAATGTGTCCGGCCTTGTAGCTCGGACTGCGCGTGAGATCGACGATCGTCCACGCAGCGGGATCGGCCGCGAGTTGCTCGGCGCTGATTGCCGCGTCGCCACGCTGCGGCAGCGGCGGTCGGCGTGCGGCGCGGATTTCCGTTTCGGTCGCTCCAACGACATCCGGTCCCACGACCGCCACGTCCCAGCCCATCTGCTTCAGCCATGACGCCGTCATGCGTGCGCGCACGCCGTCATCGTCGAACAGCACCAGACGGGCGCCGCGCACGCCCACCCACTCGTCGGTCGCCTGCACCAGCTGGCCGCCCGGTGCCGACGCGAAGCCAGCCGGATGGCCGGCGGCATATTCCTCGGGCGTGCGGACGTCGAGGCAATACAGCGTGCGCGCCCCGGCCTCGGCCTGATGGCGCGCGAATGTCGCGGCATCGAGCACGCCGACGCCGACGCGCTCGGCCCAGGCCTTGGCATCAGCCAGCGCGGTCGCGTAGCTCGTCCGTGGCCGCTCCAGGAGGCGCGCGGTCTTGCCGCGCTCGACCTGATGGCCGGCAAGTGTCCAGCCGATCGTGCCGTTGCGCAACGCATAGATCTTGTTCGGCAGCCCGGCATTGATCAGCGACTGCGTGCCGATGATCGAGCGCGTGCGTCCGGCGCAGTTGACGATGATCGTGGTGTCGGGCGACGGCGCGACCTCGCGCGCCCGAAACGCCAGCTCGCCGCCGGGGACGCTGACCCCGCGCGGGATGCTCATGGTGCGATATTCCTCGAAGCGGCGGGCGTCGAGCACGACCAGATTCGACTCGCGCTCGATCAGCGCCTTGGCTTCGTCGGCCGACAGCGACGGCGTGTGCCGGATGGCCTCGACCAATTCGCCGAACGCCTTGCTCGGCACGTTGACGTCGCGGAACACCTCGCCATGGCGCGCATAGCCCGACAGCCCGCCAGCGAGCATCGCGACGTCGGTGTAGCCCAGTGCATGAATGCGCGGCACCGCGCGGGCGGCATAGCCTTCGCCATCATCATAAACGACGACGGCTACATTCAGACGCGGCACGAGATCGAGGATGCGCAGCTCGATCTGCGACAGTGGCAGCGACACCGCGAAGAACGGGTGCGACAGCGAGTAGGGGCCTTCCTCGCGGACGTCGAGCAGTGCCACCTCCTCGCCGGCGCGCCAGCGCCGCCGCAACTCGGTCGGTGTGATGATGCGGAAACCGTCAGGCGGCGGTGCGGTCGGGCCACAGGTTGGGGACGGTGTCATTCGAATATCCGGAAATGAAGTCTCGGGCGGCGCCGGTCTCCGCATCATACACCGCGCGGCGGATGCGGCCGATATTGCCGCCATAGACGTGGATGCTGATCGAGGAGCGGTCCGCCAGACCGTTGGAGATCGCGTGGATGTCGCCAATGTGTGGCGATACCGCGGCCGTTTGTCCAGCCCGCAGCCGCTCCGGCGCAGCCTCGCGCAACGTGCCGTCCGGCTGCCGCGCATAGCTGACCGAGAGTTCCTCGCCGCGCAGCACGCCGACGAGGCCCCAGACGCGATGGTCGTGCACCGGCGTGCCCTGGCCGGGGCCCCACACGAAGCTCACGATGGAGAACCGATCGAGCGGATCGGCATACAGCAGATATTGTCGGTAGCGGCCGCCGTCGGCGACCGCAAAGGCCTGAGGCAGCCAGTCGTCATGCGCGACCAGCTCCTTCAGTTTCGGTGCGAGCGCGGCGAGCAGCTCCGGCTCGTTTGTCGTGCTTGCGACGAGGCGTGCCGTATCGGCGACGAAGTCGCGGAAGCGCGCAATGTCAGTCATGTCGGGCTCGTGTCGTATCGAGGCGGGAGGCCGCCGATGGGCGAGGGATCTGATCCCACTCAGACGTGAGGGCCGAGCATCGCGATGTAGAACAGGTCCTCATTGGACAACTCGGCGGCCGGGCGCCGGGTGAGGATGTCGTGCGCTTTGAGACGGCTGTCAGCGCGCCCTTGCGGCAGCAAATGACCGAGCCAGCCTCCGAACCATGAGACGTAGCGCATGAGAGCCTCCGCGCGGTTTGATCACGTCCTTGATATCACGCCACGACCGGCATCGAACAGAGCCCGGCACGGCTCCGCATCACTTTGGCAGATCATGCCTGTTGAAGCACCTCGCCGGCAAATTCCTTTTCCGCATCGTACGCGTCGCGCTGCTCTGCTTCTCCATCGGTCGCATCTGCGCCGGCATTGCGGCCCGTCAGGCTTTCGTGCCAATGGGTGCGGAATGCCATCCATGATGCGTGATCCTGGAAGGCAACCTCGGCGAACCACTCGACCGTGACGGCGCCGCTCGGCCAGTAGCGTTCCTGGTCATGCCAGCACACGACAGGCCAGCGCGGATTGCGGTAGGAGCGGCCGGTCTCATCATGCAGCGATGGCCGGCCGAGATGATCGATCAGCCATGACATCACCTCGGGCAGGAACGTGGCGGCAAACGACACGCCATGGCGGCCGAGCCGCTGCGGCATGCGCATGACGCGCTGATCGATGATGGCGAAGGCCGGCGGCACCGCGCCGACATTGAACTGGCGGATCATCAGCAGGCGGAAGCCGCAGTCGCAGAGCTCGGCAGGCACGGCATGGATCGCCGTCGGCTGAAGTGGAGCCGCGATGTTCATACCAGTGCTCCCTGCGCCTGTCCGAGCGCGAGGTCGATGGCGTGCTGCAACGCTGTGCGCGTCGGCACATCGCTGCGTTTCAGATAGGCGGTCAGAACGCGTGCCATCCCTGCCTCCCGTCGGCATCTGCACGTTGCTGGTCTCAGCCTGCGCAGATCGCCTTGCGTGGAGACGGACATTCGACCCGAATCCGACGCGACGAAAATCAACAATCCCCGACATTGCTGCCGGTCAGGGAGGGTAGATCAAATTTCGTGCCAGATGCGGCGATCAGTGGAGACGATGGCCGTCGGCGTCGTGTTCCGGCGTCGCGAGCTGCGCGATCGGGCTGGATTGGTGGTGGATCATCCGCCAGGCGCCGTCGATGCGCGCGAAGTGATTGGCCGCCGCGAGCGCCGCGCCGTCGACCAGCTCGATGCAGAGCACGTGGCCATGATCGCCGTCGGCGATCGCGTGCGGGTCCGCGCAGACGATGTTCGGCCGGCCTGGGTTGGCGAGGATGTCGCGCCAGCTGCCGATCACGGCGGCGCGGCCGACGATCGCCGGCCAGCCCGGATGAATGCAGGAGATGCCGTCGCGATCGGCCCAGAGGGCAACGAGTGCCGCGAAATCGCCGGCCGTGAAGGCAGCATAGAAGGCCGCATTGGCGGCCAGGATCTCGCGCTCGTCGCTCATTGTGATGGCGTGAGCCAAGCCGGTGCGAAAATCAAGCAATGTTTGGAAACGCACATCCCCTGGTGCGCAAAAACTTGCAAGCTTCTTGCAGGACCCGGTCGAGACGCGATCGCAACGCATCAGCCGAGGTCCTGCCATGCTCGAAACGGCCATTGTCGGAGGTGGATTGTGCGGAATGGCACTCGCGCGCAGCCTGCAGCAGCGCGGCAGCACGTTCGCTTTGTTCGAAGCCCGACATCGCCTGGGCGGACGTGTGCTGTCGGTCAGGAGCAAGGCGGGGCTTGCGCTGGACCTCGGCCCGACCTGGTTCTGGCCGGACACCCAGCCGCTGCTGACCGGCCTGATCGCGGAGCTCGGCCTGTCCGACTTTGCCCAGCACGATGACGGCACGGTTCTTCATCTGAAGGAGGCGGACAAGTCGGCCGAGCAGATCGGCGGGCCGCCGGTCCACCAGGGCGCGCGCCGGCTCTCCGGCGGCATGACGAAGCTGGTCGAGGCGCTGGCGCGTGATCTGCCGCAGCCCTGCATCCATCTCGGCCATGAGCTGATGCGCATCGTCGATTGCGGCACGCATGTGCGGCTGATCTTTGCCACATCAACCGAATCGGTCGCGATCGAGGCCAAGCGCGCCGTGCTCGCGCTGCCGCCGCGGCTGCTGATCGATCACGTCGGCTTCTTTCCCGAGCTGGACGACGCGACCTTCGATGCGATGCGCGGTGCCGAGACCTGGATGGCGGCGCAGGCCAAGGTCGTGATCGCCTACGACCAGGCGCATTGGCGCGACCAGGGCCGGTCCGGCAATGCGTTCGTCAGCCACGAGCAGGCCGTGATCGGCGAGATCTTCGACGCCTGCGATGCCGGCGGCGACCGTGCTGCGCTCGGCGGCTTCCTCGCCTTCTCGCCCGATCTGCGCGCGACCTTCAGTGTCGGGCTGCCACTGCTGATGGACAGCCAGATGGTGCAGCTGTTCGGCTCCGCGCTGGAAGGCGGCGAACAGCACTATCAGGACTGGGCGGCCGAGCGCTTCACCTGCAGCGCATTGGATCGCACCTCGCCGCGCGGCGAGCACAGCGAGATCGCCAATCCGATGCTGCGGCGGGCGCTATGGGACGGGCGGCTGCACCTCGGTGGCGCCGAGACCGCAAGCCACGCGGCCGGCTATCTCGAAGGTGCCCTGAACGCCGCCAAGCGCATCGAGCGTGCGATGGCCCGGAGCATGGGCGAGATCGCCGGGCCGCGGCCGGCCGTGGCGATCGGCGACGGGCTGTCGGGCAACGCAGCGAGCCTCGCCTGGTTCGGCGCCTGGGTCGCCGCGCAGCGTGATGCCGCGTTCGACGATTATCGGCAGCGGCTCAACCGCAGCCTCGCTACGCAGCAGCGCGAGCAACTGACCCAGCTCGCTGTTCTCGGAGCCACCGAGGGGGTGTTCGCGGCGGCGCTGCAGGTGCTGGACGCACTGACCTTCGACATGCGCGACGTCGCCGTCGAACGCGGGCGCTCCGCCCTGATGCCGGAGATCCAGAAACCGTTCCGCGATGTCATGCAGTCGCTGCTCGACGATGCCATAGCCTTCAATCGCACCTCCTGCGCGCTGTCGAACTTTCCGTTCGAGCACAAGCCGTCGAAGGACTACGTGCAGACGATCCTGCGCGACATCGCCGCCGCCTGGCAGGAGTTCTCGCTCGCCGCCAACCGCCTGCTGCTGGCAAAGGCGGAAGATGTGATGCGCACGCCGACGAGAATGTCGTCGTGAGTCCGACAGCGTCGAGGTACGACCGATGAAGCTGCAGATCGAACGTTCGACCATCCTGGCGATGGCGGCGGCCTTCCCGCGTCTGGCCTCGTTGACGGAGCAGCTGCGTTTCGGCGACAAGGTCGAGGTCAATATGGCGCAACTCGCGACCGCCGAGCTCGACTTCCTGCGCGACAGCTACCAGAAGGCCGGTCCCGAATGGCACGCCCGCGCGGCGCAGATCGCCACCCTGCAGCGCGCCTTTGCCGATTCCGGCGCCCGGTTCTCCGAGCACGAACTGGAATCGGTGCTGCCGGCGATTGCGCGCTACCTGATCTCGGACGCCATCCGCGGCTGGATGTTCACGGCCAACGTCGCCAGCCGGCCGCTGCCCTATGTCGTGACGCGACTCGACTACACCGCACCGTCGAATGACGAGGCCGGCCGCGTCTTCATCGAGCTCAAGGCCAACGCCAAGGGCGCGATCACCACGTCCACCCTGCGCATCTCCGCCGGCGACATCGTCGGCAGGACGGTCGCCGAAATCTTCGCCGCCAAGGGCTTCCTCAAGGAAACACCCGAGCTGATATCCGCCTATGACGAGACGGCCGAGCGCTATTTCGCCTGGCGCGGCCGCTACGGAGCGCAGTTCTCCGGCCGCGGCATCGGCTTCTTCGCCGATGATCCGAACTCCTCGCATCGCGACATGGACTGGTCGCGCAAGGACGTGATCGTGCTGTCGTCCGGCGGCGGCAGCGCGCGGCTCGTCAACGACGAAGGCATTCTCACCGAGCGGGCGCTGACGCTCGAGGTCACGGGCGACATACTCGGGCAGTACCTGCGCAAGGCTGCCAAGAGCAATCTCTATGACGCCGAGCAGGAGGTCGAAGAATCCAGGGCGGCGATCCCGAAGGGCATCTTCTGCCGCATTCCCGTCCATCCCTATATGCTGATGTTCCATCTCGACCTGCACCATTATCTCTGGGTGCATGCCGACGACATGGTGCCCTACGCCTATCAGCCCGAGCTCAAGCAGAAGCTGGTGCTGCCGGAGGAGCAGACCGACCTGATCGACATCCTCACTGCCGAGATGGACCTCTTGATGGACGACATCGTCGCCGGCAAGTCCGGCGGCACCACCGTGCTGTGCGCGGGGCCGCCCGGCGTCGGCAAGACGCTGACGGCGGAGGTCTACGCCGAGATCATCGGCCGGCCGCTGTACCGCGTGCATTCCGGTCAGCTCGGGCTGAACGTCGCGGCGATGGAGAGTGCGCTGAAGGATGCGCTGACGCGCGCGCAGCGTTGGGGCGCGGTCATGCTGATCGACGAGGCCGACGTCTACATCAAGCGGCGCGAGGACGACATGACGATGAATGCCGTCGTCGGCGTATTCCTGCGTGTGCTGGAATATTTCAACGGGCTCTTGTTCCTGACCACCAATCGCATCGACGACATCGATGAAGCGATCGTGTCGCGCTGCATCGCGCTGATCAGGTTCCAGGCGCCGGACGCGCAAGCGCGCGGCCGGATCTGGCGGGTGATGTGCGCGCAGTTCGGCTTGAACGTCGATGCCGGCTTGGTGGAGCTGCTGGTGGACACGTTCCCAGGCGCGTCAGGCCGCGACATCAAGGGGCTGGCCAAGCTGGTCGCCAAATATTGCCACCACAAGAGCGTCCGCCCGACCATCGAGGTCTTCCGCCGCTGCGCCATCTTCCGCGGCATCGATCTTGGCGACCACGAGCTGCTGCCGGAGGCCGCGGAGTAGATCGGCTACAACTGGCTGGCCTGCCCCAAGGTCGCCGGATTATACCCTTCCTCGCGCAGCACCCGCTGCACGACCGGGCGCGCGAGCATGCGGCGGTAGTGCGCGAGCAGGTTGGCCGGCAGCGCAATGCCGGTCTTGTCGGCCCAGAACTCGACATAGAACAGGATCGGATCGGCGACCGAGAATTCGCCGCCGAGATAGGACTGCCCGTCGAGCATCTTGTTCAGGATGGCAAAGCCCTTCACGACGATGTTGCGGCCGAGCGCGCGCACCGACTCCTGGTCGGCCTCGTTGCGGCTGAAGGTCGGCGTGGCGAAGATGCGCGCGAAGCCGTGGCCATGCACCGTTCCGGCAATGTAGCTCATGGCTTCGAGCAGCCGCGTTTCGGTCTCGATATCCGAAGGCCACAATCTGGCGCGCGGCCTGGAGCGGCCGAGCCAATAGGCAATCGCCGGCACCTCCGTCAGCACGCTGCCGTCGCTGCGCACCAGCGCCGGAATCGTCGATTTCGGGTTGATGGCCACATAGTCCGGTTTGAAATTGTCGCCGGCCGGCAGGTTGACGATATGGGCCTCGAACACCTCCTCAAGCTCTTCGAGAATGATGTGGATGCCGGTCGAGCACGATCCCGGCGTCATGTAGAATTTCATCGCGGCCATCATTGTCTCCAAGCCGACATCGCGCGTGTCTTCGATGCCTACGGCATGCTTCATGCAAGGATCGGGACAGATCGAGACTGATGCGCCGTGGCTCGACACGTCGGGCTGCTGCCGTCGGGTTTGCGACAGGAGACGTCATCGCGGTCCCGTAGCTCCGTCGCGCCGGTCAGGGAGCGCCGCGCATGACGGAACGTGAGCCGGAAATCTTCGTGATCTGTCCGACCGCCGGCATCGCGCCGGGTGAAGCCAAGGCGTTCAGCCTGTCGCGGATCGGCGACAATGGCGAGGCGCGGCCGTTTCCTATCGTGATCATCCACACTGTGTCCGGTGGCTTTGTGGGCTATGTCAACTGCTGCCCACACGAGGGCAAATGGCTGAACATCGGTAGCGGCCAGTTCTTCAATAAGGATCGGACGCTGCTGCGCTGCGGACGGCATGGCGCAACGTTCGAGATCGACACCGGGCTGTGCAACGCCGGTGCCTGCGCAGGGCAGAGCCTGGAGCCGATTGCGCTCGCTGTCATCGACGGCGAGGTCTGCCTGTGCGGCGTCGCGCTGGTGGAAGATATTCCCGATCCGTTCGACGACCTCGACGAGACCATGGAGATCATGATCCACCCGGATTGACGGATGGGATTTCCAACGTCATTGCGAGGAGCGAAGCGACGAAGCAATCCAGAATCCTACCTGAGCCCTGGATTGCTTCGCTTCGCTCGCAATGACACTCACTACGTGATGTCGTTCGGCGGACCCTCAGAACCCATCCGCCTTCTTGCCCCACGGATGGGTGCCGGATACAAGCTGTGCCTTGATGCCGGCCTTGTCGACATCGGCCCGGGTTCTGAAAAAGGTCGCCTCGTGCACCAGCGTGCCGTTCTTGGTCGTCACCGCGACATAGCGCGCGACAGTGTCGATGTCGCACAGATATCCGCCGCCGGGATCGGCGGCGCTGCGCAGGTTGCCATCCCAGTCCACGAAGAATCCTTCACTCATCTCTTTCTCCAACCTCGTTCAGTCAGGTCTCGGGCTGATCGGCGACGAGCTGCGCATAGGCGCTCTCGACGATGGCCCAGCAATGCAGCAGGCGCTGATGCTCGGCCTTGCCGATGCTCACCGTCTCGCCATGATCGTCGGCCGCAGCCGTCGCCGCCTGCAGCGCATCGAACAGCGCCTTCTCAAGCTGGTAGATGCGCTCGCTGGCGCGTTCCAGATAAGGAATGGGATTGGCGCGGACATTGGCCTCGTGCAGCGCATCGAGGCTGAGCAGCGTCCGGAAGCGGCGCTCGACCTGGCGCTGCTGCATGCCGAAATCGTGCTCGATGACGGTCACGGCCGGACCTCGGGCGCGGGCGCCTTTGAAGCCGCCGCCTTGGCCGCATTCCGCAGCAGGTTCAGGCATTCGAGCGAAGCGGCCATGTCGAGCGCGGAAAAGCCGTCGAGCGTCTCGGTGCGGATGTCCGCGCCCTTGGCCAGGAGATGCGCGACCACATCGGCCTTGCCGGAGGAGGACGCATACATCAGCGCTGTCGCACCATTGTCGTTGCTGTTGTCGAGATCGATGCCGGCCTCGACCAGCGCGTCGATGGCGTCGAGATGCCGGCCGACGCAGGCGAGCCACAGCGCGTTATTGCCGTCCGCGTTCCTGGCGGCGACGTCGGCGCCGGCAGAGAGCAGCTCGCGGATAACGACGACATTGCCGAGATGTGCCGCCTTCATCAGCGGCGTGGTCCGATTGGCGATGATGGCGTCGACGTCGTCAGCGGGAAAGCCCTGGGCGGCGAGCCACGCCGCCAGGGCCGGACTGACGTTCGCCGCGCCGCTCCGCGCGGGACAACGCTGGCGCCACGCCTCATAGCCGCCGTCGAGGCTATAGACCTCAGTGAAGCCGAAATCGGAGAAGGTCTGCGCGTAGTCCTGGCTGGCATTGCCGTGATAGCAGTAGATCAGGATCGGCGCGCGCCTGCTCGTGCCGGCGATCATCTCGGCGAGATTGCGCTGGGTGAGATGCCGCGCGCCGGCCATATGCGCGGTGTCGAACGAGGCGGTGTCGCGGACGTCGAAGCGCAGCACATCGTCGCGCTGCAGCAGCTCGGCTGCGTGGTCGACATCGATGCGCTGAAACGGAATACGCGGTCTCATGGCAGGACTCCCGCTTCATTGCGCGTTCGGCCGGGATAGGCCGCCAGCGTCGTGATGCGATCATCGGTCAGGGGACGGCCGACCGTGAAGTGATAGAGCACCTGGAACTGCTCTCCGACCACGCCGAGCATCTCGTGCACGGAGTCGTCGAAGAAGCAGCCGATGCCGGTGCCGCGCAGGCCCGCCGCCTCGGCTTCGAGGTAGAGCACGTGGCCGATCAGGCCAGCCTCCCAATGCAGTTGCCGATAGCGCCACGGATGGTCGCTGACGGCCGGCGTGAACTCGGCGAGCATCGCCATCGCAAAGCAGCCGTCGCCCGCGATCGCCTGGTGACAGCTAGCGGTGCGGATCACGCCGCGGCTGTCGGTCGGCAGCAGCCGGAACAACGGCAGATGATCAGGCACGCGCTCGACCGGCTGCCAGTCGAAGTCGGGACGCAGCGCGCGCCGCAGGCTGGTCTCCGCCTCGCTGCCGCGCGGCAGCGCATAGAGCCCGGGCGTGAGCCCCTCGACGCGATGGACGAATAGCAGCGGATGCAGCCGCGACGCGAACGGCCAGATGGTCCATGGCGGCGTAGCGCGCGGCAGCAGCGCGTCGAGAAGGTGAAGCAACGTTGCGAGATCCATCGTGAACCTGGCGTCGAAGCGTTGCGCGCTGCGACGACCGAGAATGAGCTCGGCCGCGCGCGCCTGTGATTGCCGCGTCAGCGGCGGGCACCGCCACGGAATGGAGATCGCATCCTGCGCCGCGCCGGCCGTGGCCGCGCTCACCTCGGGGATGATGGGCCAGCGGTAGAGCGGATGGCGATCGAGCCGGTTCGCCTGACCTTTCCACGTGTCGTCGATCGTGGCGAGTGATGGCAAACCGGCAGGCGATCGCGAGCTCGCATCGCGCGGCGCGATCGCGAGCAGCACATCGGCATTCTCGGTCTCGACGCCGGCGAAATCATCCGCGCGATCGAGTCCCATCAGCGCTGCGAGTCTCGCACTGTCGATGCCGTCGATCACGCGCGCGTACCAGCCGAGCGCAGCGGCGGCGTAGCTGACGGCGCCGATCGCATGTCCGAGGTCGAGCTGGCAGTAGCGGAACGCGCGCTCGCCATATTTCCACGCCTCGCGCCAATGGATCGAGGACAGCGCGAGCCATAGCCGCGGCTCGCCATGCGATGGCCTGCCGCGGCGGCACCGTTGCTCCAGCACGTGATCGCGGCTGACATAGTGATGAAGACCGTCGCTGAGCCCTGTCACATTCTCCGCGACGACATAGGCCTCGGTCGGATGCAGATTGCCGCTGGAGGGATTGCAGCGCAACGCCCAGCGATCCGGACCGTACTCCTTCCAGGCCGCCAGCCCGAACGACAATTCCAGCAGCAGCGCGACGCCGTCGATCGTCAACGGCTGGACCGGCGCCGTGGCGTCGCAGGCATCGGCGAAGCTCACGGCGAGACGGTCCGAGGCCAGCGGCAGATCGGTGCGCGGGCTGCCGGCGAACTCGCGGAACGGATTGGGCTGCGCGTCCCAGTCCAGCGTCTCCGGCCCCGCCGCATAGCGCTTGAGGCTGTGCTTGGTGCGGGCGTGATAGGCCAACGCGATGTCGGCGGCGGCTGGAACGTCCGCCGTGCCGGACTGTGACACGGACATGCTTCCTCACAAGGTGCGACCTGCGCGTTCGCGCATGTTGGACGGTCGCTTGGTGACTGCGTCAGGCGGAGCAAAAAACGTTCCGAACAGCCGAAACTGCCTCCCCGTCGTCATGAGCCCGTTGGGCGCAGGCCCGGAATCCATAACCACGGCTGGTGGATATGGATTTCGGGCTTGCCGCTGCGCGTCGCCCCGGAATGACGCGCCGACACAGCGTGTCCGATTCTGAACAGCGCGATCAGAACTGTCCGCTTCTCGACATATCAATGCCGGTGCGTGGTGCCCGATGCGCTGTCGTCGATCAGCACGGCGACCTTGGCCGCGATCGACAGCCACGCCCGATGCGCGGCGACCTTGTGGCCGAGCCTGAAGCCGTCGGCCATGCGGGCCGCGAACGCAGGCCCGTCGGTCCCATGCTGTTGCGCGATGATCCACGCGGTCTGCCACAGATCGGTCTCGGTCGTCACGGTGCTAGAGATCCAGCACCAGCCGGTCGCCCTTGCCGCGCGATACGCAGGGCAGGAAGTAGCCTTCGGCGCGTTGCGCCGCCGACAGGCGCTTGTCGCGATGGTCGACCTCGCCCTCGACGACCCTGGTCTTGCAGGTGCCGCATAGGCCCTGCTCGCAGGAGGTTGCGATCTTGACGCCGTTCTCCTCGAGAAACGCGGTCACGGTCTTGTCGCCGGGGATCTTGAAGGTCGCGCCGGTGCTTTTGATGGTGACGTCGAACACCTTGTCGAGTAGCGCCGCGGCCGCCTTCGCGGTGAAGCGCTCGACATGGATGCGCTCCTCGGCAAAGCCCTTCTGCTTGGCCAGCGCGACGATCGGATCCATCCACCAGTCGACGCCGCAGATGAACAGCTGGGTGTCGTCGGGCCGGTCGGCCAGCAGCTCGGCGGCCTTCAGCAGCTGATTGTCCTCAGTGGCTTCCTTGTAGTATGTCGTATCTTCGACGAAGGCCGAGGCCTCGATGGTGCTACGGAACGAATCCGGCGACATCAGCGCGAACACGTAGTGCAGCTCGAACGGGATGTTCTTCGCCTTCAGCGTGTCCGCGATCGACAGGATCGGCGTGACGCCGATGCCGCGCGCCACGAGCAGCGCGCGCTTGGTGTCCTTCGGGATCTTGAAGCGGTTGCGTGGGCGGCTGACCTGCAGCTTGTCGCCTTCGTTGATATCGAGATGCAGCGCCTTGGAGCCGCCGCGGCTGTTGGCATCCTTCCACACGCCGATGCAGTAGCGATTGCGTTCGGCGGCGCTGTTCAGCAGCGAATATTGCCGTGTGAGTCCGTTCGGCAGGGTGACGTCGATATGGCTGCCGGGGGTGAAGCCCGGCAGCGGCTGATCGTCCGCCGGGACGAGTTCGAATGAGGCCATGTTGTGCGCCTCGATGGCCTTCCTGGCCACGACGACGGTGTGCAGGCTGTCGGACATCTGACAACTCCATCTTGCGAACCGGCTCATGAGAGGCCGATGCAAGGGGAGGGCCAAGCGGCGTTCGCCGCGAGGCGCGGCGGCTTTTCTGCTTGTGCATGCTGCGATGAGCGCAAGCTCCTGGAGCGCTGGGTCAAGGCGCGCGGCATCAACCTGCCGGAGACATGATCTGCGTCGCCGCTGCGGGGCGGCGGCGCCGGTCGTCCGTGCCAATGTCAATGGGCGTCGATCGCGTCCGCCTTGGCGCCGCCGGCGACGGAGTAGCGCATCGGCACCTTGCGGGTCTTCAGAAAGGCTTCCAGCGTCTCGCCGCGAAACGCCGCATAGACCTCCGGGTTGGAGACGCCGATCACGGCGGCCATCTTCTCCAGCACGAAGAAGCTGACGCCGCGTCGGATCATCTCGATCCAGCGGCGGTTCTTGATGAGCTCGCGCTCCTCGTCCGTGAGACGGTGCTCGTCCGCCAGTGCGTCGAATTCCTCAACGAATCTCTTGCGATGCGCGGGGATGACGAGCCGGTGCAGGAAGTCGTTGATGCGGAAATTGGCCTGGCTGCGGCCATGGGTGAACGGGTAGGTGCCGGTCAGCATCTCCGCGCCCGCGAGCTCATGGCCGATGTGTGCGCGATAGGCCGCGACCTCCTGCGGGTCGGGCGCGCCGCCGAGATCCTCGAACACCAGCGTGGCGATGTTGGTCACCGACGGTGCGTAGGTCTGCTTGTGCACGAGCCTCACACTGTCCGAGAGCGCACCGCGCATGATCAGCCACATGATGACCTCGGCGCCTTCCATGCCGCCCTTGACCGCGTAGTCGGCGATGCGCATCGCCGTCAGCTGCTCCGGGTCGTTCTCCAGCAGATCGAGGAATTCGTTGTCCCAGTCTTCGTTGAGAAAGCCGGCGCGCTCGCCGTGAACCTGGTGCGACAGCCCGCCGGTGGCGAAGATCGCCACTTTCAGGTCTTCCGGATAGCTCTCGATCGCCTTGCGCAGGGTCTTGCCGAGCTTCCACATCCGCTTCGCATTGGGAATCGGCAGCTGCAGCACGCCGACCTGCAGCGGCACCACCATGCCCGGCCACGGGCCGCTGGCATCGCCCATCATCGATAGCGGCGACAGCAGGCCGTGATCGACCGGCTTGCCCTGGAAGAACGACATGTCGAACTCGTCCGCCATCATCGCCATCGCGATGTGCTGCGACAGGCCGAGGTGGCCCTTCGCCGGCGGCACGTCGCGCGGTCCGCCGCCTTCGTCGGCGGCGATATAGCGGTCGTCAATGCCGAGCGCGAAGGCGGAGTAGTGATCGAAGAAGAACGAGGTGATGTGATCATTGTAGATCATGAACAGGACGTCGATGTCCTTCTGCTTCACCCAGTCGCGCACGACTGCGAAGCCGTCGAAGATCGGCTTCCAGGCCGGGTCGTTCTGCTTGTTGGTGTCGAGTGCGAAGCCGATGGTGGGCGAGTGCGAGGCGCCGATGCCGCCGATGATCCGGGCCAAGTGTCCCTCCGCGAAATGGGCCGCCCTGGACTGTGACCCGCGGCCGTGCTGCGACGGACCTTACGAAGTTTCCCATGCTAGACAATCATGCTAACGTGCACGGATCGTTTCTCTCGATGAACGAGCGGCTCTAGGATGAAATGGCGGATCGAGGACATTCCGGTGTTCCATGCGGTGGTCGCGACCGGCGGCATGACCGGCGCCTCGCGGTCCCTGGGCATGCCGAAATCCTCGGTCAGCAAATCGGTCGCCCGGCTCGAGCAGGATCTCGGCATCCGGCTGTTCGACCGCAACTCGCGGCGCGTCCGGGTGACCCGCGAGGGCGAGCTGTTCTTCCAGCAATGTCAGAAGATCCTGGATCAGGTCTCTGAGGCCGACGCGGTCATGACCGGGCTGGTCGGCGTGCCCAGCGGCCGACTGTCCGTGGCGCTGCCGCCGGCATTCTGCGAGGAGATCCTGGCCCCGCAGCTCGCCGAATTCCACCGCCGCTATCCGCGCATCGAGCTCGATGTCGAGGCGACCACGCGGGCGATCGACATGCTGGCCGACCGCTTCGACATTGCGGTCGTGGTCGGCGTGCAGGAGAATTCCGAGCTGGCGCAGAAGGTGCTGATCGGCGGCCGCCTGATCTGGGTGACCAGCCCCGCCTATCTCGCCGCGCACGACATCGGCGACGACGTCCGCGCGCTGGAGCGCCATCTCATGATCTGCGAGCGGCGCTATGGCGATCGCACCCTGACGATCAAGCAGCACGGCCATCTCGTCCGCTTCGACGTCGGTGCGCATGTCGCCCGCATCAACAATCCGCTCGCGGTGCGCCGCGCCGTCGCCCACGGCGCCGGCATTTCCTTTCTGCCGGAGCACTATTGCGTCGAGCTGCTCGGCGAGGGCCGGCTGGTCGAGATCGGCAGGGGGGTCGCGTTCGACACTCGCGCCGCCCAGTTGACCGCGATCTTTCCGAGCCGCAAGCTGATCTCCTCGCGCGCCCGCGCCTTCCTCGACTTCCTCGAGGAGATCTGCGCCGCGTCCGCGCACACCCTGATCGGTCAGACCTGAGGTGCGCCGTCCGCCTGTCTCACGCAAGCCGATGGAACGACGGCGGCAATGGCTCTCGCACCAGCTCGCTCAGATCGAGCGTTTCACCGCTGTCGGCGATATCCGAGAACAACACCTCGATGAAGGGATGCTGACGGTTGGATGCGGCGCCGCGCCGATATTTCCTGCTCACGATCCGCTCGATCGTAGCAAGGTTCAATTGTCCCAGCGCATTGTATTGGACACGAAACAGGCTCTGCCGGCCGCCCGTGTGCTCGATCGACTCGGCCCAGATGTCCATCACCTTGCGGCTGACGAAGGCCTCGACGCCGATGGCGCCATCCTGGGCGAGCAGGCGCAATCCGTCCATCGTATGCGGCTGCTCATCGACGCTAAATTGGCTCAGCGACATCGGAGATCCCTTTCTGTTGCGTGCATCGGCGGTCTCACGGGAGAGTCGAGAACGGCGATCGGCGCGTCGAACGTGTAGGAGAGCCCTGACGGCGCATAGTTCAACTGAACCTCGCCGCCGAGCTGCACGCCGAGCGTTTCGATCAGCCGGGTTCCGAAGCTTCGGCTGGCGGGCTGTTGAACGACCGGGCCGTTTCTTTCGGTCCAGGCGAAGCGGACCCGGCGTTGGTCGACGGTCCACAGCAGATCGACGCGTCCTTCCGGCACGGACAGCGCACCGAACTTCAGGGCGTTCGTGCACAGCTCGTTGAGCGTCATCGCGATGGCGATGACGGCATCCGGCGTCACCAGCACGTCGGGCCCGGTGATCGCAAAGCGTGAGTCGTCGGGCGTGTCGAAGGCCTGGACGGACGTACGGATCACCGTGCGGAGATCGCCGCTGGACAATTTCGCTTGCAGGAGGAGATCGTGTGCCCGTCCGAGGGCCAGGAGCCGCCCGGAGATGGCATGCTGTGCATCCTTGGTCGCCGGCACGTTGCGGAGGCTCTGGGAGACGATGGCGGTGACGGTCGCGAGCGTATTCTTGATGCGATGGTGCAGCTCCTCGAGAATGAGCTTTTGCAGCCTGCTCGCCGTCTCGCGTTCTCTCGCCTCGATTTCGGCCTGCTCGGACCGGGTCTTGGCATTGCTCTCGGCCTCGACGAGCAGGCGCTTCAGCCCGATGATTTCCGTCAGCAGAAAGTCGGGATCCACGACCGTGCCGTGAGGAGGCTCTGTGGTGAGGTTGATCTCGAGCATTGGCTGACATGTCCTTGTACCGGATGCCGCCCTCGGAGGGCACGATGGTACGCAGGAGCAGGCCGCCCCAGCGTCACTTCGTTCGCGAGCGGACACTTCCGTTGAAATGCCCGAGTATCTCGGCGGCGTTTGCGAGGATGGTCGCCTTCCTGATCGCGGCAGCGCGCTCGCCGCCCTGCTGCATCAGGCCCGCCGTCTCCAACGCATTCTCCGCCCTGGTGGCGAGTGTCGCGTGCAGCGATGACCGCTCTCGCTTGGCCGGCTCGGAGGGCTTGTCGGGGTGAACTGGCGCAAGCGCCCCGCTGCGAACGGCGGCCACCGGATCAGAATCGCGGCGACGATCAGCAGCCCAAAGAATGGCGGCGCCAGGAGCGGTCGCACCAACCACGCGCGCACTGGACGTGGTGGTGTTCGAAGAGGTGTTCGAAGTTTTCGACATGCTGTCCGCCTTCTGGTCGCGGCGGGAGCGTATGGCTCTCAGTCACCGATGGCAGCCGGGGGACGCGCGGTGATCATCAACATATGGTGTGCGCGCGCGCGATAGCGAGGTCCAGCCCGAAACTATTTGTCGTGAGGATCTGGTCGCCGCCATCGCCTGAAGCGAGAGCGAGTCTGGCCTGGCGGCTCATCCGACGTTCGTAGCATCGTTGCATCGACATGCGAACGTCGGACGCCTGGCTCATTTGTGGATCATGTGCAGTTCTGATCGCGATGCCTTGGCATGAGTCGGAACGTCGGGCGTGTTATCGGCCGATTCCGACGCTCACGCCGGGCGCGCGGATGCCGATGCCGCCACGATCTTCATAGCCACGCCGCTCGTGCCGGCCATAGCCGTAGGCGCCGCGGTCTTCGCGGATGATGACACGGCGTTCGCGGCTTTGGCGCCAGCAGCGGCCGTTCGCGTTGCAGACCAGGCGAACCTGCTGGATGCTGCTCTCCGGGAGGACCGATATACCGGCCGTGAGCGGGGCAGCGGAGGCGGCTGCAGCCATCAATGTGCTCGCGGCTACTGCGAGAGTGATCGTAAGAATCTTCATGGTGATGAGATGTCTCCGGGTGGGGGGATTGCGTCATGGAACCAATCTGCTGGCCATCCCATGGTTCCCCCGGCGGCGTCATTTGTTTCGTCCCGAGGCTCTGGCGTCGAACGGCTGCCTGCGCGCCATCGTGGCGGCAGCCTGCGCCCGTGACGCCGGAGCGCGGCGATGCTGCGCTCCGGCTGGCAAGGTCATCCCCGCCGCGCCGCCTCGATGGCGGCGACGTCGATCTTCTTCATCGTCATCATCGCGGCGAACACGCGCTTGGCCTCGGCTCCGCCGGCCGCCATCGCGTCGGTGAGTGCGCGCGGCGTGATCTGCCAGGAGATGCCCCATTTGTCCTTGCACCAGCCGCACTGGCTTTCCTGGCCGCCATGGCCAACGATGGCGTTCCAGTAGCGGTCGGTCTCTTCCTGATCGTCGGTGGCGATCTGGAACGAGAAGGATTCATTGTGGGTGAACGCGGGACCGCCATTGAGGCCGAGGCAGGGGATGCCACACACCGTGAATTGCACTGTCAGCACGTCGCCGGCCTTGCCGGACGGATAGTCGCCCGGCGCGCGGTGCACGGAGGCCACGTGGCTGTCGGGAAACACCTCGGCATAGAACCGCGCGGCCGCCTCGGCGTCCTTGTCGAACCACAGGCAGATCGTGTTTTTGTTCGTCGGCATCGCAGGGGTCCTCTCCGGTCCGGGTGCAGGCCACGCTTCAACCTTGGATAGGCGGCCATTTGGGAGTGCTCAAGCCAGCTCGTATCGATACGGCTGACCCAAGGACGGTCCGCATGCGCACATGCCGACACGACGGCCGGCGTTTCCAGCAGATTTTTTTCAGGTGGTCTGCAGCGGGTCGGTTCCGCCAACGGTTGTGGTCTTGGCGCAGTCATATCGTATGGACGTGTCGTGAGGCTTGCCGCCGCGGGTCCTGCGGCAGGGGGAATTGCATGAAAGCCATCACGCCGTCCGTGATATCGGACGCGCTCGTCCTGCTGGCATTCGTTTTCGCAGCCGGGAGCGCCGCCGAGGCGGTCGGGTTCACCTGCGTCGCGAAGATGTCGCAGCAGCTCACGTCGGCCAAGCTGGAGAGTCTGATCACGCGAACCTGCCTTCGTCTCGGTCCGCTCGTGATCGGCGACGCTGCGATCGGGCAGGGCGTGTGATCTCGATCCGGATTCGTCAGCCGTGAGGCCAGTCGAGGCTCGGGCCGCCGTAGCCGGATTTGCGCCGCGGATATCCGCTCCGTCGTGACAAGCTGCCAGGTAACCTTTCCAGGTCCGCGATCGAACCGTCGGAACAACATGGTCCGGAGCGATCAGCGGAGGTATCCGATTGCAGATCACACGCCCGCGCATCGTGCGCATCACGCACCGGCCGAGCGGCGAGGTGATTGCCGAAGGGCCGGTCGGACTCTGGGGCATCACGCCGTTCGAAGGAAATCTCTACATCCGGCGGCGCTACCTGAAGACGGGCCATCTTCGGCTGAACTGGATCCCCGGGCTGTGCATCTACAAGTTCTTGTACGTTTGGCTGGACCTTCGGCTTCCGGATGGCCGGCGTGAGCCGTCGATCGGCTGGCTGTACTGGCTACCCAATCCGCTGTTCTTCTTCATCGCATTCCGTCCCGCCGTGCCGCAGTCGTCGCCCGTTCTCGTCGTCGAGGAGGTGACGGAATGAGCGTGGCGAGCCGGCGCGATGTGACCGGCGGCCTGCTGTCGGTCCTCATGGCGGGCGCGGGATCCGCCCTGGCTGCGCCGCCTCACGATGACGTGCCGGCCTTCGCGGACGGGCGCCATCAGCTCATCTTGCTGCGGCCGCAACAGAGCCTGCCGCCGGTGAGGCTGTTTCGCCTCGAGGGCGGGACGCTCGATCTGGCCGCGCTGCGCGGCGCGCCGATCCTGCTGAACTTCTTCGCCTCATGGTGCGCGGCCTGCCGCACCGAACTGCCGGTGCTGGATCAACTCGCGCGCAGCGTCGCCCATGATCGCCTGCAGGTCGTCGCGGTGTCCGAAGACCGGAGCGATCGCGACCGTGTCGGTCGTTTCGTCGGGTCGCTTGGGCTGAAGACGCTGCCGATCTGCCTCGATCCGAACGGATATGTGGCCCAGCAGGGCGACGGCAGCGGCAGGACCGCGCCGTTCATCCTCCATGGAATGCCGATCACCTACCTGATCTCCGCTTCGGGCCTCGTCATCGGATACCTCCAGGGCGCCGCCGATTGGTCGTCGTCGGCGGCCGCCGATCTATTCGTCTATCTCAGGCGCAATTGAGGGACGCCATCTCGAACGCGGCGACGTAACCTTCCGCCGCATCCGAGCGAACCAATGTGCAGGCGTGCCGATGGCCGCCAGACGCCTGCAATGTCCGCAGGCTGAACCCTGAGAATGGAGGAACACGCATGTCCAATCGCACGCTGTCCGCAATGATTGTCGGCGCATTCGCGGTCGCCGCCGGCACGCTTGCCGTGACGTCCGCCTCGGCGGAGATGATGGCCAAGGGCGACATGGAAAAGATGATGAAGGCCAAGCAGGCCGAGACCATGAAGGCCATGAAGGACGGCAAGATGGAGAAGTGCTTCGGCGTCGCGCTGAAGGGCCAGAACGATTGCTTCGCGGGCGCCGGCACGACCTGCGCGGGCACGAGCACGGCGGACTATCAGGGCAATGCCTTCAAGCTCGAACCCAAGGGCACCTGCACGACGATGCAGACCCCGAAGGGATCGGGAAGCCTCACGCCGAAGGCCTGATGCCGCGGGCGGGCTGCGCGCGGCCCGCCTCACTTCTTGATCGGAGCCACCACGTGTCACGCTCGCAATTCTCGACGGCTGCAGGGATCCCTGCACGGGGGGGCGTCGGCCTGAAGGCCGAGCACTACCGCTGCATCGTCGAAACATCGCCCGACATCGGCTTCTTCGAAGTGCATGCCGAGAACTACATGGGCGCGGGCGGACCGCCGCACCGCTACCTCATGGCTATTCGCGAGCGCTATCCGCTGTCGCTTCACGGCGTCGGATTGTCGATCGGCGCCGATCGCCCGCTCGACCAAGCCCATCTCGGCCGCCTCCGCCAATTGATCGCGCGCTACGAGCCCGGATTGTTCTCGGAACACCTCGCGTGGTCGTCGCACGAGTCCGGGTTCTTCAACGATCTGCTTCCGGTCCCTTACACGACGGAAACCCTGAACCGCATCTGCGCCAATATCGACGAGGTGCAGAGCGCGCTCGGCCGCCGCATGCTGCTCGAAAATCCGTCCACCTATGTCGCGTTCGCCGAGAGCAACTGGTCCGAACCCGCCTTCATTGCCGAGATCGCGCGCCGCACCGGCTGCGGACTCCTGCTCGACGTCAACAACGTGCACGTCGCCGCAACTAATCAGCAGTGGGATCCGTATTCCTATCTCGACGCGTTTCCGCTTGGGCATGTGCTGCAGATCCATCTCGCCGGTCACGCGCGCGAGGCCGACGAGCACGGACAGCCGCTCCTTATCGATACCCATGACCGTCCGGTCGACGACGTGGTCTGGGCGCTGTATGCGCGTGCCATCCGGTCGATCGGCCCCGTGCCGACGCTGGTCGAGTGGGACGCCGAGGTGCCACCCTGGCCGGTGCTCGCGGAAGATGCCAGCCGCGCCGAGGCGATCATGCGCATGCAAGTGACGGAGGTGGCGTGATGCCGCCGCCTGCTGAACCTCTTGGCAGCTTTGCGCGGGCGCTGCTCGACCCCGAGCAGCCGGTGCCCGCCGGCCTGGTCGGGCCGGACGGCACGCCGAGCCGGCGACGGTTCGGCGTCTACCGCAACAACGTCGTGGTCGGCTTGACGGCCACGCTGAAGGACGCCTATCCCGCAGTGCATCGCATCGTCGGAGCGGAGTTCTTCCAGGCCATGGCGCGCCGCTATGTCGTCTCCGAGCTTCCGCGCTCTCCCATCCTGCTCGATTACGGCGCCGGCTTCGCCGCGTTCATCCACGGCTTCGCGCCGGCATCGGCGCTGCCCTATCTGGCGGATGTCGCGCGGATCGAGCGCGCCTGGACGGAGGCCTATCACGCCGCCGAGGCCGGGCCGGTCACACCGGCGGCCTTCGCAGCCGTTGCGCCGTCCGATCTGCCCGGGCTTCGCCTGCGGTTTCATCCGTCGTTGCGGCTCGTCGGCTCATCGTTTCCTGCGCTCACGATTTGGCAGATGAATACGGCGGGAGGAATTCCTGGCCCTGTAGATCTCGACGCCGGAGAGGCCGCGCTGATCGTCCGTCCGGACGCTGATGTCGTGGTCCGCTCGATCCCCGCGGGCAGCCTCGCTTTCGTCGAGGCCCTCCTGGCTGGCCGATCGGTCCTGACGGCGCTCGAGAATGCGCTGCGCGCCGACGTCCGGTTCGAGCTGGCCGGAACGCTCCACGACCTGATCCACAGCGGAGCCGTGATCGGCTTCGACCTCGCGCCGATGGCGGGGACGGCATGAGAACGGCCGCAACCATTCCAGCCCTCGCCGTCGTCGTGCGTGACGTCGCGGATCGGCTCGCTCGCCTGGCGGGGACCGTGGCGCCCCCGGTGCTGCGGATCGCGCTGGCGGTCCCGTTCTTCAGATCCGGCCTGACCAAGTGGGATGGGTTGCTGTCGCTGTCGCCGGCCGCTTCCTATCTGTTCGAGGATGAGTTCAAGCTGCATGTGTTCGGGCAGGCCTACGATCTTCCCTGGCCTACGGCCTTCGCGTTCTTCGATGGCGTGGCCGAGATCGTGCTGCCCGTGCTTCTCGTGGCCGGGCTCGCGACCCGGCTGAGCGCGCTCGGGCTTCTGATGATGACCGCAATCATTCAGCTCGTGGTTCCCGACGGCTGGGCCAATTTTCATCTGCCATGGGCTGCGATGGCCGTTGCGATCATCGCCCTGGGGCCGGGGCCTGTCAGTCTCGATCATCTCGCGGCGTCGTTCGGTCGAAAGGCGGAGGGCGCCGATGAGCGGTGATCCGGGCGGTCCCGCACCGCGGCTGAGGCTCGTCGCGGCCGGCCATCAGGCGCGTGCCGAGGTCAGGCCGGGGCGGCGGGCGCTCGATTGGGCGATCCTGATGGCGCATGCCCAGGAGGGTGACCGCGTCGCCTATCAGCGACTGCTGCAGGAGATCACGCCGTATCTGCGCTCGCTCGCGGCCCGGCGCTGCAACGACCGCAGCGACATCGAGGACGCGGTGCAGGACGTGCTGTTGACCATTCATTCGATCCGCCACACCTATGATCCGACGCGCCCGTTCGCGCCGTGGCTGGTGACCATCGCCAACCGCCGGCTGATCGATCGGGTGCGGCGGCAGGTCCGCCAGCGTGGGCGAGAGATCGCGCTGGCGCCGGAGCACGAGATTGCAGCCGAGCCCGAGACCAGTGCGGAGGCGGCCCCTGACCGCCGCGAACTGGAGCGGGCGATCGGCAACCTTCCGCCGGCCCAGCAACAGGCCGTGCGGCTGCTTAAGCTCAAGGAGCTGTCGCTCAGGGAGGCGTCGGCGGCGACCGGAATGTCCACGACCTCCTTGAAAGTCAACATGCACCGCGCTCTGAAGAGCCTTCAGAAACTGCTCATTCCGCGGAACGAGCCATGATCAAGACCGATGACCTGATCGACTCTCTTGCGACCGACATGCGGCCGGTGAGACGGCTGCGGCCGCCGCTGCTGCGCGCCTGCGGCTGGCTGCTGGGAGCAGCCGCCATCGTGGCGTTGCTCGCCGTCAACCAGGGGATCCGTCCGGATCTGGCGCAGCGCCTGCACGATGCGCCCTTCGTCACCAGCCTGCTGGGATCGATCCTGACCGGCGTGCTGGCGGTGATCGCGGCGTTCCTGATCAGTCTTCCCGACCGCTCGCGACTCTGGATGCTCCTGCCGCTGCCGGCGCTTGCGCTCTGGCTGTCCAACATCGGCTATCAGTGTCTGACGGACTGGGTCTCGATCGGTCCCGACGGCATGAGTCCGGGCGAAGCGGCGCGCTGCTTCACGACGCTCGCGGTGACGAGTCTGCCGCTGTCGCTGGCCTTGCTGGTGATGCTGCGCTATGCCGCGCGGCTTCGTCCCACCATGGTCGCTCTGATGGGAAGCCTCGCCGTCTCTGCGATCACGTCGACGGCGCTCGCGCTGTTCCATACCATCGACGCCTCGGTGATGATCCTGATGTGGAACGTCGGAACGGCGGTCCTGCTCATGGGGGTGGCCGCCCTGTTTGGCCGCCGCATGTTCCTCTCGATCGCGCCACGCGTCTTTGCCCAGGACTGAGCTCGCAGTGCTGCGCGCCACGAACATGGGCGGCAGCGGGCGTAACCTTTGTCGCGTTCGAAGCGAACAGCCAGCAGGGCTTCGGCGCGGGCAGGCCCGCCAGGACGCGCATCGCGCGCGTCGACATGCACGCGGCGCCAGGAGAATAGGACGATGCAACGATCGAAGAATCTGATCTCGTGGGCCGGCCCGGTGCTGCTGCTCGCGTCATTCGCTGCCTCCGGCCCCAGCATGGCGGCCGATGCAAGCCATCTGACCTTCGTCACGCATGCTGCATTCTTCTCGGCCGAGACAAAGCAGCCGAAGTCGGTCGATCCCCATGCCTTCGTCGCGGACGCGGCAGCGCCGGTCGCCGTCGGGCCGCAGAACATCTCGCATGTCGCCGGCTTCCGGCCAGCGTTCATCGATCAGGATGCGATGACCGTTGCAATCTCCAATGCCAAGGGAGAGGCGATCGGCTTTACGCTCGGCGACTGGCTGGCGGCGAGCGGCAGCGTGACGCTCACGCCGGCGGCTGGCGGCAAGGTCGAGATTGCCATGAGCTTCGATCATCTGAAGCCGGGCGGCCATTACAGCCTGTTCGAAAACCATTTCGACCAGAAGCCTGTCGGCTTCACGCCGCTCGACGGCACTGCCACGACCAACGACTTCGTGGCCAGCGCAGATGGCAAGGCCAAGCTGACGATCATGGCGCCGCAGCCTCTGACCCACGACAACGCCGTGCTGCTCGTCTATCACAGCGACGGTGCGGCTCATGGCGCGCAGCGCGGCGACATCGGCGTCAATGCCCATCATCAGCTGATCGCACGGATTCCGGAATAGGCGGTCAGAGAGCTGGCGCATGATGGCAAGGCCGGCGAGGTGACCCGACGATTCGTAGGCCATCATGCACGGCTGTGGGGGAGGGGGATCGCAGATGGACAAGAGCGCAGTGCTGGCAGCGCCTGTGGCCGTCCTCTGAGACCCCCGCCGCGGCCTCGGACCATGAGAGCTCAGCAACGGCTGCGGACATCAACGATGCAAATGCGATCGCTTTGGTCGTTCAGGGGAAAGGCCTTAGGAGCGACCGAACGGCCGAACGATGAGCTTCTCGCGCTGTTTCGGGGCAGGCGGCCTGCCGATTGGAAAGATTTTGATTGCTGTTTTTCAGAAACTGTGCTTATGTCGGCGCAACCCGCCTCGAGCAGAGGGACGTACGCGTCGTCACGAACGTGGAGGTGGGCTGCGATGGACGTGATGGCTGTGCCGACGAGCGCAGTGGTTACGTACGGCGAAGTCGTGTGGTCCTGGCCTCTCGACGCTGAGGTCAAGTCCGTGAGCGTTGCTTGACGGCACGCGCGGGCGATGGGGGCAAGAAAGCCGATCCCCAGGGAGAGCACGAAGGACACCGTTAACACCGTCGCGCGGGGAAGGCCGGGTCTGTCCGGCTGTACCTGTGGTACCTGCCGCCTGCATTCTTTTGAGCAGGCGGGCCACGGGCCTCAGCCGAGGTCCGGCCTTCCTCGCGCCCTCTCATGATCAGGAGGGACACGGATGCTGCATCACCCGGGCACGACGTGCCGCGGGATGAAAGATGCTTATCACTTCGCCTCCGTGATGAGGCCGAAGGTGTCGACATTTACTCAACTGTCGTCCCGGACAAGCGCGCAACGCGCGCGCCGATCCGGGATCCATAACCCCAAGGAGATGTGCGAGGCACGATGGTCGACCATTCTCGCCCAGCTGCATCCGCCGCGGCGTATGGATCCCGGGTCGGCGTCCGGCAACGCTCCGCGTTGTCGGACTTGCCCGGGACGACACTGAATGCTTGGCGCGCTTTGGACTTCATCACCAGCAATGTGAGTTTTGCAGCGCTGCTCCGATCCATGTATCCAGCAGCCGCACAACACGGAGGAAATGCACATGACCAAGACCGCCGCCGAAATCGAGGACGACCGTCAGATCCGCGAGCTGTTGCAGAACTGGGCGATCTGGCGCGATGCCGGCGATTGGGAGCGTTTCCGCACGGTGTGGCATCCGGATGGGCGGATGATGGCGACGTGGACGCAGGGCACCGGCGACGAGTTCATCGAGATCAGCAAGGCGGCCTGGGCCAAGGGTGTGAACATCCTGCACTTTCTCGGCGGCATCTCGGTCGATCTCGCCGGCCACCGCGCGATCGCGCAGACCAAGATGACGATCTCACAGCGTGCGGAGGTCGAAGGCGTCGTTTGCGACGTGCTCTGCACCGGCCGCTTCTACGACTTTCTCGAGAAGCGCGCGGGCAAATGGGGCATCGTGCTGCGCCAGCCGATCTATGAGAAGGATCGCATGGACCCGGTGACACCCGGCGCGGTGCCGGCGCTGGATCGTGCGCTGCTCGAGCAGTTTCCCGTGGGGTATCGGCATCTCGCCTATCTGCAGACGCGCATCGGCTACACGGTGAAGCGCGACATGCCCGGGCTGAAGGGGCCGGAAGTCGAAGCGCTCTATGCACGCGGCGCCGCGTGGCTTCGGGGCGAGCACTCGTGATCGTCGAACCCTGCCTCGCTGGCGCCGCGTGCCTGCGGGATCTGCTCTCGCCGTGGGGGCGGCTGATCCCTCGTGCCTGTGGTCCCATTGCCAGGCAAAGATGCCAAGGGATCGAGCGCTCGCTGGGCGGCGAAGACCGAAGCCGAACGGGTGACATCTGGTCGAGGACCGGCGAGGAATCAACGCAAGTCACTGAATTAGAAAGGATTGTCTGTCAGCTTCGTTCCTTCTGGCGGAACCGTCGCGCGGCTGAGAAGGTGTTTTGTATACAGAGATGGCAGATGTGGACATGGAACAGGCGGAACTTGCGCCTTGTCTCCCATTTATTGTATACAGCGGTCAGTTGGACGTATACCGACACGAGGACACGCCATGGCCGCTTCTTTTCCGATGAATGCCTGGTACGCCGCTGCCTGGGACGCCGAGGTCAAGCAGGCCCTGCTGCCGCGGACGATCTGCGGCAAGCACGTCGTGATGTACCGTAAGGCCGACGGCACCATCGCCGCGCTCGAAGATGCCTGCTGGCACCGGCTGGTGCCGCTGTCCAAGGGGCGGCTGGAAGGCGATACTGTCGTTTGCGGCTATCACGGCTTGAAGTTCAGCCCGCAGGGCCGCTGCACGTTCATGCCCTCGCAGGAGACCATCAACCCCTCGGCCTGCGTGCGGGCCTATCCGGCGGTCGAGCGGCATCGGTTCATCTGGCTGTGGATGGGCGATCCGGCGCTGGCCGATCCCGCGACCATTCCCGACATGCACTGGAATCACGATCCGGCCTGGGCCGGCGATGGCAAGACCATCCACGTCAAATGCGACTACCGGCTGGTGGTCGACAATCTGATGGATCTCACGCACGAGACCTTCGTGCACGGCTCGTCGATCGGCAACGACGCGGTGGCGGAAGCGCCGTTCGACGTCACCCATGGCGAGCGCACCGCGACCGTGACGCGCTGGATGCGCGGCATCGAGCCGCCGCCGTTCTGGGCGAAGCAGCTCGGCAAGCCCGGTCTCGTCGACCGCTGGCAGATCATCCGCTTCGAGGCGCCGTGCACGGTGACGATCGACGTCGGCGTCGCCCCGACCGGGACGGGCGCGCCGGAGGGCGACCGCTCGCAGGGCGTCAACGGCATGGTGCTCAACACCATCACGCCGGAGACCGACAAGACCTGCCACTATTTCTGGGCGTTCGCCCGCAACTACCAGCTTTCCGAGCAGCGGCTGACGACGGAGATTCGCGAGGGCGTGTCGGGCATCTTCCGCGAGGACGAGCTGATCCTGGAAGCGCAGCAGCGTGCGATGGACGAGAATCCAGGACGCGTTTTCTACAACCTCAACATCGATGCAGGCGCAATGTGGGCACGACGGATCATCGATCGGATGATCGCGCGCGAAACGCCGCTGCGCGAAGCCGCGGAGTAAATGGAATGGCTGAGCGTGACAGCGAGCGCTCGATCTCGCAGACCGTCCGTGCGCAGCTCACTTTGCGCGACCTGATTCTCACCGGCGGCTTGCGCCCTGGCGAGCGCATCTCCGAGCTGCAGGCGGTCGAGGCCGCCGGCGTCTCGCGCACGCCGGTGCGGATGGCGCTGGTGCGGCTGGAGGAGGAGGGGCTGCTCGAGGCCATTCCGTCCGGCGGCTTCATGGTGAAGTCGTTCTCCGAGCGTGACGTGCTCGACTCCATCGAGGTGCGCGGCACGATGGAAGGACTGGCGGCGCGGCTCGCCGCCGAGCGCGGCGTGTCCGTGCGCGACACCGAGCCGATGCGCGAATGCCTCGCCCAGATCGACGAGCTCATCGCGCCCGCCGAGCTCTCGTTCGATGGGTTCTCGGCCTATGTGGCGCTGAATGCGCGCTTTCATGCCTTGCTGGCCGAATTGTCGCGCAGTCCGCCCGTGATCCGCCAGGTCGACCGCGCCAGCGCGCTGCCGTTCGCCTCGCCAAGCGGCTTCGTGATGGCGCAATCGGCGCTCCCCGAGGCGCGTCACATCCTGGTGGTCGCACAGGAGCATCACCGCATCGTCATCGACGCGATCGAGAACCGCGAGGGCGCGCGCGCCGAGGGGATCATGCGCGAGCATGCCCGGCTTGCCGCCCGCAACCTGCGGCTGGCCGTGAAGGCGCGTGGTCCGATGGACCTCGTGCCGGCGGCGGTGCTGATCAAGACGCAGACCAACGGCTGAGGAGGCGATCATGCGATTCCAGGACAATTGGTCGCCTGCGACCCTGGTCTCGACACGCGACGTCGCGCCGGGCATCCGCGAATTCATTCTGCGGCCCGACGGCTATGTCTGCGCGCCCTATGCGGTTGGCAGCCACATCAAGGTCGGCGTTCTCGCCGCCGGCCAGCCCGATGTCCGCTCCTATTCGCTGGTCGGCGAGGCGGATCCGCGTGGCTACCGGATCGCTGTGCGCTTCGCCGAGGATTCCCGCGGCGGGTCGCGCTATCTGTGGTCGCTGCAGCCCGGTGCGCGGCTGGATGTGGCGAGCCCGACCTCGCTGCTGCAGGTCGACTGGCAGCGGCCGCATTATTGTCTGGTGGCCGGCGGCATCGGCATCACGCCGCTGGTTGGGGCCGCGCACGCGCTGCTCCGCAAGACGCCGAACGTCTCGCTGCATTACGCGGTGCGATCGCAGGACGAGGCGGCCTACGTCGATGAGCTCTCGGCGCTGCTCGGCGACCGGCTCGCGGTGTATGCCGCAGACCAGTCGCAGCGGCTGGACCTGCCCGGTCTGTTTTCGAGTCTGCCGTCCGGAGCAGCCGTGCTGTTCTGCGGACCGATGCGGATGCTGGATGCCGCGCGCAGCGCGTGGGCGGCGTGCGGCCGCGCTCCCGCCGATCTCAGCTATGAGACGTTCGGATCGAGCGGCCGGCTGTCGACCGAGCCGTTCAAGGTCCGGCTGCGTGGCAGCGGCGAGGAAATCGTGGTGCCGCGCGACCGCTCGATGCTCGACGTGCTGAATGTCGCCGGCCATGAGGTCATGGCGGATTGCCGGCGCGGCGAGTGCGGCGTCTGCGCGGTCGACGTGGTCGAGGTCGAGGGCGAGATCGATCATCGCGACGTGTTCTTCAGCGCCGAGCAGAAGCACGACAACCGCAAGCTCTGCGCCTGCGTGTCGCGCGCCCATGGCGTGGTCACGATCGATACGATGGAACGAGCCGACGCGCTGTGAGCGCGATGCCGGCTACTTGTCGGCGAGGCTGACCGGCATCGCTTCCTGCGGCTTGGCGGCCGGTCTCCGGCCGCTCTGCTCCGCGGCAAGAGCGGCCCGCGCCGCCTTGAGGCGCGCGTCGGCGTCCTTGTCGGCGAGCAGCGCGTCGGTGAGGTTGGCCTCCGCGATGTAGGCGGCCTCGGCCGCGGCCTTGGCCGCCGCGATGTTGGTAGCGGTGGGATTGGCCTTCGCCAGCGCCTCCGCCGCGTCGCGGTCGGAAATGGCCTTCTCGTTGGCCGCCAGCGCCGCATCGAGATTGGCGTCGGCGACCGTCTCGGCTGCATGGGCAGCCGCCAGCGTCGTCGCGGCGGGACTGAGCGGCGGCCGGGGGCGCAGTGGTTTCGCCGCGGCCTGCGGCTTGACGGTCTGAGCCTGTGGCGGGAGCGCGGGCGGAGAGGATGGTGGGAGTGCCGTTGGCTGCTGGATGGGAGGTGGCTGGAGCGATGGCATGGTCGGTACGAGCCCGATCGGCACCATCCGCGCAAACGAGCTGCGCGCGTCGCGCATCAGGCCGCCCATGATGTCGTCGAGCGGATCGGCCATCGCGGTCCCGCTCAACGCTGCGCCGGCAAGCATGCCGATCGCACCGGCGACATGTCTCGACGTGATGCAGACGGCCATCGGAGCCTCCCTTGCGACGAGATCGGGCCAGCCGACTCCTCGCGCTCGCCGGCTGCCTTATTCCGGAAATGGGTTTGCAGGGTGGCGCCATCGTGGAGCGTCGCGCCCGACATGCGCCGCATCTGCCACATTGGGCTTTCAGGCGAGCTCTTCGCGCACCCGCGCCGCCGCCCCACACATCGCCTTCAATTTCCCGAAGGCGGTCGCACGCGGCAGATATTTCATGCCACAGTCCGGCGCCACGACCAGCCGCTCCGGCGCCACCACTTTGAGGCCGTTGCGGATGCGCTCGGCGACGACCGCGACCGGCTCGACCTCGGCATCGCCGAGATCGAGGACGCCGAGCACGATGGTCTTGGTCGAGAGATCTTTGAGAACGCCGAGGTCGAGACGCGGCTGCGCCGCCTCGATCGCGATCTGCGCGGCGTGGCAATCGGCAAGCTCGGCCAGGAACGCATATCCGCTCGGCTTGCTGGAGCCCGGCACGATGGCGGCATAACCGAAGCAAACGTGAACGATGGTGGGCACCGTAATATGATCGAGCGCCCGGTTGATCGCCTTGACGGCATAGCGCCGCGCCGCCTGCGGATTGTTGCGGACCCAGGGCTCGTCGAGCTGGATGACGTCGGCGCCGGCGCGTTGCAGGTCGCGGGCCTCGGCATTGACGACGTCGGCGAAGGCCATCGCGAGCGCCTCGTCGTCACCGTAGAAGTCGTCCTGGGCTTGCTGGCTCAATGTGAACGGCCCGGGCAGGGTGATCTTGGCGGCATGCTTGGTGTTACGGCGGAGGAACTCCATGTCACGCAGCTCGACCGGCTGTGTCCGCCGGATCGGGCCGACGACGCGCGGCACCGGCGTCTTGATCCCGGACGGCGAGATGATGATGGCGGGATTGTCGGCATCGACGCCGTCGAGCGCAGTCGCGAACCGGTTGGAGTAGCTTTCGCGCCGGATCTCGCCATCCGACACGATGTCGATCCCGGCCTGTTCCATGTCGTGGATCGCGACAATGGTCGCATCGTCCTGGGCGTCGTCGAGCAGCGGCCGGGGGATGCGCCACATGCCCTGCATGCGAATGCGGGGAACGGACTTCGACAGCATTGCGCGATCGACCAGCCAATCCGGCTGCGGGTAGCTTCCGACCACGGTGGTCGGCAGGAGATGTCGAGGCATATTCACGCAATGCTCTCCCGCGGGTCCGACTCAACCTTTGATATGATAGCAGGCAGTAAGCTCAGGGCAGAATGCAACCTAGCGTTTTATTCGTCTTCGGATCGTCACGGAAATAGTTCGTATTTTCTGCGGTTTATCAGTTCATCATTCTCCACGAGGCGGCATCATCGATGCAACACATCCTGACCCTCAACTCCGGCTCATCCTCGATCAAGTTCGCCTTGTTCGAGGAAGATGCCGCGCTTGTCGAGGCCGTGCATGGCCAGATCGAAGGGCTTGGCAGTGCGGCGCCGCATCTCGAAGCAAAGCTGAGGGACGGTGCGCTGGCTGACGAACGGCTCGATGCCGCGAGCGCCACCGATCACGAGGCGGCTCTCGGCGTCGTGCTCGAGGTACTGCAACGCGCCATCGGTCGCACCGAAGTCGACGCCGTCGGTCATCGCGTCGTCCATGGCGGGCTCGCTTTCACGCAGCCGATCGTCGTCAATGACGATGTTCTGAATGATCTGCAAAAGCTCATTCCGCTGGCACCATTGCACCAGCCTCACAATCTCTCCGGCGTCCGCGCCGCGCATCGCGCCTTTCCCGATGCCGTGCAGGTCGCATGTTTCGACACCGCGTTCCATCGCTCGCACCCCTGGGTCAATGACACCTACGCCTTGCCGCGTGAGCTCTATGATCAAGGCGTCCGCCGCTACGGCTTTCACGGCCTGTCCTACGAATACGTCGTTTCGCGACTGAAGGAGATCGCTCCGCTCGACGAGAAGGGCCGGGTGGTCGTGATGCATCTCGGCAACGGCGCCTCGATGTGTGCGATCCGGGATGGGCAGAGCATCGGTTCGTCGATGGGATTCACGGCGCTCGACGGTCTGCCGATGGGCACGCGCTGCGGTCAGCTGGACCCTGGCGTCGTCCTCTATCTGCTTCAGGAGAAGCGGATGACCGCCGAGGCGGTCACCGATCTCCTCTACAATCATTCGGGCCTCAAGGGATTGTCGGGACTGTCGCAGGACATGCGCGAATTGGAGGCAGCCGGCACGCCGGAAGCCCGGCAGGCGATCGACTACTTTGTCGACCGCATCAGGCGCGAGCTCGGCGCCATGGCCGCGATCCTCTCGGGCATCGACGCGGTGGTGTTCTGCGGCGGCATCGGCGAGCACGCATGGCGCATTCGCCAGCGCGTCTGCGAAGGCTTCGAATGGCTCGGGATCGCGTTGGACGACGGCCGCAATCGTGCGAGCCATTCCTTGATCTCTTCGGACCGGTCGCAGGTGCGCGTGCGCGTGGTCAATACCAATGAGGAAATGATGATCGCGCGGCACGCCGCGCGCCTGCTTAGGCAGCAATGACTGAGATGGCCGACCAGACCTGCTGATTTGCCGCTTGCATGTCCTTGCGTTTTGGTATCATCGAGGATGAAAGAACAACAAGGCCGGTGGGGAAGCGATGGAAGGCAGCGTGGCGTTGCGTGAGGCGGACATGGAGTTCGACTACGTCGTGGTCGGTGCCGGCTCGGCCGGCTGCGTTCTCGCCAACAGGCTCAGCAGCGACGGCAAGCACACGGTGCTGCTGCTCGAGGCCGGTCCGAAGGACAGCAACATCTGGATCCACATTCCGCTCGGCTACGGCAAGCTGTTCAAGGAAAAATCCGTCAACTGGATGTACCAGACCGAGCCGGAGCCCGGGCTCGACGGCCGCTCCGTGTTCCAGCCGCGCGGCAAGGTGCTCGGCGGCTCCAGCTCGATCAACGGCCTGCTCTATGTGCGCGGCCAGCACGAGGATTACGACCGCTGGCGCCAGCGCGGCAATGTCGGCTGGGGCTATGACGACGTGCTGCCCTATTTCAAGCGGGCGGAAAATCAGTCCCGCGGCGGCGACGACTATCATGGCGTCGACGGCCCGCTGCCGGTGTCCGACTGGCGACACGAGGACCCGTTGTCCGAAGCGTTCGTGAAGGCGGCGGTCGAAGCCGGTTTGCCCTTCAATGGCGACTTCAACGGCCAGAGCCAGGAGGGCGCGGGCTTCTTCCAGACCACCACACGCCATGGCCGGCGCGCCAGCAGCGCAGTCTCCTACCTGCGGCCGGCGCTCGGCCGCAGCAACCTCCACGTCGAGACCGACGCGCTGGCCCAGCGCATCCTGTTCGAGGGACGCCGGGCGTGCGGCGTGACGTTCAGCCAGCGCGGCCGGATGCGGACGGCCCGCGCTCGCAAAGAGATCCTGGTGTCGAGCGGTGCCTATAACTCGCCGCAACTGCTGCAGTTGTCCGGGGTCGGTCCGGGCGAGCTGCTGAAGCAGCACGGCCTCGACGTGGTCCTTGATGCGCCCGGTGTCGGGAGTGACCTGCAGGACCATCTGCAGGTCCGCATCGTGATGCGCTGCAGCCAGCGCATCACGCTCAACGACATCGTCAACAACCCCGTGCGCAAGGTGCTGGCCGGCGCACGCTATGCGGCCTTCCGCAACGGTCCGCTGACGATCGCGGCGGGTACGGCCGGCGCGTTCTTCAAGACCGATCCGCGGCTTGCGAGCCCGGACATCCAGATCCACTTCATCCCGTTCTCGACCGACAAGATGGGCGAGAAGCTGCACACCTTCTCCGGCTTCACCGCCTCGGTCTGCCAGCTCAGGCCCGAAAGCCGCGGTTCGCTGCGGATCAGGAGCGCGGATCCGACGGTGCCGCCGGAAATCCGCATCAATTATCTCGCCAGTGAAACCGACCGGCGGGCCAACATCGATGGTCTCCGGATCCTGCGGAAAATCCTGGCGGCACCGGCGCTGAGGCCGTATGTCTCGGATGAAGCCTATCCGGGGTCCAAGATCGTGAGCGATGACGACATCCTGGCCTATTGCCGGCAGACCGGCAGCACGATCTACCATCCGACCTCGACCTGCCGGATGGGGACCGATGCGGTCGCCGTGGTTGATCAACGCTTGCGCGTGCGCGGCGTCGACGGCCTGCGCGTGGTCGATGCCTCGATCATGCCGGATCTGGTTTCGGGCAACACCAACGCGCCGGTCATCATGATCGCGGAGAAGGCCTCCGACATGATCTTGCAGGACGCGCGCTGACGCAGGAATGAGTTCGTGACACGTTTCCGGATCGGCACCCGCAAGAGCACGATGGCCTTGGCGCAGACGGAGGAGATCGCCCGCCGGCTGCAGGCTGCGATTCCGTCGCTCGACATCGAGATCGTCAAGTTCGAGACAACGGGCGATTCCGACCAGACCAGCAAGCTGCTCTCGCATGGCGGCAAGGGTGGGGCGTTCGTGGCCGAAATCCGCCGTGCCATGCTGGACGGCCGGCTGCATGCAGCGATGCACTCGCTGAAGGACATGCCGGGCAACGAGGAGACGCCCGGTCTGGTGGTTGCAGCGCTGCTGTCGCGCGATCCGCCGGGCGACGTGCTGGTGCTGCGGCGCGGGCTGTCGCTCGACGAATTTCGCAAGGATGGCGGCCGGGGCTTCAAGATCGGCACCAATGCCGTGCGCCGGGCCGCCTATGCGCGGCGGCTGTTTCCGCAGGCCGAGCTGATCCATTTCCGCGGCGCGGCCGACACCCGCATCCGCAAGCTCGACAATGGCGAGCTGCAGCGGCTGCCGGACGGCGGCGCCGTGGGGCCGGCCGACGCCCTGATCATGGCACGATCCGGGCTGGAGCGGGTCGGCTTGTCCGACCGCGCCTCCTACGAGTTTCCGGTCGCCGACATGCTGCCGGCGGTCGGGCAGGGCATCGTCGCCGTCGAGTGCCCCGCGTCGGATTGGGAAACCCGGCGCATCCTAGCGACCATCGACGATGCGGCGGCGCGGACCTGCGCCGACGCCGAGCGCGAGGTGCTTTGGGTGCTCAACGGCCATTGCAACTCGCCGATCGCAGGCTTTTCGACCATCGACGGCGGACAGTTGACGCTGACCGCCTCGGTGCTCGACGAGGACGGCGGCCGCTTCATCGAGGCGCAACGCTCCGCGCCGGCGGATCGTCCGCGCGAGCTCGGCCGGGCGGTCGGGCTCGAGCTGCTTGCCAACGGCGCGGCCGAGCTGATCGAGCGCAGCCGGCCGCGTTGATCGGTCATCCCCTGTAGGCGCGGACGCGCGCCAGCATCTGCTCGACATGGGCGATCGGCGTCTCCGGCAGAATGCCGTGGCCGAGATTGAAGATGTGACGTCCCCCGGCATAGCTCGCCAGCACGTCGTCGACCGCCTGGTCGAGCGCCGCGCCACCGGTGATCAGCGCCAGCGGATCGAGATTGCCCTGAACGGCCACCTTGCTCTGCACCCGTTCGCGGATAAAGGCGGGCTCCGCCGTCCAGTCGATGCTGACCGCATCGATTCCGGTTTCGGTGACGTAGCCCGGCAACAGCGCGCCGGCGCCACGCGGAAAGCCGATGATCCTGGCGTCGGGCCGCGCCTTGCGGACGCCCTCGACGATGCGTCGCGTCGGCGCGACCGACCAGCGCGCGAACTCGCGCGGTGACAGCACCCCGGCCCAGGTGTCGAAGATCTGCAGCGCGTCGGCACCGGCCTCCAGCTGCTTCAAGAGATAGGCGATCGAGCTGTCGACCAGCGCATCGATGATTCTGCCGAACGCATCGGGATGCCGATAGGCGAGCAGCCGCGCCGGCGCCTGATCAGGTGTGCCTTGGCCCGCGACCATGTAGGTCGCAACCGTCCACGGGGCGCCGCAAAAGCCGATCAGGGCGGTGCTCGGTGCCAGTTCGGCCCGCACACGGCGCAGCGCCTCGAACACCGCTTCCAGCGTCGACAGGTCTGCCTTCGCCGACAGCGTCGCGATCTTCTCCGGCGTATCGAGCGGGTCGAGCCGCGGACCTTCGCCGACCTCGAAGCGGACGCTGCGGCCGAGCGCATGCGGGATCACCAGAATGTCCGAAAAGATGATCGCCGCATCGAAGCCGAAGCGCCGGATCGGCTGCAGCGTGACTTCGGCCGCGAGCTCAGGATTGAAGCAGAGATCGAGAAAGCCCCCGGCCTTGGCGCGGACCTCGCGGTACTCCGGCAAATAGCGGCCGGCCTGCCGCATCATCCAGATCGGCGGTCCGCTCTGCCGCTGACCGGCCAGCACGTCGATGAAAGGCTTGTTCACGGCAGTCTCACTCACGCTCGGGCTCCGCAACCTTCGGGAACAGTTTACCGTCCGTGATACATGCCCAAGCGGTTCCGGCCAAGGTCATATCCGCTCGGGCGTCGCGGGAGATGCGAGCGTCCCCGCAGTCGCAGGGCGTCACATCGAGGGGAACACGTCCTTCGCCCCTGCGTTGTCGTCCCACAGGGAGATTGGTCATGGCTGAGAAATTCAATCCTGCGCCGCACGACAAGCACGCCGTCGATCCCCGCGAAGCCGCGCGTCTCGACCGCAAGACTGCAACGCAGCTCGACAAGGGACTGATGGACACGTTTCCGGCATCGGATCCGGTGAGCCTGCAGCAGCCCTCGACGACCCGTGTGAAGGACGACGCCGACGTTGACCGAGACCATTCGCCATCGCTTTGGGACAAGGTGCGATCGGTGTTCGTTCGCTGAACTAACAGGCTGAACGCCCGCCTTGACTGCGGCGCCGCCGCTGTTTGTCCGTAGTCGTACGGGAGACGCCGTAATCTTACGGGGCGCCGCGGACGCCTTCGGACCCGCCGCATTTCAGGGTTAGATAAGATGTCCATGGGACTCTCCCGGCGTCCGGAGAGTCCCGCGGAATGGACGTTGGTGCGACCAGAGTTGATCGAAGCCGCCTGCCGATGTGGGCGGCGGGCGTGCTTGCGCTCGTGTCGGTCGCGATTCTCGCTTACAGCGTCTGGGGCGAATGGACGTCCCGACAGGCGGAGGTGCGCAATGCCGAAACCGATCTCGGCAACCTCGCTCACTCGCTCACCCAGCACGTCGAGGATACCTTCGAGCTTGCGGATTCGCTGTTGCGCGGCGTCGTCGCCGCGCTCGAGACCGATGACGGCAAGCCCGGTGCGATCGCCCGACTGCAGACGATCCTGAAGACGAGGAAGGCCAATCTCGGCCGCATCCGGGGCATCTTCGCCTATGGCGAAAACGGCGACTGGCTTGCCACCACCGAGGATGTCACGCTCACCAACTACAACAATGCCGATCGCGACTACTTCGCACACCACAGGATTTCGGCCGATCGCTCGCTGCTGATCGGTCGTCCGGTGCAGAGCAGGGCCGGCGGTCAATGGGTCATCACCCTGTCGAGGCGCTGGAATCACGCGGATGGCCGGTTCGGCGGCGTCGTGCTGGCAACCGTCGACGTTGCCTATTTCGCTCAGTTCTACCGTCAGTTTGCCGTCGGTCGTGAGGGGACGATCAGCCTGATGAGCCGTGACGGAGCCGTCCTCGCCGACAATGCGGAACCGGACCCGCAGACGGTCGGGCGCCCCGTACTTGAAGCGATCCCCTATCATCCGGCGTCGGGGCCGTTGCAGTTCCGAAGGCTCGGCGAAACATCCGAACGCATCGGGTTCTATCAGCACGCGCAGCGCTATCCGTTCCTCATTCTGGTGACGCGCACGGAGGCGGAGGTCCTGGCCGAATGGAAGCGTGATGCGCTGATTCGGCTCACGGTGCTGGTCTGTCTGGTCGCGCTCGTCATTGCGATCGGCATCTTCCTCGCGAAGCAGTTGCTGCAGCGGCAGCAGCTTGCCGCGGCGCTGGCGGCAAAGGAGGAGAACTTCCGGCTGCTCGCCGAAGGCTCCAGCGACATCGTGACGCGGATCGAACTGGACGACTGCATCGGCTACGTCTCGCCCTCGACCATGCGCGTGCTGGGCTGGCACCCGTCGCAGCTCCTGGGCAAGCGCGCGCTCTCCGGCGTGCATCCGCTGGATCGCCCGCAGTTGCAGGAGATCCTCGATCAGCTCAGGAGGGGGGCCGTCGACGAAGCACGCGCAACCTATCGCATGCGCCGCCGCGACAAGTCGGAGATCTGGGTCGAGGCCACGATCCGCGCCACCCGTCAGCCGGACGGCGCGCTCGACGGCTTCGTCGCCGTCACCCGCGACGTGACGCAGCAGAAGACGCTGCAAGGACGGCTCGAGACGCTTGCGATCGAGGACGGTCTCACCGGGCTCGCCAACCGCCGCCGGTTCGACGAGCGGCTGCTGGAGGAGTGGGGCAGGGCCTACCGCGACAAGACTTCGCTGGCGCTGCTGATGATCGACATCGACCACTTCAAGGCCTTTAACGACGCCTATGGCCACCCGGCCGGCGACGAATGCCTGCACACCGTGGCCGGCATTCTCGCCGACGAGGCGCAGCGCAGCTCGGATCTGGCGGCCCGCTACGGCGGCGAGGAGTTCGCCATCCTGCTGCCGAACACCGATGCCGGGGGCTGCGCCAGGCTCGGCGAGCGGATCAGGCGGGCACTGCACGAGGCCCGCATCGTCCACGATCACAACCCGGCGGGCATCGTCACCGCGAGCATCGGTGGCGCAGTGTGCCGGCCGGGCTTCGAGCGATCGGCCGGCCCGGCCTCGCTGATCGAGGCGGCCGACCGCGCGCTCTATGCCGCGAAGGACGCCGGCCGCGACCGCCTGATCATGGCCGGAGAGGTGATCGATCTGCCCGCCGGCAAGGCGCCGGCGACCGTCCCGGCCTGAGATCGCCGCACGATCAGTAGTGCGGCGGCTGCTCATTGCGCGGCCCCTCGGCATTGCTTTGCGCGTCCTCGAGCCGCTCGACCAGCAGGGCGATCTTGCGCTTCAGCGCATCGATCTCGCGCCACTGCGCGGTGATGGTCTGGTTCAGCGTCTCGATCGTGTCGTCCTGGAAGGTGAGGCGCATCTCCAGCGTGTCGATTCGCTCGCCGAGCACCGCGTTGGATGGATCAGAGCTGCTCATCGCGTGCGCCCTCCGGAACTGCCTTGATCGTAGCCGCGCTGTGCTCCCGCAGACCGTGGCCGAGCGCGACGCGTTCGTCGAACACGAAGCAGCCGCCGCGCCAGCGGCTCTCGGCTTCCGGGATCTCCTCGAGATACTTCAGGATGCCGCCCTTGAGGTGGTAGACCTCGGAAAAGCCGCGCGCCAGCAGCAGCGCGCTCGCCTTCTCGCAGCGGATGCCGCCGGTGCAGAACATCGCGATCCGCTTGTGCCTCGCAGGATCGAGTGCGCGTTCCGCAAAATCCTTGAACTGCCCGAAGCTCTGCAGGCCTGGATCGACCGCGCCTTCGAACGTCCCCATCGCCACCTCGAACGCATTCCTTGTGTCGAGCACGACGGTATCCGGCGCGGCGATCAGCGCGTTCCAATCGGCGGGACTGATATAGGTCCCGACCTGCCGGGTCGGATTGGCGGCGGGATCGCCGAGCGTGACGATCTCCCGCTTCAGCCGCACCTTGAGGCGCCGGAACGGCATGGCCGTGGCGCGCGAGTATTTCAGCTCCAGACTGTCCAGCCGGCCGGCGAACAGCGTTCCGTCGCGAAACTCGCCTACCAGAGCAGCAATTGCCGGTTCGGTCCCGGCCACGGTGCCGTTGATGCCCTCCTCGGCCAGCAGGACGCTGCCCTTGATGCCGCGCTCGGCGCAAAAGGCGTGGAGCGGCGCGCGCAGGTCGCGAAAATCCGGCAGGGCGACGAACTGATAGAAGGCGGCGACGGCGAGGGGCATGCGGCCGTTTACCAGCAGAGCTGACCATAGAAAAGCTGGTATCCCCGGGCATTGCCGAGCCTGGAAGGAATGTGCGATGTAGCCGGTCAGCACTGGCATTCCAGCCACCAAACGATCACGCAGCGAGCAACGATGAGAAGCTTCCAATTCCCCGGCAGGTCGACGGTCCACGCCCAGAACGGAATGATCGCCACCTCGCACCCGCAGGCGGCGCTGGCCGGGATCGAGGTGCTGCGGGCCGGCGGCACCGCAGCCGACGCGGCGGTGGCGGCCTGCGCTCTGCTCGGGGTGATCGAGCCGCAATCGACCGGCATCGGCGGCGACTGCTTCGCCTTGGTCCAACCCAGGGGCGAAGGCCGGATCATGGCCTATAACGGCTCGGGCCGGGCGCCCGCCGCCGCGACCGTGGACTGGTTTCTCGAGCGCAAGATCCATTCGGTCCCTCTGACCTCGGCTCATGCCGTCTCCGTGCCCGGCGCGATCGATGCCTGGGACCGCATCCTGCGCGACCACGGCCGGCTCGGGCTCGACCGGCTGCTGCAGCCCGCGATCCGCGCCGCGGAGGACGGCTATGTGGTGGCGCCGCGTGTCGCGTTCGACTGGAACAACCAGTTCGAGAAGCTCAAGAACGGCACCAACACCGCGCGCTACTTTCTGCCGCATGGCAAGGCCGCTGCCGTGGGTGACGTGATCCGCCAGCCGGAGCTGGCGCAGACCCTGCGCGTCATCGCCAAGGACGGGCCGAAGGGCTTCTATACCGGCGCGGTCGCCGAGGACATGGTGCAGACGCTGCGTGGCATCGGCGGCCTGCACACCTTGGAGGATTTCGCCAACCACCAGACCGAGGTGACCTCGCCGATCGGCACCACCTACAAGGACTACGACGTCTGGCAGTGCCCGCCGAACGGCCCGGGCATCACCATGCTGGTGATGCTCAACATCCTCTCGCGCTTCGACCTCACGCGCATCGATCCGCTCAGCGTCGAGCGCTTTCACCTCGAGGCCGAGGCCGCGCGCATCGCCTACATGATGCGCGAGCAGCACATCGGCGATCCCGCGCACATGACGACGGAGGTCGCCAGCATCCTCGCCAAGGAGTTCGCCGACGAGTACATCTCGCAGATCAGCCTCGACAAGCTGCTCGACCTGCCGAACGTCGCGCCGCCGATGAATCCGGAGACGGTCTACATCACGGTCGTCGACCGCGACCGCAACGTCTGCTCCTTCATCAATTCGATCGCGCATTCGTTCGGCTCGGCCATCGTCTCCAACGAGACCGGCGTGCTGCTGCAGAACCGCGCCGGCGGCTTCCGCATCCAGCCGGGCCATCCGAACTGCATCGGCCCGGGCAAGCGTCCGCTGCACACGATCATCCCGGCGCTCGCCACCAAGGCCGGCCGCGCCCAGATGTCGTACGGCGTCATGGGCGGCCAGTATCAGCCGGTCGGCCAGACCCACGTGCTGACCAACATCCTCGACTATGGCTGCGACGTGCAGGAAGCGATCGATATGGCGCGCGGTCTGCACTACGAGGGCGTCTATCAGCTCGAGGACGGCGTGCCGGCCGAGGTGGTCGAGGGCTTGCAGAAGATCGGCCACAAGACCGCCAAGGTGGTGTCGCCGCTCGGCGGCGGTCAGGCGATCTGGATCGACTGGGACAAGGGCACGCTCACCGGCGGCTCCGACCCGCGCAAGGACGGCTGTGCGCTGGGCTATTGAGGTGCCGGAATTCCTCCGTGCGTTCGTCATCGCGAGCGCAGCGAAACGATCAGAGTGGCGATCGTGACCCCGGATTGCTTCGTCGCTTCGCTCCACGCAATGACGATGGTGGCTACGCAAGCCGCATCCACACACACCGCTGTCGTCCCGGCCTTGCGCCGGGACCCATAACCCCAGGCAGTGGTTTGAGGCAGGCCAGCCGTTAGTTCCTCGCACGTCACGTCCGCCGCGGCGTATGGGCCCCGGATCGGCGCCGGGACGACGGCGGTGGATGGGGCGGATACACGGCTCAAACAACGATCGACACACGGTCTCGTTCTCGCGGCACGGACGCCCGAGGTCTGCGATCATCGTGGCCCTTGCAAAATGCAGAGGGCGCAGGGAATGCCGGGTGAAGGCCTCACCCATGGCCCGCCTGCGAAAAAAATGCAGGCGGCAGGTACCACAGGCAAAGCCGATTCAACCGGCATTCCCTGCGCGACGGTCTTCACGCTTATACGCAGTCTCCCTGGTGCGCCGGGCTTGTTGGCCACCATTGCGACAATGCGCTTGCGCGCACTGCGCGTGATACCAGCATCGGGGTATCAGGACGCTGCGACTTCACGTCCGCAAGCTGCCGTTCGTCGGCGCGTCCGAAGACACGCTGCGGCAACAACGCGGCCATCGCATCCCACCTCGCGTGTCGTGACGATCGCGCGCTACGCCCCTCTGCGGTGAGGCGGGATGCGGGGGAGATAATCATGAATTCCGATTATACGCAAGTGAATTATTTTTTTCGGAAGTCGATGCCGGGCTGGTCAGCCGCTCCCGCATGAGCTAAACCGCGGCTCCCGTGAACGAGCAGAGGCGGTCTGGAGCATGCGGCGTCCGATGAACAGAAGAGTTGCGCTGATGGCGGCGGCATCGGCCGCGGCCGGTGTCTTGCTGGGCTCCCGCGCGGTCTCGGCACAGACCAGTTCCGCCAAACCCACAGGAAAGACCATGACCACTCCCTCCGGACTGCAGATCATCGACACCAAGGAAGGCACCGGCGCCACGCCGACGCGCGGTCAGACCTGCGTGATGCACTATACGGGCTGGCTGTATGAGAACGGCCAGAAGGGCAAGAAATTCGACTCGTCGGTGGATCGCAACGAGCCGTTCGAATTCCCGATCGGCATGAAGCGCGTGATCGCCGGCTGGGACGAGGGCGTTGCCACCATGAAGGTCGGCGGCAAGCGTACCCTGATCATTCCGCCCGAGCTGGGCTACGGCGCCCGCGGCGCCGGCGGCGTGATTCCGCCGAACGCGACGCTGATGTTCGACGTCGAACTGCTCGGCGTGAAGTAAGGCGCGCGAATGATGCCGGGAGGGCAACCAAGCGTGCTGCGCGATACAGCGCCCTCTCCCCTTGTGGGAGAGGGCATCACGGGCCCAACCGCGAACACAATGGGGTGAGGGGTCTCTCTCGGCGAGCGACGCTCATGGAGAGAGACCCCTCACCCGACCGAGCTTGTGGCGCTGTCCTACATGCCCTCTCCCACAAGGGGAAAGGGCGCATTCATGGGCGCCGGCTGGAGCGCTGTAATAATCGGGTTGATGGTTGCCATCTATCGTCAACTAACGACGATGCAAAGACCGGCCCCGTGAGGGGCCGGTCTTGTAGTTGATATGGAGCGTCTTCGCGCGATCTCCGCGACCGCGCCGATCCTGCTCAGAGATTCTTGTTGGCGGCGCCGGCGGCGGTGTTCACCGCGTCCTTGGTCGCCTTCTTGGCATCGCCCAGCGCCTGCTGGCCCTTGCCCTTGATTTCCTGCACGGCACCCTCGCCCTGCAGGCGCTCGGAGCCGGTGGCTTCGCCGATGCCCTGCTTGGCCTTGCCGATGGTCTCGTTGGCGACGCCCTTGATCTTGTCGGTGGTGGCACCCATGACTTCGTCCTCCGCTGTTTGTGTGAACTCCACCGATCCAACGCACGCGATGCAGAATGGTTCGTGGGGAACTGCGAATAGCTTCGCTGCGGCATTTCGGCTAACAATGGCTTGGTTCCCTCGAACAGATGAAATCCCGAGAAGAAATCATGTCAGGCTCTCACGATCACGCGCACGGCCATTCCCACGATCACGGCGACGAGCGCTGGAAGCACGACGGCGTCCGCGTCATTCCGGGCAATCAGCTCGATTCCAACGTGCCGTCGACGCCGGGCATGGACCGCAAGGCGGCGATCAACTTCGCGCGCGTCGGAGCGCAGAAATTGTGGGCGGGCACGGTCACGATCAGGCCTGACGCCAAGACCGGGGCGCATCATCACGGTCATCTCGAGAGCGTGATCTACGTCGTGAAGGGCAAGGCGCGTATGCGCTGGGGCGATCGGCTGCAGTTCACCGCGGAGGCCGGTCCCGGCGATTTCATCTTCGTGCCGCCCTACGTGCCGCACCAGGAGATCAATGCGAGCCCGGACGAAGTGCTCGAATGCGTGCTGGTGCGCAGCGACGGCGAGGCGGTCGCGATCAACATCGATATCGAGCCGGTCGAGAAGCCCGAGACGGTGCTGTGGATCGACCCGGTGCACCGCGATCCCGCCGAGTCGAAGTCGTAGCCATCAAGGAAATGGCGGAGCCGTCTCGCGACGGCTCCGCCGGGCAGGGAGCGGCTATACCGCCTTCCCTCTCACACGCGAAGCAGGGGCGACTGTCGCGCGTGTGTCTCGCGGTTCGTTGCACCCGGGGACTTTCGGTTCGGATGCGGGCTGGTCGGGCCGCCTCGTTGGCGCGGCGCGACCTTCAGTCGCTGGCGGTTGTTCAGGATGTGGTTGAGCAAAGTGGTCTTCCCAGCCCCGAGGAAGCCGGACAAGACCGTGACGGGGAGTTTGCGCATCGAGGTCGAACAGCCTCTTCAGGGGGAGGGGTCGGTGCCGGCGAGCGGGCATGTAGTCTCTTTATGCAATGTTATAACGTAACATCATCTGAAGCGGGGGAGGGTGTCAAGGGGAGGGAGTGGCGACGAAGGTGAGTGGGCGGGCCGGCGGCGGCTTGGGGAGTCGGCAGAGGCGGCGGCCGAGACGCAGGGCGCGAGCGGCTCTGGTGAGCTGGTGAAGTCCTTGCACTGCTGAAACGACGCTGCAGCCGCCAGCGACACCGCGTTCCCTCTGCCGTGAAGAACGGGGAGGGGGAAGCAGTATCGGTGGCGGGATGCAGCTCCGTTTCATCTCCTAAGAGAGGAGCTGATATCTTTTCGCCGGGTCGTCAGTCCCGGCGACAAGCCGCTGAAACAGCACTCACGAGAATTGGCTCTATGGCAACTACCTCGACAGGAACGCCGTGCCGGCCGGACCACTCGCCGCCGACATCGACAACGCGCCGGGCGCGATCGCCCAGTTGGTCTGGTTCAGGATCAGCGTGTTGAACACCATCGTGACGCTGTTGCTGCTCATGGTCGAGACCGAGTTGATGGTGACGTTGCGGCTCGGCAGATACATCAGGCCGGTGTAGGACGAGCTGCTGGTGCCGTTGATCGGAAGGTTCGTCGTCGACAGGCCGCTCGGCTCGTACATCAGGATATTGGCGTAGGTGCCGCTGGTCGGCGCCGACAGCGTCGCATTGACGTTGCCGTTGAAGGTGAGCGTCGCGTTCTGGTCGACGAGGTAGAAGGTGACGCCGCTGCCGGTCACCGTCCATCCCGAGTTGAAGGTCATCGCGCCGCCCTTGATGATGTAGAGGCCCGGATTGAGCGTCAGCGTGCCGGAGCCGTTGAAGTTGGTCGCGCCGCAATAGACGCCGGGGCTGAGCGTGACCGAGCCGGGATCATAGACTTTGTTGTTGGTGGTGCACGCGCCCACCGTGACGGCGGGCAGCTTGCCGGCAAATGGGTCGGAGATCGCCGCGCAGCCGGTCTCGGCCGGCGGAGTGGCGCCGCCGTTCTTGGTGATATTGGTGCCCTTAATGCAGATGCGCTTGACGTTGAGCGTGGCGTTGAACATCGCGGCCGGGCTCTGCGTCGACAGCACGTGGATCTCGCAGCTCGGCGCATTGAGCTGGGCCCCGGAATTCACCAGCAATGATTGCGCGTTGATGGTGCTGACCAGCAGGATGCACACGGGCGACGTAGTCTGCGCGCCGGCCTTGGCCGTTGCGGACGCCGTCACGCCGAGCGATGTCGTGCCCATCACGTTGAGGAACGAGGTCTTCACCGAGGTCGTCGCGGTGCCCGACAGCGAGCCGTCGCTGTTGGGCGTGAAGGTCGCCGTTGTGCCGGTGCCGAACCGGCCTTTGAAGCTGCCCGAGAACACCGCGCTCGCGGTCGAGACCTGCTGCGCGCTGGCCTGGGTCACGCCGGCGAGGACCGCGGCGTCGACCGACTTCTGCAACTGCGCCTTGGTGTCGCTGGACTTGGCGAAATCGACGGCGGCGCCGACCGACACCAGGATGGGGATGATGGTGATGGCGAAGATCATGCTGATCTGGCCATCCTTCGCGCGGCCAAATCTCCATGCCAGATCGCGAAGAGTCTTCGACGAAATCGATGCGGTCATGTGCAACGCTTCCTGCTGATGGCTGTCCGAGGCTCGACGCCGGCGGATGCGAGCCCCTGCTGCAAGGAAGTGGCGGTCAGACATTACCGCATGCTGAATCCGGTTCCATAAAGGAACCCGTGGACGGAATGGTGGGAGCCGAAGGTTATCAGTCTGTTTGCCGGATCAGCGAGAGGTGCCCGTTCGCACCACTCACTGGTAGTGGCCGCGTGAATTGCCTGTATTTGGCGGTGACTGTCGTGAGTTGCAGGCGGTTGGATTGCGCCCGTCGGTGGACGTAGCGCTAATGAGGTGAGCGCCAGATCCGGGGCGAGAGAACGAGGCTGCAAACGAGTGCGTAGGCGACGAGCGACAGCGTGACCATCGCGGCGAGCGAGGCCATGCCGCCGCCGAGCATGATGATTGCGATGTAGCCGCCGCCCGCCGCGATCAGCACGCGCAGGGCGGAGCCGACGAACGGCCACAGCACGTGCCCCGCGCCTTGGCCGGCAAAAGCCAGCACGAACCCGAAGCCGAGCGCGGCGTAGGCCGGCGCCACGGTGCGCAGATAGGTCGCGCCCTCGCGCAGAACCCCGGCGTCGCGGCTGAACAGGCCGAGCCAGAGCGGCGGGTGCAGCGCCACGATCAGGCCGATGATCCCGACCAGGGCTGCGCCCGCCAGGGCACTGATCCAGGCGATGCGGCGCGCACGGCCGCGCTGGCCGGCGCCGACATTGATGCCGACCATCGTCAGGGTGGCCGTGCACAGCCCGAACAGGATCGGGATCATGATGTAGTCGAGCCGCGAGGCGATGCCGTAGGCGGCGAGCTCGGAGGTCCCGAAGCGGCCGGCGAGCGCGGTCACCAGGATGACGGTGAGATTGACCATGACCGCGTTGAGCGCGGTCGGCAGCCCGACTTTCAGGATGTCGGCGAACAGCCGGCCCTGTAGCCGCGCAACGCGCACATGCAGGCTGGAGCGGCCAGAGGTCATGTAGCGCACCAGCACCAGCATGGCGCCGCAGTAATACAGGCCGAAGGCGATGCCCGCGCCGGCGATCCCGAGCCCCGGCAGCGGGCCGATGCCGAAGATCAGCAGCGGCGAGGCGGGAATCATGACCAGCGCGCCGACCAGGGTGACCAGCGCCGGCACCCGCACATTGCCGGCGCCGCGCAGCGCCGCCGCCTGCAGATTGACGATCCACACCGGGACGGCGCCGGCGAACAGATAGTTGGAGTAGCGCAGCGCCGCCTCCAGAGCGCCGGCTCGCCCGCCGAGCGCATGGTACAGCGCCGGGCCGAACAGGGCGGTCGCAAGCGTGAACAGGCCGCCGGCGATCACCGCCAGAACGATGGCATGGAAGGCGATGGCATCGGCATCGGCGTTGTGCCCGGCGCCGACCGCGCGCGCCACCGCCGAGGAGACGCCGCTGCCGATGCCGCCATTGGACATCATCGTCATTAGCATGAAGATCGGGAACACCAGTGCGACGCCGGCCAGCGCATCGGTGCCGAGGAAGCCGACGTAATACGCTTCGGCGACGTTGACCGCGGTTTGCGCCACCAGCACGGTCATGGTCGGCAGCGCCAACCGGAACAGCGCCGGCAGCACCGGGCCGGAGAGCAATGCCGTGCGGACCGACGCGGCCTTGGCGCGCGGCGGAGCCGGGGCCGGCTCGAACGGCGCCGCCGCAACACCGGGCCGGGCTTCGGTGGTCGCCTGGGTGGAAACGTCCATCGGATCTCCGCGCGCCTAGCGAACCATCGCGTTTAAATGATGATTATCATTCAATAGGTCCGCCGGCGGGCGCGGGTCAAGGCGACCCGAGCGCAGGCCGATCATGAAATTTTGACGGAGCGAGGGTGATCCGCTCGGCGCCGGGCCAGCCGCTAATAATGGACGCGCAGGCCGACGCCGCCGTGGATGGTGTTGCCGACCGGCTGCGGGCCGAGCGTGCCGTTGACGAACAGATCGGCGATCCAGCCTTGCGGCAGGCGGAAGCCGAGTCGGCCACCATATTCGAACCAGCCCTGGTTGCCCATGGTCGGCGTCACCGTGCCGTTGCCGGTGACGGTGGCGACGATGCCGGAGCTGGTCGCGAACGACTGGACGTAGCCGCCATTGATGTTGGCTTCGATGCTGGAGCCGAACAGGTGGGTCCATTGGCCGCCGACCTTGACCAGGCTGGTGCGGTCGGTGCCGCCGGCGATCGTCGCATCGAACGGGTTGAAGGCGAGCGCGGGATCGCGATAGCCGGCGACGTGCTGCCACAATTGCCACAGCTCGACCGACGCCGCGAGCTCGTCGCGCGGCGACAACCGACTGATCCAGCCGGCGCGGCCATAGACCGCGTAGTTCGACGCCGTGGTGGTGCCGTCCACCGTGACGTTACCGAGGCTCGTCGCATAGCTCCGGCCGTAGCGCACGCGCTCATACGGCGTCAGGATCGTCCCGACGTCGAAGAACGGCCGCGACGAGCCCCAATCGGTGAAGTCGTAGCGCAGCGCGAAGGCGCCGATCGGCGCCGAGGTCACATGGTAGCCGTTCTCGTCGTAGTGCGTGTAGGCGAGGCCGGCGAGCAGCGCCAGATTGTTGGTGAGCTGCTTGCGGCCATGGATGCCGGCCGAGAACGAGCCGGCCGCGCCGAACGCGCTGACGCAGTCGTTGCAGTTGACCTGCTCGTTGACGCCGAGCAGCACCAGCCCGAGCACGCGGTTGGTGATCATCTGGTTGAAGCGCTGGTCGGCGAGGCCGTTGATCGCGTTCGCGCTGTTTCCCGCGCCGGTGGGCGTCGGCGACGGGGTCGGCGAGATCGAGGGCGAGGGCGTCGGCGTCGGGCTGGAGGTCGATGTCGGCGTGGCTGACGGCGTGGGCGTTGCGGTGGGCGAGGAGGTCGGCGACGGCGACGCGGTCGGGCACAGCGCCGCCGCGAAATTGTCCACCTCGCAACTGCTCTGCGCGGCGGCCGGCGCGGCCTGCAGGGCGAGCGCGAGCAGCCCGCCGGCGATGGCGGTCATCAGGACAGCAAGCTGACTGCGGCGCGTTCTCATCGTCACCGCCCGCACAGGATGCCGGTGAAGTCCTGCGGCGGCGCATTGCTGGCGAGATCGGTGACCGTGCAGAGGCCCGATGTCGACGCGCAGGTGGCGGCAAAGCTCCACGACGGATTGCCGGTCTTTTTGATCGCGCTTCGGCCCTGGCCGGTCGCGGTGATGATCGCGGTGTCGCCCGGCTGCGTCAGCTCGAGGCATTGGAAGGTGAGGGTGCAGACCCGCGAAGCACCTTCCTGCAGCACGACCATGGTCTGGCCGCGCTGCGACCTGATGTCGAGGATGGTGCCGCGCACGCCGATGGTCGCCAGCGGCGTGTTGATCTTGTAGGCGGTTTTCTCGGAATGGCCGGTGACGAAGCGGAACGCGCCGGTGCCGAGCCGGATCGCGATGTCGCGATAGCTGGTCTCGTCGTTGAAGACGGTGCGGTCGAGCGTCAGGGTGGCGTTGGCGCCGAGCGAGAGATTGGTGCTGTCGATCATGACGAGCCGCGCGGCACTGTCATTGCCGGTGCGCACGGTCTCGTTGCGCACGACGCCGTCGCCGACGCTGATCGGGCTGCTCGAGGCGCCTGCCACGCGCAGCACGTCCTTCTGCACCAGCACGGCTTCGCCGATGCGGCCGTCGGCGCTTGCGCCGCCCGCGACGCCCAGCAGGGCGGCCGCCGAGATCGCAGCGACAGAGATTCGGCGACGCAGACTCATATCCACACCGAAGATTGTTTCCTGCTCAATCTAGCCGAAGACGGCGCGCGGGGTTGTTGTAAAATGGGCACAAGTTTGCCTCGATGACCGTTCGGTGGTTAGTTGCCGCCACCGTGAGATCAGTTCAACGCGGAGGCCCATGAAGGTATCTGCTGCTCGCCGGGATGACGACGACGAGGACGGCGAGGTTGCGCAGGATGGCGCTCTGTCGGTCCGCCGCTGTGTGATGACGGCATTGCTGATCTTCGCGATCGCGCACGTCGTGCTGATGATCGGGCTCGCCTCGCCGCCGAAATTCGTCTTCGACGAGGTGCATTACGTGCCGGCGGCGCGGCAGATGCTGGGACTGTCGCCGGCGACGCCGCAGCTCAACCCGATGCATCCGCCGCTCGCCAAGGAGCTGATTGCGCTGTCGATCAGGACGTTCGGCGACAACGCCTTCGCATGGCGCTATCCCGGTACCGTGCTCGGCGGGCTCGCCGTTGCCGCGATCTATCTGTGCGGCCTGGCGCTGTTCGCGGCGCAATGGCCTGCCATCGCAGCGGCGCTGCTCGCGGCCTTCAACCAGATGCTGTTCGTGCAGGCGCGCATCGCGATGCTCGACATCGGCGCACTCGCCTTCAGCCTGCTCGGGATCGCGGCCTTTCTGTTTTCGTTCAGGCAGCGCCGGCCGCAGGTCGTGTTCGCGCTGGCGGGCGCGCTGTTCGGCCTTGCGATCGCCTGCAAATGGAGCGGGCTGTTTCCGCTGCTGACGGCGCTTCTCATCGTCGGTCTCATCAAGCTGTTGCAGCACTGGCAGACCTCGTTCGGCGATGGCGAGCCGACCGACTGGTATCGGCCCGAGCAATGGCCGCAACTGAGCTGGCTGCAGATCGTGTTGTGCCTCGTCGCAATGCCGGCCGTTTGCTATCTCGCGACCTTCGTCCCGCTGCATGGCCTGTCCGTCATCGGCATCTTCGAAGCGCAGCGGCGCATCTTCGCCGACAGCGTCACCACGGCGATCGCCGGCCATACCTACATGAGCGCGTGGCCGACCTGGCCGTTGCTGGTCCGTCCGGTCTGGTTCCTGTTCGACAAGACCAGCGACACCGACATCGCCGCGGTGGTGCTGCTCGGCAATCCGCTGGTGCTGTGGCCGGCACTTGCCGCGCTCGGCATCTGCGTCCGGGATTTCATCGCGACGCGCAGCGCGGCGGCGTTCCTGATCCTGGCGTTCTATCTCGGCTGCTATCTGCCCTGGGCGCTGCTGCCGCGCGCGCTGAGCTTCATCTACTACTACCTGCCGTCGGCGACGCTGGCGAGCCTCGCGCTCGTCCATGTGCTGACCCGCTGGCCGCGCTGGGTGCTGTTGAGCTATGTCGCCGTCGTGGTGCTGGGCTTCGTCGCGATGCTGCCGGTCAGCGCCGCCTTCATCGGCACGACGATGCAGACCTTCACCCGGCTGATGCTGTTCCAGAGCTGGATCTGAATCCGGACAAAAAGCGCCCCGTCCGCCAGGGACCGTGGGCGGGCGGGGCGATGCGCGGCGGAGCGCTCACTTCGCCGCGGTCTTGGTGTCCATGTTGACGACCTGGACCCGCCGGTTGAGCGGATCGGCCGGATTGGCCGCGTCCTTGAGCTTGGTCTTGCCATAGCCGACCGTGACGAGGTCCTGGCCGGCGAGGGCGAACTTCTCGACCAGATAGCGCTTGATGGTGTCGGCACGGCGCTCGGAGAGATCCTGGTTGAAGCCGTCGCTGCCGATGCCATCGGTGTGGCCGGCAACCACGAAGGTCGAGCCCTTCAGGTTCGGATCGGACAGCGCCTTGCCGAGCTCCTGCACGGCCGGCATCGAGGCCTTGCTGATCTCGGCCGAGTTGTAGTCGAACTGGATCTCGAGATCGATCTTGGGCTTGGTCGCCGCGATCTCGGCGATCTGCTCGCGCTCGCCGAGCGACAGCGAGCGGGTCTTGCGGTTGCGCATGCTGTCGATGAAGGCCGCCTGCTTCGCCTGCGCTGCCGCGTCGGCCTGCGGGGTCGCCTGCGGTCCGACCGAAATGCCGCGCGTCACGGCCTTCGGCTTCAGCGCGTTGAGGATCTTGTCGGCCGACACGGCCTCGCCGGCGAGGGCGGTGCCTGCGCCGATCGCCAGCATCGCGGAGAACGCCGCCGCCTGAACTGCAAAACGTCCAAAATATGGGGTCATCGTCGTCATCCTCGGGTCGTCATGCCCTATGGCCATTGGATGCGTGAACGATAGAACGGGTTCAAAGCATCAAATGTGATCGACGTCACGTTGCCGGACCGGGCGGCCCTTGAGGGGCGAGTGGTCCGCGAGACGCGCCGCGCGCTGCCGCAAAGCGATCGGCAGGTGGCCGGTCCGCGAACAACAAATCGGCCAGATGCGGCTCTACCGGATAGCGTTCGCCGGGAAAAAATCGCAAACCTGAAGGACGCGAACGGCGAGTGGATTCGTAGTCAAAGAAACGCGAACAGAAAAGCAAAGCCGTGTTCAACCCATCGCACAGGCGCGACTATCAGTCCCATCGGGCGAGCAGTCAGGATCAGACGGGATCAGCCGGTTCCATGTCGACGCTGATCGGGGCTGGCATCATTGCGGCATCGATCCTGCTGTCGACGCTGATCACCGCGGTCGGCAACCGCTATGTCGGCCTGGAAAGTCCCTCCGAGGATACGGCCTGGCTGGTCGACCGCCTGACCGGCCGCATCTACAAGTGCCGTGCGCCCGATCCCGGCCGCGCCAGCTGCAAGGCCGAGATCGCCACCGGCAGCATTCCGGACAAGGCCAAGCCTTGAGGTTCCGCAAGGGGATCTCCCCGGCCTGATTTGCCGTTGCGGGAGCGGGGGCGAATCTCGCACCATTGCGCGGCATGCCCGCTGTCCCCACGCCCATCCCGCTCTCCAAGCCGCAGGCGCGCCGCATCTGGCTGCGCGCGCAGCGGCTCGATGCTGAGGCGCCGTTCGGCGCGGGCCCCGAGGCGGTCGCCGCCGCCATTGCTCATCTCGGCTATGTGCAGATCGACACCATCAACGTGATCGAGCGCTGCCATCACCACATCCTGTTCAGCCGCATTCCCGCCTATCGCCGCGCCGATCTCAGGCAGGCGCAGAGCACCGACAAGACCGTCTTCGAATATTGGACCCACGCGCTGTCCTACATCCCGCTGCACGACTTCCGCTACTTCGTTCCGGCGATGCGCCGCTACCGCCGCGAGGGCCATCGCTGGCTGCAGACCGTGAAGCCCGAGGATACGCGCAAGGTCATGCGGCTGATCCGCCAAGGCGGCGCGCTGACGATCCGCGACATCGACGACGACGTGCTGCGCGAGAAGGACCACGCCTGGGCCAGCCGCAAGCCGTCGAAGCGCGCGCTGCAGCTCGGCTTCTACGAGGGCGTGCTGACGGTGTCGGGCCGCGACGGCATGCTCAAGACCTACGACCTCACCGCCCGGCATTTCGGCTGGCAACGGCTGCCGAAGGGCGCCAACGATCGCGAGATCGCAGCCTATCTGCTCGACCGCGGCTTGCGCGCCCAAGGCGTCGTGAGCCTCGATTCGCTCTGCCATCTCAATGCGCCAAGCAAGGCCGCGGTGCGCCGGGTCATCGATGCCAGGGTCCGGCGCGGCGAGCTCGTGCCGGTGACGCTGGAGGGCGCCGGCAGGCAGGAGCACTGGGCGACGCCGGCCGCGCTGGAGGAGCCGATCGACATCAGCTCCGAGCGCGTGCACATCCTGTCGCCGTTCGATCCGCTCATCATCCAGCGCAAGCGGACGCAGGCGATCTTCGACTATGATCATCGCTTCGAGGCCTATGTCCCGAAGGACAAGCGCCTGTTCGGCTATTTCGCGCTGCCGGTGCTGGTCGGCGACGAGATCGTCGCCGCGCTCGATCTCAAGACCGACCGCCAGAACGGCAAGCTCCTGATGCAGAAATGGAGCTGGGTCGGCGAGGGCAAGGCGGCGCGCGGCGACCGGCGCAAGGCGCTGAAGCGGACCATCGAGGACGAGCTGCACCGGTTCCAGCGCTTTCAGCTTGGAGACTGACCTGGTCGTCGGAGATCCGCTCAGTGCTCTTGATTTGGAAACGAATGTTTCCTAAAAGGAGGAATGACGAGGTCGCAACAGGATTCATCCGAGCGCCGCGGGCCCGGTCGGCCGCGCGAGTTCGATATGGACACCGCCCTGAACAAGGCCCTGGTGGTCTTCAGCGAGCGCGGCTACCACGCCGCGTCCTTGGCCGAACTGCGCGCGGCCATGAAGCTCGCCACCGGCAGCCTCTACAAGGCCTTCGCGGACAAGCGCGCGATCTTTCTGGCGACGCTGGATCATTACATCGCGCGCCGCGACCAGCAGGTGCGCGAGCGCATCGATGCGCAGCCCAGCGGCCGCGACAAGCTGGAGGCCTTGCTGCAGTTCTACGCGGAATCCGCCAGCGACAGCGAAGGCCGGCGCGGCTGCCTCGTCGTGACCAGCGCGGCCGAACTCGCCACCTTGGATGCGGAGGCCGCTGCCAAGGTCCGCGGAGCGTTACGGCGGGTCGAGACCCTGTTGCGCGACCTGATCAGGCTGGGCCAGGCGGATGGATCGATCCGGCCGGATCTCGACGCGGAAGTCGTGGCCCGAGCCTTGTTCTGCGTGATCCAGGGATTTCGGGTGGTCGGCAAGACAGGGCGCACGAGGAGCGAGATGATGGCCGTGGCAGACCAGGCTGCCGCCTTGTTCGCGTGATGTCGTGTCTAAATAGGAAACAGTTGTTCTATAATTAGGAGGATGATCCATGACCGAGTTGATGAGTGCCATCTCTGCCAAAAGTCCGTCGCGGCTGGTCGCGGCCGAGCCGTTCGGTCGCGCCGATGCGTCGTTGCCGGGCTTTACCCACCGCTTCGAGACCGTCGATGGCCTTCGGCTGCACTATGTCAGCGGTGGCCCGCCGGATGGCGAGGTCGTGGCGCTGCTCGCCGGCTTTCCCGAAAGCTGGTTTGCCTGGCGCAAGGTCATGCCACTGCTCGCGTCGCGCTATCGGGTCATTGCGCCGGATCTCCCCGGGCAGGGCGATTCGGACCGGCCAGCCGAAGGCTACGACACTCAGACCCTGGCCACGGCGGTGCATCGGCTGCTGCAGCAACTCGGCGTCACCAGCTATCATCTGGTGGCCCACGATATCGGTGCGTGGGTGGCTTATCCCTATGCGGCGCTGTTCGAAGCCGAGGTGCGCAGCCTGGCCCTGCTCGATGCAGGAATTCCCGGCGTCACCCTGCCCGAGGCGCTGCCCTTCGCGCCAGACCGCGCGTGGCGCACTTGGCACTTCGCGTTCCACGCCGTCGCGGATCTCCCGGAGATGCTGATCCACGGCCGCGAACGCGACTATCTCGCTTGGTTCCTGCGCCGGAAAGGTGCCAATCCCGAAGCGTTCTCCGAACGCGATCTCGACGAATACGCCCGCGTGCTGACCAAGGCCGGCGGCTTGCGCGCCGGGCTCGCTTATTATCGTGCCGCCGCACTGTCCGCGCGTCAGAACCGCGAGCTGAAACAAAGGGGCAAGCTGAAGCCGCCGGTGCTCGCCGTCGGTGCCGACCAGGGATCGATCGTGGACATGGCCGCGCCGCTCAGGGAGGTCGCCGATCACGTCGAGGGCATCACCGTCTCCTCGTGCGGCCACTACATTCCGGAAGAGCAGCCTGCCGTTCTGGCCGAGGAGCTCAACGCCTTCTTCAGCCGCGCCGGCGCGGGGCCGATCTGAGCTTTCGGTTGATATCGCGGCTTGCCGTTGGCAGGCCTATGCCCAAGCAGGCCGCGTCGCGATCCGGTCGATCCAGATGCCGAGCAGGATGCCGACGACGCGGATGAGCATCTCGGGCGAGGAGGGCGTCATGCGCGCGCCGCGCCCCCGCGATGCGCCGACGGGCTGTGGGATGTCAGGTTTTCCGATTGACTTGCCACGACCGATGCTCAACACCGCCTTCAACTATCAATGTCCAGAAAGCTCCGGGGAGGAGATCGATGAGTCCGTCCGCCACCAGTCCGGCCGCGCTTGGCCGCTCCGATATCGAGTCCGCGACCATCCGCGCCATCTCCTGGCGCCTGATTCCGTTTCTGGTGCTGGCCTATTTCTTCTCCTATCTCGACCGGGTCAATCTCGGCTTCGCCGCGCTGACCATGAATGCGGAGCTGAAATTCTCACCGCTGGTGTTCGCCTGGGGTGCGGGCATCTTCTTCATCGGCTATTTCATCTTCGAGGTGCCGAGCAATCTGGCGCTGGAGAAGTTCGGCGCCAGCCGCTGGATCGCGCGCATCATGGTGACTTGGGGCATCATCTCGGCGCTGATGGCCGTGGTCTCGGGCCCGTGGAGCTTTTACACGCTGCGCTTCCTGCTCGGCGTCGCCGAGGCCGGATTCTTTCCCGGCATCATCCTCTATCTCACTTATTGGTACCCCGCCCAGTATCGCGCGCGCTTCCTCGCCGCCTTCGCGGTTGCCGTGCCGATCTCGACCGTGATCGGCGCGCCGGTCTCCGGCCTGCTGCTCGGCATGCACGGCCTGATGGGACTGCAGGGCTGGCAGTGGCTGTTCATCATCGAGGGCATCCCCTCGGTCATCCTCGGCGTCGTCACCTGGTTCTACCTGACCGACCGGCCGGAGCATGCGACCTGGCTGTCCGCGGAGCAGAAGGCCTGGCTCGCGGCGAAGCTCGAGGCCGAGACGGCGGCGAAGCAGGCCGCCGGCCACATGACGCTCGGCGAGGCGCTGTCGTCGCCGAAGGTGATCGTGCTCAGCCTGATCTATTTCGGCTTCGTCGGCGCGCTCTACGGCATGCAGTTCTGGCTGCCGCAGATCGTCAAGGCATTCGGACTGACCAATGTGCAGACAGGCTTCGTCACCGCGATCCCCTATGCGTTCGGCACCGTCGCGATGATCCTGTGGGCGCGGCATTCCGATGCGACACGCGAGCGCGTGATGCATGTCGGCGCGCCGCTGATCCTGATCGCGGTGGCGCTGGCCGCATCGAGCATGATTGGCGATCCCACGCTCACCATGGTTGCGCTCACGGTCGCGGCGATCGGCGTGTTCTGTGTCTTCGGCGTGTTCTGGACGCTGCCGACGGCGTGGCTGTCGGGTACGGCCGCGGCCGGCGCAATTGCGCTGATCAACTCGATCGGCAATCTCGCCGGATTCGGCGGTCCCTATCTGGTCGGCTGGATCAAGGACACGACCGGCTCGACCACGCACGGCCTGCTCGCGCTGTCGGTGCTGCCGCTGATCGCGGGGCTGCTCGCGTTCTTCGGCGGCCATGAGAGCAAGGTCGAATTCGCCGGGCAGGCGCCCGCGGAGTGAAGCGCACGGTGCATGCCCTGATTGCGGGGCCGGGCTCGACCGCGGCGGCGGACGGCCCCGGAATCGGTGGCGGTTGAGCGCACGGCGGAGTTCCGAACCGGCCTGCCGCTCCACTGAGCACCTGCGGCAACGTGTCCAGATGATCACGAAGTCATGATTGCTGACGAATATTGACAATCGTCATTCGACATTCGACACTTCCTCGTAAGAGCAGCGAGGGTGCCCCATGTTGATCCGCCTGATTTTCGCGAGCTATTCCAAGCTGTTGACGGGCCTTGCGCTGGCCACGATGGCCGTCGCCCTGGCCGGGTGCAATGAAACCGTCGCCCAGAAGGCCGAGCCGGTCCGGCCGGTTCTGGTCGCGCCCGTCCACTACGAGGCCGAGACGCCCGAGCGCAGCTTCGTCGGCACCATCCGGCCGCGCATCGAGGCCGATATCGGCTTCCGCGTCGCCGGCAAGGTCGCCAAGCGCCTGGTCGAGGTCGGCCAGACCGTGGAGGTCGGCCAGCCGCTCGCCACGCTCGACGAGGTCGACCTGAAGCTGCAGGCCGAGCAGGCCGAAGCCGAATTCCGCGCCGCCACCGGCGTGCTGGCGCAGGCCTCCGCCGCCGAGACCCGCGCCAAGGAGCTGCGCGCCAAGGGCTGGACCACGGATGCCCAGATGGACCAGGCCAGGGCGTCCGCCGACGAGGCGAGGGCGCGGCTCAATCGCGCCGAGCGCTCGGTCGAACTGACACGCAACTCGCTGTCCTATGCGACGCTGGTTGCCGACGCGCGCGGCGTCGTCACCGCGAGCATGATCGAACCAGGCGTGGTCGTTGCCGCCGGCCAGGCCGCGATCCGTGTCGCGCGCTTTGCCGAGAAGGAGGCCGTGGTCGCGATCCCGGAGACCCTGCTCGAACGCGCCAAGACCGGCAGCGCCTACGTCACATTGTGGTCGGAGGCAAACAAGCAATATGCGGCGAAGCTGCGCGAGATCGCGCCCACCGCCGATTCCGCGACGCGCACCTATCTCGCCAAGTTCTCGCTGCCGGACGCCGGCGACGCCGTCTCGCTCGGCATGACTGCGACGTTGACGCTCGCCGATCCCGCCACCACGCGCGTCGCGCGGCTGCCGCTGTCGGCGCTGTTCAGCGATGGCCGCGATCCGTCGCTCTACGTCGTCAACGACAAGGGCGAGGTGGCGCTGAAGCCGGTGAAGGTGAAGGCCTATGACAGCAAGGACGTGCTCGTCACGTCAGGCGTCGACGAAGGCGACAAGGTCGTGGCGCTCGGCGTGCAGAAGATCGATCCCAGCCAGAGGGTGCGCGTCGTGTCGGCGCTGACGTTCTAGCTCTGCCGTCGTTCCGGGGCGCACGTAGTGCGAACCCGGAACCTCGAGATTCCGGGTTCGATGCTTCGCATCGCCCCGGAATGACGGACGTAACGGTCGTCATCGCGAGGAGTGAAGCGACGGCGCAATCCAGACTGTTTTCTGCAGGCGGATTCTGGATTGCTTCCGCCGTCGCCCTTTGGGCTATGGCGGACAGGTCGCTTCGCTCGCGGTGACGGTGACTAACAGCAACGGCTCGGACCAGTGATATCGAATCTCGGAGAGCACCCATGAAGCGGTTCAACCTGTCGGCCTGGGCGGTCAATCATCCGCCGCTGGTGCTGTTCCTGATCGTCGCGCTCGGCGTCGCCGGCTTCTTCTCCTATCAGAAGCTCGGCCGCGCCGAAGATCCGTTCTTCACCGTCAAGGTCGTCAACGTCTCGGTGATGTGGCCCGGCGCCACGGCGACTGAGATGCAGAGCCAGGTCGCCGACCCCATCGAGAAGAAGCTGCAGGAGCTGCCTTACTTCGAGAAGGTGCAGACCTATTCGAAGCCGGCCTTCACCGCGATGCAGGTGACCTTCCGCGATTCGACCCCGCCGGCCCAGGTGCCGCACCTGTTCTATCTGATCCGCAAGAAGCTCGACGACGTGCAGTCGTCGCTGCCGTCGGGCATCATCGGTCCGTTCGTCAATGACGAGTTCTCCGACGTCGATTCCATCCTGTTCATGATGACCGGCGACGGCGCCGACTATGCGCAGCTGAAGAAGACCGCCGAAGGCCTGCGCCAGCGCCTGCTGAAGGTCGCCGGCGTTACCAAGGTCAATCTCTACGGCACCCAGGACGAGCGCATCTATGTCGAGTTCAGCCATGCCAAGCTCGCCACCCTCGGCATCACGCCGCAGGCGCTGTTCGATTCGCTTGCCAAGCAGAACAATGTGACCCCGGCCGGCACGGTCGAGACCTCGTCGCAGCGCGTGCCGCTGCGCGTCACCGGCGCGCTCGACGGCGCCAAGGCGGTCGCGGAGACGCCGGTCGAAAGCAACGGACGCGTGTTCCGGCTCGGCGATATCGCCACCGTCAGCCACGGCTTCGTCGATCCGCCGAGCTTCAAGGTGCGGCAGGAGGGCAAGCCCGCGCTCGGCATCGGCGTCGTCACCGCCAAGGAGGCCAACATCCTGGAGCTCGGCAAGGAGGTGCACGCCGCCGCCGCGGATTTCATGAAGGCGGTGCCGCAGGGCATCGAGATCGAGCAGATCGCCGACCAGCCCAAGGTGGTCGAGCACGCCGTCAGCGAGTTCGTGCACTCGTTCGTCGAAGCGCTGGTGATCGTGCTGTTCGTGTCGTTCCTGGCGCTCGGCTGGCGCACCGGCATCGTCGTGGCACTGTCGGTGCCGCTGGTGCTCGGGCTCGTCTTCATCGTCATGAACATCATGGGGCTCAACCTGCATCGCATCTCGCTCGGAGCCCTCATCATCGCGCTCGGCCTCCTGGTGGACGATGCCATCATCGCGGTCGAGATGATGGTGGTGAAGATGGAGCAGGGCTGGGACCGGATGCGCGCTGCGTCCTTTGCCTGGGAATCCACCGCGTTCCCGATGCTGACCGGAACCCTGGTCACGGCCGCCGGCTTCCTGCCGATCGGCTTCGCCAATTCGGCCGTCGGCGAATATGCCGGCAGCATCTTCTGGATCGTCGCCATCGCGCTGGTCGCGTCCTGGTTCGTCGCCGTGATCTTCACGCCCTATATCGGTGTCAAGCTGCTGCCCGACATGAAGGCCCATCACGGCCATGACGAGCACGCGGTCTACGACACGCGCATGTATCGCGGCCTGCGCGCCATCGTGCGCTGGTGCGTCACGCATCGAATCACCACCGTTGCCGCGACGGTCGGCGTCTTCGCGGCATCGATCGTGGCCTTCGGCCATGTCCAGCAGCAGTTCTTTCCGCTGTCGGAGCGGCCCGAGCTGTTCTTGCAGCTGCGGCTGCCGGAGGGCACCGCCTTCAGCGTCACCGAGAAGGCGGCACGCAAGGCCGAAGCGCTCTTGAAGGATGACAAGGACATCGAGACCTACACCGCCTATGTCGGGCAGGGCTCGCCGCGCTTCTGGCTCGGTCTCAACCCGCAACTGCCGAACGAAGCCTTCGCCGAGATCGTGATCGTCGCCAAGGACGTCGCCGCGCGCGAGCGCATCAAGGCCAAGATCGAGACCGCGGCTGCGAATGGCGAGCTGAACGAAGCGCGCGTCCGGGTCGATCGCTTCAATTTCGGTCCGCCGGTCGGCTTCCCCGTCCAGTTCCGCATCATCGGCCCCGATGCGGCCAAGGTGCGCGAGATCGCCTACCAGGTGCGCGACGTCATGCGCCAGAACCCGAACGTCAGGGATCCGCAGCTCGACTGGAACGAGCAGTCGCCCTACCTCAAGCTGGTCGTCGACCAGGATCGTGCCCGCGCACTTGGCCTGACCCCGCAGGACGTGTCGCAATCGCTGGCGATGCTGATCTCCGGCGTGCAGGTCACGACCATCCGCGACGGCATCGAGAAGGTCGGCGTCGTCGCGCGTGCGGCGCCGTCCGAGCGGCTGGATCTCGCCCATGTCGGCGATCTCACCATCACCTCGAAGAACGGCATCGCGGTGCCGCTGCAGCAGATCGCCAGGATCGAGTATTCCCACGAGGAGCCGATCCTGTGGCGGCGCAACCGCGACATGGCGATCACCGTGCGCGCCGACGTGGCGGACGGGGTCCAGGCGCCCGATGTCACCAACCAGATCTCGCCGAAGCTACAGGACATCCGCAACCACCTCGAGCCCGCCTACCGGATCGAGGCCGGCGGCGCGTTCGAGGAATCCGCCAAGGGCAATGCCTCGATCTTCGTGCTGTTTCCGCTGATGGTCATCGTGATGCTGACCCTGCTGATGATCCAGCTGCAGAGCTTCTCGCGGCTGATCCTGGTGTTCCTGACCGCGCCGCTCGGCATTGTCGGTGCCTCACTCGGGCTCAATGTCGCCAACGCGCCGTTCGGCTTCGTGGCGCTGCTTGGCCTGATTGCACTTGCCGGCATGATTATGCGCAACGCGGTGATCCTGGTCGATCAGATCGAGACCGACGTCGCCCATGGTCTGACCCGCAAGGACGCGATCATCGAGGCCACGGTGCGCCGCGCCCGGCCCGTGGTGCTCACCGCGCTGGCCGCGATCCTCGCCATGATCCCGCTGTCGCGCTCGGCGTTCTGGGGCCCGATGGCGATCACCATCATGGGCGGGTTGTTCGTTGCAACCTTTCTCACGCTGCTGTACTTGCCAGGATTGTATGCCCTATGGTTCCGCAAGAGCCTGGACGAGCGCGGAACGAAGGACGCGGATCATTCCGCAACGCAGCACGTTGACGTGCCGAGGCCCGCGCTTCCTTTGGCCGAGGCCGCCGAATGAAGGACCAACAAGATCGCAGGCATGATGACCCTGGTTTCCGACCATATCGAATCCGATACGCACGAACGCATTCTCGTCGTTGCTGAGCGTCTGTTTCGACAGATCGGCTACCAGAAGACGACCGTCGCCGACATCGCCAAGGAGCTCCGCATGAGCCCGGCGAATGTCTACCGGTTCTTCGATTCCAAGAAGGCGATCCACCGGGGGGTCGCCCGCACGCTGATGGCGCAGGTCGAGGCGGCTGCCATCGCGATCGCGGAGCGGGCGGGGCCTGCGGCGCCGCGGCTGCGCGAGCTGCTTGGCACCATTCATCGCATGAACACCGAGCGCTATGTCGGCGACAACAAGCTGCACGAGATGGTCGCGGTGGCGATGGAGGAGAGCTGGGACGTCTGCGAGGCGCACATGCTGCTGATCACCGAGATCATCGGCCGCGTGATCGGGCAGGGCGCGGCCTCCGGCGAATTCGCCGTCACCGATCTGCCGCTGGCGGCAAAATGTGCGACGACCGCGATGATGCGCTTCTTCCATCCGCAGATGATCGCGCAATGCGCGACCAAGCCGGGCCCGACGGTCGACGAGATGATCGATTTCGTGCTGGCAGGGCTTGGTTCCAGGGGCGCTGCAAGCTAAGTTCGCCGTCATTCGAGCGAAGCTTCGTCGCTTGCGCTCCCCGCAATGACGGAAGGGACGACGGCGTGACCGAACGGGATCTGCATTTCTACGAACCGAAGAACGGCCACGGCCTCCGCCACGATCCCTTCAATGCCATCGTCGCCCCCCGTCCGATCGGCTGGATCTCGTCGCGCGATCCGGACGGTCACGTCAATCTCGCCCCCTACAGCTTTTTCAACGCCTTCAACTACACCCCGCCGATCATCGGCTTCTCCTCGACGCAGTGGAAGGACTCGGTCGCCAACATCCAGGACACCGGCGAGTTCGTCTGGAACCTGGTGACGCGCGGCCTGGCCACGCAGATGAATGCGACCGCCGCGCATGTCGCGCGCGAGGTCGACGAGTTCAAGCTCGCGGGCGTCACGCCGGTGCCGTGCAAATTCGTCAACGTGCCGCGGGTCGGCGAAAGCCCCGTGGCGTTCGAGTGCAAAGTGACGCAGATCATTCAGCTGCAGGGCGCCGATGGTGCCAAGGCGCAGGCCTGGCTGACGCTCGGCGAGGTGGTCGGCGTGCATATCGACAAGACGCTGATCAAGGACGGGGTCTATCAGACTGCGCTGGCGCATCCGATCGTCCGCGCCGGCCGTCGCGGCGACTATTTCGAGATCATGCAGGAGGCGATGTTCGAAATGGCGAGGCCAGACTGACGGCCTTGCTCGACGCCTCTTGAACGCTCCCGCAATTGGAGACCATCCGACGTGACCGAAGCGACCATCCATGCCGCGCTGTCCGCGCCGACCGAGCCCCGCGGCGATCTCTGCATCCGCACTCTGGCGATGCCGGCCGACACCAATGCCAATGGCGACATCTTCGGCGGCTGGCTGCTCAGCCAGATGGACGTCGGCGGCGGCGTGTACGCCGCCAAGGTCGCGAAGTCGCGCACGGTGACGGTCGCGATCGAGGCGATGAACTTCCGCAAGGCGGTCTATGTCGGCGATCTCGTTTCGGTCTATGCGCATCTCGTCCGCGTCGGCCGCACCTCGATGACGGTGCGTCTCGAAGCCTGGGTGCTGCGCCGGAAGGAGGAGCAGCCGATCCTCGTCACCGACGGCAACTTCACCTACGTCTCGATCGACGACGACGGCCGGCCGCAGCCGATCCGGCGCGACGGGGCGACCACGGCCTGATCGCAATCTTGGTCTCCCGCCAAAATAACATCAGTTAATGCCCGGCATATGCCACTTGCTCGGCATAGGAACCGTGATCCGGCGGTGCGCGTTCATTCGAGCACGCGTTTGCGGCGTCTGTGCCGATCAATCTCGCGCGATGTAGGTCTTGTCCACAGGGCAGGCGTGTTTACGATATTTGCAAGTTCTGGTTGCTTGGAGGTGCGATGCCGCGTCTCTGCCTCATTGCGCGCTTCGAGTGGCGCATCGGACGGGCATCGAGGTTGGTAGTCCGCTTCCGATCAACAAGGCCAAAAGGGCCAGCCGGAAAAAATTGCCGGCACAGGGAAATGGCGGGGCGCGGTGCGCGAACAGGGTGGGAGGAAGTCCATGTCGGACGTCGACGAGAAACTGATCTTGCAGGTCCTGAAGAAGCTGCAGCAGCGGCTTCTCCACGCCGAGCGCAGGATTTGCGTCTACGAGAATCAGCTCAGTGCGTTTCGTGAAGATCAAGTCGAGGTGTTGAAGGATCTGCGCACCATCTATCAGTTGCTGGGTCAGCATCACGATCGCATCGGCGGGGCCGATGCGTCGCTGCGCAGGCCGACGCTCGTCCCGAATGATCCACGCTGATTCGGCCGTGTCGTGACGGTGAAGGCGCGTGCAGCGCAGCCAACATAACATCCACACAATTTCCTGTTGGCATGCAGATCGGATAGCCGGCGGCTCCAGGACCGGAACGTTCGTCATAGAGCCCCGTTATACGCCCCGGAATGAACGACGGGATTTCGCAATGTCCGACACCTATATCATCGAGGTCAGCTCCCAGGCGGCGGGGATCGTCGTCCGCGATCGTGGCGGCTTCCGCTTCTTCGCGGCGTCCCATCGCTTCAATGCCCTCGAGGGCCAGGTGTTTCGCAATGCCCGCGAAGCCGAACGCGCCGCGCTTCGGCTCGTGACCGGCGAGCTGAGCGCAGCCGCCTGAGCGAGCTTGGCGCAGGCGGCCGCCGGCGCACGTCAGCCGGACCGTGCCGCGCCGGACGTGCTCCGAGCCGGCGATTGCTGCGATGCGCCCAATGCTTCGCCGATTGACGCTTGACTCGATCAGCATCACCATGGTGCAGCTTGTCCTGAAAGCTTGCCATGGCCGTCCTTTCCCAACGCCAGACCGACATCCTCAACATCGCCCGCGCCTCCGGCCGCGTCATGGTGGAGGATCTCGCGCGCCGCTTCGAAGTCTCGGCCCAGACCATCCGCAAGGACCTCAATGATCTGTGCGAGCAGCGCGCGCTGACGCGCATCCATGGCGGCGCCATCATCGCCTCCGGCGTCGAGAATCTCGCCTACGAGGCGCGGCGCTTCGTCGCTGCCGACGAGAAGAAGGCGATCGGCGCGGTCGCCGCCGCGCGGATTCCGAACGGCTCCTCGCTCTTCATCAACATCGGCACCACGACGGAGGAGGTGGCGAGCGCGCTGTCGTCGCACCAGGACCTGCTCGTCATCACCAACAATCTCAACGTCGCGATGCTGCTCTATCCGCATCCGCGCATCGAGGTGATCGTGGCCGGCGGCACGGTGCGGCGCTCGGATGGCGGCGTGATCGGATCGACGGCGACGCAGCTGATCGGCCAGTTCAAGGTCGACTACGCGATCATCGGCGCATCCGCGATCGACGAGGAGGGCGCGCTGCTCGACTTCGACTATCGCGAGGTGCAGGTAGCCCAGGCCATCATCGCCAATGCCCGCAGCGTGATGCTGGTCGCCGATTCCACCAAGCTTCATCGCAGCGCGCCGGTGCGCATCGCCCATCTCAGCCAGATCCAGACCTTCGTCACCGACCGGCCGCTGCCGGACGGACTGGCCAGCCTCTGCCATAGCCGCGGCATCGAGGTGGTCTCGGCGATGCCCGCCGCCGACGCCGACGACGTCGCGGAGGCAACCGAAACGGCGGGGTCCGCCGTGCTCCGCCGCGCCTGACTTTCCGCCACTCTCGCAGGCTCCTTGATCCCGGTTTGGGCAGGTTTTGCCCAATCGCGGCCCAACATGCGAATTTCGATTTGCTTTCACTTTCGTTTGTGTTTAACTCGAAACCGAAAGTGAAATCGCCACAGTCAAGGCGATTGCCGGGGGATGCGTCTGTTGGAGCGGATCTACGACCTCGCCATTATCGGAGGCGGCGTGAACGGTTGCGGCATCGCGCGCGATGCGGCCGGACGCGGAAATTCCGTTTTCCTTTGTGAAATGAACGATCTGGCGAGCGGAACCTCGTCCTGGTCCACCAAGCTCGTGCATGGCGGCCTGCGCTATCTCGAATATTACGAGTTCCGGCTGGTCCGCGAGGCGCTGATCGAGCGCGAAATCCTGTGGCAGATCGCGCCCCACATCATCCGCCCGTTGCGTTTCGTGCTACCGCATCATTCGGGCCTGCGCCCGGCCTGGCTGCTGCGCCTCGGCCTGTTCCTTTATGATCATCTCGGCGGCCGCAAGCTGCTGCCGCCGACGCGGTCGGTGAACCTGCGCAGCGACGAGGTCGGCCGCCCCTTGATCCCCGGGCGCTACAGCAAGGGCTTCGAATATTCCGACTGCTTCGTCGACGATGCGCGTCTGGTCGTGCTGACCGCGCGCGATGCCGTCGATCGCGGCGCCGTCATCCGCACCCGCACGCGCGCGATCGAAATCCGGCAGGATGGCAGCCATTGGCTGGTCACCACCGAGAACACGCAGACCGGCGAGCGCGAGACCATCAAGGCGCGCGCGCTGGTCAATGCCGCCGGTCCCTGGGTCGAGCAGGTGCTGGCGACCGGCGCCGGCGTCAATGCGAAAGCGAAAGTGCGGCTGGTGCAGGGGTCGCACATCGTGGTGCGCAAGCTCTATGACCACGACCGCGCCTACATCTTCCAGAACGCCGACGGCCGCATCATCTTCACCATTCCCTATCAGCAGGATTTCACGCTGATCGGCACCACCGATCGCGACTATCAGGGCGATCCGGCCAAGGTGAAGGCGACCGACGAGGAGATCGCCTATCTCTGCGCCGCGCTCGGGGAATATCTCGCCAAGCCGGTGACGCCGGCCGACGTGGTGTGGAGCTATTCCGGCGTGCGTCCGCTCTATGACGATGGCGCCAGCGAGGCCAAGGCGGCGACCCGCGACTACGTGTTCGAGCTCGATACGCCCGGCGGCTTGCCGCTGCTGTCGATCTATGGCGGCAAGATCACCACCTACCGGCGCCTGTCGGAAGAGGCGCTGGAGCGTCTCGCGCCCTATGTGAAAGGTGGCAAGGCGGAGGAGGGGTGGACCGGCAAGGCGCCGCTGCCCGGCGGCGACATGAAGGTTTCGGCCGTTGCGCCGTTGATTGCGGATCTCCGCAAGACCTATCCGTTCCTGTCGGATGCACATGCGAAGCGGATCGCCCATGCCTATGGCACGCGGGCTGCGGCCATGCTCGCCGGTGCGACATCTTTGGCCGATCTCGGCCAGGATTTCGGTGGCACCTTGACGGAGCGTGAAGTCAGGTACCTGATGACGAACGAGTGGGCGTTGACGGCCGAGGACATCGTGTGGCGTCGATCGAAGCTGGGGTTGCGGATGTCGGCGGCTGAGATCGCCGCGCTCGATGCGTGGATCACAGCCAATCGCGAGCGCTCCGCCGTGCCGGCGCGTGAGGCGGGAGGGCGCGCATGAGCGTCACGCTCGATCACGTCTCCCGAATCGTCGACGGCGTGACCACCATTCGCGACGTCTCGCTGACGTTGCAGCGCGGCACGCTGAGCGTGCTGCTCGGGCCGACGCTGTCCGGCAAGACCTCGATCATGCGGCTGCTCGCCGGCCTCGACCGGCCGACCACGGGGCGGGTGCTGGTCGACGGCAAGGACGTCACCGGCGCCGACGTGCGGCAGCGCTCGGTCGCGATGGTCTATCAGCAGTTCATCAACTATCCCTCGCTCTCGGTCTATGAGAACATCGCCTCGCCGCTGCGCGTGCAAGGCAAGTCGCGCCAGGAGATCGAGAAGCGCGTGGCGGAAGCCGCCCGGCTGCTGCGGCTCGAGCCCTATCTGAAGCGCACGCCGCTGCAGCTCTCCGGCGGCCAGCAGCAGCGCACGGCGATTGCGCGCGCACTGGTGAAGGGGGCGGACCTCGTGCTGCTGGACGAGCCGCTCGCCAATCTCGACTACAAGCTGCGCGAGGAACTGCGGACCGAGCTGCCGCGCATCTTCGAGGCCTCGGGCGCGATCTTCGTCTACGCCACCACCGAGCCGTCGGAGGCGCTGCTGCTCGGTGGCCGCACCATCTGCATGTGGGAAGGGCAGGCGCTACAGGCCGGCGATACCGCGGCCGTGTATCGCCGACCCGACACCTTACGTGTCGGCCAGGTATTCTCGGATCCGCCGATGAACACGGTCGAGATCCAGAAGCGCGGCGAGAGCGTGGAGTATGCCGGCGGGGTCAAGGCGCCGGCGGTCGGCCTCTATGCTGATCTGCCCGATGGCGCCTACCGCGTCGGCTTCCGCCCGCATCAACTCGGGCTTGGCAAAGGCGACGGCAGCCACGGCCGCCATGCCTTTCCTGCGACCGTCTCGGTCACCGAGATCACGGGATCGGAGAGCTTCGTGCATCTGACGCGCGACGGCATGAACTGGGTCTCCGTGCTGCACGGCGTCCATGAATACGAGCCCGGCGAGATCCTCGACGCGGTGCTCGATCCGTCCAATGTGTTCGTGTTCGACGCCGGCGACCGCCTGGTCGCCGCGCCGGCGATCTGAGGGAGATGCCGCATGGCCCGCATTGACCTCGTCGATCTCGCCCACGCCTACAACGGCAACAGCGGCGATATCGAGAGCTACGCGCTGAAGCCGGTGACGATGACCTGGCGCCAGGGCGGCGCCTATGCGCTGCTCGGCCCGTCCGGCTGCGGAAAGACCACGCTGCTCAACCTGATCTCCGGCATCCTGACGCCCTCGCACGGCAAGATCCTGTTCGACGGCAAGGACATCACCAAAGCCTCGACCCGCGAACGCAACATCGCGCAGGTGTTCCAGTTTCCGGTCATCTACGACACGATGACGGTGGGCGAAAATCTTGCGTTTCCTCTGAAGAACCGCGGCGTGCCAAGGGCCGAGATCGACAAGCGCGTTGCAGAGATCGCACGTCTGCTCGATCTCACGCCGGACCTCAACCGCAAGGCCACGCGCTTGACCGCCGACGCCAAGCAGAAGATCTCGCTCGGCCGCGGCCTGGTGCGCTCCGACGTCGCCGCCGTCTTGTTCGACGAGCCGCTGACCGTGATCGATCCCGAGCTGAAATGGCAGTTGCGCTCCAAGCTGAAGGCGCTGCATCGCGAGCTCGATCTGACGATGATCTACGTCACCCACGATCAGACCGAGGCGCTGACCTTCGCCGACACCGTCGTCGTGATGCATGACGGCCGCGTGGTGCAGAGCGGCACGCCCGCTGAGCTGTTCGACAAGCCGGCCCATACCTTCGTCGGCTACTTCATCGGCTCGCCCGGCATGAACATCCTCTCGGCCGAGGTGAATGGACGTGAAGCCCGCATCGACGGTCACACCCTGACGCTGGCGCGCAGCTACGACGCGCTGCCGGCCGGAGCCAAGATCGAGATCGGCGTCCGTCCGGAATTCGTCGATGTCGCTCAGCCCGGACCCGGCCTGCTCGATGCCAATATCGAGCGCGTCGACGATCTCGGCCGCATCCGCTTCGCGCGCGTTCGTGTCGGCGACGTCAAGTTCGCCGCGCGACTGCCGGCCGGCTTCTCGCCGCAGGGCTCGGCGATCGGGCTGAAGTTCAATCCAGCCTATGTCCATGTCTACGCCGACAGCCGTCTCGTCGAGGGAGCCTGAGTGATGGACAAGACCATCAACAACAAGGCCTGGTTCCTGGTGCTGCCGGTGTTCCTGCTGGTGGCGTTCTCCGCCATCCTGCCGCTGATGACGGTCGTGAACTATTCGATGCAGGACACGTTCGGCAACAACCAGTTCTTCTGGAACGGCGTCGGCTGGTTCAAGGAGCTGCTCGATCCCTCGACCGATCTCGGCGGCCGCTTCCTCGCCTCGCTCGGGCGCAACCTGATCTTCTCGCTCGCAATTCTGGCCATCGAGGTGCCGCTCGGCATCGTCGTGGCGCTGTCGATGCCGCGGGGCGGATGGACCGTGGCCTTCTGCCTCGTCGTGCTGGCGCTGCCGCTCTTGATTCCGTGGAACGTGGTCGGCACCATCTGGCAGATTTTCGGCCGGCCCGACATCGGCCTGCTTGGCTATGCGTTGACGAGCGTAGGCATCGACTACAATTACGTGTCCAACGATCTCGATGCCTGGGCCACCGTCATCGTGATGGACGTGTGGCACTGGACCAGCCTGGTGGCGCTGCTGTGCTATGCCGGCCTGAAGTCGATCCCCGACGCCTATTATCAGGCTGCGCAGATCGACGGCGCCTCGCGCTGGGCGGTGTTTACCGCAATCCAGCTGCCAAAGATGCATCGCGTGCTGCTGATCGCCGTGCTGCTGCGCTTCATGGACAGCTTCATGATCTACACCGAGCCGTTCGTCGTCACCGGCGGCGGACCGGGCAATTCGACGACCTTCATCTCGATCGAGCTCGTCAAGATCGCGCTCGGCCAGTTCGACCTCGGCAAGGCGGCGGCGCTATCGCTGGTCTACAATCTGATCATCCTCATCGTGTGCTGGGTGTTCTACACCATCATGACCAATGCCGGCGCCGAGCGCCGGCCGGTGAAGGGGGGCGCGTGATGAACACCATTCCGGGCCGTCGCATCATCATCTCGCTGTTCCTGGTCTTCCTGCTGTTGCCGATCTACTGGCTCGTCAACATGAGCTTCAAGACCAACAACGAGATCGTCACAACGATGACGCTCTGGCCGCATCAGCCGACGCTGGCCAACTACATGCGCATCTTCACCGACGAGAGCTGGTATTCCGGCTACATCAACTCGCTGAAATACGTGATCATCAACACGGTGATCTCGATCCTCGTGGCGCTGCCGGCGGCCTATGCGTTCTCGCGCTACCGCTTCCTCGGCGACAAGCACCTGTTCTTCTGGCTGCTGTCGAACCGCATGGCGCCGGCCGCGGTCTACGCGCTGCCGTTCTTCAATCTGTACTCGGCGATCGGCCTGTTCGATACGCCGTGGGCGGTCGCGCTGGCGCATTGCATCTTCAACATCCCGCTCGCGGTCTGGATCCTCGAGGGCTTCGTGTCCTCCGTCCCGCGCGAGATCGACGAGACGGCGTTCCTCGACGGCTATTCGTTCCCGCGCTTCTTCGTGAAGATCCTGGTGCCGCTGATCGCCAGCGGCATCGGCGTCGCCGCCTTCTTCTGCTTCATGTTCTCCTGGGTCGAGCTGCTGCTCGCGCGCACGCTGACCTCGGTCTATGCCAAGCCGATCTCGGCGGTGATGACCCGTACCGTGTCGGCGTCCGGCATGGATTGGGGCCTGCTCGCGGCTGCCGGCGTGCTGACCATCATCCCGGGCGCGCTCGTCATCTGGTTCGTCCGCAACTACATCGCGCGCGGCTTCGCGCTGGGGCGGGTGTGATGATGCAGACGATCCGCGACGGCCTCCGTTCCGCCTCTCCCGCTTGCGGGGGAGGCCGTATCGCATCGCCAGATGCGATACGGGTGGGGGCATCTCTCCTCTTGGGCAGTCGGACTCGCGGCGCCCCCACCCCAACCCTCCCCCGCAAGCGGGGGAGGGGGTGCATTATCGCCTGGAGCTGATAGCCATGGACAGCATCGCATGGATGGCCTGGACTGCGCCGACGGCGATCTTCTTCGCCGCGCTGGCCTGCACCCTTGGCGTCATGACGCTACTCGCCGCGCGCTATCCCGAGGCCGAGCGCGTCGGCGTGCTGCGCATTCCGACCACGCGCGGCGACCGCCTGTTCATCTCGCTGATCTCGGCCGCCGTCATTCACCTCGTCTGGATCGGGCTTGTCGGCACCGACACGATCGCGACCCTGCCGGTCGGCGAGGACAGTTTTGAGGTTTCGAGCCTGTGGCTCGCGACCGCAATTTCGCTTGCATCCGCCGTTGCGATCTTTCGCACCGTCTGAGGCAGGCGAGGAAGGGCAGATCCGGGGGCAACCCGGACCTGGATACGTCGCTCAAGGAGGAAAGCATGCGACACTTGAAACCTAGGAAGCATCACCTGACCAAGGCAAGCTATCTCGCGATGACCAGCGCTGCCGCGCTGTTCGCCGCGACCATGACGCTGTCCGTGCCGGCGCTTGCCGACGACGCCACGATCCAGAAGTGGATCGACAGCGAATTCCAGCCCTCGACGCTCTCGAAAGAGGAGCAGCTGAAGGAGCTGCAGTGGCTGGCCAAGGCCGCCGAGCCCTTCAAGGGCATGGAGATCAACGTCGTCTCCGAGACCATCACCACGCATGAGTACGAAGCCAAAACGCTCGCCAAGGCGTTCAGCGAGATCACCGGCATCAAGCTCAAGCACGACATCATCCAGGAAGGTGACGTCGTCGAGAAGCTGCAGACCCAGATGCAGTCCGGCAAGAACGTCTATGACGGCTGGATCAACGACTCCGACCTGATCGGCACCCACTTCCGCTACGGCCAGACCATCGCGCTGTCGGACTACATGAAGGGCGAGGGCAAGGACGTCACCGACCCCTATCTCGACGTCAACGACTTCATCGGCAAGTCGTTCACGACCGCTCCGGACGGCAAGCTCTATCAGCTGCCCGACCAGCAGTTCGCGAACCTGTATTGGTTCCGCTACGACTGGTTCACCAATCCGGACTACAAGGCCAAGTTCAAGGCCAAATATGGCTACGACCTCGGCGTGCCCGTGAACTGGTCGGCCTATGAGGACATCGCCGAGTTCTTCACCAACGACATCAAGGAGATCAACGGCGTCAAGGTCTATGGTCACATGGACTATGGCAAGAAGGATCCCTCGCTCGGCTGGCGCTTCACCGACGCCTGGCTGTCGATGGCCGGCAACGGCGACAAGGGCATCCCGAACGGCCTGCCGGTCGACGAATGGGGCATCCGCATGGAAGGCTGCCGTCCGGTCGGCTCCTCGGTCGAGCGCGGTGGCGACACCAACGGTCCGGCGGCGGTCTACTCGATCACCAAATATCTCGACTGGATGAAGAAGTACGCGCCGCCGCAGGCGCAGGGCATGACCTTCTCCGAGGCTGGCCCGGTGCCCGCGCAGGGCAACGTCGCCCAGCAGATCTTCTGGTATACCGCCTTCACCGCCGACATGGTGAAGCCGGGTCTGCCAGTCGTGAACGCTGACGGCACGCCGAAGTGGCGCATGGCTCCGTCGCCGCACGGCGCCTACTGGAAGGAAGGCATGAAGCTCGGCTATCAGGACGCGGGCTCGCTCACGCTGCTGAAGTCGACCCCGCCGGATCGCCGCAAGGCCGCCTGGCTGTACCTGCAGTTCATCGTCTCCAAGACGGTCAGCTTGAAGAAGAGCCATGTCGGTCTCACCTTCATCCGTGAATCCGACATCTGGGACAAGTCGTTCACCGAGCGTGCGCCGAAGCTCGGCGGCCTCGTCGAGTTCTACCGCTCGCCCGCGCGCGTGCAGTGGACCCCGACCGGCAACAACGTGCCCGACTATCCGAAGCTGGCGCAACTGTGGTGGCAGAACATCGGCGATGCGTCGTCCGGTGCGAAGACGCCGCAGGCCGCGATGGATGCGCTCGCAGCCGCCCAGGACTCCGTCCTCGAGCGTCTCGAGAAGTCCAAGGTCCAGGGCGAGTGCGGTCCGAAGCTGAACAAGAAGGAATCGGCCGAGTTCTGGTTCAACAAGTCGGCCAAGGACGGCAACATCGCTCCGCAGCGCAAGCTCGCGAACGAGAAGCCCAAGGGCGAGACGATCGACTACGACACCCTGATCAAGTCGTGGCCGGCCACCCCGCCGAAGCGCGCCGAGGCGAAGTGAGCCCACGCTCTGAAGGCGTCGTCCGGCTCGACCGGGCAATCCCATCACGAAGGCCGGGAGCAATCCCGGCCTTTTCTTTTGGCCCAGAGGTGAGGGGCTTCCCGTTCCATTCGGGAATTATTCCCGGATCGCATGGGACAACTTCCACGCAGCAAGTGCCTTGAAGCCGGTGGGGACAGGCGGCACTCTTTGACGATCGGGATTGTCGCGATCTTCGCCGTGACTTTGCCCCAACGACACGAAACAACAAGGCTCCGACACGATCCGGCATGGCCCTATGCGATCCACGCCGGGATCGTGATCACCAACCACGGGGCCACCGAGGGAGTACGGCCATGGATCAGGCGCACATCGCCAATATCGCGAGCACGCTGCCGGAAGCGTTGTCGCCCTGGACCATGTTCATGCAGGCCGACATCGTCGTGAAGGCGGTGATGATCGGGCTGGCGCTGGCTTCAGTCGCAACCTGGACCGTTCTGGTGGTGAAGACGATCCAACTCCGCGCGGCACTGCGCACCTCGCGCAGCGCGCTCGGCATCGCGATGGCCGCGCGCGCGCTGTCGGATGCGACGGGACGCATTTCCGCCGACGACGGTGTGGTCGGCCGGCTGCTGGCCGTCGCCGATGACGAAATCGACAAGTCGCGTGGCCTTCCCGCCGACGGCATCAAGGAGCGCGTCTCCTGGCAGTTCGAGCGGATCGAGGCGGCGGCGGTGGCGCGCATCGGCCGCGGCATCGGCATTCTCGCCACGGTCGGCGCGGTCGGGCCGTTCGTCGGCCTGTTCGGCACGGTCTGGGGCATCATGAACAGCTTCATCGGCATCTCGCATGCGCATACGACCAACCTCGCGGTGGTGGCGCCGGGCATCGCGGAGGCGCTGCTCGCAACCGCCTTCGGCCTCGCCGCCGCGATTCCCGCGGTCGTGATCTACAACCTGTTCGCGCGCGCCACCGGCGGCTATCGCGCCGTCATCGCCGATGCGTCGGTGGCGGTGATGCGCCTGCTCAGCCGCGATCTCGACCGTCAGCACGCCGGGCCCGCCGAAACGCGGCGCAGCGCCATCCGCGCCGTCGAGGCGCCGATGCTGTCGATCGCCAATCCGGCGGAGTGAGCCATGGCCGTCAAGCTCGCCCGACGCCCCGACGAATTCGAGGAGACGCACGACATCAACGTGACGCCGTTCATCGACGTCATGCTGGTGCTCCTGATCATCTTCATGGTCGCAGCGCCGCTCGCCACGGTCGACGTCCCGGTCAACCTGCCGGCGATCTCGGCCGAGCCGCAGCCGCGCGCGGAAACGCCGGTCTTCGTCACCTTCAAGGCCGACCGTTCGCTCGCCGTTGGCGACCAGAGCGTGGCGCAGCCCGACATCGCCGCCTCGCTCGATGCCGCCACCAAGTCCGATCACGAGCAGCGCGTGCTGCTGCGCGCCGATCAGACGCTGCCCTATGGCGAGGTGATGGCGCTGATGAACACGCTGCGCCGCGCCGGCTATACCAAGGTGGCGCTGGTCGCGTTGGAAGACCGGGGCGCGCAGTGAGCGTCCTCACGCTCGATCCGTTCGAATACGAGCAGCGCCGGGAGCGGACACTGTGGACCATCGCCGCGCTGGTGGTGGGCGGGCTGCATGTCGGGCTCGCCGTCGGCTATCTGCTGCTGCGTCCCGCGCCGCAGGGACGTGCCCAGGCGCCGGCCTTCGACGTCGTGTTCACCCCGGCGGTGGTGAGCGAGCCGGCGCCGACGGCGCAGGATGCGCCGGCGTCCGAGCCGCCGCCGGTGGAGCCGCCGAAGGACGAGCCGGTGAAGGACGACCCGGTCGCGCGCGAGGCCGTCGCTGAGCCTGTCCCGCCGGCTCCCTCCGAGCCGGAGCCGCAGGTCATGGCGCAGCCGGAGCCGGTGCCGGATGTCATTCCCTCGCCGGAGCCCGCGCCACAGGTCGCGCTCGCGCCCGAGCCGCCGCGTGCAGACGATGTCGTTTTGCCGCCGCCGCCACCACCGAAACAGATCGAGGCGATACCGCCGGAGCCGAAGCCCGTTCCCGAGCGTGTCGAGCGCAAGCCAGTGGAGAAGAAGGAGACGAAGGAGAGGGTCGAGAGGAAGCCCGCACCGCCGAAGCCGGCTGCGGCGCCAGCGGCCCGGCCTTCACGTGTCGCGTCGGCGCCCAATCCCGGCGAGGACAGCGTCGGGGCGCGCGAGGGCCAGGCCAGTTGGAACGCCGAGGTGGTGGCGCAGATCCGCCGCGCCGCAGCCTATCCCTCCGACGGCAATGGCGCGAGCGGCACCGTCATGCTGAACGTCGTGATCGATCGCAACGGACGGCTGCTGTCGCGACGGCTCGCTGGAAGCTCGGGCTCGCCGGCGCTGGACCGCGCGGCGATGGGCATCATCGAACGCGCCGCGCCGTTCCCGCGCTTTCCGCCGGCGATGGCTCAGGCGCAGGTCTCGCGCACGGTCCCCCTCCATCTGAGGCCGCGCTGAACGCGGCGCCATCCAGGGCGATATCGGTGCCGCCGCGTGCCGCTTATTTGCTGCACTCGGTCAGATCCGTATCGCGCACGACGAACTGCGCGCCTTCCTTGAGTTCGATGTTCTTGGCGACGCAGGTGCGGCCGCCCTTTTCGGACAGCTTGATGTCGTAGCGGCCGGACTTCACGCCGACCAGCGTCATGCGCTCATTGTGGTCGACCTCGCCCTCGTCGTCGTTCTTGCACTGGTCGGCGCCCCAGGTTTTGGTGCCGGCGGCCGCCAGGTACATTTTCACGATGGTCTGGCCGGTGCGATTGAGGAAGCGCGGGCCGTCCTCGGCGGACGCGGCGGAGCCGGCCAGCATGAGAAGCGCGCAGGCGGTGACGAGGCGACGCATGACGAGTGTCCTTTTCTTATGATTGGTCATGGGATGAAGGCGCGCCGATCAGAAATCCTTGCCGATGCTGGTCTTGACGGCAAGGCCGCGCGAGGCGTTGGTCAGGCCGTAGCCGACGCCGAAGCTGAGCTCGAAGCCCTTGAAGCGGGTGTCGGCGACTGCGTAGAGCGTCTGCATCTGCTGATTCCAGGGCAGGATGTAGCCGAACGGTCCGAGATTGGAGAAGTGCTCGATACCGATGGTCCAGCGATCGCTGAGGCGCTTGACGAAGCGCACCGAGGGCTCGAAGGCCGAGCCGGCGCCGTCGATGCCGAAGGTCATGTTGGCGTTGAAGATGAGCTGATAGTCGTTGGGCAGGTTGACGCCGATGATCGGCGTGAACATCTGCGCCACCCGCGGCGTGGCCTCCTGCACGAAGCGCGGCGCGCCGGGCTGGCCGGCTCCGGCCTTGTTGGCGACCCACAGGTCTGGCGTCAGGCCGCCCTGCGGCGCCAGGATGGTGCGTGACACCAGGCCGAGGAAGACGGTGCGCTCAAGCCGGTCGCCCTGGATGAAGGTCTGGCGAATGGTGACGCCGCCGGACTGGAATGAATAGCCGGGCACGCCATTGTCCATCACGTTGCCCAGCGCCATCGGCACATTGGTGCGGGCAAAGGCGTAAGGCGAGGTCAACGCGATCTCGTACCATTCGGTCGGCGAGTAGCCGATCTCGGTCTCGCCGGTGACCGCACGCTGCGGCACGCGGCGTCCGCCGTTCTGTTGCGGATTGAAGGTTGTCAGATAGCCGAAGCGCTGTTCGACCTGGAAATGTCCGGGCGAGGCGGGGTCATTGCCCTGGATCTCCTCGGCCGCTGCACCGAACGGCGCGAGAACGAGAGCACCGGCAGCCATGTACAATCGCGATCGTCTTCTTGCACTCCTGGCGATGCCGTTCGGCTGCATGTCCCCGCGCTCCCTTCAACTGATGAGCTAACGAGTCGGCGGGGCGAAAACATGCGGGCCCGTCGGCTGAAAGATGACGCGATCGGGAAACGATCAGTCGTTGAATGCCGCAATTGCTCCGGCCTTCCTGTTTCGATGAGGAATAGGGATGTTTTGACAAGTCGAACGGGACATTTTGACCGGGACAATATGGCGGCCATTTCGCGAGTGAATCTCAGGGCGGCGATGAATGTGGCGTGTTGCAAACACATTGATGTCATAGAGCGAGGAAAACATGTGCTGCAGCATGCATTGCTGATCGCCGGATCAGCCAGAGAATGGACACGCCCGTGCTTCACACACCCGGTCATCGTCGCCGCTTGTCCGCTCAGCCGATGCGGCTCGGACTGGTGCTCACACTCCTTCTGTCCACGCTGCTGCCGGATGGACGCGCCTTCGCGGAGGAGCCGCTGCGGGACCAGTTGGAAGCATGGTGGAATCAAACCCAGGCCGGCAAGAGAGGTCAGGTTTGGCAAGTCCGACAGGCGTCATCGGGGAGCGGTGCCAGAACCGCAAGGCATGTCGCCAAGCGCGGACGCCACGTCGCCAATGCCCGGGCCGAGGCAGGAGGAGGTGTCTTCGACCACGATAGCGGTCCGCGTCGCGACCGTCCGGGGAGATATTTCCTGCACGGACCGAGGTTCTAGTCCCGACGCTCTTGCGGGAATTTCCCGGGCGTCGCGTTCTTGCACTTGCGAAATGACAAGGCCTCCCATAGGTCAAAGTGATGTGTGGCGCGTTGCCGGTGAACCGCCGACGCTCGCATACGTTGTTTTCGTGCCCTTCATCGCCGCCCCTCGGACGGCGGAGACAAAGGATCAATTCGATGAATTGGAAACTGATGATGACGGCCGCTGCCGTCGGCATGACAGCGATCGTCGGCACGTCGACGATCGCTGTCAGTGCACCGGCCCCTTCCAAGCTGCTGACCTCGATCGACCCCGACAAGGACGGCACCGCCGACATGAACGAGGTCCGCACGGCCGCCGGCGCGCTGTTCGATCGTCTCGATCGCGACCACGACGGCACGCTCGACGCCAAGGAGCTGCGCGGCCGCGTTTCGGCCAAGGATCTCAAGGCCGCTGATCCCGACAATGACGGCACGCTGACCAAGGACGAGTATCTCGCGCTGGTGGAAGGCCGCTTCAAGGCGGCCGATCCTGACCATGACGGCACGCTCGATTCCAAGGAGCTGAAGTCGGTGGCCAAGCTGCTGAAGTGAGACATCGGTCCGCACTGGACCGACGCGACACAGACATGAGCTCGAGGGCCTGTGATGGGAGACCGTCGCAGGCCCTCGTCTTTCAGGCGGATGCTCGTGGCGGGCCGGCAGGGAGGGCGATTGGCCCTCACATGCTTGGGCGGGACATTTCCACTGCGAGACGAACTAGGTCGGGCAGGCTGCGCGCCCCGAGCTTCTGTCGCAGCCGGTAGGTCAGGTTGATGACGGTCTTGTAGCTGATGCCGAGATGGTCGGCGATCGCCTGATAGGATTTCGCCTGAGCCAGCAGCGCAAGTGCCTGGCGCTCGCGCGGGGTCAATGCCGCGGTCGCCATGCCGTCCGGATCGGCGCGGAGCAGGGCGATGCGGGTGGCGAGCTGCGGGTCGAGATAGGTGCCGCCGGTTCGAACCTGTTCCAATGCCTTTGGCAGCTCGTGCGGCGGGGCGTCCTTGAGCAAATAGCCGTTGGCGCCGGCGTCGATCGCGGAGCGGACGATACGCGGATCGGCGTGCATGCTGAAGACCAGGATTCGGGCGCGGGGATCGTGCGACCGCATGCGTTCGATCAGACTGATTCCGCCGAGTTCCCGTCCCTGTAGACGCAGATCGACGATCGCGACGTCCGGCCGGTCGCGGATATAGGCTTGGTACCCGCTGTCGGCATCGTGTGCCTCGGACAGCGAGCGGATCCCGGCTTCATTCAGCAGCCAGCGACAGGCCGTGATCACGACCGGGTGGTCATCGACGAGCAGAACGCGATACATCCGATGAAGGTCTTGCCCTTATGGCGCCGACGGCGCCGATGCTTCCTCTACCATGTGAGTTCCCTTGCAAACCAGGATCGGGTGCAACAGTGCGGCCGAGGCTGGGAGATAGCTCGGCGAATTGATCGCCACTTTCCGGATCCGGGAAGATTGTCCCTAGGTACCGAAGAATATTGCCCGTTGCGACGAACTGGAGGGCTGTTTACGAATGTTAACGTTCGTAAACAGGTAAATCGGCCGTTTCTGGTGCGGATAAAGGCTCAGGGGCGTGGGCTGTTGCCGGAACCGGTCGACAAGAAACTGGGGGACGTCTTGACCAGACTGTCGGCGCTGAAGAGCGCGCTTCTCGCGACGTGTGCGTTGCTGCCTACGGCTGCGTTCGCGCAGCAAACCCTGCAGACCATCGAGGTGGTCGGCGTCTCGCCCGTTCAGGGCAGCGAGATCGCGAAGGACAAGATTCCTTCCAATGTCGAAACCATCGGGGCGCGGGAGCTCGACCACAGCCGCGCGCCGACGCTGCTCGACAGCATCCTGCAATCGGTGCCCGGGGTCTCCCTCAGCGACCAGACCGGGAACGCGTTCCAGCGCGACTTGAATTATCGCGGTCAGACCGCCTCACCCGTGCTCGGGACGCCGCAGGGCATCGCCGTCTACCAGAACGGCACCCGGATCAACGAGGCCTTCGGTGACGTCGTGAACTGGGACCTGATCCCGGAAATGGCGATTGCGCGCATGACGCTGATGCCGAACAATCCGCTGTTCGGCCTCAACGCCACCGGCGGGGCCATGTCGATCGAGATGAAGAACGGCTTCACCTACCAGGGCGGAGAAGCCCAGCTGTTCGGCGGATCGTTCGGCCGGGTCCAGTCGGGCGCGCAATACGGCTGGAACAACGGCACCTATTCGGCCTATATCGCGGCGGAGGGCGCCTATGACCGCGGCTGGCGCGACTACTCGTCGGCCTCGCAGATCCGGCGCATGTATGCCGATTTCGGCGCGCGCGGCGACAATACCGAATTCCACCTGTCCTTCACCGGCGCCGACAACAAGCTCGGCTCGGTGGCCGCGACGCCGATCGAGATGTTGAACCAGCGCTGGTCCAGCGTCTATACTTGGCCGCAGTCGCTGCATCTGCAGATGCAGATGGTGCAGGCGAGCGCGAAGTGGACACCGACCGACACGCTGTCGATCCAGGCCAACGGCTACTACCGTAACTACAAGTCGGCGCGCGTCGACGGCAATGGCACCGAAGTGCAGGACGGCGGCGGCGTGTTCGTCCTTGAGGACGCCGCCGGGACCCCGTGGGACATCAACCGCAACGGCCCAACCGCCAACACGCTGGCCGCCGATGCGGCGCTCGGCCAGATCGACCGCAACACGGTCAAGACCGACAGCTATGGTGGCTCGCTGCAGGCGACCTCGACCACGCAGCTATTCGGTCATGACAACCATTTCGTCGTCGGCGCCAGCGTCGATCACGGCAACACCAACTTCCAGGCGACCTCCGAGCTCGGCACCCTCGACAACAACCTGTTCGTCACCGGCCTCGGCGTCTATATCGACCAGCCCAACGCCGGCCTTGCTCCGGTCAACCTGAATGCCAAGAACACCTATCTCGGCGTCTACGCGACCAACACCTTCGACATCACCTCGCAGCTGGCGCTGACGGCTGGCGGCCGCTTCAACTGGGCGCAGATCAACCTGCGCGACCAGACCGGCTTCGCGCCGCTCCTGAACAGCAACAACAACTTTCAGCGTTTCAACCCGGTGGTCGGCCTGACCTACAAGATCACGCCTGATATGACCGCTTATGCCGGCTACTCCGAAGCCAACCGCGCGCCGACGCCGCTCGAGCTAGGCTGCTCCGATCCGGCCAATCCCTGCCTGATCGACAACTTCCTGATCGCCGATCCGCCGCTCAAGCAGGTGGTGTCGCGCACGGTCGAAGGCGGCCTGCGCGGCGAGATCTCCGGCGGCCGCTCGGCCTACGCTGCCGACCTGCCGGCCTACCGCAAGGCGCCGATCAAATCGGTGGCGGTCGATGACGGCTGGCGGCTGCGCTGGGGCCTCAGCCTGTTCCGCACCGAGAATTCCGACGACATCCTGCAGGTGGTCGATCCGCTCAACCCGGTGCGCGGCTATTTCAAGAACGCCGGCACCACCCTGCGCCAGGGTGTCGAGGCCAAGGTCGACCTGGCCTGGAACCGGTGGACCGCCTACGCCAACTACACCTTCATCGACGCCACCTTCCGCAGCGCCTTCGACGTCAACGATCCGTTCCTCCGGGTGCCGGTCGGCGTCGTCTCCGGCAACCACATTCCCGGCATTCCGGCGCATCGCCTGAAGCTCGGAGCGGAATATGCCGTGACCGATGCCTGGAAGGTCGGCGCGAGCGTCAACTATGTCGGCAGCCAGTACCTGCTGCACGACGAGACCAACGTCTACCCGAAGGTCCCGGCCTACTGGGTCGTGAACGTCAACACATCTTATCAGGTGACCAAGAACGTCGAGGTGTTCGGCCTGATCCAGAACCTGTTCAATCAGCGCTATTACTCGGCAGGTACCGTGTTCGACCCCGCCGGCTTCAACACCGCCGGCGGCGGAACGGCGTTCGCGCTGAACGATCCGCGCAGTATGGTTCCGGGGATGCCGCTCGCGGCCTATGCCGGCATCCGGGCGAAGTTCTGAGCCTCAGGAGCGGACGACCAGCCACCATAGGCGCATCCGCGCCGCGCCACGGCAGCCCCCCACCGTGGCAAGAAGGCCGGGAGAAATCCCGGCCTTTTCATTTGTTGATCGGAGCCAGTAGGTGTCGGAACCGGGAGCGCGAGTTCATCTCTGTGCTGTCCTCCACGGTGGAGCGGTCCGCCGTCCTTGTCGTTAAAATTTCAGATCTGGCGGAAGAGTGATGTTTCAAATGAAGCGGATGATGATAATTAGTCCGGGAGTTATGGGACTAATTCAGTTGTTAGTTTGAAAATGTCCCGGGCGCTCCTAGAAACTTTCGCCTTGCTGGCTCCTGCCCACGTTTCGATGCAATCGGTCATCAACAAGAAGCCGTGTATTGCGTACCGTGGGGCGTCAGGTGAAGTCAAAGAACAGAAAGCGCAGCGAGGCGGCTGCCGCAAGTTTTGTGTTGTTGTCGACGTGGATGGTTGCCGGCGAGGCAAGGGCCGAATGTACGACGCCAGGCGTCACCGTCACCTGCAGCGGGACCATCAGCACGGCAATCACCGTGTACGACGCCGCTGCGGCGACGGCGACGCCCTCGAGCGGCAGCAATTCCTATACGCCGGCGAACCCGGCCTTTCCGGTGACCGGCTACAATCCCAATCCGCCGACGACGATTGTCACGCTGGATTCGACGGCCGTTCGCAATCTCACCACCAACACCCAGGCCGGTCTGGCCGATCGCGGCATGATCGCGGCCAATTTTTCCAATGCCGAGGATCCGGCCGTCAACAACGTCGTCATCAACAACGCCGGCTGGCTCAGCCTCACCACCAGCCAGCTCAGCGCTGGCCGGCTTCACGTCATCGTCGCCGACAGCCAGGTCAACAGGTTCACCGTCAACAACACCGGGACGCTCGCCGCCACCCAGAATTTCTTCGGCGCGTTCGATCCCACCAAGCTGAGCGTTTCGGTCGGTGCGACCGCGACGGGCCGCTACAACGGCACCAACCTCGCCATCATCTCGGCGCTGTATTCCGACGACAACACCAACAGCTTCGTGGTGAACAACCGCGCCGGCGGCACGATCTCGGCGACCGGCAACTATGCCGCCGCCTATTACGGCCGGGCCGACACCACGATCACCAACTCCGGCACCATCGCCAACACCAGCTGGACGGCGGCGAGCCGCTTCTATGATGGGCACTGGGCCATCGGCGCCTTCGCCGGCGCCGAGTTCGATACGATCCCCGGCAGCAATCCGGATTCGCCGCTCTACAAGTTCGACGCCGGCGGCAACGTGACGGTGACCGAAACCAAGGCGCTGACGCTGACCAACACTGCCGGCGGCGTGATCAAGGGCGATATCCTGGCGCTCGACACCAATCCGCTGACCACGGCCGCGGGGCTTGCGGCGGGATCGACCCTCCCGCTGACCGGCAGCGGCTCGAACTCGGGCCCGCGCGACAGCGTCATCAGCAATGCCGGCCTGATCCAGGGCAACCTCTATCTGGGCTCGGGCGAGCACGACATCGCCAACAGCGGCACGATCTTGGGATCGATTTCGGTCGACCAGAGCGCCTCGCGCGGCTCGTTTGCGAAGGCGACCGCAGGCACCGTCGCGGGCACCTATAGCAGCTCCGGCTCGGGCACGGACGTCAACGGCAATGCCTGTCCGACGGCGGGCGCGAACACGACCGATCCGCTCTGCGCCGCCAGCACCACCCAGGCGGCGACGTTTTTCGGCGCGCGCACCTTCAATCTGGTTAACACCGGCGCGCTCGGCGGCGACATCATTATCAACGACCAGGATGGTGCGACCAATACCATCCTGCTGAAGGGCACCGGCTTCAGCGGCAACGTCGTCGCGCAGAGCGGCCTCGGCAGCAATTCGCTGACGCTCGACGGCGTGACCAGCCTCGCCAGCATCGTCAATTTCGGCATGCTCGACCTGATGAAGTCGCAGGTCACCATGAGCGGCGGGGCCGGCGTGCAGCTCGTCGATGGCGCGGTGTTGCGCACGACGATCTTCGGGTCGGGCGGCACCGCGGCAGCGCCGTCGACGAAGATCGGCAACATCACCGGCGCGGTGACCTTCGCCGGCGCGGGGACGGTTGCGCCGACGCTTCAGGGCATCGTGCGCAATGGCGACTTCTATCGTGTCGCGACGGCGGTGTCGGCGACGCCGCTCGACGTCGATTTCTCCAGCGCGCTGGTCGGCTTCACTGCCGATACCTCGACGGGGGCTCTGCTGCTGAACGCGTCCGTGCGGTCGCCCGCGACCATTGCCGGCATCTCGCCCAGCAGCCTTGCCGCGCTCAACGGCCTGCTTGGCTACAACGGCAGCAATGCGCAGCTGCAGGCGCTCGGCGGCGCGGTGCAGAGCCTCAGCACCGACCGGGAGGTGCGCGGCGCCGGCGATCAGTTGCGTCCGCTCGTCAACGGCGCCCAGGTCCAGGTGCCGCTCAGCACCGCATCGCTGTTCCAGAACCAGATCGACAACCGGCTGACGGCGGCGGCCGCGTCGCCCAATTCGCGTGTCGCCTCGGCGTTCGCCGACGACGCCGATCCGCTCGCCTCGATGCTGATGGCCTTCCATCCGAAGGCTCGTCCGACGGTGAAGGCGCCGCTGGTGTCGGCCATCGCGCCCGAGCCGGAGCGCACCGTCTGGGGCAGCCTGATCGGCACCAATGCCTCGCAGCGTGACGTGGCGGGTGTTGCCGGCTACAGCGGCAACACCGGGGGCCTCGTCGCCGGCATCGATCAGCGGATCGACAATGCGTTCCGCGTCGGTGCTGCGTTTGGCTACGCCACCAGCAGCATCGACGATCGGACCGCCGCCGGCGATGCGGTCGGCATGCAGCACTATCAGGGCACGGCGTACGCCGCCTATGTTCAGCCGTCCTGGTACGTCAACGGCTCCGCAGGCATCGCGCTGGTCGACTACACCACCACACGCCGCGTCAACTTCGCGGGCTTTACCGACACCGTCTCGGGCAGCCACAAGGGCTGGCTTACGCTGGCGCGTGGCGAGTTTGGTGTCCCGGTGAAGCTCGGCGAGGCCGTGCTGACGCCGTTCGCCGGCGTGACCTACGGCCGTCTCGATCAGCATGCCTATACCGAGACCAGCACCGCAGGTGCTGCGCTCGCGATCGCCAGGCAGGCCACCAATTCGGTGCGCTCGAACCTCGGCCTCCGCGCCACCGTTCCGTTGCTGGTCACCTCGACCTACGGCTTCGGCCTGGAGACGCTGGCGGCGTGGCGGCACGAGTTCGGCAACACCGCGCAGAACGTGACCGCAAGCTTTGCCGGCGGCAGCGCGACCTTCCTCGCCGCCGGACCGTCGCCCGAGCGCAACCTGGCCGAGCTGGGCGCCGCGCTCAAGCTGGTGGCGTTCGGCGAGCGTCAGTCGATCTCGCTGGGTTACAACGCCGTGGTGGGTAGCCAGTATCTCGAGCAGTCGGCGCTGCTGAAGGTGCGCGCGGAGTTCTGAAGCGGCTGCCTCGGGCAGGACCTGCGAAGCACGACGTCAAAGGCCGGGAGCAATCCCGGCCTTGTTGTTGCTTGACCAAAGCGTGACGTGTCTCCGCTGTCGTAGGGTGGGCAAAGGCGCGCGTGCGACACTGCATGCCACGAGCTCAACTCCACCGCGCGCCGTGCCCACCATTCCTTCCGCTTGCGCGGATGCACGGTGGGCACGCGACCGCCCTGCGGGCGGCTGCTTTGCCCACCCTACGCAGCCGGTATGAATCGTCGATGAGTCTGCTCACGATGGATTTTGGGCAATTGTCCCGCTGACCTCGTGAACGAGATCGCTGCGCGCTTCTGGAATTTGCGAAGCATCGCGATTAGTTTCTGCCGGCCTCCGCCAACTACGAACTTCCGCCACAGAACCCGACCAGCTATTGCGCATCGTATCGAGCAGCGAGGTGGTGCACGTGAGCCGTAGATCTTCAAGCCTTGTATCGATCATCACGTCATCGATGGATGCCGTTCACCGGCCCCACGTACCTCCTTGGGTACGAGCGACAATCTCTGTCGTGCTTCTCGCCGGCAGTCTGGGGGCGCATTCTCTGCTGCTTGGCGATGCGGCGGCGCGCGATCTCGATGGGCGTTACGCCAATTCTCCGCTCAAGGGCTGGTTCGAGAGTTTGCGTTCGGGCAAGGGGCCGTGCTGCTCGAATGCGGATGGCACCGCGCTCTCGGACACGGATTGGGACACGAAGGATGGCCGCTACCGTGTTCGCATTGAAGGCCAATGGTGGGTCGTTCCGGAAGAGGCCGTGGTGACCGAGCCCAATCGCGCCGGCCGGACGATGGTATGGCCCGTGTATTATCGCGAGCTGAATACGGGCCTGCGCATCGATGTGCGGTGCTTCCTGCCGGGCAGCATGATATAGGTGGGGATGTGCCGGACCGCAGAAGCGCAGGGTGGGCAAAGGCGCGAAGCGAGGTGTCGCCGCGACAGGCGCGGCCTCTCGTGCGCCGTGCCCACCACTCCCTCCGCTCTCGCGGAGGCATGGTGGGCAAGCGGCCGCCCTGCGGGCGGCTGCTTTACGTGATGGCGACTACTCCGCCGCTTGCGCCGCTTTCAGCGTTGGATAGTCGGTGTAGCCCTTCTCGCCGCCACCATAGAGCGTGGCGCGGTCGAGCTCGTTGAGCGGGGCGTTGGCCTTGAGGCGCTCGACAAGATCCGGGTTGGCGATGAAGGGCCGGCCGAAGGCGATCAGGTCGGCGGCGCCGGCGTCGAGCTGCTTGTTGGCGAGCGCGAGGTCGTAGCCGTTGTTGGCGATATAGGTGCCCTTGAAGCGCTTGCGCAGCGACGCGTAGTCGAACGGCGCGACGTCGCGCGGACCGCCGGTCGCACCCTCGATGACGTGGATGTAGACGAGCTTCAGCGCAGCGAGCTGGTCGACGATGTAGTCGAACAGCGCCTGCGGATTGGAATCGGAGATGTCGTTCGCGGGCGTCACCGGCGACAGCCGGATGCCGGTCTTGTCGGCGCCGATCGCCTCCAAGACGGCCTTGGCGACCTCGAGCATCAGCTTTGCGCGGTTCTCGATCGACCCGCCATAGGCGTCAGTGCGCTTGTTGGCGCCGTCCTTGGCGAACTGGTCGAGCAGATAGCCGTTGGCGCCGTGGATCTCGACGCCGTCGAAGCCGGCCTCGATCGCATTGAGCGCGGCCTGCTTGAACGCCGCGACGATGCCGGGAATCTCACTGAGCTCGAGCGCGCGCGGCGTCGAGACGTCGGTGAAGGTGCCGCCGACGAAGGTCTTGGTCTTGGCAGGAATCGCCGAGGGCGCGACCGGGGCGCCGCCGTTCGGTTGCAGCGAGACATGGGAGATGCGGCCGACGTGCCAGAGCTGGACGAAGATGCGGCCGCCCTTGGCGTGCACCGCGTCGGTCACCTTGCGCCAGCCGGCGATCTGCTCCTTGGAATAGATGCCGGGCGTGTCCTGGTAGCCTTGGCCCTGCTGCGAGACCTGGCTGGCCTCGGAGATCAGCAGGCCGGCGGAGGCGCGCTGGCTGTAATATTCGGCCGTCAGCGGGCCCGGCGCAAGGCCGTCCACCGCGCGGTTGCGGGTCAGCGGCGCCATTACGACGCGATTGGCCAGGGTGATCGGACCGAGCTTATGCGGCTCGAACAGTTTGGATGCACTCATCGGGTCTTTCCAGGAGAGAGGAGGGGATTGTGGTCAATTGTGCATTGCCGCGAACAGCGCAATGCCAGGAGGTATCCATCCGACGCAAACGAGCTGCGCGATCGGGGCCGCCGCAACAAGCCGTCCGTTGGGTAGCCTGCTGCAGAAAACAAAAGGGGGTCAGGCAACCCCGAGGAAGTCCCGCTTGCCGATTTCGACGCCGTTGTGGCGGAGGATGCCGTGCGCGATCGCGGCGTGGAAATAGAAGTTCGGAAACGAGACGCGGTTAACGAAGTCCTGCCCCTTCAGGGTCAGCGTGGTGTTGGGCCCGCTTGGAAAGGTCACGTCGCGGCTATCGGCGCCCTCGAACTGCGCCGGCTGGAACGTCTTCAGGTAATCGATGGTTCTGGCAAGCCGCTGGCGAAGCTCGGCGAACGTCGTCTCGGTGTCGGGTGTGCTCGGGACCTCGCTGTGGGAAAGCCGGGCGCAGCCTTTGGCGGCGAAGTCGCAGGCGAGCTGGATCTGTTTGGAGAGCGGCAGCATGTCCGGATACAGGCGAGCGCCGAGCAGGACCTCGGGGGCGATCTTTTTGGCTTCGCAATGGGCCTCGGCCTTGCTGAGCAGGCCGGACAGGCTGCCGAGGATCTGGAGGTAGGCCGGCACGGTCGAATCGTAAAAGGACATGATGCTCTCTTTTGGCAGGAGACGTCGCGACGAAAGCGCGCGCCCTCGGAGATGGGGCGGCGTCCAAGAGAATGCAACTGCATCTTTCTGATTTTGCGGTCGCCGTGCATTCCAGTCGTTCACGCTGAGGTCACGGCGATTGTGGACGCGTCCCCTAGAGGATTTCGCCAAGCCGTGGACGAAATGCCGGATCGAGGTCGTGGAGAACGACGAGCCTGGGTGGCCGAACATGGTCAGGATGAAGATCGGCGCTACAAGCCAAATTGGGCTTCAATTGTCCGTCTGCTCGCGCTTTTGTCCTGAGCGATCGTCTGGCGGTCCAATTCCAAGGTGATAAATTGGAATAGCCAAGAGCGGACGACACGGTCGCATGAAGTCGGACAATAGGTCATCAGCAATTGAGAGACGAGGAGCGTCGCGCGATGATGTCGGCTCACCTACCGTGTCGCTGTCGCTGAAGCCGGCGCCGCCTGCGCCCGCGGTGTGCCGCGCATGCCTACGAGCAGTTCCGCCGTTGGCCAGGAATCGGCCGGCAGCCCGAGCCGCAACTGCATCGTTTTGACCGCGATACGGCTCTGCTGGCCGAGCACGCCGTCGACCTTGCCGACGTCGAAACCGGCCTTCACCAGGAGCTGCTGCAGCTCCTTGATCTCGTTGAACGGCAGTTGCGCGACCGGGCCACTGGCTTTGCGCATCGGCGCCGCGCCGGCGATGCGGGTGGCGAGATAGGCCGCGGTGGTCGAATAGATCAGCGAGTTGTTCCATTCGGTATAGGCCGCGAAATTGGCGTAGGCCAGGAACGCCGGGCCGTTGCGGCCCATCGGCAGCAGCACGGAGGCTTCGAGCGGATCGTTCGGCAGCGACCGGCCGTCGGCATAGGTCACGCCGAGGCCGGCCCATTTGCTGCGCGGCGCCTTGACGGTGAGATCGGCCTGCTCCCAGGGGAAGGTCTGGGGCACGCGGATCTCCTCCAGCCAGGGTTCGCCGCGGCGCCATTTCAGCCCGGTCGCGATATAGTTCGCCGTCGAGCCGATCACGTCGGGCGCGCTGCGCAGCAGATCGCGACGGCCGTCGCCGTCATAATCGACGGCATAGGTGACGTAGTGGGTCGGCAGGAACTGAGTCTGGCCGAGCTCGCCGGCCCAGGAGCCGATCATCTCGGACGGCGCGAGGTCGCCCCGGTCGATGACCTTCAACGCGGCGATGGTCTCGTTCTGGAAGCGCTCGCTGCGGCGGCAGTCGTAGGCCAGCGACACCAGCGAGGGCAGCACCGGCAGGTTGCCCATGTTGGCGCCGAAATCGCTCTCCAGGCCCCAGAATGCGGCGATGACCGCCGGGGGCACGCCATACTCCTTCTCGGCGCGCGCGAACGCCGCCGCATGCATCCGGATGTGCTGCTGGCCGTTCTGCATCCGGTAGCTTGCGGCCATGCGGCCGGCGAACTCGGTGAACAGCTGGCCGAACACCCGCTGGCCGCGGTCGCGGTTGACGATGCTCTGGTTGTAGGTGAGGTATGGCGAGGCAGCCGCGATCGCGCTCTGCGACACGCCGTCGGCAATGGCACGCTGCTTCAGCTCGGCGAGAAACCGGTCGAAGCTCTGGCCGCTATGGCAGGCTGCGGCGCGCAAGGAAGGCGCCGGCCTCGGACGCGGCGCGGCCGCTTCCGGCGCCATTTGCGCCGCGGCGCTGACAACCAGCATGAACGAGGTTGCGAGCGCGCTGAAGATGACGCGCAAGGCAGTCGAAGAGCTTCGCATCCGGTCTCACCGATGGCTGTCAGGTCGTTGTCCAGCCATCGATATCCGATGCGGGGGGCGGGAGGGAAGGGGGCAGGGGCGAATAGCGAATGGCGAATGGGGAACGGCAAGAACCCTATTCGCTACTCGCCCTTTCACCCCACCTTCGCCAGCGCCGCCTGGGCCTCGCTCTGGATCCGCTTGAGATGCTCGGCGTCGCGAAAGCTCTCGGCATAGAGCTTGTTGACGTCCTCGGTGCCGGAGGGGCGCGCCGCGAACCAGCCGTAGTCGGTCTCGACCTTGATGCCGCCGAACGACTGGCCGTTGCCCGGAGCCTTCGTATGCACCATGCGGACGGGATCGCCGGCGAGCTCCTTCAGGTTCAGCATTTCCGGCGTCAGGGCCTTCAGCGCCGCCTTTGCCGACGGGCTCGCCGGTACGTCGATGCGCTCATAGACTGGCGCGCCGAGCTCTGCCGTCAGCTCCTTGTAGAGCTCGCTCGGGTCGCGGCCGCGCTTGGCCATGATCTCGGCCGCGAGCAGTCCGAGGATCAGGCCGTCCTTGTCGGTGGTCCACACCGTGCCGTCGCGCTTCAGGAACGACGCGCCTGCGCTCTCCTCGCCGGCGAAGCCGAAGCTGCCGGAGCCGAGGCCTTCGACGAACCATTTGAAGCCGACGGGGGTTTCGACGAGCTTGCGGCCGAGCTTGCGCGCGACGCGATCGATCATCGAGCTCGACACGATGGTCTTGCCGATCGCGGCGTCGCTTCGCCAATCGGGCCGGTGCGCGAACAGATAGGAGATGGCCGTCGCCAGATAGTGGTTGGGATTCATCAGCCCGCCCGAACGCGTGACGATGCCATGGCGGTCGGCGTCGGTGTCGTTGGCAAACGCGACATCGAAGCGCTCGCGCATGCCGATCAGGCTCGCCATCGCGTAGGGCGATGAGCAGTCCATCCGGATCTTGCCGTCCCAGTCCGCGGTCATGAAGCGGAAGGTGGGATCGACGAGCTCGTTCACGATGGTGGCATTGAGGCCGTAGCGCTCGATGATCGGCGCCCAATAGGCGATCGCAGCGCCGCCGAGCGGATCGATGCCGATCTTGATGCCAGCCGCCTTGACGGCGTCGAGATCGACGGTGTTGGCGAGATCGGCGACGTAGGGCGTGATGTAGTCGTAAGCGTGCACCGAGTCGCGCTGCTTGGCATGACTGTAGCTGATGCGCGACACGCCATCGAGGTCGTTGGCGAGATAGACATTGGCCTGCCGCTCGATCTCGGCGGTCGCGTCGGTGTCGGCGGGACCGCCATGCGGCGGATTGTATTTGTAGCCGCCATCCTCCGGCGGATTGTGCGACGGCGTGATGACGACGCCGTCGGCGAGATGCGCCGTGCGGCCCTTGTTGTAGGAGATGATGGCGTGCGAGATCACCGGTGTCGGCGTGTAGCCGCCGTCCTTGTCGACCATCACCTCGACGCCATTGGCGCCGAACACTTCCAGCGCGCTGGCGAGCGCCGGCTCGGCCAGCGCGTGGGTGTCGATGCCGACGAAGAGGGGGCCGTCGAGGCCCTGCTGGCGCCGGTAGTCGCAGAGCGCCTGGCTGGTGGCGAGAATGTGGTTCTCGTTGAAGCCGGTCTTCAACGACGAGCCGCGATGGCCCGACGTGCCGAACGCGACGCGCTGGGTCGGCCGGTGCGGGTCGGGCTTCAGCGCATAATAGGCCGTGATCAGCCGCGGAATGTTGGCGAGCGCGGCATTGGCGATCGGCTTGCCGGCTGCGGGGTCTGTCTTGGCCATGGAGCATCCTTCGCAAGTTCGAGAAACATCTGCGGCGGCGCTTCGTTCCGCCGCGGCGGGCGCAGGGAACGCGGGGCGTCGCGACGAACCTGCCGCAACATGGCGGCGTGCGGTGATCCGATCAACGGAATTCGTGCACGCCCCCCGCGGCGGCGTGAAGCCTATTTGATATCCGCTGAGGGAATGCCGGGTTCTCGCGGTCGAGGCCGGCCAATGCCGCCGCCTTGTGCGCGCGACATTAACCACGCCTCACTGAGTCCGCGTGCCGGGACCGGCGCTTAAGCCTGAGTTTAACGGATGGCCCTTGAAATAGCAGGCCAAAGCAGAGGCGCGTCCCGTGCGCAGGAGAGTCGTCAGGAGCGGAAAAGTGAGAGCGCTTTGTCTCGGCGCGTTGGCCGTCGTTTCAACCTTGGCCCTGGCCGGCTGCAGCCACCAGGTGACGCCGCAAGTGGCCTCGCCTTGCGTCGATCTGAGCGGAAGGCCCTGCGTGGACGGTCCCGTCGCCGACCAGCCGCCGCAATCATTGGAGCCTGCCAAGACGATCCGTAAGCCTGCAGCCGCGGTCGCGCGCCGCGCGGCCCTGCAGCGCAAGCACGCCCACGCCGCAAAGCGCCGGGTCAAGCCGCAAATCGTCACCGCCAAGACGACTGAAAAGCCGATTGAAAAGGCGATTGATAAACCGATCGAAAAGCCGCTCGCGGCGCCGGCGCAAACGCCGCGGCCCGATCCGGTCGCGCCGGCTGACGGCGCGCCCGCGCCGGTGATCAAGACCCCCTCCGCCACGACGGATATGCCGAATCCGGCCAAGGTCCAGAGCGACGTCATGGTGGCTGCGGTGACGGTGGCGGCCGAGCTGGCCGAGCGGATGACCGCGCTGCGTGTCCCCGAGGGGCCCGCCGACAGTCATCTCGTCGCGGTGCTGCTGACGCGTCCCACCGTGCGCGGAGTCGCCGATCTCAGCGGCAAGGTGATCGCGATCGACGAGCGCTATGCCAAGTCCAACGCGAAGATCACCGCGGCCATGAATGCGGCCGGTGCGACGGAGGTGCTGCTGCTGGAAGGACAGGCCACCGCGATCACCCGGCTGAACAATGGCGAGGTGAGCGCAGCCGTGGTGGCCCTGGTCTCGCCGGAGGCCGCGGAGGCGTTTCCGAAGATCGCGGGCTTTCGCCGGTTCTCTGTCGTCCTGAAGCCGTAGCTTCAGGACGCTTTGTCACAGGCCGGCTAGGTCGCAGCGGTGCTGCGCGCCGGCCGCGGCAACGCCGCGCCTTTTGCGGCGGCGATGCCCCTGGGAAAGCCGCTGCGGTCGCTGTAGAGGCGCTTGCGGCCGCGTCGCGGATCGTGCTGGCTCTTGACGTCCTGGGCGCACATGTAGTCCAGCGCCGTGATGCCTCCGACCATGACCAGCGCCGCCAGCACGCTGCCCACGCGCGGATTGCTCGGCCTGAGCTCACCGGCCAGCGTCGTCATGTCGAGCCCATCGCCGGCGACGCGGCTCAGCAGGCCGGCCCGCTTCTCCACCGAGAGCGTGGCACGCCGGCGAACAGCTCGCGCACGCCATAGGCGCGCACCAGTCCCTCGCGGCCCTCCATGCCGAGCGCATGGGTGACGCGGTGCGGCGCCAGCAGCTCCAGCGTGCCGAGCGCAATGCTGAACCAGCCGAGCCCGCGGGCCAGTCGATCGGCCGGCGTCAGCGAGCTCGGGCCGGTCGAGATGATCTTGGGGTCGCCTTTCGACCTCACGAGATTCGAGACATGAAACATGCGATGCGATCCCTTATGGCTTCAGCACGACCTTGACGCAGCTGTCCTGCTTGGCGCGATCGACTACGCTATCGGGCTGCGCCAGGGTGACATGGCTCTCGAAGCCGACGCAATCGATGCACTTCTCCGGGCCCTTGTTGTCGGTCAGCTCGTTCAGCCGTCTGACCACGCTCTCCTTGTCGAAATTGATGGGGATGGCGCCGCTGGCTTCGGCCATCGCCAGCCGCTCCGGAATGCGGTCGATCGCAATCACCTTGGCGGCGCCGAGCAGGATGGCGCTGCGGATCGCCATCTGTCCCACCGGGCCGCAACCCCACACAGCGACGGTATCGTCCGGCTCGATGTCGCATTGCGCGGCCGCCTGCCATCCGGTTGGGAAGATGTCGCTGAGAAACAGCGCCTGCTCGTCCGTCAAGCCGTCGGGAACCTTGATATGCGTGGCGTCGGCGAACGGCACGCGCAGATACTCGGCCTGGCCGCCCGGATAGCCGCCGGTGAGATGCGTGTAGCCGAACAGGCCTGCGGTGGTGTGTCCGAACACCTTCTCGGCAAGATGCTTGTTGCGGTTGGTGGTCTCACAGACCGAGAAATTGCCGCGTCGGCACTGCTCGCATTCGCCGCAGATGATGGTGAAGGGCACGACGATGCGGTCGCCCTTCTTGAGCTTGCCGTTGACACCGGAACCGACCTCGACGACCTCGCCCATGGTCTCGTGGCCCATGATGTCGCCGGGCATCATCGCCGGGATGTAGTTGTGGAACAGATGCAGGTCGGAGCCGCAGATCGCGCAGCTCGTCACCTTGATGATGGCATCCCTGTCATGCTCGATCTCGGGATCGCTCACCGTGTCGCAGCGAATGTCCTCTTTGCCATGCCAAACCAGCGCCTTCATACAGTCCTCCGGGCAGAATGTTGCGGAGGCAAGTCGAAGGGCGCGGCGATGGTTGCTATCGAAGGCGCAATTTTCGGAGGTGGCGAGGCGTCCGCTCGGAGCCCGGCTCAGGCCGACTTGGCGGCCTTCTTCGCCGTGGCCCTCGCAGGAGCCTTCCTGGCCGCCTTGCGAGCTTGCGGCTTGGCTGCCGCGGCGTCGGCCTTTTTCTCCGGAGGCTTGGACTCCGCCTTCCTGGGCAGCTCCGCGGCGGCGGCCTGGCGCATCGCGCGGGCGTAGCTGTCGGCGACGTTGTCGGCGGAGATCAGGAGCCGTCGGGCGGCGGCATTGGCCTGCTCGACTGCCTCGCGAGCGAGCAGCTTGAAGCGCTCCTTGGCGTCCTTGTCCTTGGCCTTGACGGCCATGCCGTTGAAGCGGTCCCTGCGCTTCTTCGCCGCCGCCAGAATGGCCTTGTTCTGCTGCTTGGCCAGTTGCCGGATCACGGCATCAAGATCGGCATCCGCCATCGTCGTCCTCAACTCCCCCAGAGAATCAGCGCGCCCCGGCGCTGCAAACCGCGCGGACTATGCAATCGGCGCAGCCGCTTTGCAATCGGGGTACCAGAGGAGGGGTGCCGCGCAGATCAGGGGGCGGCGGGCGGATGAGACCCGTCCGGCATTCCGTGTTGGGCCCGCCAAAAACACTGTCCGCATGGCAGTCATGTCACTCTGAGTGGTGCATCGACACCGCCGGAAGGCCGCTTACGACAATCGGAAACGCAACGTAACCAATTCTCGGCAATTCCATCAATTCCAATGCAACGCTTGATCCGCAACATTCCCGGCAACATCACCGTGTTCGTTGGAGTGTGGCCGTGCTGGCCGGAAATAGATACCTCAGGCTATTGTCGCGTTTCCGTCGCGACCAGAGCGGCAACATCGCGATCATCTTCGCGCTTGCTTTGCTCCCGATCCTCGCCTTCGTCGGCTCGGCGATCGACTATTCGATGGCCGTGCGCGCCAAGGCGAAGCTGTCGGCTTCGATCGACGCCGCGATGCTGGCTGCGACCGGCTACACCGCCATGCGCGGCGCCGCGTCGGATGCCAAGACGGCGGCGACCAACATGTTCAACGGCCAGATGGCGGCGCACAATCTGGCGGCGGACTCGCTGAACATCGATATCAGCGACAGCGTCACCGCGCGGACCGTGACCGGCAGCGCCACCGTGGTGGTCAAGACGGCCTTCATGCACATGTTCGGCTACCCGACCATGACGGTCTCGGCCTCGTCGTCGGCTTCGGCCTCGTTCCCGACCTATATGGACTTTTACGTTCTGCTCGACAACTCGCCGTCGCAGGGCCTCGGCGCAACCACGGCCGACATGACGACGCTGCAGAATGCGACGTCCGACAAGTGCGCCTTCGCCTGCCACGACACCTATACGTCGAGCTCGAAGAAGACGCTGCAGACCAACAGCTATTATTCCATCGCCAAGAAGAAGGGCGTGACGATGCGCATCGACGTCGTCCGGAGCGCGACGCAGTCGCTCACGGACACGGCGACCGCCAGCCAGGTCGTCAGCAACCAGTACCGCATGGCGGTCTACAGCCTGGGCAGCGACTGCGGCTCGCTCGGCCTCACGACCATCGCCAGCCTGTCCTCGAGCATGTCCTCGGTGAAATCGTCGGTCGGTTCGCTCGACCTGATGACGATCCCCTACAGCGGCTACAACAACGACATGTGCAGCGATTTCGACGGTGCGATGTCCGCGATGAACGGCGTCATCCCGACCCAGGGCGATGGCTCGTCGACCAAGCCGCAGAAATGGCTGTTCTTCGTCTCCGACGGCGTCGCCGACTATTCCTATCCGACCACCTGCAGCAAGACAGTTCTCTCGGGCGGCCGCTGCCAGGAGCCGCTGAACACGACGACCTGCGATGCGTTGAAGGCTCGTGGCATCAAGATCGCCGTGCTCTACACCACCTATCTCGCGATCACCAACAACAGCTGGTACACGACCTATATCGCGCCATGGCGGGATTCGATCAGCGGCATCATGAAATCGTGCGCCAGCCCGGGCTACTACTACGAAGTCGATTCGAGCGGCAGCATCGGCGCAGCGCTTACCGCGCTGTTCCAGCAGGCGATCGCATCGGCGCATCTGACCAAATAGGGCAGGTCGTCCAGGCGCTCATGCGGGAAGTGCGACGAGCTGCTCCAGCGTCGCGCCATCCCTGAGGACGGCCAGGATCTCACGGCGCGACAGGAAGCGGATCGCCTGCGTGAACGAGCCGGCCCCCGCGATCCGCGCCTTGGCGGTGGCGAGGTCGACGTCGATGTCGCCCGGCTCGCGCCGCTGTGGCGCGGGCAGGGCATCGACATGCTGTCGCCGCAGCTCGGCATTCCGCTGCAGCGCGACCAGCGCGGCCTCGCGGCGGGGCTCGGGCTCATCGGCAAGCTCCCGCGCCCGGATCAGCACGCGCGGCGGCGTCCGGTCCTCGGGCGTCACGAACAGGGCGGTGCCGGTGCTGCGGCCGCCCGTCAGAAGTCCGATCGGAATCGACAGCACGAGGCCGGCAATGACCGGCGACATCCAGGCGAGCAGAGGCAGCGACACCGCATAGGCGCTGGCAGCCATTGCGAGGCCGCACAGGGTGGGCAGCGCGAACTTTCGATAGATCTCCTGCCGGCTCACGCCGCCGTCGCTGCGGCGCTGTACCTGCCAGCCGGCGTCGCGTCCCAGCAGGATCTCGGTCACCGCGACCGACTGGAAGATCATCATCGAGGGCGCGATCAGCGCAGCCAGCACGGTCTCCGCCAGCACGGCGACGCAGAGGCGCAACCCGCCGCCAAAGCCTCGGCGGCGCGTCGGCGTGAACAACGTGCCGAGGCAGGCGAGCAGCTTCGGCAGCATCAGCAGGCCGAGCGTCGCCGCGAAGACCTGGGCGGCGAGCACCGGGTCCTGGGCCGGCCAAGTCGGAAACAGCGCAAAGCCCTTCGGGAAGTATTCCGGCCGGACGAAATTGGCCTGCAGCGAAATCAGGATGCCGAGCACGAGGAAGGCGAACCACAGCGGCGCGGTGATGTAGGCGCCAATGCCGATCAACAGGTGCAGCCGCGATACCCAATGCAGGCCGCGCGCCGGCAGCACCGCCAAATGCTGCAGATTGCCCTGGCACCAGCGCCGGTCGCGCGCGGCATGGTCGATCAGCGATGGCGGGACTTCCTCGAAGCTGCCGTCGAGGTCGACCGTCATGTAGATGCCCCAGCCGGCGCGGCGCATCAGCGCGGCTTCTATGAAGTCGTGGCTGAGAATATGCCCGCCGAACGGCTTGCGGCCGCGCAACTCCGGTAGGGCCGCGTCCTGCGCGAACGCCGCGACGCGAATGATGGCGTTGTGGCCCCAATAGTTGCCTTCGGCGCCGTACCACCAGGCATTGCCGGCGGCGATGACCGGCCCGTAGAGTCGGCCGGCGAACTGCTGAAGGCGAGCGAAGAGACTGGTGCCGTTGACGATCACGGGCAGGGTCTGGATCAGCGCCGCTTGCGGGGCGTGCTCCATCGCATGCGCCAGCCGCACCACGGTCGGGCCGCTCATCAGGCTGTCGGCGTCGAGGATGATCATGTGATCATAAGCCGCGCCGAAGCGCCGCACCCATTCGGCGATGTTGCCCGCCTTGCGGGCGACATTGTCGGCGCGGTGCCGGTAGAACACGCGATCGGTGCCGCAGGCCTCGCGCAGCGCCAGAAATGCGGCCTCCTCGCCGATCCAGATGTCGGGATCGGTGGTGTCGCTCAGCAGAAACCAGTCGAAGCGCTCGGCCTGACCGGTCTCGGCGACGGATTCGATCATGGCCCGCAGCCGCACCATCACCGCATGCGGATCCTCGTTGTAGGTCGGCAGCAGCATCGCCGTGCGGCTTGCGAGATCGGGCAGAGGGCCGTCGATGTCGATCGCGATCGTATCGCGCCGCCGCCCCAGCAAGGCATAGAAGCCGGCCAGCGCGCACACGAAGGCGAAGGCGATCCACGCAAGCAGGATCGAGAACAGCACCAGCACCATGCCTTCCAGCACGGTCACCCCGCCGACCTCGACCACTTCGTACATCTTGTAGCAGCCGGCCAAGGTCAACGCGGCCGTGCCGGCGAAGATCAGCGCGCGCCGCAACGCGATGCGTGGCCCGCTCGTGATCGCCTGTTGCGCCGCCGGAACGTGATGCAGCGGCGACGGCTCCATCGCGAGCGGCGCTTCTGCGGGAAGGAAGCCGTTGATCGCCGCGCGATGAGGCGCGCGCATCTGCCTTGAGGTTACGGCGTCCATCGATAGATCCAGCTCTCGGAGACGAGCTTGTCATTGGCGGTGAGCTCGGCGCGCAGCTCGACCGGTGCGCCATTCACGGCACATTGGAAGCTCAGCCGCCATCCGCCCGTCACGGGGTTGGGCTGCGTGACGATGTTGGTCACCTCCGCTTTGTCGGCGCTGACCACGCCCTTGACCTGGCCCGGATCGAGTTCCTTCAAGGCGTCTCCCTCGAGCTCGAGCACGAACAACCGTCCTTCGCCGTGAACGCCGACGCCGGTGCGAGTGACGCGCGCGAGCGCATGCGGCTTCGGCGCATCCTGGCCCCAATGCAGGCGGTAGGTCATGTTGTGCTCTCCCTTGGCGGCGAGCGGCGCCTTCGGTCGCCAGAATGCGGCGATGTTGTCGTGGATCTCCTGCTTGGTCGGAATCTCGAACAGCACCACCGCGCCGTCACCCCAGTCACCGATCGGCTCGATCCACAGGCTCGGCCGCCGTTCGAAATGCGATTCCAGATCCTGGTAGGCGGCGTATTTTCGCTCCCGCTGCATCAAGCCGAAGCCGCGCGGGTTGAGATCGTTGAACACGCTGACCTGCAGGTCTCGCGGATTGCTCAGGGGGCGCCACAACTGCTCGCCCTTGCCGTTGAACATCGCCAGCCCGTCGGAATCGTGCACGGCGGGGCGGAAGTCGTCGACGTCGTTGCGGTCGTTGGGTCCGAAGAAGAACATGCTGGTCATCGGCGCGAGCCCGGCGTGAGCGATCTCGACGCGCGGATACAGCGAGGCCTCGACGTCGAACACGGTCGTCTCGCCGGGACGGATGGTGAACCGGTAGGAGCCGGTGGCGCTCTTGCTGTCGAGCAGCGCGTGCACCACCATCGCGGTGGCGCCGCCCGTCGGCTTCTCGAGCCAGAACGCCTTGAACACCGGAAATTCCTCGCCCTTGGCCTCGCCGGTGTCGATCGACAGCCCCCGCGCGGAGAGCCCGTAGATCTCGCCCTTGGCGACCGCGCGAAAATAGCTCGCGCCAAGAAACACACAGACCTCGTCGTAGTAGTCCGGCCGGTTCATCGGCGCGTGGATGCGGAAGCCGGCAAAGCCGAGATCGGCGGCCGGGAACGCCGCGACCTGCTGACCGAATGCAAAGTCCTCCGGACGATAGGCCACGGGCTTGGCCTGCCCGTCGGCAATCTCGTAGATGTCGACCCGGTCCTTGTAGATGGAGCCGCGGTGGAAGAACTGCGCCTGGAACGGCAGGTTATCGCCGCGCCACAGCGCATGGTCCGGCAGGAAGCGGATCGAGCGATAGGCGTCGTAGTCGAGCTTGGCCAGCGCGTCCGGCAGCTTGTCGTCCGGCGCAGCGTAGGGCTTGGCCGCGAGATTGCGCGCGAGGTCGCGGACAGTGGCTGCACTGAACGGCTGCGCCGCTGCCGACGCACTCCGCGCCAGCGATGCGGCGACCGGGATCGCAGCCGCAGATTGAATGAACTGACGGCGATTCAACTTATTCTCGCTTTGCTGCATGGAACTGCGGAGCAACATTTCTGAAGGCGTCGGGTTCCATCGGGAAGCGCGACCTTTCAGCCCGAATAATCGATCGTCGTGTCCGAACGGCACATGAACGACGATCATGACGCCGCTGACCGGTCGTTGCTCGCACGGCTCTATATTGGCAAAGGCGAGGGGGGAGGCTTCAACGTCGGACGAGGCCGATCCGACCTGGTCGACGGTCGGTCGGCAAGGCGTCAGCCGATCTGGAACGCAACCATACGCGCAAGCCCGTCACTTCCGGACACTCCGCCGTCCCTTCAGGTACGATGAGCCAGTCTCCCAAGCCGCTGCTCCCTTCGATCCTGTCGCAGCGATAGCCGGGATGGTTGCTAAGGCCACGGCCGATCAACACGTCGACCTTCCCTTCGACCAACTCATGCAAGCCGGCCGGCTGCACGACCCGCAATCCGATGTCGGGATGTGTGCCGCGGAAATGCTCCAGCGCGAGGCGACGCAAATCGAAGCCGTCGTGGACGCCCAGTTGCAGCAGCACCGCGCATCGGGGTTTGAGCTGCGAGGTCGCATCTGCGATGCGGCGAAAGCCGTCGGAGATCCCGACCAGATAGGACTGTCCCTCCGCCGTCAGGACGAGTTGCTTGTGCAGCCGCTCGAACAGACGCACCCCGAGGCGCAGTTCGAGGGCCTTCACGTGCTGCCCGATAGCGGCGGGCGTCACATGCAGCTCATGCGCAGCCAGCTTGAAGCTGAGATGTCGCGCCGCAGCTTCGAAGGCTCGGAGCGCGTTCAGGGGAGGGAGGCTGTAGGTCATCGTCAGGCACTCTGGCACGGCAGGTCCGTAGGCCTGCAATAGATTTTCTTTCGCTGAGCCGCAGAAACTCTGCTTTGAGGCCCGCGGATGGTCGCGGGTAGGGTTGCTTGCTCAACGTGCTGGCCGGACAGGTCCGGCAACGAAGGAGGTTCGATGTCCGATATCCATCTCTTCTACCAGACGCACATCGGCGCCATGCAGGACGCCATGCGCCAGCGCCTCGACCTTGCCGGTCCCTTCCTGAGCCAGCGGGCTGAGCTGTCTGACATCGATGCAATCAGGACCGACGTCCTGAAGGAGTTCGACGTCGTGCTCAACCAGCTTCCATATGTCGGAGGCGCCGCAAGCCGCATGACCGCGTTCTTCATGCAGCTCATCGGCTTCATGGCCATGAGCCGTGTGCTCCGGCGACACGGCTTGCCATCCGCCGTGATCGGCGACATCGAACGAGAGGTCCACAAGGCGCAGCTGCTCACGGAGCCTGAAGCGCAGCGTCTCGAAGCGGGCCGCCGATTCATGTCGCCCGAGAACCGGAGCTTCTTGCGTCAACAGGCGGCGTTGAGTACATCGGAAAGCCATCGGCACGAATTTCCTGACGACTTCGTCTACGACGTCGTCGAGCCCGGCCCGAGTGACACCTTCGAATTCGGCATCGACTACAAGGCTTGCGGCTTCTGCAAATTCGCCGCTCGTCATGGTGACAAGGACATCCTGCCGAACATCTGCGGGCTGGACGTCGACGCCTATGCGACGCGCGGCGTCCGGCTCGAGCGGACGCAGACGCTGGCCGGTGGCGCAAGCCACTGCAACTTCCGCTTCTCGCGGCTGGCCTCGGATTAGGTCGGATCATTCTTTGGCAACGCGAGGTTCTTCCAAACGAAAGCTCTCTTAGCGATTGCAGTTCGTAGGGTGGGCAAAGGCGCGCATGCGGCGCTGTCTGCATCGGGCGCTGCTCTCTGCGCGCCGTGACCAATGACGTGGATAGATGGGGCTAAAAACGCGGTGTCAGTCCGGGGCGCGCGAAGCGCGAGCCCGGAATCAGGGCCGCAGGCGGTGTCGTTGGATGGATTCCTGGTTTGCGCTTCGCGCGCCCCGGAATGACGGAGGAGAGAGCCGTGGTCTCAAAGCTCCCTGGCATTGCTGAACGCGAACGAGCTGACGCGCCGCGTGGTCTCGTCCAAGATCAGCGTGCGCGTGATCGGCGGCTCGGCGCGCTGGGCGCAGTTCTCCCGCTCGCACAGCCGGCAGTTGACCCCGATCGGCGTGCCCTCGGTCTTCTCCAGATCGATGCCGGCGGCATAGACCAAGCGCGACGCATGCCTGATCTCGCAGCCGAGGCCGATGGCGAAGCGTGGCTGCGGCAGCGGATGCGGCGCGACCGGGCGGCGGACCATCTGGGCGATCGAGAAATAGCGCGAACCGTCCGGCAGCTCGATGATCTGCTTAAGGAGGCGGTCGGGCGTGTCGAAGGTCGAATGCACGTTCCACAGCGGGCAGGTGCCGCCGAACTTGGAGAACGGGAAGGTGCCCGACGAGAAGCGCTTGGAGACGTTGCCGGCATTGTCGACGCGCAGCATGAAGAACGGGATGCCGCGGGCGTTCGGGCGCGACAGGGTGGTGAGGCGGTGGCAGACCTGCTCGAAGCCGGTGTTGAAGCGCTGCGCCAGCACGTTGATGTCGTAGTTGAGCGCTTCGGCCGCGGCGAGAAACGGGGCGTAGGGCATCATCACGGCGGCGGCGAAGTAGCTCGCCAGCGTCATGCGATACAGCCGCCGCGCGGTGTCGTCGAGCGCACCGGCGCGGCCGATGATGAGCTCGAACTGCGGCAGGCATTCGGCCATGCCGAGCTGCACGGCGAGCTGGAAGGTGCGGCCGGGACCGTCGACCAGCTCGGAGATCAGCAACTGGCGGCGGTGGCGATCGTAGCGGCGCAGGGTCTCGCGCATCACGTCGACCGGCATGACGCGGGTCTGCACCGAATGTTTTTCGCGCAGCCGCGCCGCGAGCGCCGCATAGAGCCCCTCGGCCGGCACGTCGAGCGCGTCGCGCAGGCTTTCGGCCTGCTGCTCGAGCTCGGCGAAATAGTTGCGGTTGGCTTCGATCAGGTCCCGCACGCGCTCGATCGGGTTGGCCTCGAAACGGGCGCCCTCGTTGCGGTCGGCCATCTGCGCCGCCACCAGGGTCTCGCCGCGGCGCGCCTCGGTGTAGGCCGCGTACAGCCGCTGCAGCGCGTGGGTGACGCCGGGGCAGAGCTCGGCGAGATCGCGCAGCTCCTGCTTGGGCAGCTCGATCTGGCGGAACAGCGGATCGGAGAAGATCTCGTTGAGCTCGGCGAAGAAGCGGTCCTCGTCGGCGCTGGCGAGGTCGCGCAGGTCGAGGTCGTAGGTTTCGGCCAGCCGCAGCAGGATCTGGGCAGAGACCGGGCGCTGGTTGCGCTCGATCAGGTTGACATAGCTCGGCGAGATCCCGAGGCCCTCGGCGAGCTGGGTCTGCGACAGCCCCAATTGCTGGCGGATGCGCCTGAAGCGCGGGCCGACGAACAGCTTCTTTCCGGATTCGCCGGGCATCGCGATCCCCCTTCGGGCCGGCCGGCCCGCCTTTGTGACAATATTTACAAAATGACATTTATGACAAGTGATGATGTTACATGACATCACCATTCGAAAACAAGGGCTCTATACGAAACATCCGGACTCGCGTTTATCTCCTGTCACGCAATTCGCAATGCACTGTCAAAATTGTGACGGTTGAAGGAGAGTCTCATGAGCAGCAATTTCTGGGTGATCGGCGGCGAGTTCGGCTCGATGAATTTCCACAAGCTGGTGGAAGGCTCGGCCCAGGTGAAGGGTCCGTTCAAGTCGCGCAAGGAAGCCGAGGATTGCTGGCGCGAGGTGTCCGAGGAGAACCGCCACAAGGCTGGCGTGCGGTTCTCGATCGTCGAGGAACCGCAGCGCGCTCCGGCCGCCTGACGCGGCCGCGCAAGGAATGCATTGCCGGGTATTTCAATAAGCTCAAGGAAGAGCCCAAGGACGGGGCGGTCTCAGCCGGATCACATCGGCGGGGGCCGCCCACGTCCTTTTCGTGGTTACGACGGCGTGCTTATAACCCATTGAAGATGAAAGGGGATTGCAGAATACTGGGTTACTGCTAGGTTTACGCGGTGGGAACCTGGCGAAACCAGGGCCGAACCGTGAAAGCGTGAGCGATGTCCGAGGCCGCCGATAGCAGCACAGACTCCCGCCCCGTGCGCCTGCGCGAAGCGCTGCGCCAGGCCCGGATCGAGGCCGCGGACCGAACGGGCGTGGTGGTCGACCTGCGCGACGCCGAGGTGGCTCGGCTGGAGATACTCAACGACGCGCTCGACCCCCTGTTCGCAGAGATCCCGAGCCAGCTCGATCTGTTCGACCGTGGCATCAGCCAGGGCGAGACGCCGCGGCTGTGGATCGACGTCGTCGCCCATGTCGTGATGGGGCGTGACAAGCGGCAGTATCGCTTCGTGCAGGACACCCGCAACGGCCGCATCGTGCTCGTCGAGTCGCACGACATCGGTGCGATCGTGAAAGCCGTCACCGACTACGTCGCCCGCCGCATGGTCGAGCGCGAGCGTGCCTTCAGCGTCGCCCGGGCTCAGGCGAAGGAGACCAGCGAGGCGCCGCGGCGGCGCGGCGGGTTCTGGCCGTTCGTGCTCGGCTTCGTGCTTGGCGCGCTGTCGCTGTTCGGGGTCGCGTTCTATGCGAGCCTGCAGCAGATCTGAGGACTTGGCCGCGACTCAAAGCAGGCGGACCTCGCGGATTTCGCGCACGCGCAGCGCCTCGTTGACCGCGCGCACGGTCATGTCGCAGCGCCAGTGATTGCCGTCGCTGCTGATGGCAAACATGTTGTAGGCCGCGGCTGGATAGTGGCCATGCGCGATCGAGGAGGCCGAGGGCACGCCGACGACCGGGATCTTGCGCTCCGGGCCGTCGATCCAGATGGTCGAATGCACGTGGTCATGGCCGTGCAGGATCAGCTCGACGCCATGGCGCGCGAGCAGCGCGATCAGCTTCTTGGCGTCGGTCAGCCGCTTCATCCGGTGGGCCGAGCGCAGCGGATGATGCACCAGCAGCACGCGGAACAGCTGCTCGTGCGCAAGCGATTCGAGCAGCAGCTCAAGCGCGGCGAGTTGCGCGCTGCCGATCCGTCCCGTCGCCATGAACGGCGCCGAGGGCACGGCCGAGGACAGGCTGATCAGCGCCAGCGGCCCGCGCCGGCGCAGCGAGGGGAACGTTGCCGGTCCCGCGGCATCGCCGCCGAAATAGTCGGCAAAGCTCTCGGCGAAGCGCAGCCGGGTCGAGCGCACATACGCGTCGTGATTGCCCGGGATCGCGGTGACCCTGTCCGGCGGCCCCACCGTCCGCAGCCAGGCCTGGGCGATGGGGAATTCGGATTCCAGGGCGAAATTGACCAGATCGCCGGTGACGGCGATCTGGTCCGGCATCTGCGTGTGCAGGTCGGAGATGAGCAGATCGAGGATATCGCTGCGATGGTATTTGTAGCGATTGCGCGTCCAGTTGAGATAGCCGAGCGCGCGCTTGCCGGCGAGCTCCGACAGGCGCGGCTTGTGCTGTGGCGCGAGATGCGGGTCGGACAGATGGGCGAGCGTGAAGGCGGCCATTATGCCCCTCGGTGCCGATGGCGGATGCAAGCGCGCCCAGATGTCATCTCGTGCTATCCCTCGTGGTGCCCGGCTCTCATGACAAGCCCTGCCAGCGAGCGCAAGAACAACCAGGACGACGACAGCGATGACGACACATCTGAGCCGGCTGCGGATCCGGTTCGAGCCCGTGCTCCGCCGCGGCTTCCATCTCTATTGGCGCTTCGCCCGCGGCATGACGCTCGGCGTCCGCGGCGTGGTGCTGGATGCCGAGAACCGCGTGTTCCTGGTCCGGCATGGCTATGTCTCGGGTTGGCACCTGCCGGGCGGCGGCGTCGAGGTCGGCGAGACGTTCATCGAGGCGCTGACGCGGGAGCTGTTCGAGGAGGGCCGGATCGCGCTCGAAGGCGAGCCGGAGCTGCACGGCATCTTCCTCAACAGCCACGTCTCGTCGCGCGACCACGTCGCCGTCTTCGTTATCAAAAGGTTCACGCAGGACCGGCCGCCGGAGCCGAACCTCGAGATCGTGGAGACCGGATTCTTCGCATTTGATGCGCTGCCGGAGGGAACGACGCTCGGCACGCTGTCCCGCCTGCGCGAGGTGCTAGACGGCGTTAAGGTCATTCCCACCTGGCGGCCGGAACAGAACGTTGCCGCCGGATCATTATGAATTTCTGCACCGAATGAGGGCAGTCTCCCGGCCGTGGGAGAGGGGTCGATGATATCACCTTCGATGCGGATCGCCGTGCTGGTGCCCTGCTACAATGAGGAGGCCGCGGTCGCCACCGTGGTCCGCGATTTCAAGCAGGCGCTGCCGACGGCCACGGTCTATGTCTACGACAACAATTCCAAGGACCGCACCATCGAGGTCGCGCGCGCGGCCGGCGCCGAGGTGCGCTCTGAGCGGCGGCAGGGCAAGGGCCACGTCGTCCGGCGCATGTTCGCCGATGTCGATGCTGACATCTACGTCCTGGTCGATGGCGACGCGACCTATGACGCGCCGAGTGCGCCCGGCATGATCGCGCGTCTCGTCAGCGAGCGGCTCGACATGGTGGTGGGCCTGCGCGTCGACCAGGAGCAGGCCGCCTATCGCATGGGTCATCGCACCGGCAACTGGATGCTGACGAGCTTCCTCGCCGAGGTGTTCGGCCAGGCCTTCAAGGACATCCTGTCCGGCTACCGCGTATTCTCGCGCCGTTTCGTCAAATCCTTCCCCGTCCTCTCCGACGGATTCGAGATCGAGACCGAGCTGACCGTGCATGCGCTGGAGCTGGCGCTGCCGGTCGCCGAGGTCGCGACGCCATACTACGCGCGGCCCGAAGGGTCCGTCTCCAAGCTCAACACCTGGCGCGACGGCTTCCGCATCCTCGGCACGATCCTGAAGCTTTATCGCTCGGAGAAGCCGCTGCGCTTCTTCAGCGCGATCGGCATTTTCCTCGCGCTGGTCTCGATCGGCTTCGCGATTCCCATCTTCGTCACCTATATCGAGACCGGGTTGGTGCCGCGGCTGCCGACCGCCGTGCTGTCGATGGGCCTGATGATCATGGCGCTGCTGTCGGCCTCGTCGGGCCTCGTGCTCGACACCGTCACCCGCGGTCGCCGCGAGATGAAGCTGCTGGCCTATCTGTCACACGCGCCGATCGAGGGGTGATGCAGGCGAAAGCTTGTGTCCGTCCGCCGTTCCGGTCATGGTTCGGGCGTCAACGTCCTGAACGAGAACACCGCCTCCATGCCCATCCTCAACAGCATCGCCGCGCTCGCCGACGACATGGCCGCCTGGCGCCATGATTTCCACGAACATCCGGAATTGATGTACGAGGTGCATCGCACCGCCGGCATCGTCGCCGAGCGCTTGCGCGAATTCGGTTGTGACGAGGTGGTGACGGGCATCGGGCGCACCGGCGTGGTCGGTGTCATCCGCGGCCGTCGGACGAGTTCAGGTCGCACCGTCGGCCTGCGCGCCGACATGGATGCGCTGCCGATCGAGGAAGCCTCGGGGGTGCCCTATGCGTCGAAGACGCCGGGCCTGATGCATGCCTGCGGCCATGACGGCCATACCGCGATGCTGCTGGGTGCCGCCAAGCATCTCGCCGACACGCGCAATTTCGACGGCACCGCGATCGTAATCTTCCAGCCCGCCGAGGAGGGCGGCGCCGGCGGCAAGGCGATGGTCGACGATGGATTGATGACCCGCTGGGGCATCCAGGAGGTCTACGGTCTGCACAATGCGCCGGGCGTGCCCGAAGGCGTCTTCGCGCTGCGGCCGGGCCCGATGCTGGCGTCATCGGACCAGATCGAGATCACCGTCCGCGGCAAGGGCGGTCATGCCGGCGCCGGGGTTCACAAGGCGGTCGACAGCGTGCTGATCGCTGCGCACATCATCACGGCGCTGCAGTCGATCGTGTCGCGCAACGTCGATCCGATCAAGTCGGCGGTCATCTCGATCTGCGTCGTCGAGGCCGGCAAGGCGATGAACGTCATTCCGGAGACCGTCGAATTGAAGGGGACCGTGCGCACGCTGGATCCCGAGGTGCAGGATCTGGTCGAGCGCCGCATTGCCGAGGTCGCCGACGGCATCGCCCGCACCTATGGCGGTGAGGCGACGACGAAATACACGCGGCTCTACCCGATCACGATGAACCATGCGCGCGAGACCGGCGTCGCCGCTGACGTCGCCCGCGACGTTGTCGGCGCGGAGCGGGTGGTCGACAATGCGCCGCCGCTGATGGGGGCCGAGGATTTCGCCTTCATGCTGCAGGCCCGTCCCGGCGCCTTCGTCTTCCTCGGCATGGGCGACGGCAAGGATTGCCACCACCCGGCCTATCGCTTCAACGACAACATTCTCGGCCATGGCGCCTCCTATTGGGTGCGGCTGGTCGAGAAGACGATGCCGGCTGATTGATGCCGGCGGCGTGGCGCTAGCTGCGAGCCGTCGCCTGCAATGACCGTTGGCGCCACTGCCGCGGGCTGCAGCCGCTCCAGCGCGCGAAGGCACGGGAGAACGCGGACGCCTCGGAATAGCCGAGCAGGAAGGCGACGTCGCCGAGCGGCAGATGCGCTTGGCGCAGATAGTGGCGGGCGAGGTCGAGCCGGGTCGCCTCGACGAGGTCGGAGAAGGTGGCGCCGAACTCGGCAAGCCGGCGCTGCAACGTCCACGGCGTGGTCGACAGCGCGTCGGCGACCTCCTCGAGATGCAGCGCGCCGGCCGACAGCCGTCGTCTGATCTCGCCGCGGACCAGATCGAGGAACGCCGGCGTGCCGCACGAGCCGGCGACACTGGCAAGATCGGTCGTGAGCCGCTGCAGGCGTGACAGATCGGCCCCTGGCATGGCGCGGTCCAGGCCGCGGTCGCGAAACACCAGCGCATTGGTGCCTTGCGACCATCCGACGTCGGCATCGAAGGCTGCCTCATGATCGCGCCAGGCGGCCGGCCGGGCATGCTCGAACAGCACCATGTCAGGCGCCCAGCCCGATGGCAGGCACGCGCGGAAGACGTTCGCGAACATGCCCATGGTCAATTCGGCATCCTGCCGGCGATCGACGATCGAGCCGTCGAGGATGCGATATTCGAGGTGGAGAAAGCCGTCCTTGCGGGCGAGGCGGGTCTCGGTGGCCTGCTGATGCCAGGGAAACCACAGCGCGAGATGCTCGATCGCCGAACCGAGCGTCGGCGCGGACAGCGCGATCTCGCCGATCAGGCCGAGCATCTGCGGCTGGTAGCGCTGGCCGAACCACAGTCCGAAATTGTCGTTGCCGGTCTCCTGCGCGGCGTCTTCCATCATCGCGACATAGTCGGCGAGGTCGAGCGCGCGGCGGGTCTGGCCGAGGCATTCGGCATCGATGCCCACCCGTTCGAATACCGCTTCCGGACGGCCTCCCGTCAGGGCGATGAAATCAGCGACACCGGTCGCAGCAGCGGCCAGAATGTTCCGGCTGCGGTCGCGCGGATGCTCGCGTTCGGCTGCAAGAGGCTGTGCCATGAAATCCTCGCCTTTGAGGACGTACGCCGTCGGTTGACACCTCGTAGTTATGCAAGTCACGTGCCTGCCGAAGCGGGCTATCGATAAAGCCCTCCGCGCAGGGACGCGGAGGGCTTGCCTCGATCCTGGATCTCGCCGGCCCTGGCGGATCAGTCGGCCATGGCGCGGGCCTCGGTCAAAGCGATGTCGAGCAGATCGTCATTCGCCGCGTTGCCGCGCTTGCCGGCCGTCAGACGATAGAGCAGCAGACCGGCGGCGAACAGCACCACGAAGGCGGCGAACACCTGCAGGTTGAACCAAATCATCGTGAGCAGCGAGAGCGTCGCGCACACCAGCGCCACGGCCGGGAGCACCGGATAGAGCGGCGCCTTGAACGGCCTGATAAGATTGGGCTCGGTGGCGCGCAGGCGGAAGAGAGCGGCCATGCTCATGATGTACATCACGAGCGCGCCGAACACGCTCATGGTGACGATGTTCGCCGTCAGCGTCTGTCCGGCGAACTGGATGAGCTCGTCGGAGTAGATCGCGGCGATGCCGATCACGCCGCCGGCCAGGATCGCCCAATGCGGCGTGCGGCAGGTCGGATGCAGTGCGGCGAGCTTGGCCGGCAGGAAGCCGGCGCGCGACAGCGCGAAGATCTGCCGCGAATAGCCCATGATGATGCCGTGGAACGAGGCGATCAGACCGAACAGGCCGATCCACACCAGCATGTGCAGCCAGCCGGAGTTCTCGCCGACCACGATCTTCATCGCCTGCGGCAAGGGATCGTTGATGTTGGCGAGCTTCGCCCAGTCGCCGACGCCGCCGGCCATGATCATGGTGCCGAAGGCGAGCACGACGAGCGTCAGGATGCCGGCAATGTAGGCGCGAGGAACGGTCCTCGTCGGATTCCTGGTCTCCTCCGCGGCCATGGCGGCACCTTCGATCGCCAGGAAGAACCAGATCGCGAAGGGGATCGCTGCGACGATGCCGCCGATGCTCGCCAGCGAGAACGAATTCTCACCGGCCCAGCCATTGGCGGTGAAATTGGCGAAGGAAAAACCGGGCGACACGACGCCCATGAACACCAGGAGCTCGGCAATCGCCAGGACCGTGACGAACAGCTCGAACGTCGCGGCGATCGATACGCCCGCGATGTTGAGGGCCATGAACACCACATAGGCGCCGAGCGCGGCGGTCTTGGGTGACAGCGCCGGAAACTGGACGTTGAGATAGGCGCCGATGGCGAGCGCGATGGCAGGCGGTGCGAACACGAATTCGATCAGTGTCGCAAAGCCGGCGACGAAGCCGCCGAGCGGGCCGAAGGCACGGTAGGAATAGGCGAACGGACCACCGGCATGCGGGATCGCGGTGGTGAGTTCGGTGAAGGAAAAGATGAAGGTCGTATACATCACCGCGATGAAGATCGTGGTGACGAGGAAGCCGAGCGTGCCGGCCTTGTCCCAACCATAGCTCCAGCCGAAATATTCGCCGGAGATGACGAGCCCGACCGCGATGCCCCAGAGATGGAGTCCGGTCAGGCTCTTCGAAAGCGTCGGTTTGGTCTCGTCACTCATGTCCAGTCGCTCCTGTCTGTTTGTGATGGGTGATTTGTGATGACGGTGTGGTCGTCTCGATCGCGGCGTCCGGCGCCGCCTCCTTGAGGCCGATGCCGGTGACGCCGATCCGCAGCGCCTCGCGCACCAGCCAGGCCAGCTTGTCGGCGGCGCGCTCGGCCGACAGCCCATGGTGGTGAATGTTGGAGATGCAGTTGCGCGCGCTGTCGCGCAGGCCAGGGGCTGGGTGCAGTGTCAGATACACACCCAGGGAATCCGCGGCCGACAGACCCGGACGCTCGCCGATCAGGACCGCCACCAGCCGGGCGCGCATCGCGGCGCCGACAGCGTCACCCAGCGCCACGCGCGCCTGCGAAGCCAGCACGATCGGGCCGATAGACAGGCCCGTCAGACGCGCCTCGGTGGCGATCACGACAGCGGCGGCATGGCTTTCGACCGCATCCGCCGACAGCCCGTCGGCAATGATGAAGACGAGATCGTACGGACCGGATGTTAGCCCGGCGGCTTCCTGCGCGGCCAGGCGACGCCCAAGGTCGGGCCGGCGCAGATAGCTGGCGCGGTCCGGCGCTGCGCTCGCGACCTTGATCACCTCGCGCGGCGCGAGCGCGTCGGCGATGCCGTCGAAATTGACGCGGCCCCAGACAGCATCGCGGGCGAGCGCATGCGCCATCTGGAATGCGAGCTTGGCCTGCGTCGGCAGCCCGTCGCCGGAACGGCCGAGCGCGACGCGGGCGCGCGTCATCCGGCGTAACATGTCGAACGCATCGTCCCTCACGCGCGCGCTCCATGGCCGATCAGCCGGGCCACGGCCGGCGCGCTGCCGGGCAGCGGCGGCATGCGGCCGCTGCTGTCGAGCAGGCCCATCCGTGCCAGCCACGCCTCGAACTCCGGCGCCGGGCGGCGGCCGAGCAGATGCCGCAGCCGCATCACGTCGTGATGCGACAGGCTCTGATAGTTGAGCATGATATCGTCGGCGCCGGGCACAGCGATCAGGAAGTTGACGTTGGCCGCCGCAAGCAGCAGCGCCAGATCGTCCATGTCGTCCTGATCGGCCTCGGCATGGTTGGTGTAGCAGACATCGCAGCCCATGGGCACGCCGAGCAGCTTGGCGCAGAAATGATCCTCCAGCCCGGCGCGGATGATCTCCTTCGCGTCGTAGAGGTATTCGGGACCGATGAAGCCGACCACGGTGTTGACCAGCAGCGGCGAGAAGGCGCGCGCCACCGCGTAGGCGCGGGCCTCGACTGTCTGCTGATCGAGGCCGTGATGAGCCTCGGCCGACAGCGCCGCGCCCTGGCCGGTCTCGAAATACATGACGTTGTTGCCGATCGTGCCGCGCCTCAGCGACAAGGCCGCGTCCTGCGCCTCGGCCAGCAGCGCCAGGGTCACGCCGAAGCCGGCATTGGCAGCCTCGGTGCCGGCGATCGACTGGAAGACGAGATCGAGCGGCGCGCCTTTCCCGATCGCCTGGATCGAGGTCGTGACGTGGCTCAGCACGCAGGACTGCGTCGGCACCTCGAATTTGAGCCTGAGATCATCGAGCATCGTGAGCAGGCGGATGCAGGCCTCGACATTGTCGGTCGCGGGATTGATGCCGATCACCGCATCGCCCATGCCGAACAGCAGGCCATCGAGCGTGCCTGCGGCGATCGCCCGGGGATCGTCGGTCGGATCGTTCGGCTGCAGCCGCGACGACAGCCGCCCCTCCAGGCCGATCGTGGAGCGGAAGCGGGTCACGACCCGGCATTTGGCGGCGACAGCGACGAGATCGCCATTGCCGCAGAGCTTGGAGACCGCGGCCACCATCTCCGGCGTCAGGCCCGGCGCGAGGGCGGCCAGCCGGTCAGCGTCCGCCTCCCAGGACATCAGCCATTCGCGCAATTCGCCGACGGTCAGCGACGCGACGGGCGCGAATGCGGCGGCATCGTGGCTGTCGAGGATGAGGCGCGTGACCTCGTCGCTCTCATAGGGAATCAGCGGCTCGTCGAGGAAACGCCGCAGCGGCACGTCAGCGAGCGCCATCCGCGCCGCCACCCGCCGCGCGGCGCTGTCGGCTGCGAGGCCAGCCAGCTCATCGCCGGACCGGCGCGGCGAGGCGCAGGCCAACAGCGTCTTGAGATCATCGAACACATGAGTTTCGCCGCGATGGCGCGACCGGAACGCACCCGTCATCTTCGACCTGCCGCTCGTGCTGCGTCAGAGCGGTCCCAGCGGCCGCGACGGCGACCACAACGCTCATGACCTGGGGCAGGTTAAGCGAGGGCGGCTCCGGAAACTTGACATCTTAGCACAATCTTCGGTCACGCCACGCGAATGCTCAGAAAATTGGCATTGGCGACCCCGGGGCGGGCGAATGCTGTCAACACGTGGACGGCCTGCCATGGACCGCGCCGCTCCAGAATGCTATCTCGCCACCCCACATGAGTGACCTGTCCATTACGATCTCCGCCGAGAAGCCGGGCGACGCGCAGGCGATAGAGCGGCTGCATGAGCGCACCTTCGGCCCCGGCCGCTTCGTGCTGAGTGCCTATCGACTGCGCGAGCATGTCGATCATCTGCTCGCGCTGTCGTTCACCGCCCATATCGGCACTTTGCTGGTCGGCTCGGTGCGGCAGCTCCCGATCTGCGTCGGCGACACCAAGGCGCTGATGCTCGGGCCGCTGACGGTCGAGCCGCCGTTCCGCAAGCACGGCATCGGCCGCATGCTGATGGAGCGCTCGATCGCGGACGCGCGGGCGCAGGGCCATCGCTTGATTCTGCTGGTCGGCGACGCCGCCTACTACAGCCGTGTCGGGTTCAAGCCGGTGCCGAAAGGCCGGGCGATCATGCCGGGCCCGGTCGACTACAACCGGCTGCTGGTGAACGAGCTCGTCGACGGCGCGTTCGAGGACGTCGAGGGCGCGATCCGTCCTGACTGGGACTACGCCAGGTAGGTCGTCATTGCGAGCGAAGCGGCGAAGCGAAGCAATCCAGAGCCCCAAGAGAAGTCTGGATTGCTTCGCTTCGCCGCTTCGCTCCTCGCAATGACGAAGGGGGCTCAGATTGCTTTCCTCCGCGCCCCGACCGAATTCGCAATCAGAACTTGAGATTGGCAAAGATCCGCACGCCGATGCCGGGCAGCAGCACCTCATCCTTGGTGTAGGACACGGAGTTGCGGATCTTCTCGTTCAACAGATTGTTGCCGACGAGGCCGACCAGCATCTCGCGCGCGCCGAACATGTTCGGATTGAGTTTGGTGCGGTAGCTGACCTCGGCCTTCAGCAGGTTGTAGCCCGGCGTCGGTGTCTCCGCGATCGGCGCGATGTCGTTCTGGGCGAAGGCGTGCAGCAGGTTGATGCGGGTCAGCCAGTTGGCATCGCGCCAGAACAGGCCGCCGCCGACGCGCATCGGCGGAATCCGCGGCACGTTGGTGCCGTCGGAGAAGGTGGCGCGGACGACGTCGAACTGGTTCTCGATGCCCCAGATGCCGCTGCCGAGCGGAGCGACATCGAACTGGCTCTGGAACTCGAAGCCGCGGAACAGCGCGTTGCGCTGCGAGTAGACCGCCTGGTTCAGCTCGGTGCCGGTGGTGCCGCAGGAGGCAAAATCGTCGCCGCACATCACGCCGGTCAGCCGGCGGTAGATGAAGTTGCTGAACTGCGTGTAGTAGGCCGTGGCTTCGAAGCGGAACGGGCCGGTGGCCTTGCGCAGCCCGGCCTCGACGGTTTTGGCCGTCTCGATGGTCAGGTTCGGATTACCGATGTCGAAGGTTGCGGTCGCATCATGCCCGCCGCGCGAGAACAGCTCGGCTGGCTTCGGTGCGCGCTCGACATATTGCGCGGTTACGCTCGCCACCAGATCGCCCGGCAGGTTCTGCAACAGGCCGACGCTCGCGCTCTTCGGCGTGTACGACGGATTGCGGGCGATGTTGGCCTGCGGCGTACCGTCCGGCAGATAGTCGACCGGAAAGTTCGGTGTGGAGCCGTTCAGCGCGACGTGCTCGATCCGGCCAGCGACCTGCGCCTTGGTCGAGGGCGAGAAGGCGAGCTCATTGAAGACATAGCCGGCGACGCGATTGTTGGTGTTGGGGCCGAACAGGCCGTTGAACACCGAGCCGGGGTTGTCGGGGCTCGGCGCATTCAGCTCCTGGTGCCCGGCCTGCACGCCATAGGCGGTCGTCAGCGTGGCGAAGCGCAGATTGACGGGCATCATCTGCATCTCGACGCGCGCTTCCTGCTCGCGATTGGTGAAGGTCTGGCGCACGCCATCGGTGGTCGGGTCGGTGACGGCTGCAAGGCCGAGCTCATTGTGCCGATAGTCTGTCGCGCCGGCCCAGAATCGGATCGCATCGATCGCCGCGGAGTCCGGGCGATACTCGCCCTTGGCGGTGATCTTGGTCTGGTGTGCGTCGATCCGGGTCCGGCTGTCGGCGCCGTCGATGCCGGGGATGTGGTAGAGCGCATCGGTCTGCTGGATCGCCGCGCCGATGAAGCCGCCGGTGAAGAAATAGCTGCCGCCGATCGAGGCGCCATCGTTCTGCACGGCGGAGTTCGGCTGCCGGCCGTTCACCGGGCGGGTCTGGTCGAACAGATAGGGGTAGCCCGGAATCGAATAGTCGCCGGTCTTGCGGCCGTAGGCATCGGCATGAAGTGCGAAGTTGCCGCCGCCGGCATCGAGCAGCACGCCGCCCTCGACGCCGCGGTCGACCGAGCTGAACGAGGTGCGCGTTTCCGCGGTGACGCAAGGCGCGCTGCCCGCGGCCGGCGCGCTCGCCGGCAGGCCATAGGTCTGAAACGGCGCGGTCGAACAGGTCGGCAGGGCCTGCGGAATGCGGTTGTTGGTGGCGCTGACGACGCCGCCGATCGAGGTGGAGCCGTAGCGCAGCGCCGCGGGGCCGCGAACGACCTCGATCTGGTCGCTGGTGAGCGGATCGATCGGCACGAAATGATCTTCGCCGAGATCGGACGCACCGCCGCCGCCGATGCCGTTCTCGACGATACCGACGCGGTTGACGTCGAGGCCGCGGATGATCGGCCGGCTCGAGGCGCCCGGCGCGAAGCTCGATCCGGTAATGCCGGGTTTCGAATTGAGAAGGTCGCCGAGCGTGGCGGCGCCGGAGCGGCGAAGCTCCTCGTTCGGCACCACGGTGACGGTTGCGAACTGGTCGGTGACGACAGGCAGCACACCCTGTTGCGGCGGCGGTGGCGCTGATTGTGCTTCTCGCGCTGGCGTCGGCGCACGGGGCCCGCGCGCGACGCGCGCGGTAGGATTGGGCCGCGGCACCACCGGCTTCCGTGCCCGTATCGGGCTCGGCGCTGTCACGTTGACCTCGGGCAACTCGGCCGCCGGCTTCGGATCGTCAGCGCGCGCGGGCGCACCCAAAACGCACAACATGGCTGCGGCGCTGCAGCCCGACATCAAGGCTCTCGACAACATCGTTCAATTCCTGATCCTGATCAGGCGTCCCACGTCTTTCGTTGCTGGCGGGATGCGCCTGCCGTCGGCTTGCGACGGACCCATTCCTGCACGCGGCCGCCGTGCGCGTGAGCGCAACCGTGGCGGCGTTTCGAGCGGTTCAGATCAGGCGATGGGAGGAGCGCGCGGCTGGAAGGCGGTGTCGACGACAACAGCCGCGACAGTGGCGGTGATCGCATCGGGCAGACGAAATGCCACCGCTTCAGGAGGCGTCAGAACGGGCGTCGGTGACAGCAGGATCGATTGCGCCATCGCCATGACGGCGCAGATGGCGCAGCCATCAGCGGAGGGCTGCTGGTCGGGGTCCTGGCTTGCGGGAGAGGAGCCGGTATGGGCCTGTGCGGTCGTGATACGACTGCCGTCCAGGCTCTGCGTGGAGAGCCAATGAACATGGCCGAACGCGAGCGCGAATTGCAGCACCAGCGCCAACAGCGCGAGCCGCGAGACATCTTTGATGTTCGCGCGAAACCAGCTCATCGCCAGCTCTGGCTCATGTGATCTGGCTCATGTGAATAGGCCACCCCGTTCGGCTGAGAGGCTCAGCCGTTGTTACATTGTAACATCGCAGGGGGGCTTCACAGCTGTCAATCAGTGTACTGCGACGGCGGATGAAATCCCCGTCGCTGTGCCCTTCGCGCCACGTCGCGCGGGCTCGTATCCTTCGAGGCTAACGACCCTCGCGCACCCAGGTTGCGGCGAGTGCGCCGAGCAGCAGCAGCAGGCCGATCACGCCGGCGAACATCGGCAGCACGCCGACGCCCTTGACCACGCTGGCGTCGCGCATCCGCACGCCCATCCAGCCGTCGCCGCTGAACAAGGTCGATGACCTCACCGGGACGATGCGCGGCAAGTCGATGCCGGATCCGTCGGCGATGCGGCGGGCGTCGCCGCCGGTCGCCTGTGCCAGCGGCTTCAGGGTTTCGGTGGTCGAGGTGACCTCGGAGAATTCCTTCGGATTGGTCGGGCCGACATTGATCAGCGCCTTCAGCGTGCCGTCGGTCGCCTGCCACAGGCCGAGCTCGTTGGCGGGCAGGGTCGCGCGCCATTCGCCGGGATCGCCCTGGCTCAGAGTGAGCTCGCGCGTGGTGCCGGACGGCGAGGTCACGGTCACCGGCGGGACGGTGTCGCCCATGGTCTGGCGGATGACGGCGAGATCCTTGCCTTGAATCTGCAGCCGCAGCGCTTCCTCGTCGAGATCAGGCTGCTGCATCAGCCAGTGCGACATCCGCCTGAGCAGATCGAGATGCGGTCCGCCGCCTTCGTAGCCGCGTGCCCACAGCCAGATGTGGTCGGACAGCAGCAGAGCGACGCGGCCGGCGCCGAAGCGCGACAGCAGCAGGAGCGGCTTGCCGTCGGCGCCGGTCATGACCGGCGGACTGACCGCATTACGCGTCTCGACGGTGCGGAAGAAGCGGCTCCAGCGCGGCGGCTCGGAGCCCGAGCCCTCGAGGCCGCGCGTAACCGGATGGCGTTTGCCGGCGTCAGATAGATGCGCATAGAAGGGCTTCTCGGTGACGCCGACCGGCTCGGCGGGCAGCACCGAATCGAGCGGTGTGCGCCAGATGCTGGTGTTGGAGGCGTAGTCCGGCCCGGCCGAGACCAGCACCGCGCCGCCATTGCGGACGTAGCGCGCGATGTTGTCGAAATAGGCGATCGGCAACACGCCCTGCCGGGCGTAGCGGTCGAAGATGATCAATTGGAATTCGTTGATCTTCTGCTGGAACAGCTCGCGGGTCGGAAACGCGATCAGCGACAGCTCGTTGATCGGGGTGCCGTCCTGCTTCTCCGGCGGCCGCAGGATGGTGAAGTGGACGAGATCGATGCTGGCGTCCGACTTCAACAGGTTGCGCCAGGTGCGTTCGCCCGAATGCGGCTCGCCCGACACCAGCAGCACGCGCAGCTTGTCGCGGACGCCATCGATCGAGACCACGGCGCGGTTGTTGACGAGGGTCAGCTCGTTGTCGAGCGGCGAGGCCTCGATCTCGACGATGTTCTGGCCTTCGTGCTTGATGTCGACGTCGACATTGGCGGCCTGGCCGCTGGTCAAGGTGCGCTCGCTGATGACCTCGCCGTCGCGCCGGATCACGACCTTGGCGCTGGCGCCGCTGACGCCCTGGTCGTCGAGCCGGAAGCTGATCGTCTGCGGCTGGCCGACGATGCCGAAGCGAGGGGCGGCGGTGATCGCGACGCGGCGGTCACGTTCGGCCTTCTGGCCCGTGATCAGGGCCTGCAGCGGAGCCTGGAAGCCGAGCGCGGCGACGTTGCCGGGAATGTCGTGGACGCGTCCATCCGTGATCAGGAAGGCGCCCGCGACCCGATCGACCGGGACGTCCGACAGCGCCGAGGTCAGCGCGCTGAACAGATGCGTGCCGTCGGTCTCGCCATCGGCCTGACCGGCATCGACGACGCGGACCTCGAGGCCCTTGATCTTCTTCAAGCTGTCGACCAGCGACTCCTGGGCCGCTTGGGTCTGCTTGTTGCGGTCACCGAAATTCTGGCTCGGGCTCTTGTCGACGACGACGGCGGCGACCGAGCTCAGCGGCTCGCGGTCCTCGCGCGTGAACTGCGGATTGGCCAGCGCGAGCGCGATCAAGGCGAGCGCGGTGACGCGGATCCAGGCCGAGCGCGAGCGGCCGAGCAACAGGAGCGCGGCGATGACGACGATCGCGCCGATCGCGAGCCACAGCACGACCGTCGGGACGAGAGGCGTGAACGCGATGCCGTAATTCATGAGGCAAACTCGCTGGCTTCGTCATGGCCGGGCTTGTCCCGGCCATCCACGTCATTCCCTCGGAAAACAGGAGCGTGGATGCCCGGCTCAAGGCCGGGCGTGACGACGGATGTTTTGGCGCGGCTGCGCGTGGCTATTGTCATCACTGCCCAAGCCGTTCGATCAGCGCAGGCGCGTGCACCTGGTCGGCCTTGTAGTTGCCGGTCAGCGTGTACATCACGATGTTGACGCCGGCGCGGAAGGCGAATTCGCGCTGCCGCGGCTCGCCGGGAACCATCGGCAGCATGGCCTGGCCGTCGGGGCGGATGGCCCAGGCGCCGGCGAGGTCGTTGGAGGTGATGATGATCGGTGAGACGCCGTCGCCGCCGCGCGCCGGGCGCGAGGCGCTGTCCTCGTCCTCGTCTTTCGGCAGCGCCTCGACCCAGGTCTGGCCTGCGGTGAAGCGACCGGGGAAGTCGCGCAGCAGGTAGAACGTCTTGGTCAGCACGTGCTCGCGCGGCACCGGCTCGAGCTCGGGCACGTCGAGCGAGGAGAGAATCTCGCGCAGCGACTGCATGCCCGGGGTCTGCTGCGCGCCGTTGTCGCCGGGCGGCGCCTCGACCGCATCCCGGGTGTCGAAGATGACCGTGCCGCCCTGCTTCATGTAGGCGTCGATCTTGTTGATCGCGTCCTGCGGCGGCTTCGGCGTGCCCGGCACGATCGGCCAGTAGATCAGCGGGAAGAAGGCGAGCTCGTCATGCGCAGGATCGATGCCGACGGGGTCGCCGGCTTCGAGCGCCGTGCGCTGGGCCAGGAACAAGGTCAGTCCGGTCAGGCCGGCCTTGACGATGGAATCGACGTCGGCATTGCCGGTCACGACATAGGCAAGCCGCGTCTGCGACACCGCGCGCATGGCGAAATCGTCGCTGGCGGCGTCGGCGCGCGCGGCCGTCGGCATCGCGACCGCGAGCAGGGCGCCGGTTGCAAGCACCGCAAGCGCGATGGACGCGGGCGCTGCACGCCGCCACCGCGCGAGCGAGGCCAGCACGCCGCCGAGCAGGGCGACGATGACCGCGTCGATCAGGAACAGCAGCAGTGCGGTCGACAGCAGGATGCCCCGGAGATCGCGCGGCTCGGCGGTGGTGTAGCTGGCACGCTTGGCGCGCAGCGTCGACGTGTCGAGCTGCAGAATGCGATCGGCGGGGCTGAGCGTGTTCACTGCGGTGGGTCCCTCGGCTGGGCCATAGAATCCGGGTGGATGATCCAGCGAAGCCCGGTCGTTGAAATCCGCCGGCAGCGGCTTGGCGGTCGAAGGCGGCGGTCCGAAGGCGCCGAAGCCGTCGAGGATGTGCAGCGGCGCCAGCGTGGCCTTGGCGGTCTCACCCGCGGGACCAGGGCCCGGCGTCGAAGTGTAGCCGGACATGTCGACGATGCGGCGGAGCATCTCGACCATCGCGCCCGACATCGGCAGATCGGACCAGCGCATGTCGGCGCTGACATGGAACAGCGCGATCAGGCCCTTGCCGCGATGCTCGCCGGTGACGAGCGGCGTGCCGTCCTCCAGCGAGGCCCAGCTCTTGGTCGCCAGCACGGCGTCGGGCTCGGCGAGGACCTGGCGATTGACCGTCACGTCCTTCGGGACGGTGATGCCGGCGAACGGGCCGTCGGCGGCGAACGCGGCCAGGTGTTGCGGCTTCTCCCAGGTCAGGCTGCCGCCCAGGGTGCGGCCGCCGCGGCGCAGCTTGACCGGCACGAGATCGTCGTCGCCCTGCGCCAGGCGCGGGCCGGCGAAGCGCACCAGCACGCCGCCATTCTCGATCCAGCCGTTGAGACGGTCGCGCAGCTCCGGCGACAGCGTGCCGACGTCGGCCATCACGATCATCGGCACCTTCTGGTCGAGGAACTGCGTGATGACCTGCTGCGGAGCGCCGCGATCACCGAGGCGGAGATCGGCGAACGGCGCCAGCGCGCGCGTCAGATAGAAGGTCGGCGCGAGCAGCGGTTGCGCGGTGTCGCTGGTGGCGCCGGAGACGATGCCGACCGCACGCCGCCGCCAGCGCTTGTCGAGCAGTTGCACGGCGCCTGCGGAGCGCTCGCCGGCGATCTCGAGCCGGGTGATGTCATTGCGCAGCTCGACCGGAAGATCGAAGCTCGCCTCGGCGTCGTGCGCACCGGCGGCGAAGCCGAACTGCGCTTCGCCGAGCGGCGAGCCCTTGGCGTCGAGCGCGCGCACAATGCCGCCCGGAACCGAGAGATCGGCGCGCAGCACCTTCACGGTCATCTTGGCCGCGGCGTTCTCGGCGCCCGCAAGCGCCAGCGGCGACAGGGTGCCGCCTTCGAACACCGTCAGGCTGCGATCGCCGATGGTCTTGGCAAGGCCGGTGACAAACTCGCTGCCGCGGCCGGGATCGACGCCGTCGGAGAACCACATGATCTCGGCATCGCCCGTCGCTTTCAGGAAGCGATCGAGCTGCGGCAGCGCATCGGCGCGCTCGGTCGTGTAGGCCTTGGGCGCGATCTGGCGCAGCGCGACGCGCGCCGCGCCGGCTGGCATCAAGGTGAGGTCGCGTGCGGGCTCCGACAGCGGCATCAGCGCGACGCCGCGGCGGTCGGCATCGGCATTGGCGATGATCTCGTCGGCGGCCCTGATACGCGTGTCCCAGCTTGCGGCCGCGCTCCAGCTGTCGTCGAGCAAAAGCACAAGCGGCGCCTTGCTGCCGACGGCCTCGGTGCGCGGATTCCAGATCGGACCGGCCGCGGCGAAGATCACCAGCGCCGCCGCGATCAGCCGCAGCAGGGTCAGCCACCAGGGCGAGCGCGACGGCGTCTCTTCCTTGGGCGTGATGTCGAACAAGAGCCGGGTCGGCGGAAACTCGATGCGGCGCGGCCGCGGCGGCATCACCCGCAGCAGCCACCACAGCACCGGCAGGCTGATGAGCCCGGTCAGCAGCAAGGGTTCGGCGAACGACAGCGGTAGGCCCATCATGCGCCGAGCCCTCCGGGGCCAGCGCCCACTTTGACGCCGCCGCGCGCGCTACCTTTGGCCGTGGTCATACCGGCATGCAGGAACAGCAGCAGCTCGGCGGCCGAGCGGCTGGTGGTGTGGGTGGTGAACAGCCAGTCGAGCTTGCCGGTCTCGGCGCGGATCTGGTCGCGATGCAGTGCCACGCGGGCGACGTAGTCCTGCGCCCAGCTCTCGGCGCGGCCGGCCGTGATGACCTCGCCGCCCTCCGGCTCGACGAACTCGACGCGGCCGGAATAGGGGAAGGTCTCCTCGGCGGGATCGACCACCTGGACCATCGTGCCGTGCGCACCCGACGCGGACAGGCCGGCGAGCATGGTGCTGATCTCGGAGATCGGTGACCAGAAATCCGACAGCACGACGATCTCGGCGAGCGCGGACGGCACGAAGGAGGGCGGCAGGCTCGGCCTGATCGTCTCATCATGCAGCATCGCCTGCGCGATGCGGTCGATCACGTTGCGGCTCCCGGTCGGATTGATCAGGCCGGGAATGCCGACGCGTTCGCCGCCGGCCACGAGCAACTCGGCCAGGGCGAAGGTCACGATCAGGGCGCGCTCGAGCTTGCTGTCGCGGGCGCCCTTCGACGCGAACGCCATCGACGGCGAGCGGTCCGGCCAGATCCACACCGTGTGCGCGGCCTCCCATTCCTGCTCACGGACGTAGAGATGATCGTCGCGCGCGGAGCGGCGCCAGTCGACGCGCTGCGACGGCTCACCGGAGACGAAGCGGCGGTACTGCCAGAAGCTTTCGCCGGAGCCGGCGCGGCGACGGCCATGCAGACCATGGATCACATTGGCGGCGATCTGGCGCGCTTCGAGCACCAGCCGCGGCAGCGACGACGCCAGCGTCCGGCTTTCGCCATCGGCACGCCGGATTGCGAGAATCTCCTTGTCGGCGTGCCCTGTCGCTGCGGCCATCAGCCAATCCGGCTCTTCAGTTGCCGGATCACGTCCGGAATGGTGCGTCCCTCGGCGCGGGCCGGGAAGGTGAGCGCCATGCGGTGCTTGAGCACGGGCTCGGCGAGATCGAGCACGTCGTCGATCGAGGGAGCGAGGCGGCCGTCGAGCAACGCGCGGGCGCGCACCGCGAGCATCAATGATTGACTGGCGCGCGGACCCGGGCCCCAGGCGATCAGCTTGCCGGCGTCGCCGGCCTCCGGGCCGGGGCGGGCGGACCGCACCAGCGACAGGATCGCCTCGACCACGGAATCGCCGACCGGCAGCCGGCGCACCAGCCGCTGCGCAGCGATCAGCGCGTCTGCGGTCATCGCGGCCTTGGCGCCGCTCTCTTCGGCACCGGTGGTCTCGAACAGGATGCGGCGCTCGGCGTCGCGATCGGGATAGTCGACGTCGATCTCCATCAGGAAGCGGTCGAGCTGGGCCTCGGGAAGCGGATAGGTTCCTTCCTGCTCCAGCGGATTCTGGGTCGCGAGCACGTGGAAGGGCTTCGGCAGGTCGTGGCGGGCGCCTGCGACGGTGATGTGCTGCTCCTGCATGGCTTGCAGCAATGCCGACTGCGTGCGCGGGCTGGCGCGGTTGATCTCATCCGCCATCAGCAGTTGCGCGAACACCGGGCCGGCGATGAAGCGGAACGAGCGCTTGCCGCCGGCGCTCTCGTCGAGCACCTCGGCGCCGAGAATATCCGACGGCATCAGGTCCGGCGTGAACTGGATGCGCTTGGCATCGAGGCCGAGCGTCACGCCCAAGGTCTCGACCAGCTTGGTCTTGGCGAGGCCGGGGACGCCGATCAGCAGCGCGTGGCCACCGGACAGGATGGTCACCAGCGTGTTTTCCACCACGCGGTCCTGGCCGAAGATGACGCTGGAGATCGCATCCTTTGCCGCTCGGATCTGGCCGGAGACCTGTTCGGCCGACCGGACGATCGCATCCTCGAGCTTCTCGGCACTCTCAGCCATTCCCGCGCTCCTTCTGCCCCGCATCTTGAACTTTCGGACGGACGTTCCGCTCCAGTTTGCCGGGACACGGATGCCAACCTATGCGAAGGCGCTGTATTCGTTGAGTTAAACTATCCCCATATTATCGGCATTACGGGGTATTGACGGCATCACGTTATGGCGACCTTACATGACCTGCAGGGCCGCCAGGAACTTTTGCACAGACGACGGCGATGGAATCTTGCACCAATCGTGCCAAGGTGGACGCAAACTCAAGGCAAACCATGGCGAAGCAAGGGCAGACCACCGACAACGGACTCGATCGGCTGACGTCGGCGGCAACGCAGGCTGGCACATCCACAAAGGGACTGCCGCCGGTGCATTTGTGGAATCCGCCATTCTGCGGCGATCTCGACATGCGAATCGCCGGTGATGGTAGCTGGTACTACATGGGCACGCCAATCGGGCGGCCTGCGCTGGTGCGGCTGTTCTCGACGATCCTCAAGCGCGAGGGTGATCGCTATTTCCTGGTCACGCCGGTGGAGAAGGTCGGCATCCGCGTCGATGATGCCCCCTTCACGGCCGTAGAAATGCGGACGGAGAGCGATGCGCGCGGGCCGCTGCTGCATTTCCGCACCAATGTCGACGACTGGGTTGCGTGCGATGCCGAGCACCGGCTGCGCTTCGAGCCCGGCGAGAGCGGCGGCCTGACGCCCTATCTGCATGTGCGAGCCGATCTCTGGGCCAAGGTGACGCGGGCGCTGTACTACGAGCTTGTTGACATGGGTGAGGAGCGGATGATCGATGGGCGTGTCATGTTCGGCGTGGGGTCGGGCGGCGCGTTCTTCCCCATGGCCGATGCAGAACAGGTGAGGGCGGCGCTTTGAACCAGCCCATGGTGAGGAACGGGACCGCTGGGCTCAGTTCAGCCGATTTCTTCGCGCGGGGCCGCGCGCGGTTGCGCTTCGACGTTCCGCAGGCCCTGCTCGATCCGGATGTCATTCCGGCCAGCGGAGATTCCGGCACCGACCGCATGCTCGAGATCATCTCCCGCGAGCAGCCCATCCGCCCCGCGGCGGTGCTGATCCCGGTGGTCGACCATCCCGAGCCGACGGTCCTTTTGACCCAGCGCTCGCCGAACCTCTCGAGCCATGCCGGGCAGATCGCCTTTCCCGGCGGCAAGATCGACGTCACCGATGCCTCGCCGCTCGATGCCGCCCTGCGCGAGGCCGAAGAGGAGGTCGGGCTCGACCGCAGCTTCGTCGACCCGATCGGCTATCTCGACGTCTATGGCACCGCCTTCGGCTTCCGCATCCTGCCCACGGTGGCGCGGGTGCGGCCCGGATTCACGCTCAAGATCAACGAGGGCGAGGTCGACGACGCCTTCGAGGTGCCGCTGGCCTTCCTGATGGACCCCGCCAATCATCAGCTGCATTCCAAGGAGTTTCGCGGCATGGAGCGTTTGTATTACGCGATGCCGTTCGCCGAGCGCTACATATGGGGCGCTACAGCGGGTATCCTTCGGGTTTTGTACGAGCGGGTCTGTCAGCCATGATCCGTGGCGTGTTGACGGAAATCGGAATTTTCCTCATTCCTTTTGCGGTTTATGTGTTGTTCTTGCTCGCGACCAAATCGGGGCTGTTGGTGCCTGTCAACTGGCCCTTTCATCTGATCACAAAATTGACGGTGGCGGCGCTGGTGTTGGTGATTGCAAGTCTGGTCCTGCTCGCCGAGTTCTCCGGCGCGCCGCCGCGTTCGACCTATATCCCCGCTCATGTCGAGAACGGCAGGCTCGTTCCAGGGGTCGAGAAATGATCGGCGCGCGGGTGCTGCATGCGCCCTGGCTCTCGTCCGGTCCCGCCGCGCGCGTGCTCGCGCTGCTCAATTGCGACGGCGAGGAGGCGCGGGTGGTCGGCGGCGCCGTGCGCAATGCGCTGCTCGGCATCGCCATCGGCGACATCGACATCGCGACCACGGCGCTGCCGGCGGAGGTGCTCCGGCGCGCCAAGGCGGCGTCGATCAAGAGCGTGCCGACCGGCATCGACCATGGCACCGTGACCCTCGTGCTCGAGGGGCATCCATTCGAGGTCACGACCCTGCGCGAGGACACCGAGACCTTCGGCCGCAAGGCCAAGGTCGAGTTCGGCCGCGACTGGGTCGGCGACGCGCACCGGCGCGACTTCACCATCAATGCGCTGTCCGTCGGGCCGGACGGCGTGGTGCATGATCACGTCGGTGGTCTCGCCGACATCGCCCAACGCCGCGTGCGCTTCATCGGCGATCCCGCCCAGCGCATCGCCGAGGATTATCTGCGCATCCTGCGCTTCTTCCGCATCCATTCGGCATTCGGCCACGGCGTCCCCGACCGCGAGGGCTATCTGGCCTGCATCGCCGGCCGCGCCGGCCTCGCCGCATTGTCCGCCGAGCGAGTGCGCATGGAGATGCTGAAACTGCTCGTCACCGACGGCGCGGTCGGCGCGATCACGGCGATGGCGGATGGCGGGTTGCTGACGGCGATCCTCGGCGGCGTCGCCTATCTCGGTCCGTTCGCCGCGATGATCGGCATCGAGCGCGAACTGGGGCTTTCGCCGAGCGCGGTCCGCCGTCTCGCGGCGCTCGCGGTCGCCGTGACCGAGGATGCGCGCCGTCTCGGCGTCAGACTGAAGCTCTCCAATGCCGAGACCAAGGCGCTGGACGGCATGGGCCATCGCTGGTGGCGGTTCGCATCCGCCGACGAGGCGCGAGTCCGGCGTCTGCTGTATCGTCTCGGCGAGACCGTCTATCGCGACCGCCTGATGCTCGGCTGGGCGCGGGCGCGCGATCGCGACGACCGGCGCTGGCGCGAGCGTGCGCTGTTGCCGCAGCGCTTCACGCCGCCGAAATTGCCGTTGAAGGCGGCCGATTTCATCGCGCGCGGGGTTGCGGAGGGACCGCTTCTCGGTCATGTGCTCACCCTCGCAGAGGATGCCTGGTTAGCTGCGGACTTTCCGCTCGACGAGGCATCGCTGAACGCGATCGCCGATCAGGCGGCGGCGCGTGTCAACCGCGACGGACGTTCATGAATTTTCTGGCAGGCTTTGCCGACATCTCGCTCCTGCAACTCCTGCTCGTCGCTTCCGTCGCTCTCTTTGCTTCCATCATCGGTGGTCTCGCCGGCTACGGCACCGGCGCTCTCATGCCGCTCGTGCTGGTGCCGATGGTCGGCGCCGAACCCGTCGTGCCGATCATCGCGATCTCGGCGATCCTCACCAACCTCAGCCGCGTCGCCGCCTACCTCCAGCATGCCGATCGCACCCGGGCCGGCATCGTCATCGCCGCGGCGGCGCTCACGACCGCGCTCGGTGCCTACGGCTACACGCGACTGACCAATGCCGGCGCGGCGTTCGTGATCGGCACCATGCTGATCATGAGCGTCCCGCTGCGGCGGATCCTGCGCAAGCGCGAGGTCAGGATCGGCAATGGCGGGCTTGCCGCCGGAGCAGTCGGTTATGGCGTGCTGGTCGGCGGCACCTCCGGCTCCGGCGTGATCCTGCTGTCGCTGCTGATGGCGGCGGGCCTGGAAGGCGCCGCGGTCATCGCCACCGACGCGATGATCTCGGTGGCGACGGGCGTCATCAAGATCTCGGTGTTTGGTTTGGCCGGCGTGGTCACGGCGCAGGTGCTGGCCTTCGCGCTCCTGATCGGCGCGGTCGCGGTGCCGGGCGCGTTCCTCGCCAAGGCCTTCGTCGCCCGCATGCCGGTGCACATCCACGCCGCCATCCTCGACGCCGCCGTGATCACCGGCGGCGGCGTGATGATCGCGTCGGCGCTGCGGCACCTGCTGCCGGCGGGATAGCCCTTCGGCGTCAGGCTACCTGCTGTGCTGCTCGGCCTCTACGTCCGCCCCCAGCGGCCGATCAGCATCTTCAGGAAACGCTCCGCCGCAGGCGACATCGTGCCGGTTCTGCGGCGCACGACGCCGATGGTGCGAGAGATCTCGGGATTGAGGATGGGGCGCGTGACGAGGAAGGGATGATCGCTCTGCGGTGTCGCCATCTTCGGAAGAACCGAGATGCCAAGCCCGGCCTCGACGAGTCCAAGCGACGTGGAGAGATGCGTCACCTCATAGAACCAGCGCAGCTTGATCGCTGATTTGGCGAGCGCGGCATCGAGCAGGGTCCGGTTGCCGCTGGACCGGTGTACGGTGATCAGAGGGTAGGGCTCGAGATCGCCCCAGCCGACCGTCGCCATCGCGGCGAGCGGGTGATCCTTGCGCGCGGCGAGCACGAAGGGATCCTCGACCAGACGGTCGAAGATCAGCTCGGGGTCCGATGCTCCCATCAGGTTGATGCCGAACTCGACCTCGCCACGCTCGACGGCCTGCAGCCCATCGGTGGCAGGCAGGTCGAGAATGCGAAAGCGGATGTTGGGATATTGATCGTTGAACTCGCGGATAACCGACGGCAGGAAGTAGAACGCTGCGGTCGGCAGGCAGGCGATGGTGACGAGGCCTCCGCGATTGAGGCCGCTGTCGCGCACAGCAAACAGCGAGCCGTCGAACTCCTCGATCATACGCCGCACGAGCGGCACCAGCTCGGCGCCGAGCGCCGTCAGCGCGACGTGACGCGTCGTGCGCTCCAGGAGCGGCGCGCCGATCGCGCCCTCCAGCTTCTGGATGCGCCGGCTCAATGCCGGCTGCGAGAGGTTCAGGGCCTCGGCGGCCCGATGAAAGCTCTCCAGATCGGAGACGCTCAGGAAGGCCCGGAGGTCTAGGATCTCACAATTGATGTTAATCATGCATCAATACCGCAATTCTTTGCATTTCAAAGATCGATCTCAGCTCAGTATACGCAACAGTAACGTAGATTGATACGAAAATGACATAACTGAGGCCGGCATGAACGATCTGATCTCGATACCGTGCGTCCTGATGCGAGGCGGAACGTCGAAGGGGCCCTTTTTCCTGGCGTCGGACCTGCCGAGCGATCCGGCCCGGCGAGATGAGATTCTGCTCTCGGTCATGGGCTCCGGTCATCCGCTGCAGATCGACGGCATCGGCGGCGGCAATCCGGTCACGAGCAAGGTCGCCATCGTCGGGCCGGCCAGCGTGCCCGGCGCCGACGTGGATTATCTGTTCGCGCAGGTGCGGATCGATCAGCAACTGGTCGATACCTCGCCCAATTGCGGCAACATGCTTGCCGCGGTCGGACCTTTTGCCATCGAGGCGGGGCTGGTGCCGGCGAAAGGTCCGGCGACGCTGGTCCGCATCCACAACGTCAATACGCGCCAGTTGATCGAGGCCGAGGTGCCGACCCCCAACGGCAAAGTGTCATATCTCGGCGACGCGTCGATCGACGGCGTCCCAGGGCGAGCGGCGCCGATTGCGCTCACCTTTCTCGATGCGGCCAACCGGATGGACGAGATGTTTCCGACCGGCGAGGCCAATGAGACGATCGACGATGTCGACGTCACGCTGATCGACTGCGCGATGCCGATGATGATCGTGCGTGCGGAGGATCTCGGCGTGACCGGTTATGAGAGCGCCGCCGCGTTGAGTGCGAACACGGCGCTGCTGGAGCGGCTCGAGCGGCTGCGCGTGGCGGCCGGCGGGCGCATGGGACTCGGCGACGTCCGCGACCGTGTCATTCCCAAGCCGGTGCTGCTCGCCCCCGCGGTGCATGGCGGCCACGTGTCGGCCCGCTATTTCATGCCGCACGATTGCCACCCGTCGCTTGCCACCACCGGCGCCGTCGGCATCGCCACCTCGCTGATCGTGGCGGACACGGTGAGTGCGCGTCTCGCTGGGCTGCAGGTCGCGCCTGCGGTGATCGGCATCGAGCACCCGATGGGCCATATCGACGTCAAGCTGCAGGAGCGCGATGGCCGGATCGTGGCTGGGATTTTGCGGACCGCCCGCAGGCTGTTCGAAGGCTGCGTGTTCGCAAAGCCCACGACACGGATGGTACACGCCGCCTGAGCGCACGCGGCGTCCGGACTCAATCGACATCGATAACAAGGGAGGAAGTCACATGCGTCGTCTCATGCTCGCCATCACTGCGGCTGTCGCAATCTGCAGCTCGGCCGCCGCCGAGCCCGTGCGCATCAGCGTCGGCTCGTACAATCTGAACAACCTGCCGTTTCCGGTCGCGGTGGGCCTTGGCCTGTTCCAGAAGGAAGGGCTCGACATCACCGTGGAGAATTTCGCCTCCGGCGGCTCCAAGACGCTGCAGGCGCTGGTCGCCGGATCGACCGATGTCGCCGTCGGCTTCTACGACCACACCATCCAGATGCAGTCGCAGAACAAGTCGGTCGTCGGCTTCGTGCTGCTGTCGCGCAATTCCGGTCTGGTGCTGGCCGGTGGCAAGGCTGCGACGTTCGACCCGGCCAGGCCGGAGACCATCAAGGGCGCCAAGATCGGCATCACCGCCCCCGGCTCATCCTCGGACTTCTTCGTCCGCTATTATCTCAAGCAGAACAAGATCCCCGCCGAGAGCGTGTATCTGATCGGCGTCGGATCAGGGGCCGCTGCCGTGGCCGCGCTGGAGCAGGGCAAGATCGATCTGCTGGTGAACTACGATCCGGCCGCGACCTATGTCGAGCAGAAGGGGATCGGCAAGATCCTGATCGATGCGCGAAGCGACGAGGGCGCCAAGCAGGTCTATGGCGGCATCTATCCGACCTCCGTGCTCTACGCGACCCAGCAGTACATCGCCAAGAACCCGGGCACGGTCCAGAAGATCACCAACGCCACGGTCAAGGCGCTGCGCTGGATCGCCACGCACAATGCCGAGGAGATCGTCGCAGTGCTGCCGAACGATTTCATCTCCGGCGAGAAGCAGACCTATACGAAAGCGGTCGAGAAGGCCAAGGCGATCTTCTCCAGGGATGGTCAGTTCGACGAGACCGACGTGCAGACGCCGCTGCTCGTCCTCAAGAGCTTCAACGACAAGGTGGATGCGACGTCGATCGACCTCGCCAAGACCTACACCAACGCCTTCGCCGTGAAGGCGCAGAGCGTCTCGAACTGATCGGGGGGGAAACAATGGCACTCGCCGTCGTCAAGGACCTGGACCCGATGGTCCAGTCCCGCAGCGCCAGGAACATGGTGGAGATCAATCAGGTCACCATGTCCTTCGGCAACTACACCGCCGTCAGGGACGTGAACCTCACGGTCGCCGATGGCGAGTTTCTCGCCATTGCCGGTCCGACCGGCTGCGGCAAGAGCACCATCCTCAACGCGATCGCGGGCCTCTTGAAGCCGAGCGTAGGCAGCATCGCCATCGATGGCCAGCCGGTGCGCGGCGTCCAGGGCAACATCGGCTATCTGTTCCAGCAGGATGCCTTGCTGCCGTGGAAGACCGCGATCGAGAATGTCGAGCTCGGCCCGCTGTTCCGCGGCGTGTCGGCCCGTGAGCGCCATGAGCGCGCAATGGCCTGGCTCGTCAAGGTCGGGCTGAGGGGCTTCGAGCACCGCTATCCGCACCAGCTCTCCGGCGGCCAGCGCAAGCGCGTGCAGATGGCCCAGGCGCTCATCCACGGACCGAAGGTCATCCTGATGGACGAGCCGTTCTCGGCGCTCGACATCCACACCCGCCATCTGATGCAGAACGAGCTGCTGCGGCTGTGGCAGGAGGAGAAGCGCGCGGTGGTCATGATCACCCACGATCTCGAGGAAGCCATCGCGCTGGGGGATCGCGTCGTCGTTCTGGCCTCGGGACCGGCCTCGCGGGTCATCGACAGCTTCCCGGTCGACCTGGAGCGGCCGCGCGACGTGGCCGAGATCAAGCTCGATCCGCGCTTCACCGATCTCTATCGCAACATCTGGGCCTCGCTGCGCGGGGAAGTGGAGAAAAGCTATGCCCGCCATGACTGAACGCCTCATCCAGCTCGCGCTGCTGATCGTCATCGTCGGCGGCTGGCAGGCCGGCGTCACCTACGGCGTCATCGATCCGTTCTTCTTCCCGGCGCCGCTGGCGGTGCTCAAGCAGGTGTTTGCCTGGCTGTCGGCGCAGAGCTTCTACGCGCATGTCTCGACGACGCTGACCGAGACGATCCTCGGCTACATCATCGGCACCGGACTCGGCGTCACCGCCGGCGTCTGGCTCGGCCTCAACCATTCCGCGGCGCGCATCCTCGATCCCTTCATCAAGGCGCTCAACGCCGTGCCGCGCGTGGTGCTGGCGCCGATCTTCGTGCTATGGCTCGGCCTTGGCCTGTGGTCGAAGGTGGCGCTTGCGGTGACCCTGGTGTTCTTCGTCACCTTCTTCAACGCGCTGCAGGGCGTGCGCGAGGTCAACCCGGTGGTGCTGGCGAATGCCCGCATCCTTGGCGCCCGGCGCTCGGAGCTGCTGCGTCACGTCTACTTCCCGGCGGCTGCGAGCTGGATCCTGTCGTCGCTGCGAACCTCGGTCGGCTTTGCGGTGGTCGGCGCCATCATCGGCGAATATCTCGGCTCGTCCGCCGGGCTCGGCCATCTGATCGCGCAGGCCGAAGGCAATTTCGATGCGGTCGGCGTGTTCGCCGGCATCTTCATCCTGGCGATCTTCGTGCTGTGCATCGACGCGCTGCTCGACCTCGTGGAGAGCCGCCTGATCAAATGGCGCCCCAACGTCGCCGAGCGTCCGGCCTGATCCGGATACGACAGAGCGCCGGTCCTGACGGGCCGGCGCTCTGGCATCGATCACCAGGCTTCAGGCCGGCACGAGCTCGGTCAGCGAGCGGATGATGCGGTCGGGCTTGACGTCGGTGCCTTCCGGCAGGCCGTCGCCATGGACGTCGATCCAGATCGAATAGATGCCGAGCCGCTGTGGCGCCACGATCTCCCACTCGAGATTGTCGCCGATCATCCAGGTGTCTTCGGGGCCGACGCCGAGCCGCTCCATCGCGTGCCAATAGGCGCGCTCCTCGGGTTTGCCGAAGCCGTGCTCGCCCTCGATCTGGATGTGGTCGAAGCGGTGCGCCAGCGCGAAGCGCTCGATCTTGGCGCGCTGCTGGCCGGCCTCGCCGTTGGTCACGAGCGCCAGCCGGACGCCGCGCGCCTTGAATGCGTCGATCGCCTCATGCGCGCCGGGAAAGATGAACATCTGCTCGTCGCGATAGGCGGTGAAGCGGTCGGCGATGCGGATCGCAAGCTCGATCGGCAGCGCCGGGCCTGCGGCGGTCAACGCCGCGAAGCCGCCCTTGACCACCTCCTGGCGGGCCTGGATCAGCTTCATCCGCCATTCGGCGCCGGCGACCGACCAGAAGCTGCGCGCCGAGGAGAGGATCGCGGCCGCCACCTCCTGCGAGGTATGCGGCGCCAGCTCGTCGGCGAATTCGGTGGCGACGATGTTCCACGCGATCTCGGGCCGGCCATAGGCCGACAGGATGGTGTCGTCCATGTCGATCAGCATGGCGCGGGGCAGGGGAGCGGTCATCTCCTGGGTACGCGGCGGCGGGGCTGAAGGTTTCAGGGCCATTTCACTTCGGGCGGCATCGAGGACAGGATCGAGTCGACATTGCCGCCGGTTTTCAGCCCAAATGTGGTGCCACGGTCATAAAGCAGGTTGAATTCGACATAGCGGCCGCGCCGGATCAACTGCTCCTCGCGGTCCGCGTCGGTCCAAGGCGCGCTGAAATTACGGCGGACCAGCTCCGGATAGACCTTCAGGAAGGCGCGGCCAACATCCTGGGTGAAGGCGAGATCGGCCTCCCAGTCGCCGGAATCGTGATGGTCGTAGAAGATGCCGCCGATGCCGCGCGGCTCCTTGCGATGGGGAAGGTAGAAGTACTCGTCGCACCAGCGCTTGTACTTGTCGTACGACGCGACCGCCGCATGCGCATCGCAGGCGCTCTTCATCGCGGCGTGGAAGGCGAGCGTATCCGGGTCTTCCTGAGTGCGGCGGCGGTCGAGCACCGGCGTCAGGTCGGCGCCGCCGCCGAACCAGGCCTTGGTGGTCACGACGAAGCGGGTGTTCATGTGCACCGCCGGCACGTGCGGCGACCACAGATGCGCGATCAGCGAGATGCCCGAGGCCCAGAACCGCGGATCCTCGGCGGCGCCCGGGATCTGGCTGCGGAATTCGGGCGCGAACTCGCCATGCACGGTGGAGCAGTGCACGCCGACTTTCTCGAACAGCCGGCCGTGCATCATGCTCATGACGCCGCCGCCGCCCGGGCCGCCGGCATGATCGGTGCGCTCCCACGGCGTGCGCACGAAGCGGCTGGCCTGACGTGGATAGAGGGCGGCCGGCGCCTCGTCCTCGAGCCGCTCGAACGCCGCGCAGATCTGGTCGCGCAGGCTCTCGAACCAGGCGCGGGCGCGGGCCTTGCGATCCTCGATGGCGGCAGTGGTCATGGCAGTTTTCCCCGGGGCGCGTTTCTTTCACCCTCCCCTGGAGGGGAGGGTGGGACCGCTCATGTCGCTACACCTGGCTACTACCATAAGCGATCAGCCCTGCGGGCCAAAATAGGTGCAGGTCTCGCGGCAGCTGTCGCGGTGGACGCTGACCTTGGTGACATGGCCGATGGAGCGGACGCGCTCATAGATGAAGCGCGACAGGTTCTCGAGCGTCGGCAGCCCGATCGCCTCGATCTTGTTCAGGAACTTGTGGTCGAGCATGGCCTGGATCTCGCTCAAGCGCTGCGTCAGCACGCCGAAATCCACCACCATGCCGGTCTCGGGATTGGTCGCATCGCCGCGCACCGTCACCTCGGCGCGGAAGGAATGGCCGTGGATTTCCTGGCTGGCTTCGCCGAGCGTCGTAATCGGCAGCGTATGCGCGGCCTCGAAGGTGAACGACTTGGTCAATTCCCACATCGTGTCAGTCACAATCCCTATCTGATGCCGATCATCTTGTGCGTCTGCAGGCTGAGCCGCCATTGCGGATGATGCTGGCAGTATTGAATCGCGCGCGCCGTGTTCGCGGCCGCGTCGGGCCCGTCCATCGGCTGCAGCGAGAAACGCTCGAAGGCGAGGCCTTCGAACCGCTCCGGCCCGGCGCCGTCCTGCGGATAGACCAGCTTCAGCTCATGGCCCTGCCGCAGCTTCAGCTCGGTGCCCGCTTTCGGGCTGACGCAGATCCAGTCGATGCCGTCGGGCGGAATGAGCGTGCCGTTGGTCTCGATCCCGACCGCGAAGCCGCGGGCGTGGAGCGCCGTGATCAGGTCGGCATCGACCTGCAGCAGCGGCTCGCCGCCGGTGAGGATCGTATAGCGGTCGGCGGCACCGCCTGTCCATTGCCCGGCAATCGCCTCGGCGAGATCGGCGCTGTCATAGCGGCCCCCGAGCGTGCCGTCGGTGCCGACGAAATCGGTGTCACAGAACCGGCACGTCGCGGTTGCGCGGTCGGCCTCGCGTCCGCTCCACAGGTTGCAGCCGGCGAAGCGGCAGAACACCGCGGCGCGGCCCGCCTGGGCGCCTTCGCCCTGCAGGGTCATGAAGATTTCCTTCACCGCGTAGCTCACCCTTCGGCTCCTTGCGCAGATTGCATTTGGACAAATTGTCCGGTTTGGCGCAGCGCCTCGCCGGCGGCCATCGCCGCCGCCATCGCCACGTTCAGCGAGCGCAGCCCGGGCTGCAGCGGAATCCGCAGCCGCGCATCGGCGACCTCCGCCACGGCCTCCGGCACGCCGGCGCTCTCGCGCCCGAGCAGCAGGATGTCGTCCGCGCCGTAGCTGAAGTCGAGATAGCAGATCGCGGCCTTGGTCGTCAGCAGCAGCAGGCGATGGCCCGCCGCCGCCCGCCAGGCCTCGAACGCGTGCCATGAGTCGTGGCGCCGCCAATTCAACTGGTCCAGATAGTCCATGCCGGCGCGGCGGAACTGCCGGTCCGACACCGGAAAGCCGGCCGGCTCGATGATGTGGGCCGCGAGCCCGAGGCAGGCGCACAGCCGCAGGATCGTTCCGGTGTTCTGCGGAATGTCGGGTTGATAGAGCGCGATCTGCATGCGAATTGGTCTTAAGACTGAGGCGGAAAGTCCGCTTCCTGCGCGGGAATTGGTGCATGGCGTGCTGCAGGGCCGATAGCGGGCTTGCGCTCGTATCGCAAGGGTGCCAATAGAACGATTCTGGACGGCTTGTTCCCCAGGGGCGGTGGAGCGAGCCGTTTTCTGCCGCCGCGGGGGACGCGGGCGCCGGCAGGATCTCCCGGTCACGTGATCTCCAACGCCGAGATCCAAGACGTCGAGCGGGGCGGTTCCACCGGCTGCAACGAAGAAAGGGTTGGAATCGTGACAGCGTCTACTGCGGATCATCCGACACGCCGGGATTTTCTTTTCGTCGCCACGGGCGCGACCGCAGCGGTCGGTGGTGTGGCCGCCCTGTGGCCCTTCATCTCCCAGATGAATCCCGATGCCTCGACCATCGCGGCCGGCGCGCCGATCGAGGTCGACCTCTCTCCGGTCGCCGAAGGTCAGGACATCAAGGTGTTCTGGCGCGGCAAGCCGATCTACATCTCCCACCGCACCAAGAAGCAGGTCGAGGAGGTCCGTAAGGTTCCCGTGTCGAGCCTGATCGATCCGGCGACCGACCAGTCCCGCACCAAGGACGGCCACGAGCAGTGGCTGGTCGTGATCGGCATCTGCACCCATCTCGGCTGCATCCCGATCGCCCATGAAGGCAACTACGACGGCTTCTTCTGCCCGTGCCACGGCTCCCAGTACGATGCTTCCGGCCGCGTGCGCCAGGGGCCGGCGCCGCTCAACCTTCCCGTCCCGCCCTATCAGTTCGTTTCCGACACCAAGATCCAGATCGGCTGAGCGGACGTTCGTCTTCAGCTCACGCTCGATCGTGCAAGATAATTTCTTCAGGAACGCATCATGAGTGGACCTTCTGACTACCAGCCGAGCCACCCCGCCTTGAAGTGGCTCGAGCAAAGACTTCCGATCATCGGCCTGGTCCACTCGTCCTTCGTTGCCTATCCGACGCCGCGGAACCTGAACTATTGGTGGACGTTCGGCGCCATCCTCTCGATGATGCTGGGTGTCCAGATCGTCACCGGCGTCATCCTGGCGATGCACTACACGCCGCATGCCGACCTGGCCTTCAAGTCGGTCGAGCTGATCGTGCGCGACGTGAACTACGGTTGGCTGCTGCGCAACATGCATGCCTGCGGCGCGTCGATGTTCTTCCTCGCCGTCTACATCCACATGTTCCGCGGCCTCTATTACGGGTCATACAAGGCGCCGCGCGAGGTGCTCTGGATCCTCGGCGTCATCATCTATCTCTTGATGATGGCGACGGGCTTCATGGGCTATGTGCTGCCGTGGGGCCAGATGAGCTTCTGGGGCGCCACCGTCATCACCAATTTGTTCTCGGCCGTGCCGTATTTCGGCGAGAGCATCGTGACGCTGCTGTGGGGCGGCTATTCGGTCGGCAACCCGACCCTGAACCGCTTCTTCGCGCTTCACTACCTGCTGCCGTTCCTGATCGCCGGCGTGGTCGTGCTGCACGTCTGGGCGCTGCACGTCGCCGGCCAGAACAACCCGGCCGGCGTCGAGCCGAAGACCGAGAAGGACATGGTGCCGTTCACGCCCTACGCCACCATCAAGGACTTCTTCGGCGCCACCTGCTTCCTGATCTTCTATTCCTGGTTCATCTTCTACATGCCGAACTATCTCGGCGAGGCCGACAACTACATCCCGGCCAACCCGGCGGTGACGCCGGCGCACATCGTGCCCGAATGGTACTACCTGCCGTTCTACGCCATCCTGCGCTCGATCCCGAACAAGCTCGCCGGCGTCGTGGCGATGTTCGCGGCGATCATCGTGCTGGTGTTCCTGCCCTGGCTCGACTCGGCCAAGACCCGCTCCAACAAGTACCGTCCGCTCGGCAAGCAGTTCTTCTGGATCTTCGTCGTCGTCTGCATCGGCCTTGGCTATCTCGGCGCGCAGCCGCCGGAGGGCGTCTATGTCGTGCTCGGCCGCATCCTGACGGTGCTGTATTTCGCCTACTTCCTGATCGTGCTGCCGCTGCTCGCGCGCATCGAGCGGCCGCGCCCGCTGCCGAACTCGATCGCTGACGACGTGCTGGCCAAGTCCGGCCGCAAGGCGGCGCCGATGGTCTCGACCGTGATCGCGCTGGCCGCCGCGGTGTCGCTGCTCGCCGGCAGCATGGGCGACGCCCGTGCCAGCGAAGGCCAGGAGAACCCGCCGTCGGCGAGCTGGTCGTTCGCCGGTCCGTTCGGTACCTTCGATCGCGGCGCCGTGCAGCGCGGCCTCAAGGTCTACAAGGAAGTCTGCTCGAACTGCCATTCGCTGCAATACGTGGCGTTCCGCAACCTCGCCGAGCCCGGTGGCCCCGGCTACTCGGCGGCGCAGGCCGCCGCCTTCGCGGCCGAGTACAAGATCAAGGACGGTCCCAACGACGCTGGCGACATGTTCGAGCGTCCGGGCCGGCCGGCCGACTACTTCCCGTCGCCGTTCCCGAACGAACAGGCCGCACGGGCCGCCAATGGCGGTGCGGCCCCGCCGGACCTGTCGCTGATGGCCAAGGCGCGCTCATACAAGCGCGGCTTCCCCTGGTTCCTGATCGACTTCTTCACCCAGTTCCAGGAGCAGGGCCCGAACTACATCAACGCGCTGCTGCAGGGCTATGAAGAAACCCCGCCGCACGGCGTCACCATCCCGGAGGGCTCGTACTACAACAAGTACTTCCCCGGGCATGCGATCAAGATGCCGCCGCCGCTGTCCGACGGCCAGGTGACGTTCGACGACGGCTCGCCGGCCACCGTGAAGCAGTATGCCCACGACGTCGCGACCTTCCTGATGTGGACCGCCGAGCCGCACATGGAAGCGCGCAAGCGCCTCGGCTACCAGGTGTTCATCTTCCTGATCATCTTCGCCGGCCTGATGTACTTCACCAAGAAGCGGGTCTGGGCCGCCGCGCATTGAGCGGTGTGCGGGCCATCACGGCATGAGATTGAAAAAGCCCCTTCGGGGGCTTTTTTGCTTTTGGCCGGTCTGGCCGTCGCGCCATTGGCGAGGCACGGCAGAGGAGGGGACGCATGACTTCATCGTTGGCCTTCGCAGGCGCCGCCGTGCTCGAAATCGGCGGCTGCTTCGCGTTCTGGGCCTAGCTGCGGCTCGGCCAGTCGCCGCTATGGCTGCTGCCGGGGCTGGCCGCGCTTGCCGGCTTTGCCTATCTGCTGACCCTGGCCGACAGCCCGCTCGCCGGCCGCGCCTATGCCGCCTATGGCGGCATCGATATCACCGCGGCGCTGCTGTGGGGCTGGCTGGTCGAGGGCCATCGCCCGGATATCCGGGATCGTCGCGGCGCCGGTTGTGGTCCCGGATGTCGCTGCGCTCATCCGGGCTACGGGAGTCACGTTGAAACGAACCCGATTGCTCCCGTCGCGCCGGACACGCATTTGCGGTAAACCCCGCTCCTGAGCTTCCAACAGAAAATGCGGAGGAACACATGGGCACACTCATCAGCTTCAAGCGCCCCGACGGCCAGGAGGCCAAGGGCTATCTCGCCAAGGCCGCGCAGGCCGATGCGCCGGGCGTCGTCGTCATCCAGGAATGGTGGGGCCTGCAGGACCAGATCAAGGGGATGTGCGATCGTTTCGCGCTCGCCGGCTTCAACGCGCTGGCGCCCGATCTCTACAAGGGCACGGTGGTGCCCTATCACGACACGGATGCGGCGGGCCGGGAGATGAACTCGCTCGACTTCATGGACGCGACCACGCAGACCGTGCGCGGGGCCGCGCAATATCTGGCGCGCAACGGCGCCAAGGTCGGCCTCACCGGCTTCTGCCTCGGTGGCGCGGTGACGATCATCGGCGCGACCAAGATCGACGAGCTCGCCGCCGGCGTCGTGTTCTATGGCATTCCGCCGGAGCAGGCGGCGAAGCCGGCCGACGTCAAGATCCCGCTGCAGGCCCACTTTGCCAACAAGGATGATTGGTGCACGCCGGCGCTGGTGGACGGCTTCGAGAAGGCGATGAAGGCCGCCGGCAAGTCGCTCGAGCTCTATCGCTACGATGCCGAGCATGCCTTCGTGAACGAGCAGCGCATGACCGTGCACGATCGCAGGGCCGCCGAGCTCGCCTGGGGCCGCGCCACGGCGTTCTTCCACAAGCACCTCGGCTGAGCCGAGAGGGCCGGCGTGTCGGTCCTCAACCGTGCCGCGCGGACTCAAACCGCGCGGGCGGTCTTGGTCTCGGCCGACGGCTGTTCGGCCTCATCGAGAGCCGAAGCGTCGTCTGCAGGATCCAAGGGATCGGCGCTGGTCACCGCGTCGGCGGGGCGTCGCCGACGCTTCGTCCGCTTCGCCTGCGCTTCGAGGAAGCAATCGAGCAGCGTCGGCTGCTTCGGGAGCGCATGCGACACTGAAGGCTGTTTGCCGCGGGCCATGTTAACCAAGGTAATTCAATATGGTTAACCAATCATTGCCACACTATTGCAGCTAGACAACAGTGTTGCCCTCGCGCACAGCCAAGTTATGTAACTTTTTTGGGGTTGCGACAATCATTGGTCGATAAGTGAAGCATTCTGCACGCGCGCAACATGAGGTTGTGGAGGGGGCTCACAGCCGCCGGCTGCAGCTTTTCGCCGCTTGCCGCCGTACGCTTCCGCGAATCACCGGGATTTTGTGGGGATCTGAGCATTGATCATGTTCGCAGCGCGTCGCTTCGTTCGATGGTCGAATTCGCCGTGTCTCGCCGTCGGTTGCGTTGCCGAAACAATCTGAGGTAGCGTTTTCCGGTCCCTCTGCTGATGGAGAAAGCTGTGCGTGTGGCCTTTGCGCTGGCTGGGCTGGGCGGCTTGAACGCCCATGGCGCCGGCTTCCTCGACACCGCCCGCGCCTGGGGCGTCACGCCGGATCTCGTCACCGCGACGTCCGGCCAGATCCTGGTGCTGTCGGCGTGGCTTCAGGGTCTCGATCTGCGCAACGAGCTGATGTCCTCCGACCGCCTCAGAGATCCGGCGTCGCAGCTGCGCACAGTGCTGTTCGGCTATCCCGGCGTGTTTCGTCCCGCCTATGCCGAGGCGCTGGCGCGATTCGTCTCCTGGCCGGATTGGCGCGACGGCCCGTTCAACGCCCTCGCGGACCGGCTGTGGCCGGCGCAGCAATATGTCCCGGTGCGCAGCGAGGCTGACTTCGCGCACGCGGCGGAGACGCTCAATGCCACGCCGATCGGCGTTGTGTTCAACACCTATGATCCCGAGGCGGGCACGGGCTATCTCTACGGCAACGAGGCGGCGCGGGCGCTGCTGCCGGCGGAGAAGTCGGTTCCCAACGCCCATGCCGTCAAGGCGCGGCAATCGGCGGCCAAGCGCGATCTGCGCTACGCCTCCGAGGTGCTGGCCGAGCGCGCCATCCGCCCGATCACGCCAGAGGCGGTCAAGGCTGCGCTGTGGCTGTCGCTCTACGGCTTCACCAAGCTGCCGCAGGGACAGATGGACGGCGCCTATCACCGCGCCAGCATCATCTCCGAGCTGCACGGCTTCGACCGCATCTTCGCCGTCCGCCCGCTCGCCCAGGGGTGGCAGGGCCAAGCGCCCGCCAACTGGTTCGAGGTGCAGGACTGGACCACTGAGATGTGGTTCTCGGTCGGCTACAAGGCCGAGGTCGACGCGCTCAAGCGCATCAACGATCTGATCGCGGGCGGCGTGATCACCGATCCCAAATACAAGACCGTCGATCTGGTCGAGATCCAGCCGGAAACGCCGGCCGGCTATTTCAACTACTTCGTCGAGCGCGGCGAGGTGTATGAGAATGCCGTGGTGGCGACGGAGATGAAGTTCGCTGAGCTCGGGCTGGTGAAGCCGGGAGGCTGATGTGACGGCGCGCGCCGCGAGCGGGGTCATCTTCGCAAGCGTGAATGGGCCTCTCACCCCGACATCGGTGGCCTCCCCTCCCCGCAAGGGGGAGGGGAGCCCACCGTCATCTTGGCGGCACGGCGGCTCTCACGACGCGTCGATACTGCTAGAGTGGCCTATCAGCCAATCCAGGATCCCGCATGACCATCGACCCGATCAGGTTCGTCGACACATCCTCCGGTGACGAGGCATGCGTGCTGGTTCGCGTCGTCGGCGACAGCATCGGTTTAGCGCTGTCGTTGAGGACTGAAGGAGACATCGAGGTGTTCTTGGCGGCCGAAGAGCTCGATCGGGTCATCGGTGCGCTTCAGCAGGCTCGCGTGGCGATGAGGCGCGAGGGAAGCGGCATGCCTCGCCCCGGCTGAACGCACGTCTGGCAAAGGAGATCATGATTCCCCGCTCCATTCTTCATGTCGTCTTCAACATGTCTGCCGCCGGCATGTTGCGCGCTGCGCTCCAGCACGCTGGCCGCGACGACCGCGTCATTGGTCTTGGCGACAGCCTGAGCTTCGGTCCGATCGACCCGCCCGATCCAGCGTTGCGAACCGCCTGGGTGGACCAGGAATTTGAAGTGTCAGGTTGGGACGAGGTGGGCGGACAGGCCACATCATTCTGGGACGAGGCGCTCTCGCGCACGCATAGCAGGATCGCCTGGCTCACGCGGCGGTCGACCCAGGAATATGCCGGCTTCCTCGAATTCCTGTGGCGGCTCGGCGACGAGCCGATCGAGATCGTTGATCTCGCTGACGCTGTCGCGAGGGCAGGGGATCATGGCGCGCCCAATCCGCGCCGGGTGTTCAGCCTCGGCGAGCTAAAGCCCTCCATCATCAGCGACAATCAACTCTGGAGTTTTGGGCAGCACCTCACATCGGATATGCGCGCGGCCTGCCGCGAACAATGGGCGCGCCTCAAAGCGGATAACGCGCCGTTCCGCATTCTCCGCGACGGCGAGCTCGTCTCAGCCCCGATCACGCATTTTGATCCCCTGCTGCTGTCCTGCGCCACCGCCGAATGGACGAAGACGGCGAGGATCATCGGCGAGGCGCTCTGCGAGAGCTGGACCGAGGGCATGCAGACAGGTGATCTGCAGTTGTTCGCGCGTGTCCGCGCACTGGTTGCGGCTGGCCGCCTGGAGTGTCGTGGCGATTTGCTTGATATGCATCGCAGCGCGTTGCGGTTGCCGAGTGGCGGCGCATGAGGTGCGCGGAAGAGTCGGGTTGACCGAAAGCGGCGCCCCGACCGGATTCGCTGCGGAAACGCCTATCGTTGCGGGGGCGGTATGGCAGCTTCGCGGCTCTTCTTCAGCTCGCGAGCCGCGTCCCGGTTGCCTTGGGCCTCGGCGAAATCCGGCTCCAGGGCGATGGCCGCATCGAAGTCGGCGATCGCGCGATCGTAGTCCGCCTTCTCCTTATAGGCGAGGCCGCGATTGTTGTAGGCATCGGCATAGCTCGGATCGAGCCTGATGGCCTGGTCGAAGTCGACGATGGCCCGGTCGTGATCCCCTTTGTCGTCGTAGGCGATGCCGCGACGGTTGAAGGCCTCTGCCAGCTTGCCATCGAGCCTCAAGGCCTCGTCATAATCGGCGATGGCGCGATCATGATCGCCTTTCTTGTCGTAGGCCGCGCCGCGGTTCATGTATGCTTTCGCGTGCTGCGGCTCGAGCTTGATCGCCACGCCGAAATCCACGATGGCCCGGTCGTGATCGCCCTTGTCGTCATATGCAATACCGCGATTGACATGGGCAAGAACGTGACCCGGATCGCGCCTGATCGTTTCGTCGAAATCGGCGATGGCCTGATCGATGTCACCTGTTTCGAAATACGCGATCCCTCGGTTGAAATGGGCATTAAGGGCTTTCGCGGGCGTCAGGCCAAATTTGATCGCAGCGCTGTAGTCGGCAATGGCGCGGTCGAACTGCTTCTTGTGTTTATGCACGATGGCGCGAAGGGTGTATCCGGTGGCGTCAGTCGGGTCGCGTCGGATCCCCTCGTCTATATCTGCGAGTCCGCGATCGAAGTCGTTCCTGATAACATGGACTGCGCCGCGATCAACGTAGGGCTTGGCTTGCTCGGGATCCAGCGCCAACGTTCGATTGAAGTCCGAGAGCGCCTGATCATAATTTTCTTTCGAGAAGTAGGCCAAGCCGCGATTGTAGTAGTAGAGCGGCTTTTTCGAATCGAGCTTGATCGCCTCGTCATAGTCGGCAATCGCGCGGTCGTAGTCGGCTTTGGCCGCGTAGGCGAACCCACGATTGTTGCGAGCTGCCGGGTAAGAGGGATCGAGCCTGATTGCTTCGGTGAGATCGGCAATGGCGCGGTCATAGTCCTGTTTCTCATAGTACGCATTGCCACGATTGAAATAGCCTTGGATCTCCTCCTGTCCGGACCATCGATCGGACTGCAATGCGAAGGTGCAGCTCTCGATACGCTGGTCGGCCGGGAAACGGCGGTCCAGGCACCAGGCCGGTGGCGGCTCGCTCTGTGCAACAGCGTCGGGCGCCGTCGCCAGGGCAAAAAGGAGCATGGCGGGCAGGGCCAGGGAATGGCGTTGCAACGGACGAATGCCTTCTGCAAGGGAGACGATGCAGCATAGACCGGGCGCCGCAGGCCCGGCAATTCGGATAGCCGCTCTGCCGGTGAGATCTGAGCCGGGCTGGTCGAGCATGCGCCGGTACGCCAAATTCATCAGCCGTCTCAAGCTGATTTGCCCTGTCCAGTCCGGCCTCGAAAAATATTCTTGTTTCTTTTTTTCAGAATTCATGCTTGGATGTGCGCGTCCCACCCCGGCACGAGGGGCGTATCGCGATCGTCACGAGACGCGGGGTGGAGATGCGGTGGGCGCGTCACGTCGCAGCATGGCTCAGGTCGTGCGGACGAACGGCGGGCGCGCACGGTGAAGTCGCATGGTCCTGGCCTCCCGACGCTGAGGCTACGCTGGTGGATGATCCGCCAGTCACGGGGGCAAGACAGCCCGGTCCCCGGGGAGAATGCGTATAATCCGTCAAACCATCGCGCAGGGAAGGCAGGTCGTCCGGCTGACCTGTGGTGACTGCCGCCTGCTTTTTTTGCTGCAGGCGGGCCACGGGCATCAGCCGATGCCCGGCCTTCCCTGCGCCCTCGACTTGGAGAGGGCGGTGTCGATGATCATCCCTCGGGCAGATCGTGTCGCGAGAATGCTTTTCCATGTTTGATCGTCATCTCAGTTTCCGCTCTTGCCTTGGCCTCGCCGCTGCCCGTTATTGCGCCCTCGCCCCTTGTGGGAGAGGGCATGTAGGACAGAGCGGCAAACGCGATTGGGTGAGGGGTATGCCTCTGCAAGCAGGACTCGCGGAGAGATACCCCTCACCCAACCGCGCCCGCGGATGGGCCGTGCATGCCCTCTCCCGCAAGGGGCGAGGGCGCTGTATCTGGCAGCCGCCCCGCGGCGCCTCTGTTGATTTGCTGACGCATCCCACCCCCATTTGTGGCCCCGCCGCCCTTGACCGCAGCCGTCCCGCATGGTCAGGTCCGCGCCATGAGCACCCTTGTCCGCCCAGCCCGTCTCTGGTGGCGCACCTTGTAAAAGGTGGCCGGTGCGATTTTATTGACATCCAATCGCAGAGGGGCCGCCACGCAGCGGCGGCTTCCGGTTGGTCCTGTGTGGCGTTTCCTCGGCAAGTTTCGTAAGAGGACGCCTGAGAGGACCCCATGAACAGGACCGTTTTCGCCCTTCCAGCTGTCAGCGACTACCGCACTCGTGGCGGGCTCGCGATCACGCGCGCCGTCGAGCAGTTTTCCGGTGGCGCCAGCCGGCTCGACGATCTGATCGACCTGCTCGACCGCCGCCGCGGCGTGGTGCTGTCCTCGGGCACGACCGTGCCCGGCCGCTACGAGAGTTTTGACCTCGGCTTTGCCGATCCGCCGCTCGTGCTGGAGACCAAGGGCACCACCTTCACCCTGCAGGCGCTGAATCGTCGCGGCGAGGTGCTGATCGCGTTCCTCAAGGACACGCTGCGCGAGCCCTGCGTGGTCATCACCGAGGCCTCGCCTGCGCGGCTCGCCGGGCACATCGTCCGCGGGCCTGCCCCGGTCGAGGAGGACCAGCGCACCCGCCGCGCCAGCGTGATGTCGCTGGTGCGGGCGATGATCGCTGTGCTGTCGGCCAATGACGATCCGCTGCTCGGCCTGTTCGGCGCCTTCGCCTATGACCTCGTGTTCCAGATCGAGGACCTCTTGCAGAAGCGGCCGCGCGAGAAGGACCAGCGCGACATCGTGCTCTACGTGCCGGATCGCCTGCTGGCCTACGACCGCGCCACCGGCCGCGGCGTCGTTCTTTCCTATGATTTTTCCTGGAACGGCCAGTCGACGGCAGGACTGCCGCGCGACACCGACGCCAGCGTCTACCTGAAGGAGCCGCGCCAGGGTTTTGCCGATCACGCGCCCGGCGAGTACCAGGCGACGGTCGAGAAGGCCCGCGCGGCGTTTGCCCGCGGCGACCTGTTCGAGGCGGTGCCCGGCCAACTGTTTGCTGAGCCCTGTGAGCGCTCGCCGGCGGAAGTGTTCCAGCGGCTCTGCCGGATCAATCCGTCGCCCTATGGCGCGCTGATGAATCTCGGCGACGGCGAGTTCCTCGTCTCGGCCTCACCCGAGATGTTCGTCCGCTCCGACGGCCGTCGCGTCGAGACCTGTCCGATCTCCGGCACCATCGCCCGCGGTCGCGACGCCATCGGCGATGCCGAGCAGATCCGCCAGCTCCTGAACTCGGAGAAGGACGAGTTCGAGCTCAACATGTGCACCGACGTCGACCGCAACGACAAGGCGCGCATCTGCGTCCCCGGCACCATCAAGGTGCTCGCGCGCCGGCAGATCGAGACCTATTCGAAGCTGTTTCACACGGTGGATCACGTCGAGGGCATGCTGCGGCCGGGCTTCGACGCGCTCGACGCGTTCCTGACGCACGCCTGGGCGGTGACCGTGACCGGCGCGCCGAAGCTGTGGGCGATGCAGTTCGTCGAGGACAATGAGCGCTCGCCGCGGCGCTGGTATGCCGGCGCCATCGGCGCGGTGAATTTCGACGGCTCGATCAACACCGGCCTCACCATCCGCACCATCCGCATGAAGGACGGGCTCGCCGAGGTCCGCGTCGGCGCCACCTGCCTGTTCGATTCCGACCCCGCGGCCGAGGATCGCGAGTGCCAGGTCAAGGCGGCGGCCCTCTTCCAGGCGCTGCGTGGCGATCCGCCGAAGCCGCTGTCCTCGACCGCGCCGGACGCCACCGGCTCCGGCAAGAACGTGCTCTTGATCGACCACGACGATTCGTTCGTGCACATGCTGGCGGACTATTTCCGCCAGGTCGGCGCCAACGTCACCGTGGTGCGTTACGTCCATGCCTTGAAGATGCTGGCCGAGCGCAGCTGGGATCTCATCGTGCTGTCGCCCGGACCGGGCCGCCCCGAGGACTTCAAGATCTCGACGACGATCGATGCGGCGCTCGCGAAGAAGCTGCCGATCTTCGGCGTATGCCTCGGCGTGCAGGCGATGGGCGAGTATTTTGGCGGTCAGCTCGGCCAGCTCGCCCAACCGGCGCATGGCCGGCCGTCGCGGGTCCAGGTGCGCGGCGGACGCCTGATGCAGGGGTTGCCGAGCGAGATCGTCATCGGCCGCTACCATTCGCTGTTCGTCGAGCGCGACAGCATGCCGGAGGTGCTGACCGTCACCGCAGCGACCGAGGACGGCGTGGCGATGGCGATCGAGCACAAGACGCTGCCGGTCGGCGGCGTGCAGTTCCACCCGGAGTCGCTGATGTCGCTCGGCGATGCCGTTGGTTTGAGGATCGTGGAGAATGCGTTCCGGCTCAATCAGCCGGGGTGAAGGGTGGTTGCCGTGATCGCGAGGAGCGTGAGCGACGAAGCGATCCAGAGTTGTTTTCGCGGCCCTGGATTGCTTCCGCCTTCGCCCGAGTGGGCTTCGGCGGACACGTCGCTTCGCTCGCAATGACGGCACATAAACAGAGTGGATGAGAGCACGATGACGTTCGATCTGGACATCAAGAATACGGTCCGCACCATTCCGGACTATCCGAAGCCGGGCATCCTGTTCCGGGACATCACGACGCTGCTGGCGGACGCGCGCGCGTTCCGTCGCGCGGTGGACGAGCTGGTGCATCCCTGGGCCGGCTCCAAGATCGACAAGGTCGCCGGCATCGAGGCGCGCGGCTTCATCCTCGGTGGCGCGGTGGCGCATCAGCTCTCGGCCGGCTTCGTGCCGATCCGCAAGAAGGGCAAGCTGCCGCACAAGACGGTCAGCATGTCCTATGCGCTGGAATACGGCACCGACGAGATGGAGATGCATGTCGACGCGGTCGAGCCCGGCGAGCGCGTGATCCTGGTCGACGACCTCATCGCCACCGGCGGCACGGCCGAGGGGGCGGTGAAGCTGCTCCGCCAGATCGGCGCCACGGTGGTGGCGGCCTGCTTCATCATCGACCTGCCGGATCTCGGCGGCGCCGCCAAGCTGCGCGCGCTCGACGTGCCCGTGCGCACGCTGATCTCCTTCGAGGGGCACTGAGGAACGCGCGGCGGCGTCAGGACCGCTGCATCAGGAGCTCGTTCTCGATCTCGCGCAGCGCATAGTAGTTGCGCCGGATCCATTGATAGAGCTCGGTGGACGGGTCCTTCTCCTGGCGCAGATAGCCGGTAAAGGAGAACGAGAAGCGCTCGATATAGGTCCTCAGGAACGCGGGCAGGGCGGCAATGCGCAGATGCTTGCCGCGGCTGTAGAGGTCGGGGAGCTCCTCGCGCAGGACGTGGTCGTTTTCGACCACGATCAGCTGCGGTCGCGGGATCTGTCGCCGCAGGGCGTCGTAGGCGCGCATCGACACCCGGTCGCCCTCGGCGCAGTACAGAACGATCGGGACCACGTTCCGCCGTGAGGCCTCCTTCAAAAAGCCGATCTCCTCGGACATCTTGAAGAACTCGTCGAACGAGTAGTAGCCGAGGTCGATCACCTTGGCGATGCCGTCGTTGAGGATGACGCGATCCATCAATTGGATCTTGCCGTAGGTGTCCTCGATCGTCGCGGTCTCCGTGATCTGCGGCAGGAAGTCGAGCAGCGACGGCTCGCGCAAGGTGACGTCGAAGGCGAGCACTTGGCCGTTCTTGAGCAGCAGGAACTCGCTCAGCACCCGCGCAAGCAGCGTCTTCCCGGACTGCGGCCGGGGCGAGCAGACGATGTAGACGGGCGTTGCGGGCATCAGACCTATATCAGGTCAAATGCGGTTGCGATAAAGTCCCATCCTTCACGGGGCTGCTATTTTTCCCCGGCCGGCCGCGGCGCCGCCGCCTTGGTCGAGCCGACGATGTCGGTCAGCTTGATGCGGTCGTACTCGCTCCAGACATTGGCGAGCCAATGCCGGACATAGCCGCGCAGCACGAAGGAGTAGTTGGCGGCCTCGTCGCGCGGACCCTTGTTGGCGACGAACTTCAGGAACGGCACCGAGGCGACCTCGACCTGCTCGAACGCCATCTCGTTGAGCTTGGGGATGGTCAGCTCGGTCGCATCCTTGATGCGGTGGAAGTAGGAATTGTAGGTCGACTGGTCCCACTCGAAGAAGCTGGTGTTGTTGATGAAGTTCTTCACCAGGAAGTACTTCGCGCCGATCATGTAGCTTGCCGTCTCCGCGATCTCGTCCAGCGAGGCGATCGACGAGCCCAGGATGTGGAACACCGCGAAGGTGATCTGGCCGGAGCGGGCGGCGTCGAGGAAGCCGATGTCGCGCAGTGCCGCGAGCGTCGGCGACATCAGGCCGGCGCGGACGTCGATCACGGTCACCGAGGGCGCCACCGCGCTCAAGGTGTCGAAGATCTTCATCTGGTCCGGCGTCGAATTCATGTCGACGATCTCGGTGATTTCCGGGTGGAAGCGCTTCAGCGTGCCGCGCGGATGCTCGGTGTCGAACGCCCGCGTCGGGACGTTGTTGGCGCTGAAATAATCGAGCAACGTCCGTGACACCGTGGTCTTGCCGACCCCGCCCTTGTCCGCACCCACCACAACCACTGCCGGTTTCGCCATGGAAAGTCCTTCAGCCCTGAGGCCGGCCAGGGGGCCGGCGCTTTGCATTCTGCTTTGGGCGCGAACATGGCAGAAACGCTGGAGAATTCAAATTCATTGCAGCACGAGACCGGGGAAATTTGCGCCTTCGCTGCAACAGATCGGCGCAATCGGACCCGTTCCAGCCGAAACGTCCGGTTCGCGCCGAAACACTTGAGAGCGAATGCCGGGATGATTGCGCGCTGCGCGCGATCGGGGCTCGAACAGCGCCGCAGCGGCTGGTCCTAATGCCGGCCCCATGGGCCTGCAGCAGGTGTCGTCCAGGGGCCTTCCGGGGCGGCTTGCCCGCTGCCGGGCGACTTACCCCCTCCATCGGCATCGCCCCACGGGCCGGCCGGGGGCAGCGGCGGTGGCGCAGTGCCGTCGGCTGGCTCGTCACCGGTATCGGTATCTCTCCCGTCGGACGGCAGCGCCAGCGGGCCCGGATCATGGCCGCCGGCGAACTTGATCAGCGCCTGGACGCGGGAGTCGACCGAGGGATGGGTGGCGAACAAATCGGCAAAGCCCTCGCGCGGATTGTCGACGCACAATTCCATGACGGCGGAGGTGGCGCCGGGCAGTTCGCCCCGCCCTTCGATCTTGCGCAGGGCGCTGATCATGGCGTCCGGATTCTTGGTCAGCTCGACAGACCCGGCATCGGCAAGGTATTCGCGGGTGCGCGACAGCGCCAGCTTGACCACCTGGGACAGCAGCCAGGCCACCACGATCAGCACCACCGCGATGATCACGACGATGATGGCCCCGCCGCCGGAGCCCTTGCGGTCGGAGTCGGACGAGGAGGAGGACGACGACGACGAGCGACCCCAGCCGCCGCCCCAGCTCATGTTGGTGAACAGGCGGAAGAACAATTCACCGAAGAAGCCGACGACGCCGGCGATGATCACGGCCACGACCATCAGCTGCACGTCGCCGTTGCGGATATGGGTGAGCTCGTGGCCGAGCACCGCCTCGATCTCCTGGTCATCGAGTGCGTTCAGAAGACCGCTCGTGACGGTGACGGCGTATTGCCGCGGATTCAGGCCGGTGGCGAAGGCGTTCAGCGCCGGGCTGTCCATGACCTTCAGCTGCGGCATGGTGATGCCGCGCGAGATGCAGAGATTCTCGAGCAGATTGTAGAGCCGCGGCTGCTCCTGGCGGGTCACGGCCGTCCCGCCGGTCACGGCGTCGATCATCTTCTGATGGAAAAAATACGCGATGACGATCCAGGCCGCGGCGCCGATCGTGGCCCAGGGCAACGCCTTGATCAGGTCGCGCGTAGCGGCCTGCATGTAATAGGCGACGCTGCCATTGCCGTTGATCATGACCTCGGCGATCAGCGCGCCGGCGAACACCAGCACGTAGATCAGCAGGAACAGGCCGCCGAGCAGCAGCATCGAACGGGTCTTGTTCGATGCGATGTGGGTGTAGAGACCATAGGCGGCCATGGCGTCGGGCCCTTCAGCGCGGAGGGCGCGGGATCAGAACTTGACGCTGGGCGCGGCCTCGACCTCGGTCCGGCTGGCGCCGAGATCGAAGAATTCCTTGCGGGTGAAGCCGAAGGTGCCGGCGAACAGCGCGGCCGGCATCTGCTGAATGCCGGTATTATACTCCTGCACCGCGTTGTTGAAGAAGCGGCGGCTGGCGGCGATCTTGTTCTCGATGTCGGAGAGCTCGCCGGCGAGCTGCTGGAAGTTGGCGTTGGCCTTGAGGTCCGGATAGGCCTCGGACAGTGCGATCAGGCGGCCGAGCGCGCCGGAGAGCTGGCCTTCGGCGGCCGAGACCTGGGCCGGGCCCTGCGCCGACATCGCCGCATTGCGGGCCTTGATGACCTCGTCCAGGGTGCCGCGCTCATGCGCGGCGTAGCCCTTCACGGTCTCGACCAGATTCGGGATCAGGTCGTGGCGCAGCTTGAGCTGGACGTCGATGTCGGCAAAGGCCTGGCCGACCCGCTGGCTGAGGGCGACCAGCCGGTTGTAGGCGCCAAGGGCGAACAGTACGAGGATGACGATGATGCCGAGGACGATCCAGCCGGACATGACGGGCTCCGAGGGAGAGGGCAGGAGGACGAGGCGCCGCCACGCGACGGCGCCGCCGGTCCGCAGGTGGACCGGCGTGCATTGGTCGCACTAGGGGGGATGCCCGTTCAAGTCGCTTGAGGCTGACTGGTCCGTTCGATGGGCGCCCAGGCGACCGAATGGGCGCCGGAGGCAGTGATGCGCAGGGCTCAATAGGGACGGGCGACCCGCCATTGCTGCGTGGGATCGTTGCCCTTGATATCGCCGGGGGCGCTGTCGAGCTGCGAGGTGTAGAGCGGACGGTAGCGGTAGGCCCACATCTTCTTGCCGTCGCTGCGGGTGATGACGGTGAAGTCGCCGCTGGCGGTCGCGTTGTCGGGTGCGATCAGCGGCGGCCGCTTCTCGGCACAGGCACCGTCGCAGGTCGACTTGTTCCCGGTGTTGTCGCGCTCGGTGTAATACAGCGTCATCCCCTTGGGATCGACCAGGACGGGGCCGTTCTTGCCGACGATGGCCTTGGCCGGCGGGCCTTCCTGCTTCGGCGGGGGCGGTGCCGAGGATCCACCACCGTGGCCGTTTGCCAGGGCCGTTCCTGCCGAAGCCAGCAGCGCGGCGGTGATCATCATCGTCCTGTACATCGAAACGCGTTCCCTAGTGAGCAGCGCCTTCAGCGCCTGTTGCAGCTCACCGTAGCAAGCGCGGATTTCTCGCCGGTTTCGCGAAATCGCGAAAATGAGAGACGAATACGACCCACCGTTAACCATGGGCCGTCGGCCGAGGTATCTACGAACCTGGCGGCTCCACGCCGTCGCCCCAGTCCCAGCGCCGCGCGGCGGCAAAGGCGGGCTTGTCGCGGCGGGGGATGCTGACGACCCTGGCGGCACCATCCGCCTGGCACAGCTTCGCGGTTGCCCCGACCTTGGTGACCGCCGGCGGCGCCAGCACGCGTGCGGCGGGCCGATGCGTCGCGGGCTTGCGGGTGAGGGCAATGAAGCTGAACTTCTCGTCCTCGAACGGAACGTCCGCGCCCTTGAGCTCGCGATGCGCCCGCGAGCGCGCCAGCCGCTGGGCGAAATGGCACCAATCCGGTGCGATCAGTGGACACGCCGCGGCGTGCGGGCAGGGGGCGGCGATGTGGGCTCCGGACGCGATCAGGCGGTCGCGCGCCGCGATGATGCGCTGATAGCCGGCGGGCGTGCCGGGTTCGACGATCAGGAGCGTATCGCCGGTCCTCGCCCACAGCGCATCAATGATGCCCGGGCGTTCGGCGTCGCTCAGTTCGCCAATCATGTAGCTGGCGATGACGAGATCGGCGCCCGTGCTGCGCTCGAGCAGCGCTCGCGCCGAGCCCAGCGCGTAGTCGAGGTCGCGGATGCGTGTCGCGTCGCCAGCGAGCGCCAGCGCGAGCGTGCGCAAGGCGGGATTGGAATCGATGGCGGCGAAAGACGCCAGCGACGGGAATGCGTCCGCCGCAGCGAAGCTTGCGGTGCCCGGACCGGCGCCGACATCGAGCAGCGAGGCCGGGGCGAAGTCCGGGCTCGCCTGCATCACGGCATTCAGGCTGGCCACCACCGCTGCATACGTCGCCGGCATCCGCACGACGGCATAGGCGATCGCGTCGGCTTCGCTCGTGATCGTCCCCGAATTGCCGCCGCTGCGATAGGAATCCGAGATGCGGGCCGCGCGGGCGGCGGCCTCCTGCCGCGACTGCCCGTGCAGCCTGGCTTCGAGGGATGCCTTCAGCGCTGCGGGCAGATCAGGAGAGATCATCGGTCCTCTCCGCGCGTCAGTCCGGGCGCCGCGCTTGCGGCGATCCGGAATGACGGAGCAAGATCACGCCACCTGCTGGTCGAGGATCTTCACGGCCTCGTCGAGTGCGACCGACACCAGCTGCGACACGCCGCGCTCGGCCATGGTGACGCCAAACAGCCGGTTCATGCGCGCCATGGTGATCGGGTTGTGGGTGATGATGATGAAGCGGGTCTCGGTCGAGCCCTTCATCTCGTGCAGCAGGTTGCAGAAGCGTTCGACGTTGTGGTCGTCGAGCGGCGCGTCGACCTCGTCCAGCACGCAGATCGGCGAGGGGTTGGTGAGGAACACCGCGAAGATCAGCGCCATCGCCGTCAGCGCCTGCTCGCCGCCCGACAGCAGCGACAGCGTCTGCGGCTTCTTGCCCGGCGGCTTGGCGATGATCTCGAGGCCGGCCTCGAGCGGATCGTCGCTCTCGATCAGATGCAGCGCGGCCTCGCCGCCGCCGAACAGCTCGGTGAACAGACGCTTGAAGTGGTCGTTGACGGTCTCGAACGAGGCCTGCAGCCGCTCGCGCGCCTCCTTGTTGAGGCTCTGGATGCCCTGGCGCAGCCGCTTGATGGCCTCGACGAGGTCGTCGCGCTCGGTGGTCAGCGCGGTGTGCGAGCCCTCGACCTCGGTGAGCTCCTCTTCGGCGCGCAGATTGACGGCGCCAAGCCGCTCGCGGTCGCGCCGCAGCTTCTCCAGGCTCTCTTCGATCTCGTGCAACGGCGGCAGTTGCGTGTCCGGGCCGATCTCGGCCATGGCGGCGACCGCCTGCGGCTCGCATTCGAGCATGTCGTGGATCTCGCGCTCGACGTCGCCGACGCGGCGCTTGGCGCTTTCGAGTCGCTCCTCGGCGCGGGCCGCGGCCTCGCGCGACTTCGACAGCGCTTCCAGCGACGCCTTGGCGGCACGGTCGGTGTCGCCCATCGCGGTCTCGGCCTCGGCCAGCGCGTCGGCGGCGACCTGGCGCTCGCCTTCGGCGATGGCGAGCTCGTCGATCAGCGCGCTGCGCTTCTCGGCAAAGATCTCCGGCGCGTTTTCGAGCTCGGCGCGTTCGTCCTTCACCTCGGCGATGCGGGCCTCGATGGTGGCGATCTGCGAGCCGGCGCCGCGGATGCGGTTGAACCAGTCGTTGCGCTCGCTGATGATTGCCTGCACGCGGCGGTCGGCGAGCTCGGCCTCGCGGGCCAGCGCCTGCGCTTCGGCCCGGACCTGCGCCGCGGCGCGGCGCTTGGTCTCGATCTCGGCCCGCACGGCGGCAAGACGGCCGTCGGCTTCGTTGGTCGCCGGCAGCTCCTCGATCGCCTCCAGCGCATTCTGGTGCAGCTCGGCGATCTCGGCGCGGTCGTGGGCGAGGCGGGTCGAGGCTTCGACCAGCGCCGATTTGCGCGCCGAATGGCGGTTGATCTCGCGCTCGGCATTGGCGTGGCGCTCACGCGCGGAGTTCACCTCGCGCTGGGCGGCGCGCCAGGCTTCGCGCGCGGCGCTCTCGGCGGCGGTCGCGGCCCGCACCTCGGCCTCGGCGCTCTCGAGCGCCTGGCGCTTGTTCGTCGCATCGATGCGTGCCTGCTCCAGCTCGGCCTCGATGTCGATCAGGCGGGCGCGCTCGGCCAGGCGACGCGCCGCGCCGGTCGGCGCATGCGCCGCGGCGATGAAGCCATCCCAGCGCCAGACGTCGCCTTCGGAGGACACCAGCCGCTGGCCGGTCTTGAGCTGCGACACCAGCTGGGCGCCGCGATCACGCGACACCACGCCGATCTGCGCCAGACGGCGCGACAGCTCCGGCGGTGCCTGGACATAGGCCGCGAGCGGCTCGACGCCATCCGGCAGCGCGGGGTCGATGACCTCGGCGCCGGCCACGGTCCAATGCATCGGCGCGGACGCGTCGACCGGCGCATCAAGGTCGTCGCCGAGCACGGCGCCGAGCGCCTTCTCATAGCCCTTGGCGACCGTGACGCCGTCGATGATCGGCGGCCACAGATTCTTGGTCTCGCTGTTGACCATCTTGGAGATGGTGCGGGCCTCGGTCTCGAGCCGCTGAGCGCGCTTCTCGGCCTCGGCGAGCGGGGCGCGCGAGGCTTCGAGCTTCTGCCGTGCATTGGCCTGCGCCGACTCGTTGGTCTGCACCGCGGCCTCGGCCTGCGCCTCAGCCTCCTCGGCCGCTTCGAGCGAGGCGGCGAGCGTGTCGAGATCGCCGAGATGGGCGGTCTCCTGCGCCAGCCGCTCCTCATCGGCGCGGACATTGGCGATGTCCTGGTCGAGGCGGGCGAGACGATCGCGGTGGCTGCGAACGTTGGCTTCGAGCTGGTTGCGGCGGGCGGTGAGGTCCGCAAGCTGCGTCGTCAGCTCGGTGAACTGGCGCTCGGTTTCGGCCAGCAGCGCCTCGGCCTCGGCGACGCGCTCGTCGACGCCGCTGCGCATCTCGACGCGCGCCTTGATCTCTTCCTTCAGCTCCGCGTCTTCGGTTTCCAGCCGCTGCAGCGCGACCTGCGCGTCCTGGTTCTGCTGCTGCTCGCGGGCGACGTCGGCGGTGAGCTGCATCAGGCGGCGATCGAGCTCGCCGGCGCGCTCCTTGGCGCGCAGCTCCTCGCGGTCGAGCAGGTCGCGGGCGTTCTTCAGCCGCTGCATCGTCGCGGCGGCGCGGGCCTCGGCCTCGCGCAGCGCCGGCAGATGCGACGAACGGATTGCCTGGATGCGGGCCGACTCGGCCTGCTCGCGGGTCCGCTCCGCCATCTCGCGCACGGCGACATCGTGCACATGGGCGGCGTCGTTGAGATCGGCATGCGCGCCCATCCAGCGCATATGATAGAGGGTGGCTTCCGCCTTGCGCACCTTGGCCGCGACCTCGCGGTAGCGGATCGCCTGCCGCGCCTGCTTGCGCAGGCCTTCCATCTGGCCGGAGAGCTGGCCGATGACGTCTTCGACGCGCAGCAGATTGGTCTCGGCCGCCTTCAGGCGCAGCTCGGCCTCGTGGCGGCGCGCATGCAGGCCGGCGACGCCGGCGGCGTCTTCGAGCACGCGGCGGCGCTGCTCAGGTTTCGCTTGAATGATTTCGCCGATCTTGCCCTGGTGGACCAGCGCCGGCGAACGCGCGCCGGTGGCGGCGTCGGCGAACAGGATCTGCACGTCGCGGGCGCGCACGTCGCGGCCGTTGATGCGATAGACCGAGCCGGCCTCGCGCTCGATGCGACGCGAGATTTCGAGAATGTCGCGATCGTTCACGGCGGCTGGCGCGGTGCGATCGCTGTTGTCGATCGTCATCACCACTTCGGCGTGGTTGCGCGACGGACGCGTGTTCGAGCCGGAGAAGATCACCGCGTCCATGTCGGCGGCGCGCAGCGATTTGTGCGAGGTCTCACCCATCGCCCAGCGCAGCGCTTCGACCAGATTCGACTTGCCGCAGCCGTTCGGACCGACGACGCCGGTGAGGCCGGGTTCGATCACGAAGTCAGTCGGTTCGACGAACGTCTTGAAACCGTGAAGACGAAGACGGGTGAGTTTCATGTACAGATTCTCTGTTGGCGGGAGACGAATCTCCTAGCCCCGACAATACCATGGAAGGCAATGTCAATGTGGACTGAGTCGCCCTGGCGCCCCATTCTGAGGGCGGGACAATGGCGAGGGCCGGTCCCCAGGGCAACCCGCCGGCCCTGCTTTTCCAAGGCTTTCTCGTGGCGAACGGCCCACGAAACAGAAGCGGCCCCATTGAGGGGCCGCGCTGTGTCTTTGAGGACTCAGTGATTCGAATCAGCTCTTCAGAAGCGGGTTGATCTTCTTCTGAAACTCCTCGATCGAAGTCTCGCCCTTGATCTTCTCGCCGTTGATGAAGAAGGTCGGCGTCGAATCGACTTTCAGAATGTCGCTCGCGTATTTCTGGTCGGCGGCGATCTTGTCGAGCAGCGCCTGGTCCTTCAGGCAGGCCTCGACCTGCTGCTGGCTGAGGCCGGCCTGCTTGCCGATCCGGGTCAGCGTCTCGGTCGTGTTCTTCACCACCCAGTCGTTCTGCGAGCGGAACAGCATGTCGGTGACGGCAAAATACTTCTGCGCGTCGCCATTGGCGATGCAGCGCGTCAGCATCGAGCCGGCCGCGGCCTTGATGTCGAGCGGGAACTCGCGGAAGATGTAGCGCACCTTGCCGGTATCGATGTATTCGGCCTTCAGCTTCGGGAACACGGTCGCATTGAACGCGGCGCAATGCGGGCAGGTCATCGAGGCATATTCGGTGATGGTGACGGCGGCGTCGGCCGGCCCGATCGCCATGTCCGGCAGCGACACCGGCTTGGCGACATCGGTGGCGCTCTGGGCCATGGCGTCCGAAATCAGCCGCAGCGGGGACAGGCCCGCCAGAGCGGCGAGGCCGGTCAGCGACAAGGCTGCGGTGAAGGCGCGGCGGGTGATGATCAAGGCTCTGCTCCGGAATGGGCGCATCTCGCGCCTGAAACACTCGTAACTCGGCTTTTCGCTAGCTTGAAACCCAGCTTGAGGCAATGCCGGGTCGCAAACCGGGATCAAACGGGAAGCGTCAATTTCGCTTGATGGCGGCGCCCAGCCGGGCGAGGGCGTCGCGCAGGGCGTCGTCCTCGATGGCGGTCAGGGTCTGCGCGACTTTCGCCACCGTGTTCGGATCGGGCGGCACCGGGCGGCGCTTCACCGGGGGGCGCAACAGCGGCCCCTGGCGCAGCGCCAGCTTGCCCACAGCGTGCCAACCGAAGAAGCGATTGACCCGCTCCAGGATCACGTCCGACGAATGCTGGATCTCCAGCGCCATCGGCCCCTCGACGCGCAGGATCAAGGTCGCCGGCTCCTGCGGCTGGCCCTCGACCGGCCGCGGCCATTGCATCTTCAGCGGCTGGGCATGGTCGGCGATGTCGCGGCCGGCGATCTCCGGCCAGCGCGTCACCAGCTCGCGCGCCGCAAAGCCCTGCTTGGCATAGGCGGCCGACAGCACGTCGCCCATCATCAGCGACAGCGGTTTTGCGGTGAGGCGGCCGGGCTTTGCCATCGATGCAGGCTTCTCGTGGTCTGCCGCCCGTCCGAGCCGCCGGGGCTCGAAGAAAGCCGTGGATGCCGCAGACGAGACTGCGGTCCAGCGGGCGACGATGGCTCCTGACGTACTAGATTAAGCCAATGGTGTCATCAGCCCTTCCTTCCAAGCGCAAGAGCCGATCAGAGAATCGCGCCTCCGCCGAGCGTCCCGTGCAACTGCTCGCCTGGTACGACCGCCACCAGCGGCGGCTGCCGTGGCGCGCGCTGGCCGGGCAGCGCTCCGATCCCTATCGCGTCTGGCTGTCCGAGATCATGCTGCAGCAGACCACGGTGAAAGCCGTCGGGCCATATTTCGAGAAGTTCCTGTCGCGTTGGCCTGATGTCACCGCGCTCGGCAGCGCTGATCTCGACGACGTGCTCAGGATGTGGGCGGGCCTCGGCTATTATTCGCGGGCGCGCAACCTGCATGCCTGCGCCGTCGCCGTGCTGCGCGAGCATGCCGGCGTGTTCCCGGACACCGAGGAGGGGCTGCGCGCGCTGCCCGGCGTCGGTCCGTACACCGCGGCCGCCATCGCCGCGATCGCGTTCGATCGGCTGACCATGCCGGTCGACGGCAACATCGAGCGCGTGGTATCGCGGCTGTTCGCGGTGGAGGAGGCCTTGCCGCAGGCCAAGCCGCAGATCCAGGCGCTCGCGGCGACCCTGCTCGGGCCGTCCCGCGCCGGCGACAGCGCGCAGGCACTGATGGATCTCGGCGCCACCATCTGCACGCCGAAGAAGCCGGCCTGTTCGCTGTGTCCCTTGAGCGAGGACTGCGCCGCACGCGAGCGCGGCGACCAGGACACGTTCCCGCGCAAGGCCGCCAAGAAGACCGGCACGCTCCGGCGCGGCGCCGCCTTCGTCGTCACCAGAGGCGACGAGCTGCTGGTGCGCTCCCGCCCCGCAAAGGGCCTGCTCGGCGGCATGACCGAGGTTCCCGGCTCGGAATGGCTCGCCGGCCAGGACGATGCCGACGCGCTCGCCCAGGCGCCCGAGCTGGCCGGCGTAAAGCGCTGGCACCGCAAGCTCGGCGTCGTCACCCACGTCTTCACCCATTTCCCGCTGGAACTCGTGGTCTACACGGCGCGTGTGCCCGCCCGGACGCGCGCGCCGGACGGCATGCGTTGGGTCCCGATCGCGACCCTCGACGGCGAGGCGCTGCCCAACGTCATGCGCAAGGTCGTCGCGCACGGGCTGGGGCAGTGAGGGCGCGCTGAGCGTGTAGTTTGTAGGGTGGGCAAAGCGGTCGCCGAAGGCGCGCCGTGCCCACCATCGAGGCTGCGAGTGCGCAGCGAGACGGTGGGCACGCTGCCGCCTTCGGCGACCGCTTTGCCCACCCTACGGCCGCGCATATCAATATGCTCCATTGTCGTCCCGGCGAAAGCCGGGACCCATACCCACAGGGAGTGGTTTGAGGCACACCGGTCATTGGCATTCTGCCCATCACGACGGCCGCGGAGTATGGGTCCCGGATCGGCGCCGCGCCGCGCTGGTGCGCGTCGCGGCTTGTCCGGGACGACAGCGGTAGATGAGGCGGATTCACGGCTCAAACAGCGGCTTGCATGATACCCGTTGAAGCGGGGCCGCAGTTGAGCGGCCCCGCTGCTTTCGCTTAATTCGGCTTGGGCGTCTCCACCACCAGCGCCACGATCCGCCGCACCAGCGGCAGGACAGCGAGCAGCGTGGGGAGCGCGACGAGCCAGGAGATGGCCCACGCTGCGGGCCAGGTCTCGATGAACGCCTGTGTCGGTCCAAGACTCTTCAGCGTGGCGATCGCCGACACGACGAACGTCATCAGCACCGAGAGTGTCAGCGGCATGACGACGGCTGCATAGCGCGCGGGCAGTTTTCTGCGCGCGCGCCGTTCACCAGGTGGATTCATGATAGCAGTTCCGGAATTCGATCGGTCGATCACGGGCAACGCATCCTGCATTCCTCCGGATCGAGCCGATCCGTTGAATGCGTTGCCTGACGTGAGACGCTTACGGTGCGCATCCGCGCAGCGGGCGTCTGATAGCCTGACAACAAGGCGGACGCCAGCCAAAAATCTGAACGAGGCGGAATTCATGCCGCTGCTGCGCTAGCCGGTTTGGAGGGTAGGGTGGGCAAAGGCGCGCATCACCGTATTCACCGCAGACTGCGCTCGATCGCGCGCCGTGCCCACCATCTGACTCGGAGTACGCAGCACCGCGGTGGGCACGCTGCCGCCCTGCCGGGCGGCTGCTTTGCCTACCCTGCGCGACCTCGACTGTATTAACGCATTTTGCTGTTGGCGGCCTGACGGAGGAGAACGCGCGGGCGCCCGCCGGCGTCCGCTCACGTCGGTTTCGTCGGACGTCCTGGCGCGCCGCCGAGCTCGCGGCCGGTTTCCAGCATCAGCGTGCGCAGCCAGATCGATCCCGGCTCGACCTGCGCCCTGGTCGGATAGAACATGTATTGTTCGTCGACGCCGGGATCGAGCGGCGGCGCGACGGTTGACAGCGACAAGGCCTGCGCCAGCGCCGCGATCAGGCGGCGCGGCACGAAGGCGACGAGATCGGTGCGCGCGGCGACATGCAGCGCCTCGATGTAGCTCGGCACGACCAGTGCGATCCGCCGCTCCCAGCCCTTGCTGCGCAGCCAGCCGTCGACCAGGTCCTCGCTTTGGCCGCGCAGCACCACCGCGACATGCCGGGCGGCCAGGAAGCCGTCTCGCCGGCTCAGTCGCCTGCCGGCCGGGTGACCGCGCCGCACCGCCAGCGCATCGCTGTCGGTGTAGAGCAACTGGCGATGGAAGCCCTTGAAGGCGTTGCCGATCGAGATCACCATGTCGATGGTGCGGGCGAACTCGGCGTGGAAGATCGCAGGGCCTCGCCAAGGCACGACGTCGATGCGGAGGTTGGGCGCGGCGCGCGTCACCTTGGCCATCAACGACGGCATCAGCAGCTCGACCGCGAGATCAGGCATCATCAGGCGAAATTGGCGTTCGCTCCGTGCAGCGTCGAACGCGTCGGGCGTGAACAGGCCGCGCACCTGATCCAGCGCCTGGGCGAGCGGAGCCTGCAGCGCAAGGGCGCGCGGGGTCAGCTCCATCCGCGCGCCGGTGCGTACCAGCAGGGGATCGCCGAGCAGGTCGCGCAGCCGCTGCAGGGCGTGGCTGGTGGCCGGCTGGGACAGTCCGATCCGCAGCGCAGCCCGGCTGACGCTGCTCTCGCGGAGCAGCGCGTCGAGCGCCACCAGCAGATTGAGGTCGAGCGCGGCCAAATTCATGGGGCAAATTGATATCATATCCGATATCGATTGGAAGAATGCGCCGCCGCCCGTCATGCTTCGCTCCGTTGCAGAGGAGATCGGAGACAGATGACATGACCGCAAGCGCCAACAAGCAATTGATGCAGGACTTGCTCGCCAAGGCCGTCGCCGGCGACCGCGCGGCCTATGTCGCGGCCATCGCCGACGACGTCACGATGGTGATCACGGGACAATATTCGTGGTCGCAGACGATCCGCGGCAAGGAGGCGCTGTTGCGCAATCTCCATGGCCTCCTCACCAGTCTGCTGGCGGAGGGACGCCGCGCCATTCCGCTGCGCTTCATCGCGGATGACGACCTCGTCGTGGTCGAGGCCAAGGGCGAGATGCGCACCAGGGCCGGACGGCCCTACAACAACGACTACTGCCTGATCTATCGGCTGCACGAGGGGCGCATCGTCGAGATCCGTGAATACTGCGACTCGGCGCTGACGGAAGCGGTGCTGGGACCGTTTCCGGCTGCGCTCAGGCAGACGGGTTGATGCGACGATGCCTGAATTCAAGGAGGGTTTGCCGATGAGCGCCGCAGAAGCCACGGGTCATGACAACAAGCGGATCGTGCAGCATGTGTTCGACGAGCTGGCGAAGAGCAATCCGCGGCCGCTACTCGATCGTCTCGCGGATGATTTCCGCTTCGTCATCATGGGCAGCGGATCCTGGTCGCGCAGCTATGACGGCAAGGCGACCGTTCTCGCCGAGTTGTTCGCGCCGCTGCGGGCGCGGCTCGGCCGCATCACCACCATCCCGATCCGGCTGACGGCCGAGGATGACCGCGTCGTGGTCGAGGCGCGTGGCCGCAATACGACGAGCGACGGCAAGATCTACAACAACAGCTATTGCAACGTCCTTCGCCTGGAGAACGGCCGTGTCCTGGAATGGATCGAATATTGCGACACGCTGCTGATCGAGACCGCACTCGGTCCGCCGCCGACGACGTCATGAGACAATTACGGTGACATCTCTGGACTGCACCCCTCAAGTGAGACACAGATAATTTCTGCGACAGGCATTTCGAGGATGACCTGTGGCAGCAAGAGGGAAGAGCCGTCAGTTTCCGGCGCCCATCGCGGCCATCGTAGTTATTCGATCAACTGAATCCGGACCCTAGACGGAGCGTCCTTGAGCACGCTGGCGGCAGTAGCGCCAAAGGTTGCCTTGAAGGCGTGGCTGAAATGGCTGGAGCTCGAAAAGCCTGCATCGAGCGCCGCCGACGTGATAGAATCGCCATTTCCCACGCGCTCCACAGCGTGCCGGAAACGAATCCAAATCCTAAACGTCCTAAGTGGCACCCCAATCTCTTGGACGAACAGATGCTGCAGGCGACCAGGGGAAAGGTCGACTCGCCGGGCCAGTTCCTGGATCGAGTGATTGCGGGCGATGTCAGCCCTTATGATAGCTACGACACGTTCAACCCGCGCATCGAACCGTGGTGGGCGCGGTTCGATTCCCAATGCCTGTTCAGCAGCGAAATCGAAATCGTCGAAGCGTAGCCTATCACCTGTCTGATGCAGCGCGTAGAGATTCCGCACAGCGACGATAAGCGAACTTTCGATGTCAGGGTCCAGTGAGCTTAGGCCACATCTCTGACGGGGCGAGAGGCGCCGATAGTAAGGATCGTCAGGGTCGTTGTATATCACGGCGACCGGCGCCCCGCTTAGATCAAGGGTATGCGCCAAGCCTGCGGGGACGATGGCGGTAAGGCAGGCCAGGCTCTCCCCGGCCATTGTGGTGCCGATCCGCAGAGGGGCCTGAAGCGCCACCAGGCAGACCGATATTGGATGCCGGTGCAGCGGCAGCGTACCCAGACGCCCGATGAACATCATTCGTTGAGGCCAGAGGCACAACAAAGCTCTCTCGTCGAAATTGGTAGCCGATTCTGGCAAGCGGCCATTCCTCCACACGTCTATGCTTCGAGAAGGTCACGCCGACGGCATCCAGCGACCTTGGCGCGCAAGCTCTTGTACCCGGCGTCCATAGCGGAAAGATTTGTTTGGGGAAATAATGTCGAACGCTTTCTTGATTGCGAATATTGAGTTGTGGCGGCTTCTTCCGGTGGGCGGCATCTGGAAATGCCGCCGCATGGTTGCGTCGCCCGAAGTGCGGGCGTCTGTTTACGCCGACCCCTGCCATCGCAGCGCCAATGTATTCACCTGTTTGCTTGGTTCTTGCAGAATTCGCGCGGCTGAGCTGGCCACCGGGCGTCAGCGTGATCGCCGTCAGCACGCGATCACCTTCCTCGCGATGGCTGGTAGCTTTCAACGATCACCCGAACAGCCGAATCTGAAGGCCTGTCACACGAGGAGTTCAAGCGGGCTACGCGATATAGCCCACTTGCAACAGGCGCCCGGTCAGCCTCAGCCGGACTAAGAGACGACAGTCCATGTCACGGGCGCCGCGCCCGGCACACGAGACCCCTCAGCGATTGAGCCGCCGTGCCGGGGACCGCACGTCCTCGGCCGATGGAGCCCGGGCCGCCAAAACTAGGGAAGCACTGCGCCGTCACCCAAAACGCCCCACCGCACCGCGGTTTCTAGCCTCGCCCATACTCCGGAGCACCAGATGACCCTCGCCGCCCCCTACGACCCCGACAACATCTTTGGCCGAATCCTTCGCGGCGAAGTCCCCGCTGCCAAGGTCTGGGAGGACGATCACGTCCTCGCGTTCATGGACGCCTTTCCCCAGTCCGAAGGGCACGTACTGGTGATCTCGAAGACCTCGACCTCCCGCACCCTGCTGGACGTGGAGCCGGACGTGCTCGTTCGGCTGGTCGCAGCCACCCGACGCACCGCCCGGGCAGTGGTCAAGGCGCTGGCACCCGAGGGTTTCCTGATCGTTCAGTTGAACGGCGCGGCCAGCGGTCAGACCGTCTTCCACCTGCATTTCCATATCATACCTCGCTGGGCGGACGTTCCGATGAAGGGCCACGGGCAGGCGCCGATGGGTAAACCAGAAACCCTGCTCGCCCTCGCCGACCGCATCGCCACTGCGCTTGATTGACCGCAGCCCGGCATGCGGTCTGCTGCCGCTCAAATAGCAATCGGAAAAGCTCCGATGTGACTGTACGAAAACGATGTAGCCATGCCTTGCGGCGAACGCGCCGTCGCCCTGCGGGGGTATCACCGGAGGCTTCAACCGCTGGCGGAGTTTGTACGAAGTCCTGCTCAGCAACTGCACCTAGGAAGCTCAGCAAGGTCGACAAAATGAAAATAGGTGTCTCTGAGGCAACGGCGGTCAGTGGGCAGCACTCGACCGCGCGATTGGGCGAAGCTGGGGCTCGTCCTTTCTCCCGGCTTCCCGAAGTGGATTCTGGCTTAGGACTCTCATATGTTCCATTCACGTAGCATTGTCATCACCGGGGGGGCGACGGGCCTAGGCTTTGCGATAGCGAACGCGCTTACCCCCCAAGGTGCTCGGCTGACGCTCCTCTCGCGGCGAACCGATAATCTGGATCTCGCGGTTCATGAACTTCGTCGGCGACACGCCGGCGCCGATATCAAGGTTCAGTCCGTCGATGTTGGCGATCCGATTGCAACGTCTCAGGCTATCGAGGAGGTTGCTCGGCGCCGTGGAGGGATCGATATGCTGTTCAACAATGCAGGTGTGATGCGCGAGGGGCGGTTCGAGACCCTCACCGACAATGACTTCCAGGCCGTGATGCAAACCAATTTCTTCGGTCCGGTAAATGTCACCAGGGCTGCTTTACCCCATCTACGCGCCGCTGGCGGGCGGTTGATCAACATAGCATCGATCGCTGGTCTGACCGGAATCTTCGGTTTCACCGCCTATGGATCTGCGAAACACGCCTTGGTCGGCTTCACCGAATGCCTGCACTACGAACTGCTGCGCCAAGGTATCAAGGTTCACCTCGTCTGCCCAGCGGAGTTCGAGACGCCTATGGTGGCGGCGCTTGATTCCTATCGGACACCGGAGAACCGGCGACATACGCTGACCATCCCGAGAACTCCCTTGGAAATCGTGGTTGCGGACACATTGCGCGGAATCCGGCGCGACCGGTATTTCATCGTTCCGGGTGGCCGCGCCCGGCTGGCCGTCCTCGGCTTGCGGCTGGTACCATCGATTGTGCGTAGACTTGGCGAGCGCATTGTTGGGAAACTCGAGCGGAAGCACCCGGTGTGAGTTCATCGTCATACCGGCGATCGGCCGCGAGGCAATCCGTCGGAGGATGAACATGAATATGGTGACGCCTTCCGCGAGCGTATGAGGTCAGGCTTAAAGACTTCCGCTGCGTCACCAGATAGGACAAACCCGCCAGCGCGTGGACTGGTTGGAGCGAAGCGATACCATTGTTGTCTCGTAGACCAATTGATGGGTTTCGCGTTGCTCCACCCATCCCGCGAGCTAATCGACAGCATGCCGCGAAACTAAAGCGAAGTCACGCCCCACGCTTTGTCGGTGGCAGTAGCACGCCGGGCGGCGGATTCCAGTATTTCGTTGAGTATTAAGGTGACGCTGCATGAAACTTGTCGTGGCGCGCTGCCCCGACGAGACGGCTGCATACCGGTCGGCGCTGATCGCATCGACGGCGCAGCATGCGCCGACATTGCACGTCATTCCGATCCGTCGCTCCGTTCCGTTCCAGGATGCGTCTTCCGTTTTTCGGAATTTGTCTTGACTCCGACCCCAAATCAATGGCTATATCCGCCCCGTTCCGTCCCGGCAGGAGGGGCGTACGCGTCGTCACGACACGCGGGGCGGGATGCGGTGGCTGCGACGGCGTCGTCACGACGAGCGACGTCGACCGGCTTCGTCCAGTGCTGCGGCGGCTTGCCGGCGTGGCGCGGGTGCGGGGCCTTTCGCGGACGTTGAAATCGTGTGGTCCTGGCATCCCGATGCTGATGTCAACTCGCGTTGAGGCTTCGCTTCGCGCGGGGATGGTGGCCAGAAAGCCCGGCGCACCAGGGAGATCACGTATAAGACGTAAAGCCCATCGCGCAGGGAATGCCGGATGACCGGCTGGACCTGTGGTGACTGCCGCCTGCTTTCTTTTCTGCAGGCGGGCCATGGGTTGCGGCCAGCACCCGGCATTCCCTGCGCCCTCCTCTTTTCTTTGCGGGGGTCCTTCTCGGCAACACCTCGGGCGCTGCGCGCCGCGAGAGGGTGAGGTCATGTCCTTCATCGGGATGTCCTGCATCGGGATGTCTGTCGTCGCGTCGTCATCGATCGGCATGGGTCGTGTCCGGATCCGCGCGGGTCGAGCACGCGGCCCGCAGAATGCAGATCGCCCATGACGGCGCACGCGGGCGGCCAGGGGTGGACGGTCTGGATGGGTGCAGATAGGGTCGGACATCATCTGTCAGGGATCACCATGCTCAAGCTCTATGTCGCGCCGGGCACCTGCGCGCTCGCTTCACACATCGCGCTCGCCGAGACCGGCGCCGACTACGTCGCCGAGAAGCTCAGCTTCAAGACCGACCAGCAGAACAGCCCGGACTATCTCGCGATCAATCCCAAGGGGCGCGTTCCGGCGCTGGTGACGGAGCAGGGCGTCCTGACCGAGACGCCGGCGATGCTCGCCTATGTCGCGCAGCGCTTTCCGGAAGCGCGGCTTGCGCCGCTCGACGACGTCTTCGCGTTTGCCGAGGTGCAGTCGTTCAACAGCTATCTCTGCTCGACGGTCCACATCGCCCACGCGCACAAGATGCGGGGCTATCGCTGGGCCACCGAAGAGTCCTCCTTCGCCGACATGAAGAAGAAGGTGCCGGAGACGATGGGCGCCTGCTTCGCGCTGATCGAGCAGAAGATGCTGCGCGGCCCGTGGGTGATGGGCGAGCAGTACACGATCTGCGATCCCTATCTGTTCACGATCGCCCAATGGCTCGAAGGCGACGGCGTCGACATCAACGCCTTCCCGAAGGTCGCCGACCATTTTGGCCGCATGTCCGGGCGGCCGGCCGTCAAGAAGGCGCTGGCCGAGCTGGCGGGCTGACGGCCATCCTCGAGGCCATGGCGTCGGAACAGCGCCCGCCAGCATGGCGCATCGGGAGAGCGGAAAAAATAGCCGCGCGAAGCCGGAACCCAGCTCCGGCCATCGACGTTGCAGGAGGCCGTGGCGCGGCCTGCGACCGATCTCCTTTTCTGGGACCCCTTGATGTTGCCGGCTGCCGTTTCAGATGACCGTTTGCGCGCGACCGGCACCGAGGGCATCCGCGAGAGACTGAAGGCGGCAACGGCCTCGGCGCACCGCGCGCTGGATGAGGGGCTCGTTCATTTCGATCTCACCACGACGGCTCATTACCGCCGGTTCCTGCAGGCCAGCGCGGCCGCGCTGCTGCCGTTGGAGGCGGCGCTCGATCAGGCCGGGGTGGATGAACTGATCGAGGACTGGCCGCAGCGCCGACGATCGCAGGCGATCGCCAGCGATCTCGCGGATTTCGGTGCCGTGCCGGTTCCGATGGACCTTCCCGCCCCCTCGCTCGACCGTGCGGGCGTATTCGGCACGCTCTACGTGCTGGAAGGATCGCGGCTCGGCGCAGTCTATCTGCTGCGCATGGTCGCGGCCTCCGCCGATCCGCGGGTGAGACGCGCGACCCGCTATCTCGGCCATGGCGCGCGGCAGGGCTTGTGGCGCAGCTTCCTGTCACAACTCGCACAGGAGCGGACGACAGCCGACGAGGAAGTCAGGATGATCGTGAGTGCGCGCGCAGCGTTCGCGATGTTTGCGAAGGCAATGGCAGCAGCATGAACGAGCCGGTCAACCTCACCAATTGCGATCGCGAGCCGATCCATGTTCCCGGGAGCGTCCAGCCGTTTGGCTTCCTGCTGGCGCTGGTGTCGGACTTCACCATCTGCATGGCTTCGGAGAACGTGCCGGACTTTCTCGGCGGCGACATCGGTTGGCTGCTGCAGCGGCCGCTCGACGTCGTGCTCTCGGAAGCCGCCGTGACGGCGATCCGTGCCCGGGTCGACTATCTCAGCGGTCCGGACGCGGTCGAGCGCGTGTTCGGCGTCGATCTTCAGGGCCGGGGCCGGCTGTTCGACCTCGCCATCCATTTTTCCGGTGCGTATCTCGTCGTCGAGGCCGAGCCGAGCCTGATCGAGCCCGGCGTCAATTCCGGCGAATTGGTCCGGCTGATGCTCGGCCGCATCCGCAAGACGACGGGGATGATGGACCTCGCGCAGGAGGCGGCACGCCAGCTCAGGCTGCTGACCGGCTTCGATCGGGTGATGGTGTATCGCTTTCATCCGGACGGCTCGGGCGAGGTGATCGCCGAGGCCGCGGGCTCCGGCCTGGAGCCGTTCCTCGGGCTGCATTATCCGGCCTCGGACATTCCCAGGCAGGCGCGGCAGCTCTATCAGCGCAACTGGCTGCGGATCATCGCCGACATCGACGCCGCGCCGGCGCGGCTGCTGTCGACGCCGTCGCACAATGCCGGCCTGCTCGACCTGTCGATGAGCGTGCTGCGCGCGGTCTCGCCGATCCACATCGAATATCTCCGCAACATGGGCGTCGGCGCGTCGATGTCGGTCTCGATCCTGCGCGAACGCAAGCTGTGGGGCCTGTTCGCTTGCCATCACTATGCGCCGCATCACCTGTCGTTCGAGAAGCGCACTGCGGCCGAGCTGTTCGGCCAGATGTACTCCTGGCTGCTCGAGGCCCGCGAGCGGGAGACCGACGTCGCCTATGAGACGCGCGCGCATCAGATCCAGGAGCGTCTGATCGAGCGTGCGGCTCTGCACGCCCACAGCAAGCGAGCGATCCTCGACTTCGTCGCCGACTATCGGCAGATGATCGAATGCGACGGCATTGCCGTGTGGTCCGATGACGAGATCACGCTCGACGGCGAGACGCCGTCCGAAGAGGAGGTGCAGGACCTGATCGGCTTCATCAACCGGACATCCCCCGGCCGCATCTGCGCCAGCGCCGAGATTGCCAAGGTGTACGCGGCGGGCGAGGCGTTCCGCGATCGCGCCGCCGGATTTCTCGCCGTTCCGATCTCGCGGACGCCGCGCGACTGCCTGATCTTCTTCCGGCGCGAAGTGCTGCGCTCGGTCAACTGGGCGGGCGATCCCAACAAGACCTACGCTGAAGGCCCGCTCGGGCCGCGCCTCACGCCACGCAAGAGCTTCGAGCTTTGGCAGCAGACGGTGGCCGGCCAGTCGAAGCCATGGTCAGCGGCGGATCTGCGCATCGCCGAGAGCCTGCGCATCACCCTGCTGGAGGTGATCCTGCAACTGTCGGAGCTCGCCGCGCGCGAGCGCCGCGGCGCCCAGGAGCGGCAGGAGCTCATGATCGCCGAGCTCAATCACCGCGTTCGCAACATCCTCAGTCTCGTGCGCGGCCTGGTCGCGCAGAGCAAGGAGACCTCGACATCGGTCGAGGACTTCGCCGCGGTGCTCGGCGGCCGCATCCAGGCTCTGGCGCGTGCCCACGACCAGATCACCAATCTCAACTGGGCGCCGGTCGCGCTGCGCGCGCTCTTGGAGTCGGAGGCGGGCGCCTATCTCGGCTCGCGGGCCGCGCGGGTGCGGATGGAAGGGCCGGACGTCGCGCTCGACCCCAAGGCGTTCGGGACGCTCGCGCTCGTCGTGCATGAGATGATGACGAACTCGGCGAAATACGGCGCGCTGGCCGACTCCACCGGGCAGGTTCAGGTGGCGTGGCGACTGGATCCCGGCGCAAGCCTCGTCATCGACTGGAAGGAGAGCGGCGGACCTCCGGTGCAGCCGCCGACGCGGCGCGGCTTCGGCACCACCATCATCGAGCGGTCGGTGCCATTCGATCTCAAGGGCGACGCCGAGATTCGCTTTGATCTGCTCGGCGTTCAGGCCCGCTTCATGATTCCCGCCAATTTCGTCCAGTTGATTCCGGCGCCGACCGGCGCGGTCCCACGTCCCGAGCAGAAGCAGGAGCCGACGCCGCGTCTCTCAGGCGCCGCGCTGATCGTCGAGGACAATTTGATCATCGCGATGGGCGCCGAAGTGATTCTGCTCGAGCTCGGTGCGCGGCAAGTCGACACGGCGGCTTCGGTCGGTCAGGCGCTGAAGGCGATCGAGCGCGCGGTGCCGGGCTTCGCGCTGCTCGACATCAACCTCGGCGCGGAGAGCAGCCTGCCGGTCGGGCACCGGCTGAAGGAGCTCGGCGTGCCCTTCATGTTCGCCACCGGCTATGGCGAGCGCGCGCCGATTCCGCCCGAGCTGTCCGACGCGCCGATCATTCAGAAGCCGTACACGCGCGAGCTGGTCGAGAAGGCGTTGACGAGGATGATGAAGTGAGCGGGGCGCGGCGTGTGGTCGATGTGCGCGTCATGTTCGCAACGGCCATGGCGAGCGTACGTCGATGAAGCGGCGAGTTTGTCCGACGCCGTCGTACACGCGTGGGACCGTCGAGAGTCATTGACTTAGATCAAGTGAGGCGCACGCGCATCAATCTCTGGACTACGCCTTGCGGTGATTGGCATTCAGGATTTCAGTCTTGGGTTTTCTCACATCCGCGTGTTGTCTCGAATGGCACAGCACGCGTATCGTCGTCGTATCAACGCGAATTCCCACTGTTGCTGCGACAAAACAGCCCAAAAATATTGGAACGCATCCAAAGGACACCGCTGTTCTAACATTGTTTCGACAAATGGAACCTCCGCAGCCTTATTCCGAACGAAGTCATCGCCGAAACGGCGCAGCGGGGGCGCGTTGAATCGTCGGAGGTGTGATGACGAATCGAACGACGAGTTTGTTGCCGCGCGTTGCTGTCGCCGTGCTGGCGGGAGCGGCTGCGGCGACAATCGAGTTTACACCGGCATCGGCTGCTGACGAATGCCTTGCAAAGCCTGCGGGAACGCCGGCGGGGAAGCACTGGTTCTATCGCATCGATCGCGCGACGAAGAAGCAGTGCTGGTATCTGCGCGACGACGATCGCGAGGCGAAGGGCGCATCGCTCGTCACGCGTAAGCTCGCCTCGCAGAAGGAACGTGCTCAGCTCTCGTCGACCGCGGCCAATGCACGTGCCGAGATCCAATCGTCGTCCAAGGACGCCGCCGATGAGGTGAAGGTCGTGTCCTCGACACCGACCGCCGCGCCGTCTGTGCCGGCGACGTCTGCGTTTCCGTCGGTTGCCGCATTTCCGGCTGCGCCGGCGCCCGTCGCGTCAGCGCCGGCGGCGCCCGACCCGGTCGGCGCGGCTGTGAGCGAATCTGCTGTTGCGACGCGTTGGCCCGACCAGTCCGGCACGCTGCCGGCAGCGGCGGAGCCCGCCGCGCCCCGCGCGTCCTCCTACACGCTCGCGGCCGCCAGTGACACCAGCGCCGCGGAAGCGGCTGCTCCCGCGACGCCGGCGCTGGCCGCCGCGGATGCGTCGCCGGCCGTGACGCTCGGCATGTCCGGGGATGATGCGTCCAGGACGCGGATGTTTGCTTTCCTCGGCGCAGTCGCGATTGCGGGCTTCTCGATCAGCGTGCTGTTTGCGCGCGCCCGGGGCAGGCGGCAGCTTCGCATCGAGCCGGTGGCCGCCCGGCGCGTCACGCGTTGGCCGGCGGAGCCCGAGCTCGATCGCATGCACCTGCCGCCGGTGGACAGCTACTATCCGGCCCTGGCGGGACGCAGGGGTAAATCGTCGCAGCCCACCGCGCAGGTCTCGGTCGTACCGCGGGACGACGTTCGCTACGATGAGCAGTACGAGGTCGAAGACCTGCTGGCGCGCTATTCCGGACAGGAACGCCGGAATTCCTGAGCGTCAGGCGGCGGACATCTCGGAGCGGATCTCGGCGCGCAATTCGTCGATCAGCCTGAGGCCGCCCTTGGTCTCGACATGCCAGAAGGTCCAGCCGTTACAGGCCGGAAGGCCTTGCGCCACCGCGCCGATGCGGTGGATCGAGCCGACCTTGTCACCCAGCATGATGGCCCCATCGGCGCGCACCAGTGCGCCGTGGCGGCGCTTGGAGTCGACGAGCTTGGTGCCGGGCGCGATCATGCCGCGCTCGATCAGCTCCGAGAAGGCGACGCGCGGCGCTTCGCGCGCCGTCATGAACGGTGCCAGCGTTGCCTCCGGCAGCGGCTCGACCGCGGCGATGCGCTGCTCTGCTGCCTTCGCATAGACCTTGTCGCGCTCGAAGCCGATGTAGCGGCGGCCGAGGCGTTTTGCCACGGCTCCGGTCGTGCCGGTGCCGTTGAACGGATCGATCACCAGATCGCCGGGTTTCGAGGATGATAGCAGCACCCGCGCCAGCAGGCCTTCCGGCTTCTGCGTCGGATGAATTTTCTTGCCATCGCCATCCTTCAGCCGTTCCTCGCCCGTGCACAGCGGAATCAGCCAGTCCGAGCGCGCCTGGACGTCCTCGTTGGCGGCCTTCAGCACTTCGTAGTTGAACGTGTAGCCCTTCGCCTTCTCGTCCCGCGCGGCCCAGATCATGGTCTCGTGCGCGTTGGTGAAGCGGCGGCCGCGGAAGTTCGGCATCGGGTTGGACTTGCGCCAGACGATGTCGTTGAGGATCCAGAAGCCGAGATCCTGCATGATCGCGCCGACGCGGAAGATGTTGTGATAGGAGCCGATCACCCAGATCGTTGCGCTCGGCTTCATCAGGCGGCGCGCGGCGAGCAGCCAGGCGCGCGTGAAGTCGTCATAGGCGGAGAACGAGGAGAACTTGTCCCAATCGTCGTCGACCGCATCGACCTGCGATTCGTCGGGACGCTTGAGCTCGCCCTTGAGCTGCAGATTGTAGGGAGGATCTGCAAACACCAGGTCGACCGATGCGCCTGGCAGTTTCGACATCTCGGCGACGCAGTCGCCGACGATGATTCGTTGCTCTTCGAGGGTCTGAAATTTAGTGCGGGGCGCCCTTGCAGACGCCCCGCGACGCGACTCTACCATGACTCAAGAACTCTGACTCAGGCGACGCTGTCGGCGACGCGGGACCTAACAACCGACTGCCCACACATTGACCCGGCAAAGTAAAAATGGACTTAACCCGGAAAATTATTCGCATCGATGCGCACGCTTTCATCACGCGCACCAGCGACGAATTCCGTTCGTCGATGCACGATGGTCTCTGCGCAAGACGCCGATTGCGATGGGTTTTTCGCGCCGGTCGCGCGCGAGCGCAGCCGATCGAGGTTCGGCGCGGGCCGGTTTTTTTGGGCTGCGCTAGGCAAAATTTGCCGGCCGGGTTATTGATTAACACAGTGGAAATTTTACCTGTCTGCCGCGTTAGGCATTTCGTGCAGAGCCGCGCAAGAATCGTGAGGAAAGGCCGCCCATGCGTTACGATGATTTCCGTCGCAGCGACGACATCGACGACCGTCGCGACGAAGGCGGCGGGATGGGCGGTGGTATGGGTCTGCCGATCGGCGGCGGCGGCCTGGGCATCGGCACCATCATCGTGCTCGGCCTGATCGGCTATGCCTTCGGCATCGATCCGCGCATCCTGATCGGCGGCGCCGAGATGCTGAGCCATGGCGGCGCGCCGACCCAGCAGGCGGACCGGCGCTCGCCGGGCCGGACGGGCGCACCCAAGGACGAGATGGGCGACATGATCTCCGGCGTGCTCGGCGAGATCGACGACCGCTGGAGCGAGATCTTCCAGGCCAGCGGCCAGAATTATACCGGGCCCAAGATCGTGCTGTTTCGCAACAGCACCAATGGCGGCCGCTGCGGCATGGCGCAGTCTGCGATGGGACCGTTCTACTGTCCGCCGGACCGGCAGATCTTCCTCGACACCAACTTCTTCCGCGAGGTCGAGACGCGCTTCCGGGGCTGCTCGGGCAGCGCCTGCAAGTTCACCGCGGCCTACATCATTGCGCACGAGGCCGGGCACCACATCCAGAACCTGCTCGGCATCCTGCCGCGCGTGACGCGGATGCAGCAGCAGTCGGACAACAAGGCCGAAGCCAACGCGCTGCAGGTCAAGGTCGAGCTGCAGGCCGACTGCCTGTCCGGGGTCTGGGTCAATCGTGAGGCCAAGAAGCGTCCGGGCTTCCTCGAGGATGGCGACATCGACGCCGCGTTGACGACGGCCTCGGCGATCGGCGACGACACCTTGCAGCGGAAGGCGACCGGACGCGTGGTGCCGGATTCGTTCACCCATGGCTCCGCCGCGCAGCGCAAACGCTGGTTCATGATCGGCTACCAGCAGGGCACGGTGCAGGCCTGCAATACGTTCAGCGCCAGTTCGCTGTAGGGAGGCGCGATGATGGCGATCGACGAGAGCAAGAGCTTCATTCCCCTCAACATCGCCGTGCTGACGGTGTCCGACACGCGTTCGCTTGCCGACGACAAGTCCGGCACCACCCTGAGTGACCGCCTGACCGCTGCCGGCCATAGGCTCGCGGCGCGCGAGATCGTCACCGACGACGTCGAGAAGATCCGCGCGGTGGTGAAGTCGTGGATCGCCGATCCCGGCGTCGACGTCGTCATCACCACCGGCGGCACCGGCTTCACCGGCCGTGACGTCACGCCGGAAGCGATCGAGCCGCTGTTCGAGAAGCGCATGGACGGCTTCTCGATCGCTTTCCACATGCTGAGCCACGCCAAGATCGGGACGTCGACGATCCAGAGCCGGGCCACGGCCGGCGTCGCCGGCGCGACCTACATCTTCTGCCTGCCGGGATCACCGGGCGCCTGCCGCGACGGCTGGGACGGCATCCTTGCCGCCCAGCTCGACTACCGCACGCGGCCCTGCAACTTCGTCGAGATCATGCCGCGGCTCGACGAGCATCTGCGCCGGCCCAAGGCGCAGGGCGCGACGGCGTAGGGCCCCGGCACGACGACGCGCCGCGCGTCCATCGCACGCCTCACTTCGTTGGTACGATCTCGAAAGCGCCGCCGCCTTCGATTGCCGCTCCAATGAGGCCGCCCATCATGCTGGCGGCGAAATTCTGTCCGCGCGGTCCCACGACCATTCGATAGGTCTTGCCGGGCACGGCGGTGAAACGAATGTTCGACGAGCCCGGCGAGGACCATGTCGATACGGTGATCGTCGTGGCGCCCGGCGCAATCGGGCCGCTGTAGCTCTCGCCGCGGCCAAGGCTCGCCACCTTGGCGCCGTTGATCTCGATCGCCGCGGGCGCCGCCAGATAGAGGAAATCGGCCGTGCGCGAAATCGCGACCGTTGCGCGTCCTTTGGGCGCGGCGTGAGCCGCCGTCCCAGCCGCGACCCCCAACAAGCCTGCCAGCGCGGCAAGCGCCGCAAGCTTCGATCGCACCATCGATTCCATCACTGCTGATACCCGCCCCGTTCGGCGGGATACTACCGACGCGCGGGAACTTCGCAATCGGCATGCGCAACGTGTTGTGGGGGTGATCTCGGCCTACCGGCGGTTGCTGCAACCCGGGCGGTGCGGGCTACAGCTCGAGCCGCCATGTCTCGCCCGTCAGCGGGACGCCGAACATGGCGTGCGGCTCCTCGGCGATCTTGCGAAACCCGGCGCGGGCATAGATGTCGCGCGCGGCGGTGAGAATGCTTTGCGTCCACAGCTCGATCGTCCTGTAGTTCTTCTCGCGGGCGAAGCGGATGCATTGTTCGGTCAGGGCCCGGCCGACGCCGAGACCGCGGGCCTTCTTCTCGACGAGCAGCAGCCGCAGCTTGGCGGCCTCGTCGCTGCCCTTGACCAGGAAGATCGAGCCGACCGGCTCACCCGCCAGCTCGGCGATCCAGCAGTGCTCGCGCGCCGGGTCGTAGCTCCTGATGAACTGCGCGCCGATCTCGGCGACCAACGCCTCGAACGAGACGTCCCAGCCATATTCCTCGGCGTAGATGGCGCCGTGCCGTGAGACCACCCAGCCGATGTCGCCCGGGCGATGGCTGCGCAGCAGCACCGGGGAGCGGCCCGGCTGCTGCGGCTCCAGGGCGGTCTCGATCGTCGTCATTGCACCGACCAGCCGGTCGCGCACGGATGGCGCCAGCGACGCCAGCATGGCCGCGATCTCCTTCTGCGAGCTGCGGTCGAGCCTGGCATAGGCCTGTCGTCCCTTGGCGGTGAGCCCGAGCTGCTGCTGCCTGCGATCGGTCGGCAATGGCGTGCGGGTGATCAGGCCCTGCTCGTCGAAGCTCTGGACGATGCGGCTGAGATAGCCGGCATCGAGGCCGAGCGAGAGACCGATCTCCTTGGCCGAGATGGCGTCGTACTGCGCCAGCTCATAGAGCACACGCGCTTCGGCCAGCGAAAACGGACTGTCGAGCAGATGCTGGTCCAGCGCGCCGAGCTTCCTCGTGTAGAAGCGGTTGAACGCGCGAACGGCGGCGACCTGGCCGTCGGATGGGGCAGGAATCATGTGGCACCTCCAATACTTGCCATTGTCAATCAATTGATTGACTTTGGCAAGTATCGTCCCGATGCTAGACCATGACAATCCGGCTGCGCAGCATGGTCCGCGAGGAGCGGCCGAGCTGACGCAACAGGCGCGTCTCGGCACGCTTTCGATCGGGCTGGTAGCCGCCGACCTGCCGGTAATGATCGCGGGCGATCAGCAGGCCCTGGTCGCCGAGCGGTCCGACCAGGGCCCGAGCGACCGATCGCATCCGCTCGCGCAGACTGATCGCAGCGTAAGGAGACCTGGCGTAACGGAAAACGCCGGCGCGGGGCTGGCCGGCGGCGGCGACGCTCTGGACGAACTGCCTGGTTTCGTCGATCCAGCCGGGATCGAGCATCGCGCCAGCGGGCAGAAACATCAGCCAGGGCGCCCGCGCGTTCGCGGCCCCTGCCGCGAGTGCCGCGGCCTGGGAGCCCTCGAACTTCATGAAGTGGCAGCCGGCGACGTCCGCGACACGCTCGATCACGCTGGAATCGGGCGAGCGATCGACCAGCAGCACCTCGGTGACGACACCGGCCGCGGCGCCTGGCACCAGCGCGGACAGGGTGGCCACGGCGGTCTGCTCGACACCTTCGGTCGGGATGATCACGCTCAGCATGAACCTGGCATCGTTATCTGTCGCGCCTCCAGCATGACTGTTATCATCTTGTCATAGCCAAATCAGCCCGCTGCGCTGCGGAATTTTGCAGCACGTAGCGGGTCGCGCACGTTCGGGCAACGCCGAACGATTGCTATTTCAAGGTGCTGCGTTGCTGGAGCTCGCGCTTGGCTGGTTCAGTCGCCCGCCTGTGTCGGCGTGGTGCCGCCGGCGCTGTTCGGCCAGACCCAGTCGCGGATCGCCGGCATGTCCTCGCCATGCGCCCGGATGTAGCGGGTATGCTCGATCAGCGCATCGCGAAATTTCTGCTTCACATGGGCCGCGGACACGCTGAGGCCGGGCACGCGTTCGATCGCCTCGATGGCGAGGTGGAAACGGTCGAGCTCGTTGAGCACGACCATGTCGAACGGCGTCGTCGTGGTGCCTTCCTCGATGAAGCCGCGCACATGCATGCCGGCATGGTTGGTGCGGCTGTAGGTGAGGCGATGGATCAGATACGGATAGCCGTGATAGGCGAATATCACTGGCTTGTTGGCGGTGAACAGGCTGTCGAAGTCGCGGTCGCTGAGGCCATGCGGATGGTCCTGCTTCGGCTGCAGGGTCATGAGATCGACGACGTTGACGACGCGGATCTTCAGGTCGGGCAATTCCTTGCGCAGGAGGTCGACGGCTGCGAGCGTTTCCAGGGTCGGGACGTCTCCGGCGCAGGCCATCACCACGTCGGGCTCTTCGTCGGCGGGCTCGGTGCCGGCCCAAGACCAGATGCCGATGCCGGCGTCGCAATGCGTGGCGGCGTCCTGCATCGACAGCCATTGCGGCGCGGGCTGCTTGCCGGCGACGATGACGTTGATGCGGTCGTAGGTGCGCAGGCAATGGTCGGCGATCCACAACAGCGTGTTGGCGTCCGGTGGGAAGTAGATGCGGACGATATCCGCCTTCTTGTTGGCGACGAGGTCGACGAAGCCGGGATCCTGATGGCTGAAGCCGTTATGGTCCTGCCGCCAGACATGCGAGGTCAAGAGATAGTTCAGCGACGCGATCGGGCGCCGCCACGGCAGCTCGCGTGACACCTTCAGCCATTTGGCATGCTGGTTGAACATCGAATCGATGATGTGGATGAAGGCCTCGTAGCAGGAGAACAGGCCATGGCGGCCGGTGAGCAGATAGCCTTCGAGCCAGCCCTGGCAGAGATGCTCGCTCAGCACCTCCATGACGCGGCCGTCATGCGCCAGATGGACGTCATAGGGCTCGATGCCCTCCATCCACACGCGCTCGGTGACCTCGAACACCGCATCGAGCCGGTTCGACGCCGTTTCGTCGGGACCCATGATGCGGAAGTTTCGGGTCTTCGCATTCAGCGTGATCACGTCGCGCAGGAACTTGCCGAGCTCGCGCGTCGCTTCAGCGATGGTCTGGCCTGGTGAGGACACCTCGATCGCGAAAGCTTGATAGTCCGGCAGCTTGAGCTCGCGCTTGAGCAGACCGCCATTGGCATGCGGATTGGCGCCCATGCGTCGCTGCCCTTTCGGCGCCAGCGCCTGCAATTCCGGCCTGAGACGGCCATGGGCGTCGAACAGCGTCTCCGGCTCGTAGCTCTTCAGCCAGGCTTCGAGCAGCGCGAGATGCTCCGGCTTGCTGCGGGGGTTGGCAATCGGCACCTGATGGGCGCGCCAGAAGCCTTCGACCTTGAGGCCGTCGACCTCCTTCGGCCCGGTCCAGCCCTTCGGGCTGCGCAACACGATCATCGGCCAGCGCGGCCGTTGGATCGTTGCATCCGGCTGACGCGCATTCTGCTGGATGGAGCGGATGCTCGCGAGCGCAACATCGAGCGCGTCCGCCATCTGCCGATGCATCGCCTTCGGCTCCGCGCCTTCGACGAACAGCGGCTCGTATCCGTAACCTTCAAACAGGCATTTGATCTCGGCATCGCCCATGCGGCCGAGCACGGTGGGATTGGCGATCTTGTAGCCGTTGAGATGCAGGATCGGCAGCACCGCGCCGTCATGGGCCGGGTTCAGGAACTTGTTCGAATGCCAGGACGCGGCGAGAGGGCCGGTCTCGGCCTCGCCGTCGCCGACCACGCAAGCCACGATCAAATCGGGATTGTCGAACGCCGCACCATAGGCGTGGACCAGCGCGTAGCCGAGTTCACCGCCTTCATGGATCGAGCCCGGCGTTTCAGGCGCGGCATGGCTCGGGATGCCGCCGGGGAAGGAGAACTGCCGGAACAGTTTGCGCAGGCCATCGGCATCGCGCGTGATCTCCGGATAGATCTCGCTGTAGGTGCCTTCGAGATAGGTGTTGGCGACCATGCCCGGACCGCCATGGCCGGGGCCGCAGATGTAGATGACGCTGAGATCCTGCGCCTCGATGGCGCGGTTGAGATGGGCATAGATGAAGTTCAGGCCGGGCGTCGTCCCCCAGTGGCCGAGCAGGCGCGGCTTGATGTGCTCCGGTTTCAGCGGCTCGTGCAGCAGCGGATTGTCCAGCAGATAGATCTGCCCCACCGAGAGATAATTCGCCGCCCGCCAGTAGCGATCGAGCAGGTCAAGATCGTCGGCCGGGGTGGTCTGTTGGGGAGAAGTGATCTGCATGGGACCTCGCTTGCCTTCCGCTTCGCGCCTGCGGGATACTGTATGAGAGTAACGCCGCACCGTCCTGTTCCAGCGCACCTGCAGGATAGAACGGGAATGTGATGGCTGGCCTTGCGCCCGTGCAGAGCATGCGTGCGCTTTTGTTCTATTTTGTTCTTGTAATGTTCTGTTTGCGTGCTATGTCTTGGCCATGAGCCGAGCATCTTCACATGCCCTCAAGCGCCCGCCGGTCCCGGTGCCCTCCGAGCCGGCGGGCGCGCCTTCGTCAGGTCCTGGGAAGGACTTTCCCGAACTTGCGGTCGCCATCGAACGGGGCCGGCGCCGCGGCCGGGGTGCCCAATCCAACGCGAGCGGCCGCTACGAGGCGGAGGCCCGCGTTGTCTTCGATGATGGCTGGCAGAGCCTCGAGGAGCTGCCGCCGTTCAAGACGACGGTCGCGACCGACACCTCGCGCAAGGTCATCACCCGCAACGACTCGCCGGACATCGGTTTCGATCGCTCGATCAATCCGTATCGGGGCTGCGAGCACGGCTGTGTCTACTGCTTCGCGCGGCCGACCCATGCGTTTCTCGGGCTGTCGCCTGGTCTCGACTTCGAATCCAAGCTGTTCGTGAAGCCGGATGCGCCCGCGCTTCTGGAGAAGGAGCTCGCGGCCAGCGGCTACGATCCGCGGATGATCGCGATCGGCACCAACACCGATCCCTATCAGCCGATCGAGCGCGAGCGGAAGATCATGCGCGGCATCCTCGAGGTGCTGGAAAAGGTTGGCCATCCCGTCGGGATCGTCACGAAGTCGGCGCTGGTGATGCGTGATGCCGACATCCTGGCGCGGATGGCCAAGAAGAACCTGGCGAAGGTCGCGATCTCCGTGACCACGCTGGATCCGAAGCTGGCGCGCACGATGGAGCCGCGGGCCTCGACGCCGTCGAAGCGGCTGGAGGCGCTGCAGGCGCTGTCCAAGGCCGGCATTCCGACCACGGTGATGGTGGCGCCGGTGATCCCGGCGCTCAACGACAGCGAGATCGAGCGCATTCTCGATGCCGCCGCCCATGCCGGCGTCAAGGAAGCGGCCTATGTGCTGCTGCGGCTGCCGCTGGAGGTGCGCGACCTGTTCCGGGAATGGCTGCTCGAGCATTATCCCGACCGCTACCGCCACGTCTTCACCCTGATCCGCGACATGCGCGGCGGCCGCGATTACGACTCGCAATGGGGCACGCGAATGAAGGGGACAGGCCCGATGGCCTGGATGATCGGCCGCCGCTTCGAGATCGCCTGCGAGAAGCTCGGGCTGAATAAGCGTCGGACCAAGCTGACGACCGATCATTTCGTCCGGCCGAAGGGCGGCGGCCAGCAGCTCAGCCTGTTCTGAAGCGTGCGGAGAGTAGGTGGAGAGTAAGTGATGAGCGCACAAGCGAGCGTTCCGCGGTTCACCGTCATCACACTCGGTGTGTCCGAGATGCGGCGGAGCATCGCCTTCTATACATTGCTCGGCTTCGTCCGAAAATTCCGCGCGACCGGCGAGGCCGTGGCATTCTTCGAGACCGGCGGGACGGTGCTGGCGCTGTACCCGTGGGGCGCGCTCGCCGATGACGCGGGCGTGCCAGACGCACCGCGCCCCCAGGCGTTCCGAGGCGTGACGCTGGCATGGAACTGCCGCTCGGAGGCTGAGGTCGATGCGGCGCTCGCGTCGGCGGTGGAGAAAGGCGCGATGCTGCTGAGACCGGCGCAACGGACCGACTATGGCGGTTATAGCGGCTATTTCTCCGATCCGGACGGTCATGTCTGGGAAGTGGTGGTCGCGCCGGGGATTGATGTCGGCGAGGATGATCGAGTGCATCTGCCGGCGTAGTCGGTCGCCGGCAGGGGGCGAATAGCGGGGAATTGAGGCCCGTTCGGGTTGCGCCGCCGCCAGCCGTTTCGCACCATGGCGGCCATGATTCGCGATCAGTCAAAGAAGCCGGGCAGGGCGAAAGCAGCGAGCCGTGCCGTGGCGAAGAGCGCCCCTGCAAAGGCCGCGACCAAGCCTGCTGCCCCGGGTGCTGCCGGCAAGTCGGGCGCCAAGCTCGGCAAGGGCGTCATCGCGGTGGCGCCGCCGAGCTTCCGGCGTGAGCGCGCGCTGTTGAAGCAGGGGGTCTGGCCGGTCGCGGGCTGCGACGAGGCGGGACGGGGGCCGCTGGCCGGTCCGGTGGTCGCTGCGGCCGTGATTCTCGATCCTGCGCGCATCCCCAGGGGTCTCGATGATTCCAAGCGCCTGAGCGCGGAGCAGCGCGAGGCGCTGTTCGACAAGATCTGCAAGACGTCGGCGTTTGCGGTGGCCGTCGCATCGCCGGCGCGAATCGATCGCGACAACATCCTGCGTGCCTCGCTCTGGGCGCTGTCGCGCGCCGTGAGGGCGCTGCCCGAGGCGCCGAAGCACGTCTTCGTCGACGGCCGCGACCGCATCGACGTCGATTGCGGCTGCGAGGCGGTGATTGGCGGCGATGGTCTGGTGATGTCGATTGCGGCCGCCTCGATCGTCGCCAAGGTCACGCGCGACCGGCTGATGTGCGCGCTGGCGCAGGATTGCCCGGGTTACGGCTTCGAGCAGCACAAGGGCTATGCTGTGCCGGAGCATCTCGCCGCATTGGACCGGCTCGGCCCCTCGGTGCATCATCGCAGCCTGTTCGCGCCTGTCGTCGCCGCCCGGCGCAAGCATCAGCCGTGGACCGATGTGCCGGAGCCGGATCTTTTCGCGGAGGTGACTGTGGTGACATCCACCGAAATCTCGCTCGAGGTCTGATGCAGGTTGCCTCGCGGGCCCCGCGGTCTTAATAGTTTTTGTCAGCCAGCCAGCACGAAGTGTCACCCCTCGCAGCAGGGGCGGTGTTGTGCGCCCCGATCGTGCGGTATCGATTGCGGGCGTCGGACAGCGAGGCTGCTGCGGATGAGCGACGGTCCTGCCGGCCTCCTCGACGTCCTCAGCGATTCAGCCAAGCGATCCAGCCGTTCATGCGTTTCACGTCACTGGTTGTCGAACTGATCCGCGCAAGGCCGCGGCTGGTCGTCGTCATCGTGGTGCTGTGCCAGGCCCTGATGTGGCTCGGCGTGGCCATGCTGTTCTATCGCAGTCCACCCGGCCAGCTTGCCACCACCATCGCGTTCGGACGCGAGTACCAGGTCGGCACCGATCTCGGCCCGCCACTGTCGTTCTGGCTGTCGGACATCGCCTATCGCCTCGCCGGCAACCACCTGTTCGGCGTCTACGTGCTGGCCGTGCTGTGCTCGGCCCTGGGTCTGTGGGTGATGTATCTCCTGGCGGGGGCGATCGTCGGCGGCCAGCAGGCGGTGCTCGCCGTGCTGCTGACCATGACCATCACCGCGTTCGGTGCACCCACGCTGGAATTCGGTCCGGAGGTGCTGGCGCGTCCGCTCTGGGCGCTGCTGCTGCTCCATAGCTGGCGGATTCTCGGCGAGGGCCGGCGCAACGCCTGGTTTGCCTGGTCGATCGAGGCCGGCCTGCTGCTGCTGACCACCTCGGCCGCGGCGGGCCTGCTGCTGCTGATCGCCGGCTTCGTGGTCTCCACCGCGCAGGGCCGCCGGGTGCTGCGCTCGTTCGATCCGCTGTTCGCGCTGCTGGTGGTGCTGGCGCTGGCGCTGCCCTACCTCATCTTCGTGCTGCGCGCCGACAGCGTCGGGCTGCCGGCGCTGCCCGTTCTCGCCGAGCTCTCGGTGCGCGCCTGGCATTGGCTCGCCTTGGCTGGCGGGGCGCTGCTGGCGATCTCGGCCATGGTGCTGCTGGTGCTGCTCGACGCCAGCTGGATCAGCCGCAGCGAGACCGACGCCCCGATCATCTACCGCCGTTCGGTCCCGCCGCTCGCCCGCGACTTCGTCTATTGCTTCGCGATCGCACCGACCCTGGCGGGCAGCCTGATCTCCGGCCTGTTCGGTCTGCCCACGGTGTTCGGCGGCGTCGCCGTCACCTTGACGATGGTCGGCCTCGCGCTGGTGGTCGCGTCCGGCGATCTGATCTATCTGCGCCGCCAGCGGCTGTTGCGCACGGTGTGGGCGGCTGCGGTCGCTGCACCCGCGGTTTTCGTTGCCGGCAGCGCCGTGATTCAGCCCGTGATCGGCGAGGGCGAGGTCGCGACGTCGATGCCGGCCCGCGACATCGCCCGCTTCTTCGTCGAGAGTTTTGAGCGCCGTACCAACCAGCGGCTGCAGGCGGTCGCCGGCGATCCGCAACTCGCCAGCCTGGTCGCGCTCGGTCGCCGCCGCGCGCATCTGTTCCTCGATGCCACCCCGCAGCGGACACCCTGGGTCACGCCGGCGAAATTCGCCGAGAGCGGCGGCGTCGTGGTGTGGCGCGCCTCCGACACGGTCGGCACCCCACCGCCTGACATCGCCCAGCGCTTTCCCGGGCTGGTGCCGGAGGTGCCGCGCAGCTTCGACTGGCTGATCAACGGCCGCCAGCCGGTGCTGCGCATCGGCTGGGCCATCGTGCGGCCGAGGGGGCCTTAGCGCTTTCCATGCGAGCCGTCATTGCGGGGAGCGAAGCGACGAAGCAATCCAGGGCTGCGCGCGTGACTCTGGATTGCTTCGCTGCGCCGCTGCGCTCGCAATGACGGAAGCGAATTGGGTCTTCAGACCGCTATCACCGTCGCGATTGCGCGCAGATCCTGCCAGGACAGCCGCTTATAGGACGGCGAGCGCAACAGATAGGCCGGATGGAAGGTCGCGATCGCGCGGATCGTCCGCTTGCCGGTGTCGTAGTCGCGCCATTTGCCGCGCACGCGCATAATGCCCTCGGTGGTACCGAGCAGCGACTGGGTCGAGGGATTGCCGAGCGTCACCAGCACATCGGGATCGACCAGCTCGATCTGGCGGCGAATGAACGGCAGGCAGATCTGCGTCTCCTGCGGCGTTGGCGTGCGGTTGCCGGGCGGGCGCCAGGGAATGACATTGGCGATGTAGACCTTGCTGCGGTCGAGCCCGATCGCGCCGATCATGCGGTCGAGCAGCTTGCCGGAGCGGCCGACGAATGGCAGGCCCTCGATGTCCTCGTCGCGGCCGGGCGCCTCGCCGACCAGCATGATGCGCGCCTGCGGATTGCCGTCGGCGAACACCAGCCGCGACGCCGTCTGCTTCAGCGCGCAGCCGTCGAAAGTCTCCAGGAGCTCGCGCAGCGCCTCCAGGGTCGGCGCCGTCCGCGCCGCCTCGCGGGCCGAGGCGACGGCCGCTTCCGGCGGAGGCGGCGGTTCTCCGCGCGGCGGAATGATCGCCGGCGCGGCCGGCCGGCCGGGCTGCGTCGGCGCCTGACGGGCGACGGGGGCCGCGGCGGGGAACGAAACCGCCTCGGGCTCGACCAGCCGGTTGATCGGCTCGTCGGCCAAGGCGCAATCGACCCCGGCCTCCAGATAGAAGGCGAGCAGTTGCCGGACGTCGGGGAGGGGCTCGGGAGTCATCATGATCGATCGCCGCGGCAGTGTACGCTGCCTCGGCGCATGGCGGAATGCATTTCGGTGGTTGTCCTGCCCCGAAAAATCGGAAACAAGAGTTTGGAATAACCCAAAAAGGGACGGAACGCCCTAGTGTTCCGGCGCCAGCCGTCGCTCCCCCTCCGGACCAGTCTTCAGCGAACGGTGAACGCCTTCAGGAACCCTAGTTAAGTCATTGTTGCCATTGCAGCTCCGGGTTTGACCTTTGCACGCGCCAGGGGGCGGCAGAGGTCGGGTCCCCTGCACCGGCCGGGCCTGAGATCGAGAGAGATGAGCACCGAAGAATTACCTCCGCGCGAATCCATGGAGTTCGACGTCGTCATCGTCGGCGCCGGCCCCTCGGGCCTGTCCGCCGCGATCCGGCTGAAGCAGCTCAATGCCGACCTCAACATCGTCGTGGTCGAGAAGGGCTCCGAGGTCGGCGCGCACATTCTGTCCGGTGCGGTGATCGATCCGGCGGCGCTCGACAAGCTCATCCCCGACTGGCGCTCGGACGACGATTGCCCGCTGAAGACCCAGGTCAAGGTCGACAAGTTCTTCTGGATGACCGAGAGCAGCGCGATCTCGCTGCCCGGCTTCGCGATGCCGCCGCTGATGGACAACCATCACTGCTACATCGGTTCGCTCGGCAATGTCTGCCGTTGGCTGTCGCGCAAGGCCGAGGCGCTCGGCGTCGAGATCTATCCGGGCTTCGCGGCCACCGAGGTGCTCTATGACGAGCAGGGCGCGGTGCGCGGCATCGCCACCGGCGACATGGGCATCGGCAAGGACGGCAAGCCGAAATCCTCGTTCACGCGCGGCATGGAGCTGCTTGGCAAGTACACGCTGTTCGCGGAAGGCGCGCGCGGCAGCCTGTCCAAGCAGCTGATCGCGAAATTCGCATTGGACGCCAAGAGCGAGCCGGCGAAATTCGGCATCGGCCTCAAGGAAGTCTGGCAGATCGATCCCGCCAAGCACCAGAAGGGGCTGATCCAGCATTCCTTCGGCTGGCCGCTCGACATGAAGACCGGCGGCGGCTCGTTCCTGTATCACTACGACGACAATCTGGTCGCAGTCGGTTTCGTCGTCCACCTGAACTACGACGATCCCTATCTGTCGCCGTTCGAGGAATTCCAGCGCTTCAAGACGCACCCGTCGATCCGCGGCGTGTTCGAAGGCGGCAAGCGCCTCGCCTACGGCGCGCGCGCCATCACCGAAGGCGGCTATCAGTCGGTGCCGCGGCTGTCGTTCGAGGGCGGCGCGCTGATCGGCTGCGCCGCGGGCTTCGTCAACGTGCCGCGCATCAAGGGCGTGCACAACGCGATGGGCAGCGCGATGCTCGCGGCCGAGCACGTCAATGCCGCGCTCGCATCCGGCCGCGCCAATGACGAGCTGGTCAGTTACGAGAACGCCTGGCGCGGCTCGCCAGTCGGCGATGATCTGTTCAAGGTCCGCAACGTCAAGCCGCTATGGTCGAAGTTCGGCACGGTGCTCGGCGTCGCGCTCGGCGGCTTCGACATGTGGTGCAACACGCTCGGTTTCTCGTTGTTCGGCACCCGGTCGCACGTCAAGCCCGATCGCGCCACGCTTGATCCGGCCAAGGCGCATCAGCCGAAGCCTGCGATGAAGCCGGACGGCAAGCTGACCTTCGACCGGTTGTCTTCGGTGTTCCTGTCCAACACCAATCACGAGGAAGACCAGCCGGTGCATCTGAAGGTCGCCGACATGGCGCTGCAGAAGAGCTCCGAGCACGACGTCTATGCCGGGCCGTCCAACCGCTATTGCCCGGCGGGCGTCTACGAATGGGTCGAGGAGGGCGCCACCCCGCGCTTTGTGATCAACGCGCAGAACTGCGTCCACTGCAAGACCTGCGACGTCAAGGATCCCAACGGCAACATCACCTGGGTTCCTCCGGAAGGAGGCGGTGGGCCGAACTACGAGGCGATGTAGCCTCGCATAACGCACGATTGCGTGAGTCGGCTGCTCCGGGGAGGGCAGCCGGCCACGATACGGCCATACTGGCGCGGTTTGACGCGGGTCACCTTCGCCAAAGGGGCCTCCGGCTGACCCGAATATCCTGCAAATCCTTGCGGTTGGCCGCCAAACGCGGCATTGTCGGCGCCTTGAAGAGCTGCCGATCGGGGTCGTGTCCGTACCGATCCGTCATTTCCAACAACCAGAGCGCACCGTGATGTTGTCAATTCGCAATCGCTGGACCGCAATTGCCGTTTCTGCCTTGCTGCTCCCCGGTGCCGTCCTGGCCCAGACGCCGGATCATCCTGCGGATAACGCCGCGAAGTTTCCGACCAGCGTCGATCTGAAGTCGCTCACCACCTCGGGCAGCTATCTGGCGGCCCGCCACGCCAGCGTCGAGCGCGACGCGGCCTCGGCGGCGGCGTTCTACCGCTCGGCGCTACGTAGCGACCCGAAGAACAACGAGCTGCTCGACCGCGCCTTCATCTCCTCGGTCGCCGATGGCGACATCGACGAGGCCGTGAAGCTGGCCGAGCGCGTGCTCACGATCGACAAGGCGAACCGCATCGCGCGCCTCGTTGTCGGCGTGCAGGACATCAAGCAGAAGAAATACACAGCCGCCCAGACCAACATCAACCAATCGGTGCGCGGGCCGATCACCGATCTCGTCGCCACCTTGCTGTCGGCGTGGGCCGCGGCCGGTGCGGGCGATTCGAAGACCGCCGTCGCCAATATCGACAAGCTGACTGGTCCCGAATGGTATCCGCTGTTCAAGGACCTCCATGCCGGCATGATCCTGGAGCTGGCCGGCAAGGAGAAGGACGCCGGCACGCGGTTCGAGCGCGCCTACAAGCTCGACGATTCGATGCTGCGCATCACCGAGGCCTATGCGCATTGGCTGTCGCGCAACAAGGATGCGGCCGCCGCGACCGCGATCTATGAAGCCTTCGACAAGAAGCTCGCGCGCCATCCGCTGGTGCAGGAGGGCCTGCGCGAGACCAAGGCCGGCAAGAAGCTGCCGTCGCTGGTCGATTCGGCGCAGGCCGGCGCCGCCGAGGCGCTGTACGGCATCGGCGCCACTTTGAGCCGCCGCGGCGGCGAGGATCTGGCGCTGGTCTATCTGCAGCTCGCGCTGCATCTGCAGCCGAATCATCCGTTGGCGCTGCTGTCGCTCGCCGATCTCTACGAGACCGTGAAGAAGCCGCAGATGGCGATCAAGGTCTATGAGCGTGTGCCGGCGAGCTCGCCGTTGAAGCGCAATGCGCAGATCCAGCTCGCCACCGATCTCGACAGCGCCGACCGCAGCGACGAGGCGATCAAGATCCTCAAGGACGTCATTGCGCAGGATCCGAAGGATCTCGAGGCGATCATGGCGCTCGGCAACATCGAGCGCGGCCGCAAGAAGTTCGCCGACTGCGCCAAGACCTATTCGCTCGGCGTCGATTCGCTGCCGGTGAACAATGAAAAGGCCAACAGCGTCTATTACTACTACCGCGGCATCTGCCTGGAGCGCTCCAAGCAGTGGCCGAAGGCTGAGGCCGACATGCGCAAGGCCCTCGAGCTGCAGCCTGACCAGCCGCATGTGCTGAACTATCTCGGCTATTCCTGGATCGACCAGGGCATCAATCTCGACGAAGGCATGAAGATGATCAAGCGTGCCGTCGAGCAGCGGCCGGACGATGGCTACATCGTCGACTCGCTCGGCTGGGCCTATTACCGCATCGGCAATTACGAGGAGGCGGTCAAGAACCTCGAGCGCGCGATCGACCTCAAGCCTGAGGATCCGACCATCAACGACCATCTCGGCGACGCCTATTGGCGCATCGGCCGCAAGCTGGAAGCCAAGTTCCAGTGGGCCCATGCCCGCGACCTGAAGCCCGAGGCCGAGGAGCTGCCGAAGATCGAGGCCAAGATCCAGAACGGCCTGACTGATGATCCGGCACCCGCTGCGGCCAGCAACGACACCAAGGATACGCCGTCCGACGCCAAGAAGGACGACGGCAAGGGCGGCTAGGTCGTCCTGATTACGATGTGAGAGCCATCACGGGCTCCTCGGCTTGCCGGGGAGCCCGGATGATTTTGATGAAGGGTGTGGCGGTTGCCGGCCACGTTCGCTTCGGCCTCGGGCCGCGGCGAGTTGGCATCTGAGCTCCACCACCGAACATGCTGGGGGCATTGCGCCGATGTTGGCGTCCACGGTCACCGGCGCGCTGCAGGAGCAGGGGCGCGCCAAGGTCAATCTGACCCTGCGGGTCGTCGGCCGCCGGGTCGACGGCTATCATGATCTCGAAAGCGTCGTCGCCTTTGCGGATTGCGCGGACCAGCTCGCGCTGGTACCGGGGCCGGAGCTGACGCTGACCACGACCGGACCTCTGGCAGAGGCCTGTGGCGAGACCACGGACAATCTGGTGCTGAAGGCGGCGCGTCTGCTGGCGGAGGCCGTTCCCGGCCTGAAGCTCGGCGCGTTCACGCTGGAGAAGGTGCTGCCGGTCGCCGCCGGCATCGGCGGCGGCTCGGCCGATGCCGCAGCGGCGCTGCGGTTGCTGGCGAAGCTGAACGGCCTGTCGCTGGACGATCCGCGCCTCACTGCGGTTGCCTTGAAGACCGGCGCCGACGTGCCGGTTTGCGTGCCCTCGCGCGCCTGCACCATGACCGGCGTCGGCGAGAACCTGCAGCCGCTTGCGCTTCCCGTCCTGCCCTGCGTGATGATCAATCCGCGGGTGCCGGTCGCGACCAAGGACGTGTTCCAGGCGCTCGGCCTGAAGCCTGGCGAGCTGCTGGTCGGCGTGACCGATGTCCTCACGGCGCCGTCCTGGCCGCAGGCCGGCGCATCGGTCGGAGACTGGATCGCTGCACTCGATCAGGTGAAGAACGATCTGGAGCCGCCCGCCCTGAAGGTGCAGTCGATCATCGGCACGGTGCTCGACGCGCTGCGCGCGAGTTCAGGCGTGCTGCTGGCGCGCATGTCCGGCTCCGGCGCGACCTGCTTTGCGATCTATGGCAGCGAGGCGGATGCAAAGTCGGCCGGCGCTGCGATCGCAGCCGCGCACCCTGAATGGTGGGTGCATGCGGGGACGCTGAGCTAGTTTGCTGGCTCGGCCCCCGTTGCGAGCGAAGCATCGAGACTCTTTGCTGCGGCCCTGGATCGCGTCGTCGCTACGCTCCTCGCGATGCCGGCGCGCTGATGATTCGTAGGGTGGGCAAAGGCGCAGCCTGGCTGCAGCCCGGCACAAGGTCGTGGCGGCGCCGTGCCCACCGTCTGACCGCGGGGCACGACGCCCGATGGTGGGCACGGCGCCATTGCAGCGTGATTTGTCGCATCAGCTGGGCAGGCGCCTTTGCCCACCCTACAGAACTTGCTTGGGTGACGGTCTCTCGGTAGACGGACGAACTAATGCGATCGCGCCAGGCAGAACGCCACCACCTGCTCCAGCGCCGCCTTCATCGGTGACGCCGGAAACAGCGCCAGCGCGTCGACGGCCATGGCGCCATAGTGATGCGCGCGGCTGATCGTGTCCTCCAAGGCGCGGTGCTTGTTCATCAGCCCGATCGCATGGTCGAGATCGTGATCGCTGATCTCGCCGCGCTCCAGCGCCTTGATCCAGAAGGCACGCTCGCTGTCGCTGCCGCGGCGGAACGCCAGCACCACCGGCAGCGTGATCTTGCCCTCGCGGAAATCGTCGCCGACGTTCTTGCCGAGCTTGGCGGCCTTGCCGCCATAGTCGAGCACGTCGTCGACGAGCTGGAAGGCGATGCCGAGATTCATGCCGAAAGACCGGGATGCGGCCTGCTCGGCCTTGGGACGGTCGGCGAGCACCGGGCCGACCTCACAGGCGGCAGCGAACAGTTCCGCCGTCTTGCCGCGGATCACGGCGAGATATTCGTCCTCGGTCGTTGCGGTGTTCTTGGCGGCGGCAAGCTGCATCACCTCGCCTTCGGCAATCGTGGCTGCGGCGGCCGAGAGAATGTCGAGCGCGCGCAGCGAGCCGACCTCGACCATCATGCGGAACGCCTGGCCGAGCAGGAAGTCGCCGACCAGCACGCTGGCCTCGTTGCCCCACAGCATGCGCGCCGACAATTTGCCGCGGCGCATTTCGCTCTCGTCAACCACGTCGTCATGGAGCAGCGTCGCCGTATGCATGAACTCGACGGCCGCGGCGAGCTTGACGTGACCATCGCCGGTGTAGTCGGTGAGATGCGCCATCGCCAGCGTCAGCATCGGCCGCAACCGCTTGCCGCCGGAGGAGATCAGGTGGTTTGCGACCTCCGGGATCATCGTGACGTCCGAGCCGGTGCGCGACAAAATCGTAGCGTTGACCCGTTCCATGTCGGCTGCGACCAGCGCGACCAGCCCATCGATGGAGGCTCCCGATGGACTCTCGAAAGGTACGATAACCGCCACTCTGGTCTCCGATTTTGCTATGCTCGAAACGACAATAGAAACTGCGGCCGCAGGCGGCAAGGGCAGACACGGAACCTTGACCCGAGCCGTCTTGACCCGAGCCTTCTTGACCCAAGCCCGCATGGAGACATAACGATTGAAGGAATTGGTTCGGACCAATGATATCGTGCTGGTTTCGGCGATAGGGGCGCTGCTCGACGGCGCCGACATCCATCACCTCGTGCTCGATCAGAACATGAGCGTCATCGAAGGCTCGCTCGGCATCCTGCCGCGCAGGATTCTCGTGCATGAGGACGACAATCTCCAGGCCCGGCGGCTTCTCACCGACGCCGGTCTGGCGCATGAACTGCGCCCTGATGAGTGACGCTGTCGACATTTCCGAGGATGCCGTGCTCGGCGGCCAATTGCGGCTGCGGCAGCCCACGACGGGCCATCGTGCCGGCCACGATGCAATCCTGCTGGCGGCGGCGACGGCCGCGCGTTCGGGCGATCGCGTGGTCGATCTCGGTGCCGGCGTAGGGACGGCCGGGCTGGCCTTGGCCCGGCGCGTCGGCGGTCTCAGCTTGACGCTGGTCGAGCGCGAGCCGGATCTGGCGTGCCTCGCGCGCGACAACGCACGCGCCAATGCCTTGCCGGCGGAGGTCGTGGTGCTGGACATCGCCGCGGACGCGGCCGCCTTCGCTGCCGCAGGGCTCGGGCCCGACAGTGTCGACGTCGTGCTGATGAATCCGCCGTTCCACGATGCCGCGCGCCACCGCGCCTCGCCCGACGCCGCGCGCGCGACCGCGCACATGGCAACGGCGACGACGTTGGAGATCTGGACGCATGCCGCGCGGCGGATGCTGAAATCCGGTGGCGTGCTGACCTTGATCTGGCGGGCCGATGGTTTGAGCGAGGTTGTCGCGGCGCTGGCGCGCGGCTTCGGCAGTCTTGCCGTTCAACCGGTTCACGGCCAAGCGGGCAAGCCGGCGATCCGTATCCTGGTCAGGGCCGTTAAGGGAGGGCGGGCGCCGACCCAGATTCTCGCCGGAGTGGTGCTGAATGAGGCGGCAGGCGTGCCGAATGACGAGGCCGTGCGTGTGCTGTCGGGGCAGGGGGCGCTGGCTTTGGGCACCCCCTGAACGGTTGATCGTGGTCGGGCGTTATTGCGTCTGAGCTTCGGACTGGCGTTCGGTTACCGTCGTGAAACGGATCGCAGTCAATAGAGTACCGATCAGCAGCATCAACAGGTAGACCTTCATGTATTCCTCCGCCGCACTCTGCACCTTGGCTCGCCGTGCGATTGCCCAGGAGATTGCAAGGCTCGTTCCAGCCCTTTGAATGGCAGCGGCGCGATAAAAAGTGGTTAATCCGAGGTAACAGGATGGTGGACAACTTGACACAACCCAGCGATGCAGCCGGGCTCTTCGATCGCCTGAAGGCGCTGCTTCCGGCGCGGCTGCGCGGCGTACCGGTGGTGCCGGTCGTCCGCCTGTCCGGCGTGATCGGCGCAGTGACGCCGCTGCGGCCGGGGCTGACGCTTGCGGGCGTCGCCAAGGTGCTGGAGCGCGCCTTCTCCATGCGCAACGCCAAGGCCGTGGCGCTGGTGATCAATTCGCCCGGCGGCTCGCCGGTGCAGTCGCGCCAGATCTACTTGCGCATTCGCCAGCTCGCGGCGGAGAAGAAGCTGCCGGTGCTCGTGTTCGTTGAGGACGTCGCGGCCTCCGGCGGCTACATGATCGCCTGCGCCGGCGATGAGATCTTCTGCGATCCCTCCTCGATCCTCGGCTCGATCGGCGTGGTCGGCGGCTCGTTCGGGCTGCAGGACCTGATCAAGAAGATCGGCATCGAGCGCCGGCTGTATACGGCCGGCGAGCACAAGGCGATGCTCGATCCGTTCCTGCCGGAGAATCCCGACGACGTGGCGCGGCTGAAGAAGATCCAGCGCGAGATCCACGCGCTGTTCATCTCGCTGGTCAAGGAGAGCCGCGCGACCCGGCTGAAGGGCGCCGACGATGTGTTGTTCACCGGCGAGTACTGGGCCGGCGACAGCGCCGTCACGCTGGGGCTGGCGGACGCCATCGGCGACCTCCGCGCCGTCCTGCGCACCCGCTTCGGCGACAAGGTTGCAACGCCCGTCGTGGCGCCGGCGTCCGGCCTGTTGTCGGGTCTGCTCGGCCGCCGCGCCGCGGGCGCCGGCAGCCTGGGATTCGGCTGGACGGGGCTGGCCGAGGAGCTGATCTCCGCGGCCGAAACCCGGGCGATCTGGGCCCGTTTCGGGTTCTAGACTGGAGGTCGCGCCATTTCGCCCCTCGCAATCCGGATTGCGGGGGGAACCGGGATCGGCGACAATGGGAATCGGGGTGGCTCTGTTCATGAACGAGGATCGACCAATGCCGCCGTTCGTTGCTTTCGCGGGTATGCTGGGCGGGCTTGCCGTGGTTCGCTGGGCCTACAAGGCCGCTCAGAAGATCAACCGGGAGCTCGAAGAGGCGCGACTGTCGCGCGTCGCCGAGGCCGCGCAGACAGCCGAGATCAAGACTCTGCGCCGCGATCCCGTCACGGGCGCCTACCGGCCGGGCTGACGCGAGCCGCTGATCTTCGAACGACGGCACGTCGCCGCCGTTCGGAGACCCTATTGCCTTGATTCCTGATGTCCCCGCCGATACGGTCCGCGCGCTTTTCCGACGCCTGCGAAAGACCGATACCGACGATGGACTCGCTACCTCTGCACATGCGCCCCGAACGTTCGTTCCAGGGCTTCATCCTGGCCCTGCAGCGGTTCTGGGCCGAGCAGGGCTGCGTGATCCTGCAGCCCTACGACATGGAGATGGGGGCAGGCACCTTCCATCCGGCGACGACCCTGCGCGCGCTTGGGCCGAAGTCGTGGAATGCCGCCTATGTGCAGCCGTCGCGGCGGCCGAAGGACGGCCGCTACGGCGAGAATCCAAACCGGATGCAGCACTACTACCAGTTCCAGGTGATCATGAAGCCGTCGCCGCCGAACCTTCAGGAGCTGTACCTGAAGTCGCTCGGCGCCATCGGCATCGATGCCGCCGTGCACGACATCCGCTTCGTCGAGGACGACTGGGAGAGCCCGACGCTCGGCGCCTGGGGTCTCGGCTGGGAGTGCTGGTGCGACGGCATGGAGGTGTCGCAGTTTACCTATTTCCAGCAGGTCGCGGGCTTCGAATGCGCGCCGGTCGCGGGCGAGCTCACCTATGGCCTCGAGCGCCTGGCGATGTACGTGCAGGGCGTCGACCGCGTCTACGACCTCAACTTCAACGGCCGCGACGGCGACGCCAAGGTGACCTATGGCGACGTCTTCCTGCAGGCCGAGCGGGAATATTCCCGGCACAATTTCGAGCATGCCGACACCGACATGCTGTTCGAGCAGTTCAAGATGGCCGAGGGCGCCTGCCGCAAATATCTCGATGCCGGCTGGCGCGATGGCAATCGTCGGGAGCATCAGATGGCGCTGCCGGCCTACGACCAGTGCATCAAGGCCAGCCACGTGTTCAACCTGCTCGATGCGCGCGGCGTGATCTCCGTCACCGAGCGCCAGAGCTACATCCTGCGCGTCCGCGAGCTCGCCAAGGCCTGCGGCGAAGCCTGGCTGCATACGGAGGCGGGAGGGGCGGGGGCTGGTTAGAGCTTCGCGGCTCGGACGCTTCATCATTCCTGGAGCGGGAGGGGCGCTCGGGAAAATAATTCCTCATTCGCATCGAGATTTGTCTTGCAGCTCAACCTCGCAACACACGCGGTGCCTCTGCTCCCCTCCCCCTTGCGGGGAGGGGTCGGGGGTGGGGGTCCCCAGGCGAGATGCCTGATGGGTCTCCACGGCCTTGTACGTGGTCGCACATGGTCGTTTGCCGACAATGATGATCTCGGCTGTGCCAACGATGCTCCCCACGACCTTCAGCGCGCGCTGACCCCCACCCCCAACCCCTCCCCGCAAGGGGGAGGGGAGTGCAGCACCGCCAGCCCTGCGAACGAGTTCTAAATATGCCCGACCTCCTTCTCGAACTGTTCTCCGAAGAAATCCCTGCGCGCATGCAGGCCAAGGCGGCCGAGGATCTGCGCCGCATGGTCACCGACAAGCTGGTCGCCGAGGGTCTCGTCTATGAGGGCGCCAAGGCGTTCGCGACGCCGCGGCGGCTGGCGCTGACCGTGCACGGCATCCCGGCGCGGCAGGCCGACCTGAAGGAGGAGCGCAAGGGCCCGCGCGTCGGTGGTGCCGACGCGGCGATCCAGGGCTTTCTCAAGGCCACCGGCCTGTCCTCGATCGAGGAGGCGACGATCCAGCGCGATCCGAAGAAGGGCGATTTCTACGTCGCCCTGATCGAGAAGCCCGGCCGCGCCACGCTCGACGTGCTCGCCGAGATGCTGCCGGTGATCATCAGAACGTTCCCCTGGCCGAAATCGATGCGCTGGGGCAAGCGCTCGGAAAGGCCCGGCGCGTTGAACTGGGTGCGGCCGCTGCATGCGATCACCGCCACTTTCGGCCTGGAGACCGAGGAGCCGGACGTCATCGGCTTCGCCGTCGACGGCATCGAGGCGGGACAGACAACATTCGGCCATCGCTTCATGGCGCCCGCGCCAATCTCGGTGCGGCGCTTCGAGGACTATGAGGCCAAGCTGCTCGACGCCAAGGTCGTGCTCGATCCTGACCGCCGCAAGGACACCATCGTCACCGACGCCAAGCAGCTCGCTTTTGCGCAAGGCTATGAGCTGGTCGAGGACCCCGTGCTGCTCGACGAGGTCGCGGGCCTGGTCGAATGGCCGGTCGTGCTGATGGGCTCGTTCGATCCGGAGTACCTCAAGGTCCCCGGCGAGGTGATCCGCGCCACCATCCGCAGCAACCAGAAATGCTTCGTGGTGCGCGACCCCAAGACCGGCGGGCTGGCGCCAAAGTTCATCCTGACCGCGAACATCGAGGCCACCGACGGCGGCAAGACGATCATTGCCGGCAACGAGCGCGTCATCCGCGCCCGGCTGTCGGACGCGAAGTTCTTCTATGAGACGGATCTGAAGACGAGGCTCGAGGACCGGCTGCCGAAGTTCGAGCAGATCGTGTTCCACGAGAAGCTCGGCACACAGGCGGCGCGCATCGCCCGCATAGAGAAGCTCGCCGCCGAGATCGCGCCGCTGGTCGGCGCGGATGCGGCGAAGACCGCGCGCGCCGCGAAGCTCGCCAAGGCCGATCTGTTGACCGAAGTGGTCGGCGAGTTTCCGGAAGTGCAGGGCCTGATGGGAAAGTACTACGCGCTGGCCCAGGGCGAGGATGCGTCCGTCGCCGCGGCCTGCGAGGAGCACTACAAGCCGCAGGGCCCCGGCGATCGCGTGCCGACCGATCCGGTGTCGGTCGCCGTGGCGCTCGCTGATAAGCTCGATACGCTGGTCGGATTCTGGGCCATCGATGAAAAGCCGACGGGCTCGAAGGATCCCTACGCATTGCGCCGCGCCGCGTTGGGTGTGATCAGGCTGATCTTGGACAATCGGTTCCAGCTTCGGCTTTCGCCGATTCTCGGGCAAGCTTCGCTTGGTGTTCTGCAAGCTCTAGCGACTAAGGAAGTTGCAGCATTCGCTACCCCGGTGTCCGAGATCGCGGAAATCGCTCAGAGTCCACAGCTGCTAAGAGAAATATTCGATGTGATCGGCAAGGAAAGGACCGCTCCTTCGGAGGTTTCCCGAGTTGTGGCTGGGGTTAATGTTGCCCTCAAGGACCTCCTCTCCTTCTTCGCCGACCGCCTCAAGGTGCAACTGCGCGAGCAGGGCGCGCGGCATGATCTCGTCGACGCGGTGTTCGCGCTCGGCGGCCAGGATGATCTCTTGATGGTCGTCCGCCGCGTCGAGGCGCTCGGCAAATTCCTCGAGACCGACGACGGCAAGAACCTGCTTGCCGGCACCAAGCGCGCGTCCAACATCCTCGCGATCGAGGAGAAGAAGGACAAGCGCAAGTTCGACGGCGCGCCGGATGCGGCGCTCTACAGGCTGGACGAGGAAAAGGCACTGGCGAAGGCTATCGGCGAGGTTGGCTCGGAAGCCGGCGCTGCCGTCGCCAAGGAAGACTTTGCCGCAGCGATGCGCGCGATGGCGAAGCTGCGTCCGGCCGTCGATGCGTTCTTCGACAAGGTGAAGGTCAACGATGACGACGCCAAGATCCGCGAAAACCGGCTCAAGCTCCTGAACGAGATCCGCAGCGCGACGCGTGCGGTGGCCGACTTCTCAAAGATCGAGGGCTGAGCGCGCTATAGCAACGTAGGGTGGGCAAAGGCGCTGCCGTGCTATCCCCACGTCCCCCGATCGCAATGGCGCCGTGCCCACCGTCTCGCAGCGGAGTTGCTGCCGAATGGTGGGCACGCTGCCGCCTTCGGCGGCCGCTTTGCCCACCATACAAGTTACGCGCCAATAAAAATTAGCCCTACCCGGCGGGGGGAACCGGGCAGGGCCTTTTACATCTGGCCGCTTGCGGGGGCGTTGGCGACCAAATGCAGCTCTATAACTATTCAACGACCTGAATGATCCGCCGCGATCGCGGTTCGACCAGGACAGTTTCGCCGTTGACCACGGTGTAGCGATAAGGTGTCGCACCGAAGCGCTGCGGAACGTCGTAATATGTAACACCGGACTCTGGCAGCACGGTGCCAACAACGACGCGATCGGGGATCACATAGTTGGGAACACGCTCGCGGACGACATATTCGCGAAACTCCGGCCGTCGCTCGACCGTGATCACTGGAGCGTCCTCCTCGACCACGACGCTGCGCCCGACGCCCGTCGTGTAGGATTGCGCCTGTGCGGCCGCCGGTATCACGAGTGCGGCCATGAGGGCAGCAAGGGTGAGATGGGTTCGCATGGGACGGGACTCCTGAGCTGTTGATCGCTGAGAGAAACCGGCGCGTGCCGGCACCTGCTTCCCAATGCCGGCAACAGGTCATCGTTCCGCGCGGGGCCACGTGGAACCGGCGGCATTTTTGCGGCAGATTCAGCGGTGGGGGAACCGGAACTCGTGCCGTGCGTCTCCTATTCCGCCACGATGGGCCAGGATAAAGTCCGGCCAAATCGAATCGCCCCAGCCTCGTCCTTCAATCATTCAGAGCTTGTCGATGACCCTGACCGTTGCCCATATCTCGCCGATCATGTCCGTGATCGCCGGCGTCCTGATTCTGATCATGCCGCGCCTGCTGAACCTGATCGTCGCGATCTTCCTCATCCTGAATGGCCTGATCGGCATGGGCCTGCTGAAGTGGCTCCACTTCTAGTCCCCACGTTCTAGTCCCAAGGTCGGGAACCCCGAGCTTGCGCCGCGGCGCCCAAAGTGGTGTAAGGCGCGCGATTTCTCCTCCCATTTGCGGATCGAAGCACCTCATGGCCAAAGCGGTAGCGAAGTCTAAGAAAGTTACAGCGAAATCAAAGCCTTCCAAGCCGGGCAAGGCCAAGACCGCAGCACTCGCTCCACCGCGCAAGGCGCTCAAGACGGCGTCGAAGCCCGTCGCCAAGGCCCCGGCCAAGGTCGCGCCCAGGTCTGCACCGAAAGCGCCAGTGAAAACCGCTCCGAAGAAGCCGGCCAAGACGGCTGCCAAGCCGGTCGCCAAGGCTGTGAAGGCGTCGGCTGCGAAGGCCCCGGCCAAGAGCGCGGTCACTGCGATCAAGCCGAACAAGTGGGTCTACACCTTCGGTGACGGCAAGGCCGAAGGCAAAGCCGGCCTGCGCGACCTGCTCGGCGGCAAGGGCGCCAATCTGGCCGAGATGGCCAATCTCGGCCTGCCGGTGCCTCCGGGCTTCACCATTCCGACCTCGGTCTGCACCTACTTCTACGCCAACGACAAGACCTATCCGAAGGAGCTGCAGTCGCAGGTCGACAAGGCGCTCGACTACATCGGCAAATTGACCGGCAAGAAGTTCGGCGATCCGGAGAACCCGCTGCTGGTTTCGGTGCGCTCCGGCGCCCGCGCCTCGATGCCGGGCATGATGGACACCGTGCTCAATCTCGGTCTCAACGACCAGACGGTGGAAGCGCTGGCACAGCTGTCCGGCGATCGCCGCTTCGCCTTCGACAGCTATCGCCGCTTCATCACGATGTATTCGGATGTCGTGCTCGGCTTCGAGCACCATCATTTCGAGGACATCCTCGACAGCTTCAAGGACACCCAGGGCTATCAGCTCGACACCGATCTGAGCTCCGAGGACTGGGAGATGCTGGTCGGCAAATACAAGGACGCGGTCGCGCACGAGACCGGCAAGGACTTCCCGCAGGACCCGCACGACCAGTTGTGGGGCGCGATCGGCGCCGTCTTCTCATCCTGGATGAACACGCGCGCGGTGACCTATCGCAAGCTGCACGACATTCCGGAATCCTGGGGCACCGCCGTCAACGTCCAGGCCATGGTGTTCGGCAACATGGGCGACACCTCGGCCACCGGCGTCGCCTTCACGCGCAATCCCTCGACCGGCGAGAGCAAGCTCTACGGCGAGTTCCTGATCAACGCGCAGGGCGAGGACGTCGTCGCCGGCATCCGCACTCCGCAGGACATCACCGAGGACGCGCGTCGGGAGTCCGGCTCGGACCGGCCGTCGATGGAAGTCGCGATGCCCGACGCCTTCCACGAGCTGACCCGCATCTACACGCTGCTCGAGAAGCACTACCGTGACATGCAGGACATGGAGTTCACGGTCGAGCGCGGCAAGCTGTGGATGCTGCAGACCCGCAGCGGCAAGCGCACCGCCAAGGCGGCGCTGCGCATCGCGGTCGAGCTCGCAAATGAGGGCCTGATCTCGCAGAGCGACGCCGTGCTCCGCGTCGATCCGGCCTCGCTCGATCAGCTCCTGCATCCGACCATCGATCCCTCCGCCAAGCGCGACGTGGTCGCCACCGGCCTGCCGGCCTCGCCGGGCGCGGCATCCGGCGAGATCGTGTTCTCCTCGGACGAGGCCACCAAGCTGCAGGCCGACGGTCGCAAGGTGATCCTGGTCCGCATCGAGACCTCGCCGGAGGACATCCACGGCATGCACGCCGCCGAGGGCATTCTCACCACCCGCGGTGGCATGACCTCGCACGCCGCCGTCGTCGCGCGCGGCATGGGCAAGCCCTGCGTGTCCGGCTGCGGCACCATCCGCGTCGATTACGGCCGCGGCACGATGAGCATCGGCTCCCGCACCTTCAAGACCGGCGACGTCATCACCATCGACGGCTCCGTTGGCCAGGTGCTGGCCGGCCGCATGCCGATGATCGAGCCGGAGCTGTCCGGCGAGTTCGGCACCCTGATGGGCTGGGCGGATGCCGTGCGTGAGACCGGCGTGCGCGTCAATGCCGATACGCCGGAGGATGCGCGCACCGCGATCAAGTTCGGTGCCGAGGGCATCGGCTTGTGCCGCACCGAGCACATGTTCTTCGAGGAGACGCGCATCCGCACGGTGCGCGAGATGATTCTCTCCGAGGATGAGCAGGAGCGTCGCGCCGCGCTCGCCAAGCTGCTGCCGATGCAGCGCGCCGACTTCGTCGAGCTGTTCGAGATCATGAAAGGCCTGCCGGTTACGATCCGCCTGCTCGATCCGCCGCTGCACGAGTTCCTGCCGCACACCCAGGCCGAGGTCGAGGAAGTCGCCCGCGCGATGAACACCGATCCGCGGCGCCTGGCCGACCGCGCCCGCGAGCTGTCGGAGTTCAACCCGATGCTCGGCTTCCGCGGCTGTCGTCTCGCCATCGCCTATCCGGAGATCGCTGAGATGCAGGCGCGCGCGATCTTCGAGGCCGCGGTCGAGGCCGAGAAGCGCACCGGCGAGGCCGTCGGCCTCGAGGTCATGGTGCCGCTGATCGCCACCAAGGCGGAGTTCGACCTGGTCAAGGCGCGCATCGACGCGATGGCGCAGGCCGTGATCCGCGAGACCGGCGCCAAGCTGGAGTACCAGGTCGGCACCATGATCGAGCTGCCGCGCGCAGCGCTGATGGCCGGCCAGATCGCGGAGGCCGCCGAGTTCTTCTCGTTCGGCACCAACGATCTGACGCAAACGACCTACGGCATCAGCCGCGACGACGCCGGCAGCTTCCTCGGCGCCTACGTCGCCAAGGGCATCCTCGAGATCGATCCGTTCATCTCGATCGACCGCGAGGGCGTCGGCGAGCTGGTCAAGATCGGCGTCGAGCGCGGCCGCGCCACGCGACCCAACCTCAAGGTCGGCATCTGCGGCGAGCATGGCGGCGATCCCGCCTCGGTCGCGTTCTGCCACAAGGTCGGCATGAACTACGTGTCGTGCTCGCCCTACCGCGTGCCGATCGCGCGCCTCGCCGCTGCGCAATCCGCGCTCGGCAAGGAGATCGCGAGCCAGGCCTGATCCTGCTGCGATCGATCTGATCTGACGAAGGCCGGCACATGTTGCCGGCCTTTTTCATTGGTGAGGGTTCGTCGCGATGCGGCGCGCACGTGACGCAAGGTGCACTTCTTCTCCACCACTGCCGTCATTCCGGGGAGCGCTCCGGAATGACGAGTGGAGAGAGCGAACGTCGCAGTTCCGATGGAACACTCCGCCTCATGATGTGCAGATGATTTTCATTCACCGCATCTGTTGACTGAATGTTCACCGTTCTCGTCGGTGCGCTGTTTACCACACATATCGATCGCTCGGCGCTCTGCAACTTCCCCGCTTGCCTGTTTCACAATTGCAACGCGGATTAACTCCTCGGCAACCTAAACCCGATACGAAGAGAGAAGATCGAATTGCACGGAAGCACTGTTGTTCGGTCGATCCAGTAAGCGTTGCGTTGAGCGTATCGATGTTAGTTCTGCGTCCCGATCCGAAGGGCGCGCGATTTGCGTCCTTCGGACTCGGTCTCTGCGTCTTCGCTCTGATGCCGACAGAGACCGGGTATCAAGACATCGCTTCTCTGCTCGCCCGCCAGCCGGGCGTCGCCGAACGCTGGCAGAAGCGTGTGTTCTCGGCTGCGGCCTCCATTCAGCTCGCCACCTATAGTTTCGGTCGTCCGATCGGAACCTCGGCGCCGCAGGCGGTGAGCATCCGCCTCGCAAGCCTCGACGGGCGCGATCTCGACATCACCGGATCGACGCCGCGCAATCCGGCGCTGCAGGTTCCGCCACGCTATCAGGCCTCCGACTTCCCCAAGGTCGATCGCACGCTGAAGGGCGATCGTCTCGTCGTGCGCCCCCCGACGCCGTCGGCGCAGCCGACCGAATCGGCCGCGCCCGTCGAGCCTGCGCCCTCCGAGCCTGCACCCACGCCCTCGACGCAACCCAATTCGAACTCCTCGGTGTTCGGCGCCAAGACGACGGAAGCACCGGCGCAGGCGCCACTCCCGCAGCGTTCTGCACTCGATCCCGAATTGCAGGAGGCGCTGAGCGCGCCGCCGCTCGTGCAGTACGACGCGGCGAAGTCCGAGATCCAGCCATCGGGCGAGCTGAAGCCTGCAGCCGACCAAATTCTGGCAGATGGCGCCGTCAGCTATGACGGCCTCAACATCAAGACGTCCAATCTCTATTTCGGCACGTCGTCGTTGGGCGTTGCCGCCGGAACCATGGAGACATGGCTGCCGGGCGAGGCGCCGCTGATCGTGATGCCGGATCCGGACCTCAAGCCGATGGCGGTGCTGTCACATCCGGCCGACGATGCCGCCAAGGCCGGCGATGGCGGCGAGAGCATCGCGCCGAAAGGCGAGGTCAACACCGACAATCAGCGCGACAGGACTCCGGCCGAACGGTTGAGCCTCACGGACGAGAAGGCGCGCTTCAAGTCCGAGAAGTGCCTTGCCGAAGCGATCTATTTCGAATCCCGCGGCGAGGCGGTGCGCGGCCAGATGGCCGTGGCGCAGGTCGTGCTGAACCGGGCGTTCTCCGGCTATTATCCGACGACGGTGTGCGGCGTCGTCTACCAGAACAAATACCGCCACTTTGCCTGCCAGTTCACCTTCGCCTGCGACAACAATCCGGATGTGATTCGCGAGCCCGAGATGTGGGATCGCGCCAAGAAGATCGCGAAGGCCATGCTGGACGGGCTGATCTGGCTGCCGGAGGTGGGCAAGTCGACCCACTATCATGCCTATTGGGTGCGGCCGTCCTGGGTCGCCGAGATGAAGCGCATGTACAAGTTCGGCGTTCACACCTTCTACCGGCCGAAGAAATGGGGCGACGGCAGCGACGCGCCGAGCTGGGGCACGCCGCAGCAGACCGCGGCCATTTCGGCCGAGCTCACCGAGGCCGCCAAGAGCGAGGCCGAGAGCAATCCGAACTGGACGCGGCGCTAATCATCTAGCGACGCGTCGCATTCCACTCGAGAAAGCGGCGATACAACTCGGTCTGGCGCGCCTGGTCCGGCGGCGTTGCGGCCGCCGGCTTTGCCGTGACAGGAATGCGCGGGGACGGTGCGGCGGCCGCGACCGGCTTCGACGGTTTAACGGTGGCCGTAGTGGCCGCCGGAATCCGTGTCGTCCCATCGAGCCATTCCTGCGCGGCCCGGAACCTGGTCCAGCCGGCGACCGGCGCGCGCGGCGCCATCTCCTGCCATTTCGGATGGAAGGGAGGCCGCTGCAGCTGCGACATGCGCGAGAACAGCGACTCGACCAGCAGCGACAGCCGGCGATCGCGGTCGCTTCCCGGCTGCCAATTATACGACGCCAGGATTGCCTCTGCTGCGATCGTTTCCACCGACTCGGATTTGGAGATCAGGTTGGGGTAGTCGTCCGCGGTGAGCTTGGATGGAAGGTAATCCTCGCGCAAGGTCTTGTCGTAGCCGACCGGGACGAGATGCAGATTGGCATCCGTGATCTGGCTGAGCCAGGGCACCGGCTTGCCGTCGACCGCAATCATCGCGTCGATCTCCCCCTTGCGCAGCATTTCGAGCGCGATGCGCGGCTCGATATAGAGCAGATGCGGCTTGATCTCGAGCCGCTCGAACACGTTGATCGCGGTCACGAAGGTGCTGCCGTCCGGCAGGTCGACCGCAACGGTCTTGCCGTCGAGCTCCCGCATGGTGCGGATCGATCGCGGTGCCAGAACATGCATTTCCTCGTTGAACATCTTGGTGACGTAGACGAGCTGATTGCGGATGTTGCTCGCGAAGTCCTTGCGTTCGAGATAGGACAGCGTGTCCTTGCGCACGATTCCCACGTCGACGCCCTTGAGCATGAGGATGTCGGCCACCGCCTGAACCGAGCCGCTGCCGAGGACCGGCATGACCCGCAGGTTGATGCCGTCATTGAGGACCGAGGCGACGTCGGCGCCCATCTGGGAATAGGTGCTGCCATACGAGCCCGTCATCAGGCTCACCGTATTGGCGTTGAGCTGGCTCGCGAGGTCCCGCTTGGCCGACGCATAGCGGAAGATCGCCTTGAAGGAATCGCTGACCGCACCCGGGTCGATTCCGCTGCGCACCGGCCCGAACCGTTCCCAATGGCCATCGACGAAACGCTTCATCTGCATCTGCTCGATCGGCGCGTGGTCGCTGGCGCTGGTATTGGCGACGATCCCGGGAATCAACATGGGAATTGGCGTCCCCTTCAAGGAACGCGCCTGCCTCATGATGTTGTCGCGGGAGAAGTCGTCGCCGCAATTGCGCAGGACCGCAACCATCAGGTTGGCAAGCGCGTAGCCCACGATTCCCAAGCTGTTGTTCTTGCTGATTGCAGGCGCGTAGCGATCCATGAACGCGGACCACTCGGCGAAGCCGGGATCGCCGCCCTGCACACCGCCCTCGTACAGGATGGTGGCGGAAAGCAGTCCTTCCGCGTTCTGCAGGCCTGCAGGCTGCAGCACGGTGGCAACCGAATCCGAAACCGTGGGGATGATGTGCTCGGGTCTCCAGCCGAGCTCGGCGAGGCGGCGGATCGCGAGCACCGTGAATTTCGGAGTGCTGACGTCGACCAGGATGTTGGCTCCGGCGGTCTTCAGCTTCGCGATCTGCTGATTGATGTCGGCATCGGTGACCGCGTAAGCCGCTTCCGCGACGATCGGCAGCTTGCCGCCGAGCCCGTCCTTCAAACCCTTCAGATAGTCCTTGCCGAACTCGTCGTCCTGATAAAGCACACCGATGCGCGTGCCACCGGCATGTTGCTCGAGCAGATATTGCGCGTGAATATGAGCTTCAATCTGGTAGCTGGGTTGCGCTCCCATGGTCCAAGGATAGTCGCGAGGCTGATCCCAGATCGAGGCACCGGAGCCGACGAACAATTGCGGTATCTTGTTCGCGTTGAGATAAGGCCGCACCGCCGCGCTGGTCGCTGTTCCAACGCTCGCAAAGATGACGTCGACCTTGTCTTCCTCCACCAGCCGTCGTGTCAGCTCCACCGTCTTCTGCGGATTATAGCCGTCGTCATAGGAGATGTAGGTGATCTTGCGGCCCCTGATCCCGCCCTCGTCATTCACCTTCTGGAAATAGGCGGAGATGACCTTGCTCACGCTGCCGTAGGCGGCCGCCGGCCCGCTGTAGGGCGTCGTATTGCCGATCCGGATCTCGCCCTCGGCAGCACGCGCCAGGCCTGGCACGGCGGCAAGCACGAGGAGCAACGCGACGGTCGGAGAACCCGGCGCGCCAAGCAGCCGAGGACCACGGGGCGCCGACGACAAGGCCGGTTGCAACAGACGATCAAACATTCCCATCATGGACCTCATCACGCAACACGACACTTTGCGGGGACGCGCGTCGCCCGCACGACACCATCGACCAGGATCCGGCGGTCCGCGCCCCGCCGCAATTCCTGCGCAGCGACCGGCGTGAGACCGCGCTGGATCACCCGGTTTCGAAGCTCGGGTCACTCGAGCCGCCGTCGAGCCTCGAGTGACCCGAGTTCGGCGGCTCTCGCGTACCAGGCGCGGGCCTTGGCCGGATCGGGCGCGACGCCAACGGCTTTCAGGTTGGACAAGATCGCGGGGTCATAGGTGCCGGCCAGCGTCAGTGATGCTTCGGCGTCCGCTTCCGCGACATGCGCCAGGATCAGGCGGGCACTCGCAACGTCGCCCGCGCCGATGAGATCGCGTCCGCGCTTCAGCATTTCGCTGATCTCGTTCTTGGTCAGCGCAGACGCGGCCGCCGGTGCAGGGCTCCTGGTCGCGATGGTCCGAGATGCTTTCGGCGGAATTGACTGCGGGGTCTCGCCTCCGCCCGGAGCCGGCTTGACGATCGGGACCGACGCCATGATCGAATCGGCCCGTCCGATCGTGTGCGCCGCGGCGTCCAGCGATGCTTGGCCGTCATCGGATTTCGATTTCCCCGCTGTCCCGAAGTTTCGGGGAGACGATGAAGCGGTCGCTTCAGACTTCGTAACTGTTTCAATGTTCGGAGCCTGCATGATGCGCACCGCAAAGAACGCGAGGCACGCAAGCGCGGCCACTGCGGCACCGAACTGGAAAACAGAATCGAATTCGAGCCGTTCGGGCGGAGGTGGAGGCATCACGACGGGATCGAGTGAAGGGATCTGCCAGGATCGGTGCGCTTCTGCTGGCGCCATTGGCATCGGCGCATCGTCAACCGCTGAAGCGGTTTGCCACCACGGCCGGGAGAGATCGGTGGCCGCATCCTCATCAGGCGCAGACGTCGCATGCGCGAGGCTGTTGGACAAAGCGGCAGGCTTTGCCGGGCGCCAACGTTCGCTCTGCGCATCACCCACGGTGATCCGCGATCCGCTACTCCGCAATAAGGAACTCATCCTCAACTACTCCTGCGGACACGCGCCATCGCGTCGCCCCGCAACACTCCCTGGACCGTTTGGCGCCTTTCTGCTCGGCGACTCGGCTTCCAAACCGGCGGCGAGACCGATGACCGAATCTATGGCCATGCCAAGCGGTGAATCGGCGATCTGGCAGCCGTGAATTCCCATTTCCTCGTCAGCAGGACGGACAAAACGCGCGCTACTACTTGAGCACCGCTAAATTTCGACCATCTCTTTTTCTTATTTGTACAGGTTCTGCGGTTCTTTTGCCGAAATCATGGCGAACCTGTCCAGCCATTTAGTTGGTGCTGGTAAATGCCGTCGGCGCCGGGGCGCACGAGATAGTGCGGCGGCGTCTGGCCGAGAACGATCTGAAGCCATGGCGCAGGAGCATGTGGCGTATCCCCACAGATCGATGCGAATTAGTCGCGCGCGTAGAGGATGTGCTCGATCCGTGCGGCGATTCGCATCAGCGTCAGCCGGTGATCTGCTTCGACGAAAGGCCTCGTCCAACTCATTGGCGAGGGCCGCTCAGATCGTGCGCGTGATGACGACGAGCACCAGCGCAACGGTACGGCCGATTTGTTCGTCCAGCGCCCGCGGATCAATGGATGCACGCGGCCGACACGGCACGCACTAATTACATCGTGCCTGCTCCCAAATACCGGCGAGGCAGCAAATAACAACGAGTCGTAATATCTGTATTGGGCGACGATGGCTGCTTCGTCATGAGCACCGTCATTCCGGGACAAGGCCGCAGGCCCTGAACCCGGAATGACGGTGATCACGAATGACGGTGAAAACGCGACTGCCGAGCTCCGTCGTGACGCAGTCGGATCAGCTCTTGCTACGCGCTCAACGGCCGCGACTGCCGCGCCGTCGGCCGTGCCGCGAGTTCGTCGGCGATCTCGCGGGCAGCGGCCAATGTGGTCATCGTCCGCTGCGCGAAACTCGGATTCTCCGCGGGGCAGTCGGCGCGGCAATGCGCACCGCGGCTCTCGCGCCGGCTCCAGGCCGCGGTGGCAATCAGCAGCGCAGCGCTCGCCATGTTGCGCAGCCTCGGGCTGCCGGCGTCGCGCTCCATCCTGGCAATCGCGGCGATGGCCTCCGCCAGCCGCTCCTCGTCGCGAATGACACCGAGCTGCGCCGTCATCGTCTCGCGCAGCGAGCTCGCCGCAGCGCCGGCACAGGGGCCGGCCGGATCGGCGAACGCAATGTCCTGTAGCGTGGAGGGCGCGGTGAACGTCCGGCCGGAGATGTCTTCGGCGATCCGCTGGGCGAACACCAGCGCGGCGAGCAGCGCGTTGCCGGCGATGTGGTTGGCGCCGTCCGTTGCCGTCGCGGCGACTTCACCCGCCGCCCAAAGCCCCTCGATCGAGCTGCGGCCCTGCGCGTCGACCGCGATCCCGCCCATGTGGAAATGCGCCGCCGGCGCCACCGGAATCGGCTGCCGGGTCGGATCGAGCCCCGCGGCGGTACAGGCCCGGTGCAGCATCGGATAGCGTTCGGCGACGCCGTCGTCGAGCACGTCGCGTGCGTCGAGAAAGGCACCGCGTCCGGCGATGATCTCGGCCATCACGCCGCGCGCCACCGTGTCGCGCGGGGCAAGATCGACCAGCGGATGGCGCGGCAGCATGAAGCGCTGGCCGCGGCGGTTGACCAGGATGGCGCCGGCGCCGCGCAGGCTCTCGCTCACCACCGGCGCCGGATCGTGACCGGTCATCATCGCGGTCGGATGAAACTGCACGAACTCCGGATCGGCAATCACCGCGCCAGCGCGCGCAGCGATGGCGAGGCCGATGCCGGTGGCGTGCGGCGGATTCGTGGTCGCCGCGAACAGACGGCCGATGCCGCCGGTGGCCAGCACGATTGCCGGCGCCGCGATCAGCACCGGCGCGGCCGCATCGTCGTCGGTCGGCCGCAGTTGCAGGCCACGCACCGCGCCGTCTTCCGTCAGCAGCGCGTCGGCGACATGGCCCTCGATGATGCGGATCGAGGGCGTTGCGCGCACGGCTTGAGACAGCGCGGTGATGATCGCCTGTCCGGTGAAGTCTCCGCGAACGCTGAGAATACGGCGCGCGGTGTGCGCAGCCGCACGAGACGTCGCCAGCCTGCCGCTGTGATCACGATCGAAAGCCACGCCGAGGCGGACCAGGTCCTCGATTGCAGCCGAAGCGTCGCGCGCGAGCGCCAGCGCAGCCGTCGCGTCGACCAGGCCGCCACCGGCAGCGATCATGTCGGCGGCATGGCTATCGGGGCTGTCGCCGGATGAAACCGCTGCCGCGATGTCGGCCTGCATCGTCGCGCCGAACGAGGCCTCACCCAATGCGGTCGCGGAGATCAGCGTGACCGGCTGCGGTGCGAGCTTCAGCGCGCAGAACAGTCCGGCAACTCCGGCACCAACGATCACGACGCGGCCGGATGTCTCGATCTGATCGTGGTCCATGTGATGTCCAAATTCCACATTCCGTGCGCATGTGTACCGCGGTACCTGTTAGTTCTTCTTCAGAGACTTCCTTCGCTGTTTATCGGTGTTTGGCGACAAATAGCGGCTGTTCTGAAGGTCACTCTCGCACGGGATGAATCGTCGTTTGCGACTCGCGCATCAGGACGTTTCGCGCCGGGACAAGGACGCATGAGCGAGTTCCGCCGCGGGAACTCGCTTCGGATGACACGTGCTCATGGCTGGCCGCCGCATCGAAATTTTTCATGGCTGGGTTCCGCTTTTGAGCTTGGGAGTTCAATGCAGATGCATTAATCGGAAGGGCGCGGCGGACAGCGACCGCGGCAGGGGAGGACACGGATGTCGGTACAGGCAGGCGATCTCGGCACGGCCTCCCGCAGCCAGAGCTTGCGGACGCCGGTCGTCATCATCGTGTGCGGCTGCGCGATTGCGCTGCTGAGCTTCGGTCCGCGCTCCAGCCTCGGCTTCTTCGTGCAGCCGATGAGCCGTGAATTCGCCTGGGGACGCGACGTGTTCGCGCTTGCGGTGGCGGTGCAGAACCTGTTGTGGGGGCTCGGTCAGCCGCTCGCCGGCGCGATCGCCGATCGTTTCGGCGTGATGCGCGTGATCTGTGTCGGCGCGCTGCTCTATGCCGGCGGCCTGCTGATGATGCGCTATTCCAGCTCGCCTCTGTCGCTGAACATCGGCGCCGGCGTGCTGGTCGGCTTCGGCCTGTCGGGCTGCTCGTTCAATCTCATCCTGTCGGCGTTCAGCAAGCTGTTGCCGCCGGAGCGCCGTGGTGTCGCGCTCGGCGCCGGCACGGCGGCCGGCTCGCTCGGCCAGTTCCTGTTCGCTCCCTTCGGCGTCGCGCTGATCGACCAGTTCGGCTGGCAGAGCGCGCTGATGGTGTTCGCGACGCTGATGCTGTTCATCGTGCCGCTGTCGCTCGCCGTGGCGACGCCGCCGGCGGCCGAGGCCAAGCCGTCGGAGGCCGAGCAGCAGTCGTTCACGACCGCGCTGATGGAGGCGTTTGGACACCGCTCCTACGTGCTGCTGGTGCTCGGCTTCTTCACCTGCGGCTTCCAACTCGCCTTCATCACCGTGCACCTGCCGGCGTTCCTGGTCGATCGTGGCCTGTCGGCGCAGGTTGGCGGCTGGGTGATCGCGGCGATCGGCCTGTTCAACATCATCGGCTCGCTCAGTGTCGGCTGGCTGCAGAGCCGGCTGCCGAAGCGCTACATCCTGTCCTTCATCTATTTCACCCGTGCGCTGGCGACGCTCGCCTTCATCTCGTTCCCGGTCACGGCGGCCTCCGCGATCGCCTTCGGCGCGGTCTCCGGGCTCGCCTGGCTCTCCACGGTGCCGCCGACCTCGTCGCTGGTGGCGATCATGTTCGGCACCCGCTGGCTCGCCACGCTCTATGGCTTCGCCTTCGTCAGCCACCAGGTCGGCGGCTTCCTCGGCGTCTGGCTCGGCGGCATCGTGTTCGAGCGCTACGGTTCCTATACGCCGATCTGGTGGCTCTCGATCCTGTTCGGCGTGCTGTCGGCGCTGATCAACCTGCCGATCGTCGAGAAGCCGGTCGCGCGCGCCGTTCCCGCGACCTGAGTTGCGCGGCCGACCCGATCGGCTAAACATGGCGTGAGACAAAGAAAGCGCAGGGAGTGCCGCTGTGGGAACGTTCAAGGCGATCCGGATCGACAAGGCGGACAAGGGAACGACCGCGACGCTGACGCAGTTCGATGAAGCCGAGCTGATGGACGGTGACGTCACGGTCAAGGTCGAGTGGTCGGCGCTGAACTACAAGGACGGGCTGGCGCTGACCGGCAAGGCGCCGGTGGTCCGGCGCTTCCCGATGATCGCGGGGATCGATTTTGCCGGCACGGTCGAGCAGTCCAGCCATCCCGCCTGGAAGCCGGGCGATGCCGTGATCTGTACCGGCTGGGGCATGGGCGAGACCCATCTCGGCGCCTATGCCGAGAAGGCGCGGGTCAAGGGCGATTGGCTCGTCGGCCTGCCACAGGGCCTGTCGGCCCGGGATGCCATGGCCATCGGCACCGCCGGCTTCACGGCGATGCTGGCCGTGCTGGCCCTGGAGAAGCACGGGCTGACGCCGGCCAGCGGGGCGGTGGTGGTGACGGGCGCGGCCGGCGGCGTCGGCTCGGTGGCGACGGCTGTGCTCGCCAAGCTCGGCTACCACGTGATCGCCTCGACCGGCCGCCTGGCCGAAGCCGACTATCTCAAGTCGCTCGGTGCCGCCGAAATCATCGACCGCAACGAGCTGTCCGGGCCGGCCAAGCCGCTGGCGAAGGAGCGCTGGGCGGGCGGCATCGACAGCGTCGGCTCGCATACGCTCGCCAACTTGCTGGCGATGACCCAATATGGCGGTGCCATCGCCGCCTGTGGCCTCGCTGCCGGCATGGATTTGCCATCGTCGGTGGCGCCGTTCATTTTGCGCGGCGTATGCCTCCTCGGCATCGATTCGGTGATGTGCCCGCTGCCGGCGCGCAAGGCGGCCTGGCAGCGCCTCGCCACTGATTTGGATCGCGCAAAACTAGCTGAAATCACTCACGAAATTGCCTTGGACCAAGTGGCGTCGCTGGGGCTGCAGATTCTCGCGGGCCAGGTCCGCGGCCGTACGGTGGTAAGAATATCCTGAGGATGTTCAGACTTTTCAAACCATGCTGCTCCATTGTTGCCATGGTTGGTATGGTAAGCATGGGGTAAAGATACCGCCTTACCCGCTGCGTTGGGTTAAGTGGGAGTTTGATGCATGCTCGCGCGTATATTGCTGGGGACCGTGACTGCCGGTGCCGTGATTGCTCCTGCGGTTGCGGGTTCGATGACAGCCGACGAGGCCCGCAAATTCGTCGCCGGAAAGGTGTTCGCCTTCACCTGCGTCGACGGCACCCGTGGCGCGGGCCGCATCCTCGACGACATGGGCGCGGCGGGCGCGGTGCAGTTCTCCGGCTCTGGCCCGGTGCGTCACATCCGCCTGCCCGGCAACACCCTGCAGATTCGCGGCCAGAACGTTTGCGCTGCCATCAAGGGCATGCCGTTCGAGCCGTGCTTCAACCTCGACAAGAAGGACGACCGCAGCTTCCGCGGCTCGGTCTCCGGGCTCAGCGCCTTCGCCTATTGCGACTTCCAGCATCAGGGCGGAGCCACCATGCTGATGGCGCGCGCCGTGGCGCGGCCGCGCGCCGCGCGCGCTGCTGTTCCCGCTGCCGACGGCTTGCACACCGAAGTGGCGGCGCGGGTCGAGACCCCGCGGGTGGAGCGCAGCAAGGTAGAACCCCTGAAGGCGGATCCTGCGAAGGCCGCCAAGGCGGAAAGCGCGAAGCCCGAAACCGCCAAGGCCGAAAACGCCAAGGCCGAAAACGCGAAGACCGAAATTACCAGATCCGATAACGCGAAGTCGGATGCGGCGCCGGAGCTGCGTCGCTCGACCGATTAGTTGTTAGTTCACCGATTATTGAAAAACCAGTCCCCTATTAACATAGAGCAATATTTTAAGCTGACCGCACGTTAGTGGTCATTGCGCCGTAGTCGTACGGAATCTCAAATTCATGCCTCGGTAGTGACTCGTGTGCAGTTTGCAACCAGGGGGGTGGCCCACGAGAAAGGGTCGTTATGTCGCTTTATTTCTTCCGAATCAGCCAGGGCCGCTATTCTGGCGCTGCTGATCAGCCTTATGAATTCGCCAACCGGGAAACCGCCTGGAACGAGCTGACGGCTGTCTGCTCCGACCTGATCGGTGGCATCTCGAAGTCGTTGCAGCAGGGGGCCGAGTGGCAGATGGAGCTGCTCGACGAAGCCAAGCAGCCAGTGTTCCGGATCCGCCTGATGTCCGAAGCGGTCGGCTGAGTTCCAACTGTCCGGGTGATTGCGCCGCTGGCCATCGGATTCGAGGTCCGGTGCGCCGTGGCGCCAATCCGCTGAGGGCGTGTTCTCCGTCCGTCACACTTCTCGCGCTCAGACGGCGTTTGTGATGTTGCCGAACGCCATTCGTGGTTTTGCTTCCACACGATCCGTCAACGGTATCGGGAGATCCGGTGCCTCGGGCGCCGGTTCAGGAGCACCGCGCCGTCCCTGAGGGCCATCATTTTACGCGCATTGTCAGTAATCTTACGGTTCCAGCATTAACCTCCGATAAGCCTGTTTCGCGCCCAATGAGGTCGTCAGAGACGACATGCGGGTTCGGAATTTTCGGAGCCCTCTGATCCTCTGACCTCGACCGCGCAGCGCAGCGCAGACCTGGATGTTCGGGCCGTCTCTGGCGCTGGCAGAACGCGGCCGAACCACGCAGTCAGCTGGGGTCCTCCGTGTCAACAATGTCCATTCGTACGAAGATCATTTCGGTCATCGCCTTCATGCTCGTCACCATGTGCGGGCTCGGCGTGCTCGCCGTCACCAGCATGCAGTCGATCAATGCCAACACGGTCGACATCGCCACCAACTGGTTGCCAAGCGTGCGCGCGATCGGCGAGCTGCGCGCCGACATCAACCTGCTGCGCATCGCCTTGCGCGCGCATGTGATGTCGGAGACGACCGAGGCCAAGCAGGCCGCGGAGAAGCGCGTCAACGGAATCCTCGAGACGATCAACAAGGACCGCAAGACTTACGAGCCGATGATCACCTCGGCCGAGGAACGCGCGATCTACAACAACTGGGTGCAGTCCTGGGAGAAGTACGTCGTCGCCGTCAAGCAGGTGATGGATGAATCCAACAAGAGCGTCGGAAAGATTCCGCGCGAGGCCACCGAAATGCTGGAAAAGTCGGCCGCGGCGATCGCGCGTGACGCCGACAAGTATTTCATCCAGGACATCGAGTTCAACAACAAGGGCGCCGACAACGCGACGCGGCAGGCTGCCGAGAGCTTCTCGCGCGCGATCTGGCTCGTGGTTTCGATCATTGCCGCCGCCGTCATCGCCGGCATCGCCGTCGGATTCTATCTCGTGCAGAACGTCTCGTCCGGCATCGCGTCGATCATCAAGCCGATGCAGGAGCTCGCCAAGGGCGATCTCGGCGCGGAAGTCACGCATCGCGGCGAGCCGAACGAGATCGGCGCCATGGCCGATACGCTGCAGGTGTTCAAGGAGGCGCTGATCGCCAAGAAGGAGGCCGACGAGCTCGCGGCCCACGATGCCGAGGTCAAGATCGAACGCGGCCGGCGCGTCGACAATATCACCCGCCAGTTCGAGGCGACCATCGGCGAGATCGTGCAGACGGTGTCGTCGGCCTCGACCGAGCTCGAGCATTCCGCCGGCGCGCTGTCATCCACCGCGACGCGTTCGCAGGAGATCTCGACTGCGGTTGCGGCTGCTTCGGAGGAGGCTTCGACCAACGTGCAGTCAGTCGCGTCCGCGACGGAGGAGCTATCGTCGTCGATCACCGAGATCAGCCGCCAGGTGCAGGAATCGGCCCGCATGGCCACCGAGGCCGTCGACCAGGCGCGCATGACCAACGATCGCGTGAGCGAGCTGAGCAAGGCCGCGGCGCGGATCGGCGACGTCGTCGAACTGATCAACACGATCGCCGGCCAGACCAATCTGCTGGCGCTGAATGCGACCATCGAGGCCGCTCGTGCCGGCGAGGCCGGCCGCGGCTTCGCGGTCGTCGCCTCCGAGGTGAAGGCGCTGGCCGAGCAGACCGCCAAGGCGACCGACGAGATCGGCCAGCAGGTGTCCGGCATCCAGGCGGCGACACAGGAATCGGTCGGCGCCATCCGGGCGATCTCCACGACCATCGAGCGGCTGTCGGAAATCTCGTCGGCGATCGCGGCTGCCGTGGAAGAGCAGGGTGCCGCCACGCAGGAGATCTCGCGCAACGTCCAGCAGGCATCGGAGGGCACGCAGCAGGTTTCTGTGAACGTCGTCGACGTGCAGCGCGGCGCGACGGAAACCGGAACGGCCTCCACGCATGTGCTGGCCGCGGCGCAATCGCTGGCCTCGGACAGCGACCGGCTGAAGCGTGAGGTGGCGTCGTTCCTGGAGTCGGTGCGCGCGGCCTAATCCGACATGGCGCTACGCCGCCGGCTGAGCCGGCGGCGCCTGCTGCTGCCGTCGGAACAGCACCTTCTGGTACAGCCAGCCGATCGCGACCAGCACCAGCCCGAGCCCGATGAATGACAGCGCGCGCCACACGCCGGTCAGCGCCGACATGTCGATCAGGAAGGCCTTCAGGATCGTCAGCGCGATCACGATGGCGGACGCCAGACGGGCGCGTTGCGACTGCACGATGATTCCGATCCCGAGCAGCACCACGCCGAAGGCGAGCCAGGCGATCGAATAGGTGTACTGCTCGGCCGCGCTGGTCGGCCCTGCCGTCAGATCGGGGCCGTGATAGATCCGGCGGATCTCGAGGCTGACATAGGACAGCGCCAGGATCAGTGCGCCCGCGGCCAGCGTATTGCCATAGGCCGGCGGACGGCGGCCTGCGACCGCGTAGGACAACAGCAGCATCAGCACCGCCGGGAACGCATAGGCCAGGATCAGGATGTTGAGCAGGCCGCCCTTGATCGCGACATCCGAGATCATCGGATTCTCGAGCAGCAGCAGCCCGAGCACGGTGGCGCCGCCGGCAAAGCCGGTCAGGATCACGGCGCTGATGTTGTGCACGATGCTGCCGCTGCGCTCCCGGAGCCGCTCCAGCCCGATCGCCAGCGCCAGGGCCACGCAGACGTCGAGTCCCACTTCGGCGAGCGATGGCACCGCCAGCATGTCGCCGTCATTGACGGCGTGGCGGATCTCCAGGAAGGCGAGCAGGGTCGTGAACAGGATCGCGGCGGCCTCGACCGCGCGCAGCGGCGCGTCGTCGCCATGGCGGCGCATCAGATAGCTCGCGCCCCAGAACGACGCCGCCGGCACGCCATAGCCCCACAGCAGCCAGTTGACGATCGGCGTGGTGCCGACATCGGCGCCGACGATGCGCGGATCGTAGCCGATGCGCAGCACGACGAGCCCGGCAAAGACCGCCGCCAGCGTGCGCAGGAACGGGATCGGCCGGCTCTCGAAGATCCAGGCGGTGCCGAGCGACATCAGCGCCAGCGCGATCGTCAGCCAGCCTTTCTCCAGCGCGAAGGTCAGCGCCAGCGCCAGCGCGGCCAGCGTGCCGGTCGCGAACAATGCGATCGAGGCGCTGAGGCCCGGACGCTCCTCGCGCCGGGTCAGCGCCTCGGTGGCGACGGCAAACACGGCGGCGAGCACGACGGCGAGGATCGCGAACGGAATCGAGCGGTCGAGATGGGCGATGCGCGCATAGAGCGCGACAAGAAGCGCCAGCGGCGTGAACACGCCGGCCGCCGACCACACCACCGGCACGATCGCGTTGTGCGAGCGCCCCTGCGCCAGGAAGCCGGCGCCGCCGAAGCCGAGCGCGAAGATCGCCGCCGTCACCAGATGCGACGTGACCGATGCGCCGAGCGGGTTCGGCCCCATCCCGGGCAACGCGCCGCCCGGCAGCACCAGCAGGTCCGGATTGTCGCGCAACGCCCATTCGGCGAACACGAGGAACACGGTCGCAGCGGCGGCGGCGACCGCGCCGACGGCGCTCGGCGCGCGCCAGGCGACCGCGAGCGTCGCCGCGACCAGCACGGTGAAGCCGATCAGCGCCAGACCGTCATGGAAGCTCGCCAGCACGACCAGCATGGCGCCGAGCAGATAAACCGCCAGGCCGACGGATGAGATCGGCTCGACCTCGTCGTTCTCGGCCGCGGGTCCGAACATGAAGCCGCAGACCACGATCAGCGCGGCCAACGCGAAACCAACAGCGACGTGGAAGACATGCGGCGCCACCGTCTCGACGCCCGCGTCGAGTCCGGGCAAGGTCCACAGGAACGACAGCCCGATCGTGGTCATCGCGAGCCAGCGCCACAGCCGCACGCGGGCCAGCGCAAAGGCGGCGGCGGTGACGATGGCGAGGTAGATGTAGAGCGCCCAGTAGTTCGGCTCGCCAGTCGACACCAGCACCGGCGTCGTGAATGCGGCGACGAGGCCGAGCCCGGCCAGCGCCGGGCCGTGCAGCAGCGCCGCCGCCAGCGTGCCCAGCGCGACGATGCCGAGCAGCACGAAGGCGATCGCGGGCGGCAGGAACTCATACAGCGCGTAGGCCGCGTAGATCGTGGCGAAGGCGACCGCCGTGCCGGCCGCGGTCAGGATCGCCGGAATGTTGGCGATCGGCAGCGCTGCGATCTGCGAGATGCTCTCCTTGCGCCGGGTCCATTCGCCGGCCGCAAGCAGCGCGGCGGCGAACAGCGCGCCGAGCGCGACGCGCACCTCGGGGCCGACGAGGCCGGCCTCGATCGAATAGCGCACCATGAAGAAGCCGCCGAGCGCCAAGGTCAGCCCGCCGATCCACACCACCCAGCGGGTGCCGATGCGCTCCTCGAAGCCGGCCGCAGGCTGCGGCACGGGTGGCGGGGACGCGAGCGGCGGCGGCTGTTCGGCCGCGTCGTCGCTCGCCATCGCCGCGGGCTGGAGAGCAGGCTCGGGCTCGGTCAGCTCCGGCAATGGCGGCGGCATTGGCGGGGCTTCAGCGGGCTCCTGAAGCGGGCTGAGCGGCGGCGCGACCACCGGCGCAGCCGCGATCGGGCGTGCCGCCTCGAGCTTGGCCAGCCGGGCCTGGACCTCGGCCAGGCGATCGGAAATCCGGCGCGCGAAGGCGAGCGCCGCGAACGCGACCAGCAGCGCGATCCAATCCAGGGGCCAATCGAACATCACGCGGGGAATCCTCAATCGATGGCGCTGGTGGGCGTCAGGGGTGGAACGCGCCGGCCTGCGGGTGGACCGCTGGCGCAGCGAATCGGCCGACGGCCCGCGGCGGGTCGCCCGATGGCCGTCGTTCCCTCTGTGTCAAACCGTGGAACATAAGTTCAAAGCGCACCGGTACGCGGCTCCGCCGCGTCGCAACTCAGTCCAGATCGATCCGGAACGGCGCGCTGTCGACCATCATGGCGCCGGGCCCGATCGCGTCCAGCGCGCGCACCATGCGCCCCTGGCGGCCCAGTGCCCTGTCGGCCAGGCTGACGATCAGCCGGTTCGGCGAGGCGATCGGCGAGGCCTGGCGGATCGCCCAGGCGATATCGAGCTCGTCGCGATTGGGGTTGAGCGCGCAGGCCGTGGCGAAGGCGCTTGCGGTGGAGCGGCTGATGCCGGCATAGCAGTGGATCACCAGCGGCGCCGCACGATCCCAGCCGCGCACGAATTCCAGCACCTGGGCGACGTGATCCTCGCTCGGCGCCATGAAGCCCGGAAGCTGCTCGGTGATGTCGTCGACCGAGACCCGCAGATGGTTTTCGGGGCGGATCGTCTCCGGCCGCTTCACCTGCTCGACATTGGCCATGATGGTCAGCACGTGGCTGGCGCCGGTCAGGCGCACGGTCTCGGGCAGGGCGGCGAGTGAGCAGACGTGGATCATGGCGAGCCTTTGGAGGCCCGATTATACGAATGGGGGCACAAGGGCAAAAGCGGGTTTTGGATGTCTGCTGTCGGGCTGGCGCATATATGCGCCGACAGCCCTCAGCGCGTGTTCTTGAGCTGCCGCAGCTCCTGGCGAACCAGATGGGCCTTGCCTTCGATCTCCGCGTTCAGTCGCTCGAGATGGTCGAGGAGCCGCTCACGGTTCTGGGGGGCGATCTCGACCGGTTTCTCGGACCAGGGCCGGCGCACGAACAGGGCCACGATGGCGACGGCCAAGGCGGTCAGAAGCGGAAAGCTCAGGGCAACGAGCTGGTGCAGGGTCATCGAAGACCTCCCAGGATCCACTGACCCAGCAAATGTATGAGCACTCCGGTGATAATGCAAACGACGCCCGACCCGTAGATCAGGCCCGCGGGGGTGCTGGGCGGCAGCACCCCATAGACGAACTGGGCAAGCGGCACGAACGTCCCGGCGGTGACGATGGCCGTCGCCAGCGTGTTGACCCAGTTGGCCGCCAGCTTCAGCCGTTCATTGCGGCGCTCGTCCGGCGTCAGCGGCATCTCAGCACGACCCCAGCACCGCGTGGAAGCGGGTCAGGAACTGCTTCTCGGCCTTGGCCGCGCTCCAGGGCGTCAAATAGTCCGCCACGGTGGCATCCGGCAGGCCGGGGTCGCGACCGAACAGCTTCTTCGCCTCGCTCTCCGAGAAGCCGGCCAGCCGGGTCGCCTCCAGAAAAGCGGCGCCGCGGTCGGCCGCCTTGATCTGGCGCTCGATCTCAGGAGCAATCTCCGCCGGCAGCCCGAAGCGGATGTGGATCGCCCCGAGCAGCCGCTTCTCGACGCTCTTGTAGCCGTCGCCGAGCACCGCCTTGAACGGCGAGATCATGTCGCCGATGACGTATTCCGGCGCATCGTGCAGCAGCGCGGCGAGCCGCAGCCGGGCATCGATGTTCGGCTTGCGCGCGCGCATCACCGTCTCGACCAGCAGCGTGTGCTGCGCGACCGAGAAGATGTGCGCACCGGTGGTCTGGCCATTCCAGCGCGCGACACGCGCGAGCCCGTGGGCGATGTCGGCGATCTCGACATCGAGCGGCGAGGGATCGATGAGGTTGAGCCGCCGGCCGGACAGCATGCGCTGCCAGACGCGGTCGTGCCCGCTCGGGGCCTTGTCAGTCGTCATTTGGGAGGCTTGAGGCGTGGGGTGCGGCGCTTGCCGCTGCAGGTCTCGTGGCAGAAGCAGGTGACGAGATGGTCGTTGACCATCCCGGTCGCCTGCATGAAGGCGTAGACGATCGTGGGACCGACGAACTTGAAGCCGCGCGAGGCCAGCTCTTTCGAAATCTTGATCGACAGCGGCGTCGAGGCCGGCACGCTCGCGGTGGTCTTGAACTGATTGACCTTGGGTGCGCCGTCCATGAAGTCCCACAGCAGCTTGGAGAAGCCGGGACCCTTGTCCTGGATGTCGAGCCAGGATTTCGCGCTGAGAATCGTCCCTTCGATCTTGGCGCGGTTGCGCACGATGCCGGCATCGTTCATCAGCGCGTGGATCTTCTTGTCGGTGTAACCAGCGATCTTCTCCGGCTGGAAATCGTCGAAGGCACGGCGGAAATTGTCACGCTTGCGCAGGATCGTGATCCACGACAGCCCGGCCTGGAAGCCGTCGAGGATCAGCTTCTCGAACAGCGCGCGGTCGTCATATTCCGGCACGCCCCACTCGGTGTCGTGATAGGCGACATAGAGCGGATCGCTGCCCGGCCAGGGGCAGCGCGTCAGGCCATCGGGATGGACGACAGCAGCGCGACCCATGAGACCGGCTCAGGCGACCGTCTGTTTCGGCGCGCCCTGCAGCGCGTCGGGATCAGCGATGCGTAGAACGAGGCCGCCGGCGGTAAGCGGCGTTCCCGCCTCCAACGCCTCGGCGGCGCGGTCGATGCGCAGCAGCGCCATGCCCTTCTGCGCGGCGGCCGAGCCCATGGTGCCGACGGTCTTGTCGCCGGCCAGAATCGGCGTGCCCGGCTCGGGACTCGGCCCGTCGAGCAGCACCTTCGCCGCGCGCGTGCGCGTGGTGCCGCGATGATGCATGCGGCTCACGACCTCCTGGCCGACATAGCAACCCTTGCCGATGTCGACGCCGTGCAGCCGGTCCATATTGGTCTCGTGCGGGAAGGCATCGCCATACGTGAAGTCGAGCCCGCCGCGCGGCACGCTGCAGTCGATACGATGCGCCTCATAGGCGTCGGTCTCGACGATCTCGGCCCCGAGCCGTGCGGCGATCTCCGCGAGCGCCTCCTGCGGCGCAATGACGCGCGCGCCGAGGCGCTCATGACGCGGATCGGCGAAGCTCGGCTCCGGCGTGGCGCCGATGGCGCCATCCCAGACCGCGATCACGCCGAGCTCTCCGGAGCGATTGCTGACCGCGACCTTGGCCCTGAGCTTGTAGAGGTTGAGCTTGTCGGTGAGCGCCTGCGCCAGCGCGCGCGGACAGTCGAGCAGGAAGCGCTCGCCGGCGTCGGTCGCCGGCACCTGCGCCACCAGGAAATCAACGATGATCTTGCCCTGCGGCGTCAGCAGCGCGCCGAACCGGGCATCGCCGGGCGTGAGCTTGGTGACGTCGGTGGTGAAGAGACCGTTGAGGAACTTGCGTGCATCGTCGCCGCTGACCTGGACCACGCCCCGGTCGTCGAGAAACGTCGCCTTCATCCGAAAAACCTCTTGCGACAGGCCGCACTGAAACGTAAGCCGCCCAGGCATAAACCACAAGGCTGAAACGCCGCCGCGCGGTGGCTTCATTCTAAAGATCGAGACTCGCGTGCCACCGGAGGCCAGCAAATGGGCAGGCGCGCAGCATGATCGATCTGTCTTGGGGCGGTCAGGAGAATGAAATCCTATGAGGGCTTCATGAGCGCGCGCTTCGACGTCATTCTGAAATCCGGCACCGTGGTCAATCAGGACGGCGAGGGCGTCCGCGACATCGGCATTTCAGGCGGACGTATTGTCGAGATCGGCGATCTCGGCACAGCCTCGGCCGCCGAGATCATCGACTGCAAGGGCCTGCACGTGCTGCCCGGCGTGATCGACACCCAGGTGCATTTCCGCGAGCCTGGTCTCACTCACAAGGAGGACCTCGAAACCGGCTCGCGCAGCGCCGTGATGGGCGGCGTCACCGCCGTGTTCGAGATGCCCAACACCAATCCGCTGACGGTGACCGAAGAGGCGTTCGCCGCCAAGGTCGCTGCCGGCCACCATCGCATGCATTGCGACTTCGCCTTCTTCATCGGCGGCACCCGCGAGAATGTCGAGCAGCTTCCGGTGTTGGAGCGCGCCGAGGGCTGCGCCGGCGTAAAGGTGTTCGTCGGCTCCTCCACCGGCTCGCTGCTGGTCGAGGACGACGACAGCCTGCGCCGCATCTTCCAGGTGATCCGCCGCCGTGCCGCGTTCCACGCCGAGGACGAGTACCGCCTCAACGAGCGCAAGGACCTGCGCGTCGAGAACGATCCGCGCTCACACCCGGTGTGGCGCGACGAGGAGGCGGCGCTGCGCGCCACGCAACGTCTCGTCACCCTCGCGCACGAGACCGGCAAGCGCATCCACGTGCTGCACATCTCGACGAAAGAAGAGATCGTGTATTTGCGCGACCACAAGGACGTCGCCACCGTGGAGGCGACGCCGCATCATCTCACCTTGGCGGCGCCGGAGTGCTACGAGCGGCTCGGCACCTACGCGCAGATGAATCCGCCGGTGCGATCAGTCGATCATCGCGACGTGATCTGGTGGGGCGTCCACCAGGGCATCGTCGACATCTTAGGCTCCGACCACGCGCCGCATACAGCCGAGGAGAAGGCCAAGACCTATCCGGCCTCGCCCTCCGGCATGACCGGCGTGCAGACGCTGGTGCCGATCATGCTCGACCACGTCAATGCCGGCCGGCTGTCGCTGCAACGTTTCGTCGACCTCACCAGCGCCGGCCCCGCCCGCATCTACAACATCGCCCGCAAGGGCCGCATCGCCGCCGGCTACGACGCCGACCTCACCATCGTGGACCTGAAGCGCAGCGAGACCATCACCAACGAATGGGTCGCCTCGAAAGCCGGCTGGACGCCCTATGATGGCCTACGCGTCACCGGCTGGCCGGTCGGCACGTTCGTCCGCGGTCAACGCGTGATGTGGCAGGGCGAGCTGCTGACGCCAGCGATCGGCGAGCCGGTACGCTTCACGGAGACGCTGCGGCCGTAACGGCGCTACGCGTTAGTTTGCTCCGTCATTGCGAGCGCAGCGACGCAATCCAGAGTCCTTGCGCGGCCCTGGATTGCTTCGTCGCTCTGCTCCTCGCAATGACGCGGAGCGGGCATCACGCCCGGCCGTCGTTCACGCGAACAGCTTGTCGATGTCGTCCTGGGAAATCGCCACGCCGGGCCGCTTCGGGCCCTCCAGCAAGTCTGGGACGCTCGAGGGGGCAGCAAGCTCGGTGGCCAGCCGCGCCAGCTCCTCTTTTCCCCAGATGCGGACGAGCTTGTTGATGTGGTCCTCCATGAACTGCAGCGACTTGACCACCCGCGTGATCCGCTGCCCTGTGAGGTCCTGGAACGCGCACGCCTCGAACACCTTGTTCGTGCTGTCGACGATCTCGTCGCTGACCGCCGCGGCCGTCGGGTCTTTGACGCTCTGCAACTTCGCGACGCTGGCGCCGATCGCCTCCATGCTTTCGAGGATCGCGTTCCCGGCCACCTCCGTATTCTCGACGATCGCGTCGAGGGTGTCGGTCATCGTCGCGAAACTGCCCTTGCCGTCGCCTTGAAGAGCGGCGAGTTCGCGCCGCATGCTGCTAATCTGGCCGAACATCTCGACCAGGTAGGTTTTCAGCAACCTCTCTTCTTCCGGCGCAATCATCAGAAATCCCCGACTTTTCCTTAACGTTTCCTTACCAATTCTTCACGCGGCAGTTGCAAACCCCGGCCTGCGCTTCTGTGAAGGCATTTCGGATTTCGCTTCGGCGGTGACCGGCTCGCGACGCGGCTATCGAGATTTCGCGTAAGCTCGAAACGGCACTGTGGTCAGGTAGGTGAAGATCAGCGACCTATTTTTGCCCGTTTTCGTTAAGGGCGCATGTTCATTCCCGTCAAAGCCTTCAAATTGCTTTGTGAAGAGTTTCCGAGCGACATGGCTGCCGAGGGCTGCCGTTGGGCAGTGCTCGGTCTGCTGTCGGTTTCCGCGACGCCGGGACGGCCCTTGGAGCCTGGATGAGCGAGCGGGCGTCACGACAGGAGGCAGGCGGCGTCGGCCGGCCAAAATGAATGCGAATGTCCGCTGCCAGGGACGACGCGGACGTGGGGGAGAAATTCCAGTACGCCGCCTCTTGACCCAGAGCTCTCTACTGACCGCGATCGTCGATCGACTTGCGTTTTGCCGAGCAACATTTTTGCCGGCACCCGATGGTTCCGCTCTCGGGGACGACCTGACGTCTGCAATCCAGGGGATCGATAAGCCGCCTGTGACCCAACCATCGTTCGGTCCACGGCTAGGCGCACCGCATCGGCGAGGCGCTGACGAAGCCGGATATTTCGACTATCCTGCCATCCGGACCATCAAGGCGGGGCAGGACGGGGTCCAGGAGGGGACATCGATGAGCACAGTAAGAAGCGCGCTGGCCCAGAAGAATGGCGCCCTGATCCATGTTCGTTCCGACGACATGGTCGTCGAAGCCTTGCGCCAGATGCGCGACAACCGGGTCCGGTCGGTGCTCGTCATCGACGACGGCGCGCTGGTCGGCATCGTGACCCAGGGGGACTGCGCCATCAAGGTGCTGCTGCCCGGGCTCGACGCCAAGCAGACGCCGGTGGGCCAGGTGATGACGGGCAACCCGGTGACGGTCAAGCCGGACCACCGGCTGGACAGTTGCATGGCGATGATGGCTCAACGTGGCTTTCGCCATCTGCCGGTGCTGGACGCGGGCAAGGTCGTGGGCGTGATCTCGGTCGGAGACGTCGTCAAGAACATCATCCGGGACTTGGAGCACAACGTGGACGACCTGATGGGCTACATCATGAAGGACGGCCCCGGGGGCTGACGGACGAACGTGGTGCCGTCGCTCTCCGCCTATGTCTGCTTGTGAGCCCATCTCGGACCTTTCCGCCCGCCCCCGCGACGTCCGCTGTCGGGGTGCACCGGAAGTTAACGACCGTGGAAGCGCAGGGGCCGCTTGTGACCCGAGGCCGACGTTGTTCGCGGTGCATGGTCAGCCCAGGAATGTGGTCAGGTCTGACGCGCTAATGCCTTCTCTCGCCCCGCGCGTCGTTGCCATTCTGATGAAGAACTAGATGGGAGATCTGCCCGGCGTCCGTCGAGAAAAACTCCAACTGGGCGTCAACGACTTTCGCGAAGAACTTGCTCTGCGACTCGGGAAATAGCCGGATTTTGCGTTGATAGGTCGCTTGCGACATCAGTTGCCCATTCTCCAGAGTGATGGTGATCGAGAACGTCGGCGTAAAGTCATAGACGCCAGTGTATGTCGCGAGAATAGCGGGATCGACCTCTACGCTCGTGCGGACGATCGGATGAAAATCCGGCCAGCCGTAGACCGAAGCGATGCTGCGCAAGATCTCGGTCGCTAGTAGCTGGCCGCCTTGCGCGTTGGTCATGATGACCGCTCCATCGCCACTATGCTGATAGGCGACGAGCACCGCTTCGAAACCCTCGTCGATACCACCGTGCGAAAAGAAGGGATTTTCCTGCGAGCCCCCGATCGGAAAACCCAAACCGTGATTGCCTTGACCGGCAACGAGCATCTGCTTGGTCATCTCAGTCGAAAGCACTCGATTTGAATCGCCCAGCAGCGAACGCTGAATCTCGATCGCGTATCGCGCGAGGTCAGTCGGCGTCGTCCAAAGTCCTGCAGCCGCCATTTCCGGATAGATGTGGGACCCGCCCTCTACAGGAGCGCCGTTTGCCTTGTAGGGCGTCGCAGCGCTGGAGCGCAGTTCCACCGGCAGCGGCTGTTCGTAGGTACTGCGGGTCATGCCGATAGGCGCAAGCACTGTGTCATGCATGAGCTTAGGGAACGGTTGATGCGAGACGTCGAGCAGCAACTGCTGCATCACCGTGTAGCCACCGCCGGAGTATTTCCAACGGCTTCCCGGAGCAGCCTCCAGGCGAACGGGGGCGGTGTTGGCTGGCTTCTCTCCATCTAGGACTTGGACGAGCGAGGGAATCGGAGCACCCGCCGAGTAGCCCGGGAATCCGTGCACCGTGAGCCCGGCAGTGTGACTGAGCAACTCACGCAGCGTAACCACGGCGCCTGGCGCAGCTGCGCTTGCGGGGATCTTCCACGAGGTCAGTGCCTGATTGACGTCCGAGTCGAGCGCCAGCTTGCCTTGCTCGACGAGATGAAGCGCAGCCATCGCCGCGACCGGCTTGCTGATGCTACCGGCCTGGAACAGGGTATCGGCCGTCACGGGGCCGCCCCCGAGTTGTGCGACGCCAAATCCCTGCGCCCATTCGACGGCGCCATTATGGATCACCGCAATGCTGACGCCCGGCACTCGATCAGCGGCCATGCGGTCCGGGAGCCTTTGACAAATGTGAGGATCGTCCTTCTCCACCACCTTCGTCCTGAGGCACGCGCAGACATCATCGATTCGACGCTGGATTTCGGGCGAGATCATCCTCTGAGCCTCAATCTTTTCTGATCGCCACAACAGTACGCCGAGACACAGTAGAGCGGTCAGCAAGCAAAACCGTATCACAATCATCGGTTGATACCTCTAGGCAGCCGACGTTAACGTAGCTCGATCCCTCAACACGAGACAAATGTCCGCTTGTGGCCCTGGCTGTGTGAAAAGGCCCATAACGGATCTGGTCGCCGGCTCGCGTGAAGGTCTGCTTCTGATGCTCAACCGGAAGCAGGGGCCTGGGAACAGCGCTCCGACACGGCTGTATCTTGTTGTCTTCTTAGGGTTGAGGAGACCGGTTCGCGCTATTCGCCTGTGACCTTCAAGACGGTACGGCTGGCCCCAAGGATAATGTCTGGTGTACTTCATCGCCTTTATGATCGTGGTCGTCTTGACTGCCGTGGTGTCGCTTCGCCGATCCATGACTCTATCACGGAACGCTCGGGGGGCTGGCCCGGCCCAGCGGCTGGCAGCGCGGCGGCGGGCGCTTTGGCCTGTATTCTGCGCGGCAATTTTTGAGTTTGGGTTGATTGGACTTAGTCATGTTCAAGACAACCAGGACCTTGGTCCCTCCGTGACGATCCATCTCATGGCGCTTACGGCCGCTTTTATCGGCGGCTGGTTTCTTGGCGTCATCGGCGGAATGGATTGGGACTGAAGCGCCGCAATCAACGCAAGGACAACAAAGCCCGTCGGGCGAATCAGTCGCGCGATCTTGTTTGCAACGCCGTCGTTCGGGCTCGCCGCAACTACACGAAACGCCTGTGCCGAAACGGCAATTTTGCGCATTGTCTCAACGTGATCGCGCCCGTAGCACCTTCCGGGCGAAAGATTTCACTTTCGTTTTTCCAGAATACGTGTCTATCCTCCACCCATCCCGCCTCAACGAGAGGGGCGTACGCGCGGTCGTCACGAGACGCGAGGCGGGCAGGCGGTGGACGTGTCGGGTTGCAGCGTGGCTTTGGCTGCGCGGACGGACAACCTTCGATGCGGACGTGAAGTCGCGTGGTCCTGGCCTCCCGATGCCGAGGTCAAGCCTGAGCGTGATGCGAGAGCATCGGCGCAGGCGATGGGGGCAATCAAGCCGGTCCCCAGGGAGAGCGCGAAAGAAGCGTTAAAACCATCGCGCAGGGAAGGCTGGGCTCATCCGGCTGCACCTGTGGTTCCTGCCCCGTGCACTTTTGTTCGCACGGGGGCCATGGGCGTCAGCCGACGCCCAGCCTTCCCTGCGCCCTCGATTGAATGAGGGCCGAACATCGGTCATCGCTCGGACGCATTGCGCCGCGGGGACGATGAGGCGTGTCTCGATGCTGTTTGAGATGTGAAGACAGATCTCGGCCCCGATGGGCGCTCTTCGTTTTTGGCTCCGTCATTGCGCTCGCAATGACGCGGAGTTTGTCGACGTAGTTGTCGTAGCCTGGATGAGCGCAGCGATATCCGGGTTCAACGAGGCTGCGGATGAGACCCCGGATGTCGCTGCGCTCATCCGGGCTACCCGCGAGGAGCGGGAGAACCTACTGCGTCGCGCGCGACAGCGAGAACTCGCCGTTGCGGACACGCTCCGGCAGGTTTTCGACGAAGGTCGCCACCGCGTCCTCGCCATAGGTGGTGACGAGTTCGGCCAGCGCCGCGAACAGGCTGGCCTGCGCCAGGCAGTCGCCGTCGACGCCGTCATGGCGCGCTTCCGCCCAGGCTTCGTTGAGGTAGCTGAGCGCGGCCTGCTTCTGCTCGTGGTCGGGCAGGACGGCGGGGAGGGCGCTGAAAGTGACGGGAAAGCTCATTGAATTCAGTCTGGCGGGGCCGCGAGGCGCGTTGAATTCCGAACGCGGACGCGCCGGACCAGTGAGGTTTACCACGCAGGCGGCGGACGCCTAGGCCAGTTCTTTAGGAAAGGTTAACAAGGTTAACGCAAACGTGGATAACGCCCGCGCGCCGTCAACCATGGGCCGTCAGTTGGCGTAGCGCGCCGTGAGGTCGCGCGAGATCTTCGAGCCCTCGTCGATGTAGCGGCGGATCGCCACCATCGCCGCCGGCGTGCAGGTCCGGTAGGTCTGCTGAAAGCCGTTATAGCCGCGGTTGAAGCCGGCGATCATCCGGGCGCGGCGTTCGCCCGACGGCGTCTCGGCATCGATCAGAGCCTGCATCTGGTTGCGCCATTTGGCGCCTTCATTGCTGCCGCAGATGCCGCGGAGGTAATGCAGGGTTCCGAGGATCTCGGCCAGCCGCTGCAGATCGCCATCGAACGGCGCCGCCGCATCCTGTGCGCGCGCGGGCACAATGGCGCAGGCGGCAACGAGCATGAGGACGGCCAGGAGGCGCTTGGGGATCATGGGGAACACCGACGTCATATGCCTTTGCCGGACGGCGGACGCAAGGCGCCTACACCAGGGTCCGTGCGGCGGCGATGATCTCCGGCAGTCCGTCGGTCAGCGTGAGGCCCTCGAGCGCATCGGGGAGGCGCCACTGAAAGTCGTCTAGTTCCGGGTTGAGCCGGGGCTCTCCGGCCTGCCAGCGGGCCGCAAAGGGAAGGATCACATAGTGGCCGCCGCCGCCCTGGGCCGGCAGGACCTCGCGCCATCCGGCCAGCCCGACAATTGCGATCGAGAGTGCGGTTTCCTCCATGACCTCGCGCGCGACGGCCTCGTGCAGGGTCTCGCCGAGCTCCACCCGGCCGCCGGGCAGCGTGTAGACGCCCTTGGCGGGGGAACGCGCCCGGCGCACCAGCAGGAGCTTGCCATCGCGGAAGATGGCGGCGCTGACGGCGAGTTGGGGGTGGCGAGGCGGCGTCGGGGCGGTCATGCCAATGGCTCCAGGCGTGGTCTGCACCATAGCGTGAAGACTGCCGGGCCGGCAGCCCGTGCTGCTCAGAAGCTTGCCATGATGGCATCGACGGCGTCGACCTCGTCGACCGGGTCAGGGTCGACCTCGATGTCGCCATTGATGATGCCGCCGGCCTGCGTCACCAGCGGCTTGACCCACGCCGCGGCCTGCTCGGCGAGCTTGGCCTTGGTGGCGTCCTGCTTGGCAGCGCGCATCGCGCTGCCGACCGCGAGCAGGATGTCGGTCATGGTCTTCGTGAGATGATCGAACTTGTCGCGAATCGCCGGATCGGCCTGCTCATAGGCCTCGATGACGAGATCGCGGGCCTTGAAATTGGTGTGCGTGAAATGTTCTGGATAGGTCAGCGGCGACCACGCCAGAAAATCCTCGGCGCATTCCGGAATATCGGGAATCATTTCGAGCAGCATCACGGCTTCGTTGAAATGATTCAGATAGTCGGTGGCGAGCCCGGTGCGCGGATTGATGTTGGCGGCGCGCAGCATCGCGGCCCGCGCCGGGTCAATGGCGCTGCCCGCCGGTCGTTGGGTCGTGCGATCGGTAGGCACGGAATGGGTCGCCGCTGCGGTCATCCGCTGCAGTGTTGGCAACCTAAGTTAAAAGGTGCTGAACACACGACGATTTGAGTGAGATTATGTGTGGACGCTTCGTGATCACTTCACCACCCGCGGCTCTCAGGCAGATTTTCGGCTACGAGGAACAGCCGAACTTTCCGCCGCGGCACAATATTGCTCCGACGCAGCCGATTCCCGTAGTTCTTCTGGACCAGGACATCAGGCATTTTCGGCTCATGCGCTGGGGATTCGTTCCGGCCTGGGTCAAGGATCCCCGTAATTTCACGCTGCTGATCAATGCGCGTTCGGAGTCCGTACGCGAGAAGCCGGCGTTCAAGAATGCGATCCGGCGGCGCCGCGTGCTTGTGCCCGCGGATGGATATTACGAGTGGCAGGTGATCGATGGTCGCAAGCGGCCGTTCTTCATCCATCGCAGTGACGGCGCGCCGCTCGGTTTCGCGGCCCTCGCCGAGACCTGGTGCGGGCCGAACGGCGAGGAGGTCGATACGGTGGCGATCGTCACCGCGGCTGCGAGCCGCGATCTCGCCACGCTGCATCATCGTGTTCCCGTGACGATCAGGCCGGATGATTTCGCGCTGTGGCTCGACTGCCGCTCCGATGATCCTGACGAGGCCATGCGGCTGCTGATCCCTCCTCGCGAGGGCGAGTTCGCGTGGTACGAGGTGTCCACGCGCGTCAACACGGTGGCCAACGACGACGAGCAGCTGCTGCTGCCGATGACCGCGGAGATGCGCGCCGCCGAGGACGCGCAGCGCAAGCCGGCAAAGAAGGTTGCATCCCGCAAAGTTTCGCCTGCGCCCGCGGATGACGGGCAGGGGAGCTTGTTCTGAGGCGGGATATCTCGACAGAGAAGACCGTCATCCCCCGCGAAAGCGGGGATCCAGTACGCCGTGGCCTCTCGTGCTGAAACGGCTGCCGGTGGAATACTGGGTCCCCCGCCTTCGCGGAGGACGACAGAGGAGCAAGATCCGCGACCGAGCGTTGGCCGCGCTCAGCCAAAGATCCTCAGCGCCGCGTGCTGCAGCAGCATGATGGTCTTGGCGTCCTGGATGCGGCCGTCGGCGATCATCGCCAGCGCGTCGTCGATCGAGAGTTCCAGCACCTCGATCTCCTCGCCCTCATGCGCGAGCCCGCCGCCGGCGCTGACGCGCATGTGAGGCTCGTATTCGGCGACGAAGAAATGGATCTTCTCGGTGACGACGCCCGGGCTCATGAACGCCTCGAACACGAACTTGACGTCGTGCAGCCGGAACCCGGTCTCCTCCTCGGCTTCGAGCCGGATGCGCTCCTCCGGCGAGGCATCGTCGAGCAGGCCGGCGGCGGCCTCGATCAGCAGATCGTCGTAGCCATTGAGGAAGGCGGGATAGCGGAACTGCTTGACCAGGATGACGCTGCGCTGCGCGAGGTTGTAGGGCAGGATCGCCGCCGCGTTGCCGCGCTCGAACACGTCGCGGCTCTGCATCTGCCACGTGCCGTCGTCGCGCCGCCACTCGAACTTCGTCGAGGTCAGCGTCCCGTAATGGTCGGAGAGCACGCGCGTCTCGTGGACGCGGATGCGGTCGGAGATGCTCATCGCTCGCCTCTATTTCATTCCGGGCGTCGGCGGGCGCCCGTCGAGCCATTTCGAGAACACGACGCTGTCCTGCACGGCATAGTCGAGCGTCTGGTAGAACGCCTGCACCGCGGTGTTGTCGCCGCGCACCATCAGCATCAGCTTGGCGACGCCGCGTGCGCGCAGCCAGTCCTCGGCCGCGGCCATGATGGCGCGGCCATGGTTGTGGCCGCGATGCTCGGGATCGACGCTGACGTAGTAGACCCAGCCGCGATGGCCGTCATGGCCGACCATGACGGAGGCTGCGATCGCGCCGCCGCTGCGGCCGACCAGGACGGTCGCATTGTCGCCGCGGCGGGCGAGCGCGATGTCGGCGGCCGGATCGTTCCACGGCCGCGTCAGGCCGCAGCGCTGCCACAGCGCGATGATGGCTGGCACGTCGGCATCGGTGATGTCGGAAATCGCGAGAGCACGGGCACTGTCCATGGGAGCGTCGAAAGCCTAGAGCACCTTGCCGGGATTCATGATCCCGAGCGGATCGAATTGCGCCTTGATCGCGCGCATCAGCGAAATCGCGGTCGGGTCCTTCACGTCAGGCAGCTCGTCGCGCTTGAGCACGCCGATGCCGTGCTCGGCCGAGATCGAGCCGCCCATGCGCAGCACGATCTCGAATACGACCGCGTTGACCTCGTGCCAGCGCGCGAGATAGTCGGCGGTGTTGGCGCCGATCGGCTGGCTGACATTGTAGTGGATGTTGCCGTCGCCGAGATGACCGAACGGCACCGGCCGCGCGCCGGGCATCAGCTTCACCACGGCGGCGTTGGCCTCGGCAATGAAGGCGGGCACCGCGGCGACCGGCACCGAGATGTCGTGCTTGATCGAGCCGCCCTCCGGCTTCTGCGCCGCCGAGATGTCCTCGCGCAGCTTCCAGAACGCCATGCGCTGGGCGAGGCTGCCGGCGATCGCGGCGTCGTCGACGATGCCGTCCTCGAGGCCTTGCTCCAGAATGGTCTCGAGCGTGGCGCGGGCATCGTCACGCGACGACGACAATTCCATCAGCACGAACCAGGGATGGGCGCCCGACAGCGGCGCGCGGTTGCCGGCCGCGTGGCGGATCGAGAAATCGAGCGCGATCGCGGCGATCAGCTCGAAGCTGGTCAGGCTGCCGGCGGCCTCGGCCTGCGCGATCGCCAGCAGCTTCAGCGCGTCCTCGGGAGACTTGAGCCCGACGAAGGCGGTCTCGACCGCGCGCGGCTTCGGAAACAGCTTCAGGCTCGCCGCGGTGATAATGCCGAGCGTGCCCTCGGCGCCGATGAAGAGATTGCGCAGATCGTAGCCGGTGTTGTCCTTCTTCAATTTCGACAGCGCGTTGAGCACGCGCCCGTCGGCCAGCACCACCTCGACCCCGAGCGCCATCTCGCGCGCCACGCCATAGGCCAGCGCGGCGGTGCCGCCGGCATTGGTCGAGAGATTGCCGCCGATGGTGCAACTGCCCTCGGCGCCGAGCGACAGCGGAAACAGCCGGTCGACCTCGGCGGCCTTCTGCTGCGCCACCTGCAGCACGACGCCGGCCTCGGCGATCATTGTATTCGAGGCGGTGTCGACGTCGCGGATCTTGTCCATGCGCTTCAGCGACACCACCACCTCGCCATTGTGCGGCGTCTGGCCGCCGACGAGACCGGTGTTGCCGCCCTGCGGCACCAGCGCGATGCGGTGCTGACTGGCAAGCTTGCAGATTGCCGCGACCTCGGCCGTCGAGCCCGGGCGCAGCACCAGCGGCGAGCGGCCGTGGAACAGGTTGCGCTCCTCGGTGACGTAAGGCGCGACGTCGGTCTCCGCCGTCAGCGCCTGGCGCTCGCCGACGATGGCGGCGAATTGCGCGATCAAATCGGGCGGCAGCGGCGGCAGGGCAGGCTGGCTGATGTTCATGGTCAGTCGCTTCCAGTGTTATCTCGGCGCGGCGGCGCGGCGCAGCCGGTCGTTGATGGCCTCGCCCAGTCCGTCGTTCGGGATCGGCATCACCGCGATGCTGCGCGCACCCTTGGCATCGAGGCTGCGAAGATAGCCGAAAAGATGCATCGCCGCCTCCGCTGGATCGCCCAAGGGCGAGAGGTTCAGGATCGCGGCGGCTTGGTCGGCCCCGGGCAAGGTCACCGGACCGAAGGCGAGCAGCGCCTCGCCGGCCGCGACCTCGCTGGCGTCGAGGCGGACGGCGGCGCGCGGCGCATAGTGCGAGGCCAGCATGCCCGGCGCCAGCGGCTGCTCGGACGTATCGGTCTCTGCGGCGGGCCGCGCCAGCGCACGGCCGAGCACCGCCTCGATCGCCTCGCTGGGAACCCCGCCCGGGCGCAGCAAGGTCGGCTCGTCGAAGCAGCCGACGATGGTCGATTCGACACCGACCTCGACCGGCCCGCCGTCCAGGATCAGGTCGATTCGTCCCGAGAGATCTGCCGCGACATGAGCCGCGGTGGTCGGCGACACGTGGCCGGAGATGTTGGCGGAGGGCGCCACCACGGCGCCGGCGAACGCCGCGAGCAGCGCTCGCGCGATCGGATGCGAGGGAATGCGGATCGCGACCGTGTCGAGACCGGCCGTCGCGAGATCTGCGACCGTGCAGCTCGCGGCCTGCGGCACCACCAAAGTTAGCGGTCCCGGCCAGAACGCGGCGGCCAGACGCTCGGCGGTGGCATCGAAGCGGCCGATGCGCTGCGCCGCCGCGATGTCGGCGACATGGGCGATCAACGGATTGAAGGCGGGCCGGCCCTTGGCCTGATAGAGGCGGGCGATGGCCGCGGCATTGGCCGCATCGGCGCCGAGGCCGTAGACGGTCTCGGTCGGGAACGCGACCAGTCCGCCGCGCGCGAACGTCGCCGCGGCTTGCGCGATTCCAGCCGCGTCGGCGGGCAGGATCCTGGTCTTGATCGCTTGCATGTCTGGGGCGGGCATCGATGGTACGGGACGGCAGTGGCTTCCGCGCTCGGCTATAGCGGGCGCGGACGTCCGAATGAAGCGCGCAAATCGCCTGTCGCATTGCGCTCGCGCCATGGCCGCCGGACAAAGCCCCACGGCCTCAAGCGGTTAACCCCTCTGCCGACGATCAGCGATTTCGATGCGATTTCCTGGCTTGTGTCCTTGCGAAGACGGAAACCCAACGCTATAAGCCGGCTTCCCAAGTCGGAGCGTGGCTCAGCCCGGTAGAGCACTGCGTTCGGGACGCAGGGGTCGCAGGTTCGAATCCTGCCGCTCCGACCATTTCTTGGCGTGACAACTCACGCTTTTCCCGATGTCACCTTGCGCCTGCTACCCTGGTCCAGCGTAGCTCGATGAAGCGAGGTGTTCCCGACATGACAGCGCGATCTCCACGCACGGCGCCGCTTGCGGGACGAACCGGAACGGCCTGGCGGCACGCCAATGTCGGCCGGTTGCTCAACAATGCGGTGCGCCGGTTCGAATCCCGGGTTCTCCAGCTGATGGCGGAGAGCGGTCACGGCGAAACGCGGATCGCTCATGTCAGCCTCACGCGAAATCTCGACGTCGAGGGCACGCGGCTGACCGAGCTCGCGCGGCGGGCCTCGATGAGCAAGCAGGCGATGGGCGAACTGGTCGATCAATGCGCCGAGCTGGGGCTGGTGTCGCGCGAGGCCGATCCGAGCGACCGGCGCGCGCGCCTCGTCCGCTTCACGCCGGCCGGACTGAAATGGCTGGAGGCGTTTGGCGATGCCGTCGATGTGGCCGAAGCCGAGATGCGCAAGGAGCTCGGCAAGGCGGCGATGGACGCGATCCTGCAAGGATTGCAGGCCTATGGCGCCCGCTTCGATACGCTCAGCGACGCCAGATAGTCAGGTTGCTTGACTATTTTGCCGGGCGCGGTAGCCTTCCTCCGTTGCGAGGAGAATGCGCCGTGATCGAACGTCTGAGCGCCTCGGTGCTGATCGCGGGTGGCGGGCCGTGCGGGCTGATGCTGGCCAACGAGCTTGGCCGCCGCGGCGTGTCCGCAATCCTCGTCGACGAGAAGCCGGGAACGGCCTTCAACCCGCAGGCCAACGCGACGCAGGCGCGGACGATGGAGCATTTCCGCCGGCTCGGCTTCGCCGACGAGATCCGGCGCGCCGGCCTGCCCGCGGACTACCCGACCGACGTCGCCTATTTCACGCGCTACACGGCGCATGAGCTGGCACGTTTTCAATTGCCGTCCGCAGCACGCGCGACGGAACTGGTGAAGGGGCTGTCCGGCTCATGGAGCGCGGCCGAGCTGCCGCATCGGGTGTCGCAGAAGTTCGTCGAGGCGATCCTGCGTCGGCACGCAGCGCGGCTTGCAGGCATTCAGCTGCACTACGGGCATCGGTTGGTCGGCTACGTCGCCGATGACGGCGGCATTGCCGCCGACGTCGAGCGTGTCAGCGACGGTGCGCGCTGCGAGGTCGCGGCTGATTTCCTGATCGGCGCCGACGGTCCGCGCTCCCGGGTGCGACAATCGCTCGGAATCTCCTATGGCGGAACGACGGGAATAGAGCGCGATTTCATGGGCGGCCGCATGCTCGCGGTCTATCTGCGCTCGCCGGAGTTCTACGCCAGCGTCCCGCATGCGCGGGCCTGGATGTATGTCTGCTTCAACCGCGACCGCCGCGCCTTCATGGCCGCGGTGAACGGCCGCGACGAGTTTGCCTTCCACACCCAGCTGCGGCCGGGCGAGGACGAAAGCGCGATCACTGCCGAGGACGCAAGGGCAACGTTCCAGCGCGCCTGCGGTGCGCCCATTCCCTGCGAGGTGCTGTCGCACCTCACCTGGACCGCGGGTCATGCGCTGGTCGCCGAGAGCATGCAGCGCGGCCGGGTCTTGCTTGGCGGTGATGCGGCGCATCTGTTCACGCCGACCGGCGGACTCGGCTACAACACCGCGATCGAGGACGCGGTCAATCTGGGCTGGAAGCTCGCGAGCGTCGTCAAGGGAACGAGTCCCGTCTCGCTGCTCGACAGCTACGAAGCCGAGCGCCGTCCGGTGGCGCTGCGCAACACCGACTACGCACGCCGATTTGCGGATTCGCTCGGCCTGTTTGCCGCGGTGCCCGAGATCGAGGACGCGACAGCGGCCGGCGACGAGGCTCGGCGCATCGCCAGCGCCTATCTCGATCGGCATGCGCGCGCCGAGTTCAACATCCCCGGCATCACCTTCGGCGGCCGCTACGACGGCTCACCGATCATCGTCTCCGACGGCACTCGACCCCCGCCGGATGCGGCCAACGTCTACGTGCCGAGCGCTTGTCCCGGCGGCCGCGCGCCGCATGCCTGGCTGGAGCAAGGTATCTCGCTGTACGACCGCTTCGGCTTCGAATGGACGCTGCTGCGCTGTGAGGGCAGCGACCTCGATGAGGATCAACTCCGTGAGGCCATGGGGCCGCTGCGTGCCGACGTCGAGATCGTCACCTTGCCGCGGGCCTTGCGTGATCTCTACGAGGCCGACCTCGCGTTGATCCGTCCCGATCAGATCGTGGCCTGGCGCGGGAGCGCTGCGCAGGCCGGCATGCTTGGCAGCGTGCTGGCTCGGGCGCTCGGAGGGGATGCACGCACTCCCTGAGCTCTCGGTCGTGCGGGGCGAAATGGACCCGCGGCGGCGCGCCGCCGATCGGCTTCTACGCCCTCACGATCAGAACCTCTTGGACATCCGGCGCGTCATCGACACCAACGTCATCGGCAGGGTTGAGCTGAGGAGCACGTCGGCGCTGCGCGTTCGGCATTGGGGCGCCGTCTGCCCAAGCATTGCCCGACCTTCGTCCGGCTGCTAGCGTTCTCCCGTGAGGCACGGGCGAACGAAGCGACGATGACCGACGTGATGACCGAATCGGAAAAGGCGCAGCAGATCGTGGCTGCGCTGAGGGCGGCGGAGGCGAGCCCGCCGGAAGCGGCCCTGCAGACGTTGAACGGCCTGATGGGCCTGGTCCGCAGCCCGAGCGCGGAGCAGCCGCTCGAGGTGGAGGAGGCGCGCTCGGCGGCCTTCATGTCGATCTGTGAGGTCGGCAAGGCGCTGCATCGCGGGCAGCCGACGGAGGCGCTGTGGCCGGCGGCGCTGTCGGCCGGCGAGCGCTGGCTGGCGCTCGCCAAGTGAGCAACGACAAGTGAGCAAGGACGAGTGAGCGAGAACCAGCCCGGCGCGGGCCGCATGAGTTGGCGTGCAATGGCGCCAGGCGATCTTGCTGATGTCGATGGGATCGCGGCCCGCGTGCACCCGAACTATCCCGAGGACAGGCGTGTTTTCGCGGAGCGCCTGCGTCTCCACCCCGATGGATGCCGCGTGCTGCTCGCGGCTGGCGCCGGCATCATCGGCTATGTGCTCAGCCATCCCTGGCAGCTCGGCCGGCCGCCGGCCTTGAACGTGCTGATCGGAAGCATTCCGTCGCCAGCATCGACCTACTACATCCACGATCTCGCCTTGCTGCCCGAGGCCCGCGGCAGCGGCTCGGCCACAGTGATCGTTGAGGAGCTGATCCGACACGCGCGTGCGCTCGGCCTGACGTCGCTGTCGCTGATCGCCGTCAACGGCTCGACGCCATTCTGGGAGAGGCAAGGATTTGCAGTCGACAAGGCAGCCGCCGCCACCGATCCGACCGGCAGCTATGGCGGCGACGCGAACCTGATGCTTCTGCGGCTCGCCTGAATTGCACGCGCTTCTTTCGCGGCGGCGGTGCCATGCGAAGCGGCCCGGCGATGGGCCGGGCCACTTGCGGTTCATGACGTGCTCTATTCCGGCATCGACATCGGCCGGCGCCACATGTCGCGCCGCCGGCTGAAGCGGTTGGCGTGCAGCATCCATCCGGTGACAGGCTTGCCGTCGCGGTGACGGCCACCGCTCTCCGCGGCCGCCCAGGCTGCGACGGCGCCGAGCAGCAGCGCGGTGGCAACCGAGAACGCCAGGATGACGGTGCCGGCGCGCGTGCGCGAGATCGCGCTCTTGGCTTGTGCGATCACGCTGTCCACCCGCCGCTCGGCATCGGGAGCAGCGAGACCGGTCGTGCCGCTGACCATCTGCACGAGATAGCCGCGATCCTCCGGGCTGACGCCATTGTGGCTCGACGCCGTGAGCAGGATGCGTCCGGCTTCGCTGCGCGCGGGTGCGAGATCCGGGCTGGGCGCCCGCCGCGGCGCGCGGAACAGATGGTCGAGCTCATAGCTCAGGACCGACGGCTCATTGGCCGTCGCCGGCGCAGCCAGCGGATTGGTCCGTGTCGCCGCGGACGCGCCGAGCACGGCCAGGGTGACGCCGAGCACGACCGCCAGCGCCCAGGCCGCGACGCCATGCAGGCCGTCGCGCTTTTCGATCTCTTCGCTTTCGGCAAGCCCGTGCGGCGCGCGCAGGCGGCCCGCCATGTAGCCGCCGCAGCCGAAGCTGATCAGCGCCTGCAGCACCAGATACAGCCCTGACAGGAGCCAGAGCGCCACCGAGGCGTCGCGCCACGTCGGCGCGGTGGAGCTGACACCGAGGCCGACCGACATGGCAAAGCCGATCAGGATCGAAGAGACCGCAGCGGCGGTGATGGCTCCTGCAACGACCGGCGTCCATTGCAGAGTCCAGCTATCGGCCGTCGCGCTTGCAACGGGTGACGTGACGACCGGCGCGGTTTCCATGGCCATGATTCCGTCTCAGCGCAGGCCGAAGAACGACAGAACGGCCATGATGACCACGATCAACCCCACGAGATAAATCAGTCCGTCCATGATGGTCCTCCTCCGGTTCGACATTGGTCGCCGTATAAGCGACAGCGAGGCGCAATGTTCCGCGCACGGAGCGGCGGAGGAGGAGAGGACGCGCGGCTGCCGGCCTCAGATGGGAGTTGCCGCAACAGCTAACGGATCATGGTGCCGTTGCGCGACGCAATAGGGCAGGGCCAGGGGGCGTGGCGGCCAGAGATGTCGCCGCCAGCCATGTTTCAATCGCAGCCACCTTCCGATCGCAACCATGTCTCGATCGATGGCGCTGCCCGTTCACCGCGCGAGAGGCTGATGCAATGACCCGCGCTCAATAGCGTCGGTCGTAGCCGCGCTGCCGGGCATAGGCGTAGGTGGGGTTGATACCGCAGCCGGCATCGGTGCCGGAGGCCGCAGCCAGGCACTGGCGATAGGTGGAGAATTGGCAGTTGCCCGGATAGCCCCAGATCCTGCCTTGCAGGCAGTAGCGGTCCTGCGCGGCGGAGGCGGGCGAGATCGCGGCGAAGCCCGCGAGGACGGCGGTGGCAGACAGCGAAGCAAACAGCAGGCGGCGCATGCGTTCATCCTTGCGTTGAAAAGTACCGTTGCAACGCGAGGGTACGCAGGCCCGTTCCTCGCGCGCAGCATTAACTGTTGTGTCGGCGCCGCAGCTTCGCGTTCACCGACGAACGAAAATATCTGCATGTCGGCGCTTGCCCGAGTTGGCCTTTTGAAGATCTGAGGCAGCCCCACCGTCGCGGAGCTCGGCAACGGGCGTCATGGCGTGATGCCGGAACATTCGTCCACCGCCCCGGTTGCCTTTTTCGCCGCTAGTGATGGACCGATCCCATGTTTCGCCGATCCAGGACGTCAGACGCCGCCCATCGCGACTCCCCAAGCGTTTTCGCGAGCAGCCCGCGCGCACCTGGCACCGGCGGGATGCTGGCTCTGCTCGGGTTCGCGTTCCTGATCCACTATTTCGATCAGCGGCCCGAACAGGCCGGGCGCACGGGACGCGCGAGCAGGGTCGACGATGGACACGGCCGGTTGGCGCGTTCGCCCTCGGAGATTCCCGCGCGCAGCTGGAAGGACGTCTTGTTCCGGGTCTACGAGAACGTCACCGAGCACAGGATCGTTGCGCTCGCCGCAGGCATGACATTCTACACCCTGCTGGCGATCTTTCCGGCGCTGGCCGCGCTGGTGGCAATCTACGGCCTGTTTTCCAATCCGGCCAGGATCACCGGACATCTGGAGCAGTTGCAGGGCGTGATGCCGGGCGGCGCCATCGACATCGCGCGCGACCAGTTGACGCGCGTCTCCGCCAACGGCACTCAGGCGCTCGGCATCACTTTCCTGGTCAGCCTCGCGATCTCGCTATGGAGCGCCAATGCCGCGATGAAGTCGCTATTCGATACGCTCAACGTCGTCTATCGCGAGCCGGAGAGGCGTGGCTTCATCAAGCTGAACGCGATTTCGCTGCTGTTCACCGGAGGCGCGATCCTGTTCGCGCTGCTCGCGATCGGAGCCGTCGTCGTGCTCCCGGTGCTGCTGAACTATCTCGGCATGTCCGAGGCCGGCGACCTGGTGTTGCGGATCGGCCGCTGGCCGGTCATCTTCATCTGCGTCGCGCTCGGACTGGCTCTGATCTACCGCTACGGGCCGGACCGCGAGGAGCCCAGATGGCGCTGGATCAGCTGGGGCGGCGCGCTGGCAGCGGTGCTGTGGCTCGCAGGGTCGGCGCTGTTCTCCTGGTATGCGGCCAATTTCGGCAGCTTCAACGCGACCTATGGCTCGCTCGGCGCCGCCATCGGCTTCATGACCTGGATCTGGATCTCCGCCATCGTGATCCTGATCGGCGCCGAGCTCGATGCCGAATTGGAGCATCAGACCCTGCGCGACACCACCACCGGCGCCGCGGGACGTCCGCATCCTGTCGAAGCCGTATCGCATCGATGAGCCGGCGGCCGCGCTCGACGCGGTGAAGATGGAAAACGTCTGGTCGCAGGCGCACATCTCCTGAGGAATACCTGATCGATGCAGGTTGGGTGGACGGAGCCAGTTGATCATCTATCATTTCAGGATGGCGCCGGGTGATCCGCACCGCCGTCCGCCCGCTCGCTCCTGTGCGACCATATCGAGGGCGCCAACCAGCATCTCCGTCACCACGACGTCAGCCTGGTCGTCGACGCGGGCGATATCTGCTGCCTGTTCCAGGTCCGCTCCCGCGGCGGCGATCCGCTGATCGGCGCCTACCGCGATCCCGACCTGACGCGCCCAAGGGCCAACGAGATGGGCTGCGGCAATCTTTCCGACCGGGTGCGCCTGCAAAATGAATATGACGGGAGCGGCGGTCCGCCCTGTCAGTGCGGATCGCCGGATCCTTCCGCCCGCGATCTCTGGATGCAGCATCGTACGCTTCACCTTTGATGTTGGGGCACCGCAGCGCAGCCTCCGCGCGGCGTCATTGTATGTCTGACATCATGCCACAACGGTAGAACTACGGAAAAACCGGATTTCTCAACGCGCTTTAACGAGAGTGGAACAAGTTGCATCAATCTTTGCGCAGACATGTCGTCGGTCGCATGGGCAACCGTCACCGTCGCCGATCATCTGAAAACGTACTCATCATCTGGAGGTCACCTTGTTGTTTCGATCGAATAGCCGCGCGGACGCCGAAGCGCAGCTTGCAGCAATCAGTCGTGCGATGGCCGTGATCGAATTCCAGCTCGATGGCACGATCATCACCGCCAACCAGAACTTCCTGAACGCGGTCGGGTATCAGTTGCAGGAAATCCAGGGCAGGAACCACAGCGTGTTCGTGGATCCTTCGGAGCGCGACAGTGCCGCCTACCGCGAGTTCTGGGCCGCACTGCGCCAGGGCGAGTTCAAGGCTGCCGAGTTCAAGCGGATCGGCAAGGGCGGTCGCGAAGTCTGGATCGAGGCGTCCTACAATCCCGTCCTCGACAGCGCCGGCAAGCCGGTGAAGGTCGTCAAGTTCGCGACCGACGTCACCGAGAAGAAGCTGCGCAGCATGGCCGACGGCTCCAAGCTTGCCGCCATCGATCGCGCGCAGGCCATGATCGAGTTCAAGCTCGACGGCACCATCGTCAGTGCCAACAAGAATTTCCTCGATGCGCTGGGCTACCGCCTCGACGAGATCCAGGGCAAGCATCACAGCATGTTCGTCGAACCCGCGCTGCGCGACAGCCCTGCCTACCGCGAGTTCTGGGCTGCGCTCAATCGCGGCGAATACCAGGGCGGCGAATACAAGCGCATCGGCAAGGGCGGCAAGGAAGTTTGGATCCTCGCCACCTACAATCCGGTGCTCGATGCGACGGGCAGGCCGATCGGGGTCGTCAAGTTCGCAACCAATGTCACCGCGCAGAAGCTGAAGAACGCCGACCTCGCCGGGCAGATCGAGGCCATCGGCAAGTCCCAAGCGGTGATCGAGTTCAACATGGACGGCACGATCATCACCGCGAACGACAACTTCCTTCGCGCGCTCGGCTACACCCTGGCCGAGATCCAGGGCAAGCATCACAGCATGTTCGTCGAAGCGTCCGAGCGGGAGAGCGCTGCCTATCGCGATTTCTGGACGAGCCTGAACCGCGGCCAGTACCAGTCGGCCGAGTACAAGCGCATCGGCAAGGGCGGCAGGGAAGTCTATATCCAGGCCTCCTACAATCCGATCCTCGACCTCAACGGCAAGCCGTTCAAGGTGGTCAAATATGCGACCGACGTCACCCGGCAGGTCTTCGTTCGCATGGGCAACGAGCGCGTGCGGGCCATGATGGAATCGGTGGCGGCGGGCGCAGAGGAGCTCAACGCGTCCGTGCGCGAGATTTCCGAAGCGATGACGAAGTCGCGCGAGACCGCCATGGGCGCGGTGGACCGTGTCACCGCAGCCGACGCGCAGGCGCAGCGGCTCTCCGATGCCGCTCAGTCGATGAGCGGCATCGTCGAGATGATCCACAACATCACCGGCCAGATCAATCTGCTGGCGCTGAATGCCACCATCGAGTCCGCCAGGGCCGGCGAAGCGGGCAGGGGCTTTGCCGTCGTTGCATCCGAGGTCAAGAACCTGGCCACCCAGGCGAAGACCGCCACCGACAAGATCGCGACCGAGATCGACAGTCTCAACAATATCTCCGGGGGCGTCGTCACGTCTCTCGGCTCGATCAAGCAGGCGATCCAGAACGTCAGCGAGTATGTGACGTCGACGGCCGCCGCCGTCGAGGAGCAGAGCACCGTCACGAGCGAGATGTCGTCCAGCATGGCGCGTGCCGCGGCAGAAGCTCAGGCTCTGGCCGAGCGCGCCGCGGCTTGAGGCCGGATCGAAAAGCGCCGACGCGCGGCGGCCTGTCAACCCGGGCCGCCGCGCGGTTGCAGGCGATGCCGCCGGCCGGCGCGTCATGCGCCTGTCGCCCCTTTGCCGAATTCCACCACTCTCACCGGGGTGATCCGTGGCCGATATCCTCGCATTTCCCACCCGGGCCTCGTTGCGGATCGTCGGCGCGAAGGCAGAACGGCTGCGCGATGCGGTGGCAACCCGCGAGGTCGGACGGCTGCGGTGCGAATTGGAGCTTTGGCGAAGCGCGGTCGCCAATCTGGATCGGTGCATCAGGCCGGATCCGGCCCTCGCATCCCTTGCGTCCGAGTGCGACAAGATCCGCGACCTGATCTCCGTCACCGCGGCCAAGCTTGATACATTGCTGTAGAACCGGCCGCCCCAGGAGTTGCGAGGAATCGTGGTCAGGCCGGGATCGGCTGCTCCGGGCAGTTCGTCAGGCGAGCCGGCGTGCCCACGGCGGTGCAGCCCGACGGCACATCGGTCGTGACGACGGCACCGGCGCCGATCTTGGCGAAGTCGCCGACCGTGACGTCGCCCAGCACGGTCGCGCCCGAGGAGAGCAGCACGCCGCGGCCGATCCGCGGGGCGCGGCCGGGCAGCGCGTCGTGTCGTCCGATCGTAACGTTCTGCAGAATGGTGACGTCGTGGCCGATGCTGCTGTGGGCGCCAATGACGATGCCGGTGGCATGATCGAGAAACACCGCGGTCCCGAGCCGCGCCGAGGGATGGATGCTCACCTGCAGGGATGTTGACGAGTCCGCCTGCAGCAGGAGCGCCAGGTCGGGTTGCCCGTTGCTCCAGAGCCAGTGCGCGACGCGATGCGCCTGCAGCGCGACGTAGCCTTTGTAGTTCAGCAGCGGCGGCAGCAGCGCTGTCGTCGCTGGATCCTGCGTCGCGATCGCGCCGAGGTCGCGACCCGCCGCCTCGACGAGCTCAGGCGCGGCGGCATACGCCTCGCGCGCGACCGCGGCAAATCGGGCGCGCGCGGCATCGCCGCTGCCGAGGCGGATGCCGATCTGCTGCGCGACGGCACTGCCGAGATCAGAATGGTCGAGGATTGCAGCCGACAGGGCGCGGCTGAACACGGGATCGGCCGCGGCGATGCGCCGGGCCTCGTGCTGGATCGACGGCCAGAGCTCGGGACTGGATGGGTGTGTGTCGGCCATGGCAAAGCCTGCTCGATAACAGGTGACGGCGGCAATATAGCCTGACCTGCGCGTTGCAGAAACCTGGACGACGCCTCGCGGGCGTTGTCAGCCGATGTGGCCGGCGACAATCCCTGCCGAAGGTCGCAGCCCGTTCAGTTCTGCGCCGTCCGCGCCGCCGCGGCGGCGACGCCCGCACCGATCAGAAGGGTGCCGCCCGCCTTGTTGAAGATGCTGATCACCTTCGCGCTCCCTACGAGCGCGCGGGCGCGCGAGGCGATCAGCGCATAGCCGACGGCATTGGCGAAGGCGAGCACGACGAAGGTCGATTCGAACACGACCATCTGCGTGAGGAAGCTGCCGTTCGGACTGAGGAACTGCGGCAAGAACGCGACGAAGAAGGTGATGCTCTTCGGGTTCAGCGCCGTGACGATCCAGGCGTGACCGAGCATCTTCAGCGCCGAGGTCCTGTCGGTCCGCGGCACGGCGTTCAGCGCGCCGCCGGCCTGCCACAGCTTGATCCCGAGCCAGACGAGATAGGCCGCGCCGATCCATTTCAGCACGGTGAACAGCAGTGCCGAGGTCGCCAGCAGCGCACCGACGCCCAGCATGGACAAGGTCATGGCGGTGAAGTCGCCCAGCGCGACGCCGATTGCCGTCGGCAGCGCGGTTCGCCACCCCTGGCCCAGCGCATAGGAGACCACCAGCAGAACCGTCGGCCCCGGGATCACCAGGAGGATGATGGACGTTCCCGCAAACGCGAGCCAGGTCTCGATCGTCATGCTGATCGTCTCTCGCGAGGACACATGCGACGTTGGTATATCGAGGCGGATAGGGCCGCAATGATCTTTGTTGCGAGGGCCGCTTTGCTGTTTTCCTCGACGATCACAATCCGTCTGCCAACGCAAGACGTGTCAAGAACGACCTTCGGTCGCTCCGGCGCTCAAAAAAAAGCGCTTTCGCTTTTCCAGAAAATGTGCTCTACTGCGTGCATCCTGCTTCGCCACGAGGGGCGTATCGCGATCGTCACGGCACGTGAGGCGGGGAGGCGATGGCCGCTTGCCTGCCGCAGCGTGCTTGCACGCGGACGAACGGCGGGCTGGCGGACGTGAAGTCGTGTGGTCCTGGCGCCGCGACGCTGGCGCTAAGCTTTCGGGCGATGATTCCGAGGGCGACGGTGGCTAAAGAGCCGTACACCGGGGAGATCACGGTATAAGCGTGAAGACCATCGCGCGGGGAATGCCGGGATGTCTCGGCTGAACCTGTGGTTCCTGCCGCCTGCATTTTTTTCGCAGGCGGGCCATGGGGGCGGCCAGCTCCCGGCATTCCCTGCGCCCTCGTGTTTCGCGAGGGCTCATCGATCCCATCAGCCCGGGCGCGTTGCGTCGCGGGATCTCGCCGATGCGCGCCAGAAGGCTCAAAGGCTCAGCCTGCGCGCGCGCGAGGCAGAACGAGCGGGAGGACGCCCCATGAGCCGACGAGCGACCTTCCCAGTGGCCGTTTGCCCAGCGCCCGGGTGCTCGCGCCGCAGCCGGATTTGATCTACACGGGGGCGTTTATGATGGACCATTCATGACGTCTCGCGCGCACCGGCGCGGGGGACAATCCGGAGTTGCATATGTCGCCCAGCCAAGCATCGCCCCTGACCCTCGTTGCGGAAGCGGCCGAGATCCTGACCTCGCTCGGCGTTGCGCCGGAGCGGCTGCGCGGTGGGACGCGCGCCGCGCGTTCGCCCGTGACCGGCGAGGTGTTGGCCCATGTGCACGACGACACCAGGGCGGATGCGACCGCGGTGATCGCGCGCGCCCATGCCGCGTTCTTGCAGTGGCGCCTCGTGCCCGCGCCGAAGCGTGGCGAGCTGGTGCGGCTGTTGGGCGAGGAGCTGCGCGCCCACAAGGCTGCGCTCGGTCGCCTGGTCTCGATCGAGGCCGGCAAGATCGTCTCCGAGGGGCTCGGCGAGGTCCAGGAGATGATCGACATCTGCGACTTCGCCGTCGGCCTGTCGCGCCAGCTCTATGGGCTGACCATCGCGACCGAGCGCGCCGAGCATCGCATGATGGAGACCTGGCATCCCCTCGGCGTCACCGGCGTGATCTCCGCCTTCAACTTCCCAGTGGCGGTGTGGGCCTGGAACGCGGCGATTGCGCTGGTGTGCGGCAACAGCGTCGTCTGGAAGCCGTCGGAGAAGACGCCGCTGACCGCGCTCGCGACCGACGCGCTGCTGGTGCGCGCGCTGCAACGTTATCGCCGCGAGGGCGGTGAGGCGCCGGAGGGGCTTGCCGGCCTGCTGCTCGGCGGCCGCACGGTCGGCGAGATGCTGGTCGACGATGCCAGGGTGCCGCTGGTGTCGGCGACCGGCTCGACCGCCATGGGCCGCGTCGTCGGCGCCTGCCTTGCCGGCCGCTTTGCCCGCGCCATCCTCGAGCTCGGCGGCAACAATGCCGCGATCGTCACGCCCACGGCCGACCTCGATCTCACCCTGCGCGCCGTGGCGTTCGCGGCGATGGGTACCGCGGGCCAGCGCTGCACCAGCCTGCGCCGCCTGTTCGTGCATGCCGACGTCTACGCCCAGCTCGTGCCACGGCTGAAGCAGGCCTACGCTTCGGTGGCGATCGGCAATCCGCTGGAGCAGGGCACCCTCATCGGCCCGCTGATCGATCGCGGCGCCTACGACGCCATGCAGGACGCGCTGAGCGCCGCGCGCGATCACGGCGGCCGCGTGTTCGGCGGCGAGCGCGTCGCCGTCGGCGGCTTCGAGCAGGCCTATTACGTCCGGCCGGCGCTGGTCGAGATCGAAGCGCAATCAGGCCCGGTCGAGCGCGAGACCTTTGCGCCAATCCTCTACGTGATGCCGTATCGTGATCTCGATGCCGCGATCGAGCTGCACAACGCCGTGCCGCAGGGCCTGTCGTCGTCGATCTTCACCAATGATCTGCGCGAGGCCGAATTGTTCGTGTCCTCGCGCGGCTCCGATTGCGGCATCGCCAACGTCAATATCGGTCCCTCGGGCGCCGAGATCGGCGGCGCGTTCGGCGGCGAGAAGGAGACCGGCGGCGGCCGCGAGTCCGGCTCGGATTCATGGAAGGCCTATATGCGCCGGGCCACCAACACCGTGAACTACGGCCGCAGCCTGCCACTGGCGCAGGGCGTCAAGTTCGACGTCGGCTGATCGATGCGATGGGCCTTCCTCATCGGCGGAACCGCTTCGATGGGTCGTGCGTTGCGCGCTGAGAAGGAGATGCACCATGGCAACGAAGAAGAAAGCCTCGACCGCAAAGTCAGCGCGCGGACGCAAGCAGGATCGCGCCCGCGTCGCGGGTGGACAGGACTACGAAGTCCGCTACGAAGCCAAGAAAAGCGGCCGCTCGGCGTCCGCGGTGAAGAAGGTGGTCAAGAAGGTCGGCAACAGCCGCAAGAAAGTCGAGCGCAAACCTACGCGCCAGTGACGTCAATGTTGCTTCAGCCGCTCCGGCGGCCGAAGCGATCCCCTCGCCCAGCGGAGCGCCTTGGGCGAGTGCAGCGGATCGGGCCCATCGCAGGTCGGGCAAGTAAGCTCGCGGCGCCCGCCCTTGCCCTCGCGCACCGCGAGCGCGCGACCGCAGGTCGGGCATGGCTTGCGCAGCAGCCACGGGACCGGATGATTCGGCATGATGGCGTCTCCCGCTGGAGGCCTCAGGCTAGAGCACCTTGGGGTAGCTGCGGAATCACTTATTTGAATCGCGGCGGATCTTCCGGCTCCCCGTGCCGTGAACAATCAGGGCAGGTGTCGCCGGTCGCGGCCAGGACGTCCTCGATCGCCGCGACCGCTTCCGAGCTACACAAGCCGCGTGGCGGATCGTCGCGTGCGATGCGAAGCGCAAGAGCCAGCGCATGCGGATCGCCGCGCTCGCGCATCCAGCCGTGCTGTTCGCATTCGACGATCGCGCCGGCCTCGCGCAGAGTGGCGACCGCCCAGCGCTCGGGAGGCTGGCTCTTGGAATGGTGTGTGACGGCAGTCTGCATCGGCCATTCTCTCCCGCCGGGAGAATCCATGAATCGGCTGGCGTTTCCAGGCCCGGCCTGCAGGGCAGGGATTCCAAAATGGAGGGGCTGGCTTGCCGCGGATTGTTCGGCGGTCCGGCTTGAGATTGCCGCGGGCTGGGGCCATCCTTGATGGAGTACGCGTGAAACGGATGCAGACCGGAATGCAGATCAAGGCCAACGAGGATTTGCTGCTCATCATCGATGTGCAGAACGATTTTTGCCCCGGCGGCGCGCTCGCCGTGGCCGACGGCGATGCCGTGGTGCCGGTGATCAACCGGCTGAGCGGGATGTTCGATCACATCGTCCTCACCCAGGACTGGCACCCGGCGGGACACAGCTCGTTCGCCTCGAGCCACCCGGGAAAGGCGCCGTTCGAGTCCGTCACGATGCCCTACGGACCGCAGACCTTGTGGCCGGATCACTGCATCCAAGGCACGCCGGGCGCGGCCTTCCATGCCGATCTTGCGACCGACAAGGCGCAGCTCATCATCCGCAAGGGTTTTCGTGCCACGATCGATTCCTACTCGGCGTTCTTCGAGAACGACAAGACCACGCCCACCGGCCTCGCCGGCTATCTGCGCGAGCGCGGCCTGAAGCGGGTTTTTCTCGTCGGTCTCGCCACCGATTTCTGCGTGCACTATTCGGCGGTCGATGCACGGCGGCTCGGCTTCGCGGCCATCGTCGTCGACAACGCCTGCCGGGGCATTGACCTCGGCGGCTCGATGGCGGCGGCCAAGGCGCAAGGCGCGGAGGCCGGGGTCGAGCGGATCGCCGAGCTGGCGTGATGACAATGGACTACGCCGCCGCGCCGATGGTCGGCTCGGCGATGGCGCCGGCGACGCGAACACGGACGCGCAGCGCGTTGCCGGGGAGGTAGGCGATGGGCATGTCCTCGACGTCGACCGTCTTGAGCGTATCGGGGGCGGCGCCGGCTTGCACGGCGCGTGCCTCGGCGATGCCGCGCGCGGCGGCGATGGCCTCGTCGCGGGTCAGGTCGCGGAAGACCTGGTCGGCCTCGCCGGAGACCTGGGCGATGGCGGCGCCGACCGCATTGGCGCAGTCGCCATGGTCGACGCGGACGATGTTGGAGATGCCGGCGAGGCGCTCCGGCACCAGGAAGGCACCGCCGCCGACCGCGAGCAGCGGCACGTCGCCGGCCTCGGTCTTCATGCGGTCGATGTCGCCCTCGAGCTTGCGGTGGGCGTCGGCGAGCGCGGCGTCGATCAGGCCTTTCGGCAGATGCGCGACGCGCGATCTGTCGCCGATGTCGATCAGCCCCGCCGCGACCGCGATGTCGGTCGCGGTCAGACGGTCGCCGCCAAATACCAGCGCGTCGGATGTCAGCCGGTATCCGACGCTGAGCGGGCCGACGCGGACCGGATCCTGCTCGACATGGCTGCCGCCACCGAGCCCGATCGAGAGCAAATCGGGCATGCGGAACAGGGTGCGGACGCCGCCGACCTCGACGACGGCGTTGGCCTCGCGCGGAAAGCCGTGGCGCAGCTGGCCGATGTCGCTGGTGGTGCCGCCGACGTCGACGACCATGGCGTCGTCGAGGCCGGAGAGATACGCGGCGCCGCGCATGGAGTTGGTGGCGCCGGAGGCGAAGCTCATGACCGGGAAGGCGGTCGCGATCTCCGCCTGCATCACGGTGCCGTCGTTCTGCGTCAGGAACAGCGGCGCATCGATGCCGGACTCCGCGATCGCCTTGCGGAAGGCGGCGACCGTCGTGACCGCGAGGTCGTGGAGCGCGGCATTGAGCAGGGCGGCGTTCTCGCGCTCCAGCAGTCCGATGCGGCCGAGGTCGTGCGACAGGGTGACGGCGACCTCGGGGCAGATCTCGGCGAGGATCTCGCGCGCAGTGTTTTCGCAGCTCGGGTCGAGCGGCGAGAACGACGAGGCGACCGCGACCGCGCGCAGGCCCTTGGCCTTGATCGCGCGCGCGGCTGCCCTCAGTCCGGCCGTGTCGAGCGGCATGAAAGGGCGACCATCATAATCGTGGCCGCCTTCGAGCATGAAGGTCTCGGCGCTGACCAGCGCGGCGAGATCGGCCGGCCAGTCGCAGAACGGCGGCAGCGAGGCGGAGGCGGGCATCCCGATTCGGATGGCGCCGATCCTCTGCAGGTGCCGCCGCTGCACCACCGCATTGATGAAATGCGTGGTGCCGATCACGACCGCGTCGACCGGCACGGCCGCCGCGGGATTTTCTCGCAGCGCCTTGAGCGCGGCGAGAATGCCGGAGGTGACGTCGGCGGTGGTTGCGCTCTTGACGGAGTGGACGACCTCGTCGTCGGCAATCAGGACGGCGTCGGTGTTGGTGCCACCGACGTCAATGCCAATCCGCTTCATTCTCAGGGAGCTCCAGGGGTCGCAAACAGCGACCGGAAATCGAGGTCATAGCCGAAGGCGCGCGGGCCGACGAATTCGAGCCCGCGCGGGCTGGTCAGCACGGCCGGTGCGGGCAGCGCGATCACGGTGACGCGCTGGCCGTAGCGCACCGTCTCGGTGCCGATGCCGTGGCCGTTGACGCTGTCGAGCACGCAGATCAGGTCCGGCGCCATCGCGATGGCTTCGCCATCGCGCCAAGCCACGATCCATTCGTTCTGGAACGACAGCTTGAGCCGGGTGCCGCGATCGTCGTCGCTGCCTTCCACGACGGCGCTGCCGCGCAGAAATCCTTCGGTTGTGCGGCGCTCGACGTCGACGATCTTGCCATTGAAGAGCCGCTGCCCGCCCTCGCAATCGAGGATCGCCGCGATCGGATCGTGGTGGCTCCTGTTGGCGGCCTCGACCGCGCGGCCGATCGCGATGGCCTTGGTGGTGGTGAAATGGATGCCCCAGTCCTTGACCTCGCGGCCGGTGCGCGGCGCCTTGCTGGTCGAGGCGATCGAGCCCATCTCGACGCAGATCTTGCGGCTGGCGCGCTCCATCCACTTCCAGCTCGGCACCTTGGTCACGACGGCCTCGATGCCGCGCGGATCGTAGAGCGTGCAGGGATAGGGCTTGAGGTCGCCGATCGCGACCGACGTCATCTGCGCCTCGGGAAAGGCGCGGCCCATGCAGTCGGCGTCGACCACGGGGATGTTCAGATGCGCCGCCGCCATCAGCGCCTGCATGCCGTTGCCGCCGCCGATCTCGACCGACATCACGGCGCGAAATGTGATGCCGTTGATCTCCTCCTGCATGCGCACCGCACGCGCGATGCTGCGGCTGTCGGCCAGCCGTTCCTGCCCGACCAAGGGGGCGCCCATGTTGGAGACCACCGCGACCCAGTCGTCGTCTGCGAGGTCGAGCGGCGACATCATCTGCACGCGATGTCCTTCCGCATAGAGCCGGCGCAGGTTGAGCAGGCCGAGATAGGGACTGCCGCCGCCGCCGGTGCCGAGGATCCAGGCGCCGACCGCGAGCGACTCGATGTCGTCGAGGCTGATCGTCTCCATGCCGGCCGCGCTCACGGCACGAGCTCCTCGACGCTGCTCTGTGACTGCAGCGCACGGTACTGCTGCGGGAATAAGAATTTGACGCTCACAATATCAATCCTCGAGAATGACGAGATCGGCCGGACGCCAGTCGAGCGTGACCGTTTGACCGGGCGCGTGGAGCGGACCAGCCCCGGAATTCGGCTGTTGCGCCAGCACGTGCTGTCCGCTCTCCAGGGCGACGCGGTACAGCACCGCGCCGCCGAGGAAATTGGTGCTCTCGACGGTGCCGCGCACGGACATGCCCGTCCGCTTGGCATCGGCCACCTCGGCTGGCGACACCGATATCTTCTCCGGCCGCAGCGCGACCGACAGAACCTCGCCCTCGGCTGCTGCGACCGTGCCCGCCAGGGCCAGCACCAGACCGTTGCCGACGGCTATGCCGACGCCATTGTCCAAGGTCACGCGCTGGCCGCGAAAAATGTTGGTGTCGCCGATGAAATCCGCGACGAAACGCGTTCGCGGCTGATCGTAGATCTCGACCGGGGTGCCGATCTGCTCGATGCGCCCGGCGTTCATGACCGCGATACGGTCCGACATTGCCAGCGCCTCTTCCTGGTCGTGGGTGACGAACACGAGGGTGAGGCCGAGCGTCTTCTGCAGCTGCTTGAGTTCGAACTGCATCTGCTGGCGCAGTTTCTTGTCGAGCGCGCCGAGCGGCTCGTCGCAGAGCAGCACGCGCGGCGAGATGACGATGGCGCGGGCGAGTGCGACGCGCTGCTGCTGTCCGCCGGACAGTTGCGCCGGCCTGCGGTTCTCCAGGCCTCCGAGTTCAACCATCGCCAGCGCAGCCTTCACCTTCGCGGCAATCGTCGCCTTGTCGATCTTGCGCATGCGCAGGCCGAACGCGACGTTCTCGGCCACGGTCCGGTGCGGAAACAGGGCGTAGTTCTGGAACACCATCGCCATGTCGCGCTTGTGCGCCGGCACATGGGTGATGTCGGCGCCGTCGAGGCGGATCTCGCCGGCGCTTGGGCTGTCGAAGCCGGCGATCATGCGCAGGGTGGTGGTCTTGCCGCAGCCGGACGGGCCGAGCAGCGAAAAGAACTCGCCAGGCCTGATGTTCACGGCAACCGCATCGACTGCGCGTACGCCGCCGTCATAGATCTTGCTGACCGCGGCGATCTCGATGGCAGCGCTCATGCGCGGAAGATCCGGTTGACCCGGCTGTCGATCTCGTCCTTCCGTGCGTTGTACCACTTCCAGTCGACCTGGATCAGCTTGCTGACCTTCTCCGGCGTCGTCAGCAGCTTGGCGTCATACTTGGCGTCGAGCTTGACCTTCCTGTTGGCCGGCGAATACCACACCGTCTCGGCGAGGCGCTTTTGAACCTCGGGGCGCAGCATGTAGTTGATATAGGCGTTGGCGAGCACCTTCACCTTGCTGCCGGGCGTGATGCTCAGCACTTGCTCGAGCGACAGCACGCCCTCGTTCGGCGTGACGAAGTCGACCGGCTGGTTCTGACCGTCGTAACGATAGATGCCGGAATCATGCAGGATGCCGAGGCCGACCTCACCGGACAGGATCAGCTTCTCCATCGCGCCGGTGAAGTCGACCAGCTTGATCGGCTTCAGCTTCTCCAGCGCTGCATAGGCGGCGTCGAGGTCGGTCTGGCCCTTGCCATACAGCGCGCCGCACATCATCACGAACGCCTGTCCCAGGCTATTGGCTGGGATCACATAGCCGCCGCGCGCGCCATTGAATTTCGCGTCCCAGTAGTCTTTCCACGACGTGACGCTCCCATAGCCCTTGTCGGTGCGCATGCCGAGACCGATGGCGCTGGTGAAGATGCAGACGCCGACGATCTTGTCGCTGACGGCGTAAGGGTAGACGTCGGCAACGTTCGGAACCAGCTTGGGGTCGACCTTGGGCTCGACGAGACCCATCTCCACGGCCGCCCACTGCTCGTTGGAGTTGGTGTGCAGCACGTCGTAGACCGGGGCCGAGCGTGAGCTCGCCTGCAGCTTCGGCAGGAATGGCAGCGCGGTGTCGGTCTTGAGCTTGCACTTGAACTCGCTTTCGAAGGCCGGGCCGATCTCGGCCTTCATCACGTCACCCCATTTGCCACCCCAGCCGGTGACGTTGAGAACGGGCTCGTCCGCACGCGCGACATAGGGAGCAGCGACAACGCCGGCGCCGAGCGACGCAGCCGCGGTCAGCAGGCGGCGGCGGCTCAGAGGAAAACGACGCGATGAGGCGGTCATGTCCGGGATCTCCCTTAGAGTTTGACGTAGGAGCGAAGACCTACGGTGCGGTCGAGCGCGATGACGACGATGAAGGCGAGCAGGATCGAGACCACCGAGGCCGCGCCGATGGTGCCGTCGAGATCGAACTTCAGATAGTTGAACAGCGTGATCGGCAAGGTCTCGCTACCCGGCGCGACCAGGAACAGCGACACCGGAAACTGGTCGAACGAGACGATGAAAGCAAAGATCGCGCCTGCCAGAACGCCGGGCTTCACCAGCGGCAGAGTGATCTCGAAGAAGGCCCGGGTGGGGCTGGCGCCGAGATTTTGCGCGGCTTCCTCCAGCCTGACATCGAAATTATGCAACACCGCGAGCGTGGTGCGCACGACGTAGGGAATCGTCACGAGCGTATGGCCCGCGACGAGGCCCCACAAGGGACGCCCGACATCGAGCAGCACGTAGGACTGGAACAATGCAAGACCGGTCAGGATCGCGGGCAGCATCAGCGGCGACAGCATGGTCGCCACGATCAGCCGAGAGCCTGGCAGGTTGCCGCGGGCGATCGCCAGCGCGGCCGACGCGCCAAGCACCGTGGCCGCGACCGTGGTCATGGCCGCAACTTCGATGCTGAAGAGCAGCGCGTGCATGAAGTCGCGCGAGGCGAAGAACTTCTCGAACCAGCGCAAGGAGACGCCGACCGGCGGAAACTGGATGAAAGGCGTGGGGTTCAGCGCGAACACGATCACGATCGCGATCGGCGTCAGCAGGAAGGCGAGGATGCCGGTATTGGCGGTGAGATAGAGCCTGCGACCCCACCGGAGCGGCCGCGTCTTGCTGCGAAGGGCAGGTGTGGCCGCCAGATCGATCGGCGCAGCAAGCGGCGGCCGCGATCCTGGAGCAAGGCTCGTCATATTGGCCCTCATTGCAGCTCGCGCTGGCCCGAAACGAGGCCGAGCACGTGATTATACGCGACAACGAGCGAGAGCGAAATGATGAGCAGCACCATGCCGAGCGCAGCCGCGAATCCGACGTTGAAGTTCGCGGAGATCTGCTGGTAGATCAGGATCGGCAGGGTCATGATCTGGAAGCCGCCGAGCAGGATCGGCGTGACGTAGGCGCTGATCGCGAGCGCGAAGACGAGCAGCGAACCGGCGAGGATGCCGGGCAGGCTGAGCGGCAGGGTGATTTCGAGAAAAGCGCGCCACGGGCTGGCGCCGAGATTCTCCGCCGCCTGCTCCAGCCGCTCGTCGATGCGGCCGATCACGCCAGTCAGCGTCAGCACCATGAAAGGCACATAGATGTGGACGAGGCCGATGATGATGCCGGTCTCATTGTACATCAGCTGCAACGGCCTGGTGATCAGCCCGAGCGCGGTCAGGATCTGGTTGATGACACCCTTGTCGGACAGCAGCGTCATCCAGGCGAAGGTGCGCACCACGATGCCGGTCAGCATCGGCGCCAGCACGGCCATCAGCAGCAGCGCATGGCCGGTGCGGCTCTTGATCCGCGCCATCCAATGCGCGAGCGGGTAGCCGATCACGAGCGCGGCCAGGGTCGTCCAGAGGCCGATCCGGATCGTGGTCCAGATCACCTCGAGATAGTAGCCGTCATCGCCCATGCGGGCATAGTGTTTGGCGGTGAGGGCGACGTTCGGCATGACCACGGGGTTGCCGGTCAGGACGCTCATCAGCGCCATCAATCCGATCGGCAGGAAGAAGAACAGCGCGAACAGCAACGCGCTCGGCAGGATCAACAGCGCCATGCTGTTGACGCGCGGCGCGCTGCTGCTCGTCATCAGGAGGCCAGTCCGGCCAGTTGTTCGATGGTCTGGCCGAGCGGATCGCCGGTCATGCGGCGCAGCTTGGCAGCCATCGCGCCGAGCTCGCGGCGGACGTTGGCGCGCTCGATCTCGGTGGTCGCCTGCACCGAATAGGAGACGGCGATGCCGATCAGCTCACCGCTCTCGCCGCTCGCCAGCGCAAAGCCCTGCGAGCCGACGCCCTCGATGGCCTCGTCGGCGGCGTCCGAGATGCCGGTCCGGCGGATCTCGTTCAGCCGCGCCATCAGCTCGGTGAAGTTCTGCGGCGAGTTGGCCGGGACCTTCGGGTAGTCGAGCGGCACGCGCGCCCGGATCTCCTGGTCTGACAGACGCGCCAGCATGGCGCGGCCATTCGAGGTGATGATTGCCGGCGTGCGCTGGCCGGGCGGGTTGACGACGCGCAGCGGATTGGAGCCGGGCACGATCCGCAGCACCACCTGCTGATAGCCGTCGAGCACGGCGATGTAGCCGGTGTGGCCAGTGCGCGCGCAGACATCGCGCAGTTCGCCCTCGGCGGTGGCGATCAGGTCGTCATGGGCCCGGTGAAGCCGCCCGAGCTCGAAGGTCAGCAGGCCCGGGCGGTAGCGTCGGCTATGTGGGTCCTGCTCGAGCAGGCCGCAATCGCGCAGCGAGCGGAGCAGGCGTGAGGTCGAGCTCTTCGGCTTGCCAGTCAGGACCTGGACGTCGGCAAAGGAGAGGTCAGGTCGCGCGGTCGAAAAGCAGCGCAGGATGTCGATGGCGTTGGTCAGGGCGCTCATGATGATACCATTTGTTCCATTTTTTGGAACATAGTCCCAAATTCTAGAAGCGGCAGGGCGACTGCCGCAAGGCGAAATTACTGGCAAGGAGGTGCCCGAATGCGCGTCAGGGTGGTGGTCGGGGCGCCGGGCGCTGAAGGAGCATGCTCGGCCTCACTGCGCCACGGCGGACCTGATGCGACCGATGGCGGCGTCGACGCCCGTCCAGGCCGGCTTGTCCGGGGCAAATTGCTGACGGAGATAGGCGACGAGTTCGGCGAGCTGGACGTCGCTGAGATGCTCCTTGAACGCCGGCATGTAGCCGAGGTCGGACGAGGCCGGCTTCATGATCCCGTGCAGGATCACCTGGATCAGATTGTCGGGTGTGGCGCTGTGCAGGTTGCTGTTCAGCGCCAGCGAGGGCCGGCTGCCGAACAATGGCAGGCCGCCGACCTCGTGACAGACCGCGCAGGCGCCGAGATAGAGCCGTGCCGCCGGAGACGGCGTCGAGGTCACCTTGGTGCGCGCTTCCAATTCCGCGGCCATCGCCTCCAGCTTCGCTGCCGCGGGCGAGGGCGTCTGGAACGAGGCGAGATAGATCGCCATGGCCCGAATGTCGGCATCGGGCAGCGTCGCGAGATCCTTGACGATCGGTGCCATCGGACCGGCGGCCACGCCATGGAAGCGCGACTGACCGGAGCGGAGATAAGTGTAGAGCTCGTCCTCGGTCCACGGGATCGGGGCACTCGAGAGCGAGGTCAGCGCTGGGGCTTCCCAGCCCTCGGCGAAGCCGCCAGCGAGATATGCGTTGCGCTGCTCGGCGCCGAGCGCGTTGCGCGGCGAGTGACAGGCGCTGCAATGGCCGAGGCTTTCGACGAGATAGAAGCCGCGATTCCAATGCTCTGATCGTGTTGGATCACGCCTGAACGGCTGCGTGTCGTGAAACAGTGCATTCCACCCGGCGACCAGCGGCCGCAGGTTGAACGGGAAGCGCAGCGCGTTGTCCGGCGCCTGCTGTCGGACCGGTGCCTGTGCCATCAGGTAGGCGTACAGCGCCTGCAGGTCGGCATCATCGGTTCGTGCGAAATGCGTGTAGGGGAACGCCGGATAGAGCTGCCGGCCGTCGCGATGCACACCCTCGCGCATCGCGCGCTCGAAGGCGGGATAGGACCAGGCGCCGATCCCGGTCTCGACGTCGGGCGTGATATTGGTGCTGAACAGCGTGCCGAACGGCGTCTCCAGTGCGCGGCCGCCGGCATTGATCAGGCCGCCATCCGCGGTATGGCAGACCGCGCAATTGCCGAGCGCCGCGAGCGCCTCCCCGCGCGCGATCGTCGCAGCGGAATAGACCGAGGGATCGGGGCGGGTGATCGGCGCGATGGCGCGCCAGGGCAGCACGGCGGCGGCGACGCCGATCGCCGCGGCGCAGGCCGCGACGGCGGTGGCGATCACGCCGCCCCGCTTGGCAAAGGGCTTGAGCCACGTGGTCGCCGGTCTTTCGGGGGCGGGCAGCGACTGCGGCGCCGGCGTCTCCACCCGTTCGCCGCGCAGTCCTTTCAGGATGCGCTCCGGCGTGAATGGCGGCTCGCGGAAGCGGACGCCGGTGGCGTCGTAGATCGCATTGGCGATCGCGGCGGCGCTTGGCACGGACGCTGACTCGCCGACGCCGAGCGGCGGCTGATCCGGTCGCGGCAGCATCAGCACGTCGATCTCAGGCACGTCGGGGAAGGTGATGATCGGATAGGCGCCCCATTCCCGCGCCGCGACCTTGCCGCGCGTGAAGGGAATCTCCTCCATCAGCGCCCGGCTGGTGGATTGGATGACGTTGCCTTCGATCTGGTGGCGTACCCCGTCCGGATTGATCATCAGGCCGGAGTCCTGGCCTGCGATCACCCGCGTGACGCTGACGTCGCCGGTCGTCGTATTCACGGCGACATCGGCGATCCAGGCCGACCATGCCGCACCGTAGCCGGGAAACTTGCTGTGGACGTAGAGCGCGTAGGCGAAGCCGCGGCCATGGACGACGCCGTTCTCGGGCGTCTTCTCTTCCCGCACGGGGCGCGGCGTCCAGCCGGCGCGTTCGGCCACGGCGTTCACGAGATCACGCGCGCGCTCGTCCTTCAGATAGCGCAGCCGGTATTCGATCGGGTCGACGCCGGCCTCGGCGGCGAGCTCGTCGATGTAGGACTCGTGGGCGAAGGTGTTGGGCAGGGCCGAGACGCCGCGGATCCAGGAGGCGCGCACGATCGGCGGCATGTCATGCGCTGTGATGCGCATATGGTCGTAATCATAAGGCGGAATCGCGGTGCGGTCGCCCATCTCGAACACGGCGGGCTCCGGCGCGATGCGGCCGGTGAGCAGCAAGGCCAGCGTCGGCGCGCCGTTCGAGGGATAGCGCGTGGCGAATTCATAGGCCGCAACCGAACCGTCGGCATTGAGGCCGCCATTGACGTCCATCAGCTGCGCGGTGCCTTTGGGCTCCCACAGATGCTCCTGCTCGCGCGTCAGCTGCACGCGCACCGGGCGGCCGACCGCACGCGACAGCAGCAGCGCATCGGCCGTGACATCGTCGGCGCAGTTGCGGCCATAGCAGCCGGCGGCCTCCAGCCGGACCAGCTCGATGTGATCCTCTGGACAGTCGATCAGCATGGCGAGATCGCCGCGCAGGATGTGCGGATTCTGCGTGCCGGAATAAATGCGGATCTGCCCGTCGCGATAGTCGGCGACAGCGCAGGACGGCCCGATCGAGCCGTGCATCTGATAGGGCCAGAGATAGGTCCTCCGCATCGGCTTGGCGGCGTCGGCGATGGCGGCGTCGACATCGCCCTTGTCGAGCAGCCGGCGCGGAGCGGACGGATTGGCTCGCAGCGCGTTCTCGACATCGTCGAGATCGCGCAAGGTCGGCACCGGCCTCCAATTCACCTCGAGGCGCTCGGCAGCCAGGATCGCGTTCTCCTCGCGCTCGGCGACGACGCCGATGAAATCGCCGATGACGACGACGTCGACCAGACCCGGGATGTCGCGGATCGAGTCTCTGTCGACGCCGAGAAGGCTGGTGCCGATGAAGGGACCGGCATCGACGCCGGCATAGGGTGGGCGCACGACGCGGCCGTGCAGCATGCCGGGCACGCGCACGTCATGTACGTAGGTGAGCTCGCCGGTCGCCTTCGCCGGCAGATCGACGCGCGGCACCGAGCGGCCGACGACCTGATAGTCGTTCACCGACTTGACGATGATATCGTCGGCGAGCGCGAGGCTGATCGTCTCATCGCCGATCAGTTCGCCATAGCTGAGGACGCGGTTGTTGGGCCCGCGGATCAGCCCGTCCTCGACCGTCAAATCCTGAACGTCGAGGCCGAGCTGCGCGGCCGCTCGCGCCAAGAGGAAGGCGCGCGCCTGCGCCGCCGCCTTGCGCAGGGGCACGGCGGTGATCTGAATTGTCTCGCTGGCGATGGTCGCGCCCTGGTTCGGCACGACCGCGGTGTCACCGAGCACGACCACGACGCGGGCGAAGGAGACGTCGAGCTCTTCTGCAACGATCTGTCCCAGCGCGGTGCGGATGCCGGTGCCGAGATCGACATGGCCGTTGAAGGCCGAGACCTCGCCTGCCGCCGTGATCCGGATGAAGGTTTCGGACCGGCCATTGTTGCCGGCCATGGGACGCTCGACGACCAGCCAGCCGCGAGGCATGTCTTCGTCCTTGGTGAGGCGATCGTTCATCAGTCCAGCGCCTCGAGCGTGTGGCCGGCCGCCCGCATCGCCGCGCGGAGGATCTCGACATGGGCGCCGCAGCGGCAGAGATTGTAGCGCAGCGCCTGCTTGATCTCGTCGCGTGACGGATCGGGCTTGATCGCCAGCAGTGCCTTGGTCGTCATGATCATGCCGTTGAGACAATAGCCGCATTGCGCAGCCTGCTCGGCGATGAAGGCCTGCTGCACCGGATCGGGCGCCTCGCGCGAGCCCAGCCCTTCCAGCGTGGTGACATCGCGGCCGATGCAGCCTTCCACCGGAATGACGCAGGAGCGGGCGGCGCGGCCGTCGATCAGCACGGTGCAGGCGCCGCATTCCCCCAGGCCGCAGCCGTATTTCGGACCGTTCAGGGCGAGGTCGTTGCGCAGCACATGAAGCAGGGGCGTGCCGGGCGCGGCGGCGACGTCGTGCGCCCGTCCGTTCACGGTCAGCCGAATCATTGCTGGCGTCATGCCCTTCTGTCGTCCGCTATGCTATCGTCAACGAGGATGCGATGGCGATCGCTCCGAGCGTATCGTTTGTGTACTAACATGCAAGTGCCACGTTTTGCGCTGCAGCGTATGCACGATTTGTCGTCATTGTGCAGGGCAAACTGATCGTTTATCCGGCAATCGTGCTTTTCGTTCGCGGTGGCGCTTGACAGCCGGCGGAGGGGCGCGACATCATTCGTATACGAACGAATTGCCGCGGCGTGTGGACGTTTGCCGCCAGCTCCGCTTCAAGATAGGCTTCTCTGCATGGTGACCGAAACGGCGAGCGACGGTGCCGCGGACAAGATCCGCTGCGATGCCTGTCCGGTGATGTGCTACATCAAGCCGGGCGCGGCAGGTGCCTGCGACCGTTATGCCAATCAGGACGGTGTGCTGGTGCGCGTCGATCCGCATATCCTGCTGGAGCGCACGGTGTCGCATGGCGGCAAGCTGGTGCCGTTCCAGGCGAGCGGCGACTGGGACGGCAAGATCGTGCATCAGCCCGAGCTGTTCGTTACCGCGATCGGCGCCGGCACCACCTATCCGGACTACAAGCCGGCGCCGTTCATCGTGTCGTCGGTGGTCGATGGCGTCGACATGGTCACGGTCGTGACCGAGGGCATCTTCAGCTATTGCGGCGTCAAGGTGAAGATCGATACCGACCGTTATCTCGGCCCGGAAGCGGCGACGGTGCGCGTCGACGGCGAGGCGGTCGGTCACGTCACGACCAGCGAATACGGCTCGCAGATGCTGTCGCTCGGCGGCGTGCATCATCTGACCGGCGGCTCCAAGAAGGAGGGGCGTGTCACCTGTGACGCGCTGATGGACCTCAGCAACCGCAAAGCCGTGGAGCTCGTGGTCGACGGGGGCTCCAGCGTGATCGTGCAGGCGGGGCAGCCCCCGATCGTCAACGGCGTCAAGGAAGAGCGCATGCGCGTCGGCTGCGGCTCGGCCACGATCGGCATGTTCGCCAAGCAATGGCAGGGCAAGGTCGACGAGGTCGTCGTGGTTGATGATCACATCACCGGCGTTCTTTCGGAGCACCAGGCCGGCAAGCTGCTCGACATTCCTGCGACCGGCATCAAAATGAAGGGACGTCGCTCCACGCCGGGCCGCTACTTCCAGGTGGCGCAGCCCGGAACCGGCTGGGGCGGCACCGACATCTCCGATCCGCTGTCGATCCTCGGGCCGTTCGATCCGAAGACGGCGAAGCCGGGAACGACGCTGCTGATGGTGTCCACGACGGGCGAGCATGCCGGATACTACGTGCTCGACGAGTCGCTCAGGCCGGTGCAGCGCGAGATGCCGCCGGAGCTGCAGTTCTCGGTCGAGCGCATCCAGGAGAACTGCGAGCCGGCGCTGTGCACCGTGCTGTTCATGGCCGGTGCCGGCGGCTCGCTGCGCGCTGGCGTCACCGACAATCCGGTGCGGCTGACGCGTTCGGTCAAGGATACGCTGACGCGGGTGACGAGCGGCGGTGCGCCGGTCTATGTCTGGCCGGGCGGCGGCATCACCTATATGGTCGACGTGACCCAGATGCCGGCCGGCGCCTTCGGCTATGTGCCGACGCCTGCGATCGTCGCGCCGATCGAGTTCACGCTGAGGCTATCGGATTATGCGGCGCTCGGCGGGCACATGGACTACGTCCAGCCGCTCGCTTCGCTGAAGGATGTCAGCAAGGACATCCGCCAATTGCCGTGGCCGAGGCCGGGCTCATGAGCCGGCGGCCACAGATCGCCTTGTTGCCCGACCGGCGGCTGCATCTGCAGGACGGCCCGATCGATCTGATCATCGGCGCAGATGCGGCCGATGGCGATATTGGTGCGGCCTATCGTGCGGCGGCCGAGCGTTTCACGGGTCTCTTGGACGAGCTGTGTGCCGAACTGTCCGATCTGCGCAGGGGAGCCGATCACGATCGATGCCAATTAAAAGGTGTCGTCGCGAGGCGGATGCATGCGGCCGTGTCGCCGTTCGCGCGCGAAATGTTCATCACGCCGATGGCCGCGGTTGCCGGGAGCGTCGCCGAGGAGATCCTCGGCGCCATGTGCGGCGCGGCGAAGCTGACGCGGGCTTATGTCAACAATGGTGGTGACATCGCACTCCATCTGCGGGATGCCGCTACCTTCAGCGTCGGGCTGATGGACCGTCCCGACGGCGCGGGCGTGATGCGGAGGATGACGCTTCGTGCTGCCGACGCGATCGGCGGTGTCGCCACATCGGGCCGCCACGGTCGCAGCTTCTCACTGGGCATTGCCGATGCGGTGACGGTGCTCGCGCGTAGCGCAGCGCAGGCCGATGCGGCTGCGACGGTGATCGGCAACGCGGTCGACCTTCCGGGGCATCCGGCCGTGCTTCGCCGACCCGCGTGCGAGTTGCAACCGGATAGCGATCTCGGTGACCGCCTCGTCACATGCGAGGTCGGAGAGCTCCGTGATGCCGAGATTGCCGAAGCGCTGGCCGCGGGCGAGCATCGTGGGCAGTCGCTGCTGTCGGCCGGTCTGATCGAAGGCGCTGTTCTGCAGCTCCGCGGCAACATTCGCGTTGTCGGTCCGCGCGCGGTCGAGATCGTTCGTCGGCCGCAGTTGCGGGCGGCGGCGGCGTGAGGTTTGATGCATGATGTGCCAGAATACGAAGGGTCGACGATGAGCGCCGTCATCAGAAAGATCGTGACCGTGGTCGAGGAAGTCCATCAGGAGATGGGCCGGACCGTGTCGCCGCCGACGCGGCGGGCTGCGGCAGTGGCGGTGATCGAGAATCCGTTTGCCGGCCGCTATGTCGAGGACCTGTCGCCGCTGATCGCGATCGGCGAGGAGCTCGGCGAGATGCTGGCCAAGCGCGCGGTTGCCGCGCTCGGCATCGAGGGTCCGGCCGCGCACAGCTATGGCAAGGCGGCGGCCGTCGGCAGCGATGGCGAGCTGGAGCATGCGGCCGCGATCCTGCATCCGAAGATGGGGGCGCCGGTGCGCAAGGTGCTCGGCAAGGGCGCGGCGCTGATCCCCTCGTCGAAGAAGCGCGGCGGCGTTGGCTGCACGCTCGACATTCCGCTCGGCCACAAAGATGCGGCCTTCGTGCGCAGTCATTTCGACGGCATGGAGGTGCAGATCAACGACGCGCCACGCGCCAATGAGATCATGGTCGCGCTCGCGGTCACCGACAGCGGCCGTCCGCTGCCGCGCGTCGGCGGGCTCACGGTCGCCGAGATCAAGGGCGAGGACGGTCTACGGTAATTCGACTCAACATGGAGGCTGAAGGGATGCGACGGAGAACGATGCTTGCGGCAGGCCTGGGCCTTGCCGTCGCGGGACTGACGAGCGCGGCGCGCGCCGAGGACGTCATCAAGATCGGCGAGATCAACAGCTATTCGCTGCTGCCGGCGTTCACCGAGCCTTATCGCAAGGGCTGGCAGCTTGCGGTCGAGGAGGTCAACGCAGCCGGCGGCATCAACGGCAAGAAGCTCGTCGTCGTCTCCAAGGACGACAGCGGCAAGCCGGCCGATGCGCAGACCGCAGCCAACGAGCTGGTCTCGAGCGAGAACGTCGCGATGCTCGCCGGTACGTTCCTGTCGAACATTGGCCTCGCCGTCAGCGACTTCGCCAACCAGAAGAAGGTGTTCTTCCTGGCGGCCGAGCCGCTGACCGACGCCATCACCTGGGCGAAGGGCAACAAATACACCTTCCGCCTGCGCCCGTCGAACTACATGCAGGCGGCGATGCTGGTGGAGGAGGCTGCCAAGCTTCCCGCCAAGCGATGGGCCACCATTGCGCCGAACTACGAATATGGCCAGTCGGCCGTCGCGGTGTTCAAGAAGCTCTTGTCGGAGAAACGGCCCGACATCCAGTGGGTGGACGAGCAGTGGCCGCCGCAGGGCAAGATCGACGCCGGTCCGGTGGTGCAGGCCGTCGCCGCCGCCAATCCGGAGGCGATCCTCAACGTCACCTTCGGCGCCGATCTCGTGAAGCTGGTCCGCGAAGGCAACACCCGCGGCCTGTTCAAGGACCGCAAGGTCGTCAGCTTCCTGACCGGCGAGCCGGAATATCTGGATCCGCTCAAGGAGGAGACGCCCGAGGGCTGGATCGTCACCGGCTATCCCTGGTACTCGATCAAGACGCCCGAGCACGACGCGTTCCTGAAGGCGTATCAGGCCAAGTACAACGACTATCCGCGGCTCGGCTCGATCGTCGGCTACCAGACCATCAAGTCGGCGGCCGCCATTCTCGCCAAGGCCGGCTCGACCGATACCGACAAGCTGATCGCCGCGGCCGAGGGACTGTCCGTGCCGTCGCCCTTCGGTGAAATCACGTTCCGTAAGATCGACCACCAGTCGACGCTCGGCGCTTACGTCGGCAAGACCGCGCTGAAGGACGGCAAGGGCATCATGGTCGACACCGTCTACCGCAAGGGCTCGGACTATCTGCCTGGTGACGCGGAAGTCGGCAAGCTCCGGCCGAAGGACTGATCCACACGATCCTGCTTCTCCCTCTCCCGCAGGGGGAGAGCGGGCGGGGTGAGGGAATACGACGCCTGATCTACAGGTTCGGGCCGAGATCCCTCACCCCACGCTTGCTCGTCAGCTCTCTGAAGGAGCGCCCGAGCGCAAATGCGGCTCATCGATTCGACGATCTCCTCATGCGGACCGCCCATGGCCTTCTACTTCGTCCAGTTCCTGACCGGCCTTGCCAGTGCAGCCTCGCTGTTCCTGGTGGCGTCGGGACTGTCGATCATCTTCGGCGTCACCCGCATCGTGAATTTCGCCCATGGCGCGTTCTACATGCTCGGCGCCTATGTGGCCTTTTCGCTCACCGAGCGGCTGTCCGGTCCGCTCGGCTTCTGGGGCGGCATCGTCGTGGCGGCGCTCGTGGTCGCGGCCATCGGCGTGCTCGTCGAGATCGTGCTGCTGCGCCGGATCTATCACGCGCCGGAGCTGTTCCAGTTGCTCGCGACCTTCGGCTTGACCCTGATGGTCGAGGATCTCGTCGTGCTGATCTGGGGACCGGATGATCTGGTCGGCCGCCGCGCGCCGGGATTGAAAGGTGCGGTCGATTTCTTCGGTCAGAACATCCCGAGCTACGACCTGTTCCTGATCGCGCTCGGTCCGATCGTGCTCGGTGTGCTCTGGTTGCTGTTCCAGCGCACCCGCTGGGGCATCCTGGTGCGCGCGGCGACGCAGGACCGCGACATGGTCGCGGCGCTCGGCGTCAACCAGAAGTGGCTGTTCACCTCGGTGTTCGCGGTCGGTGTCTTCCTCGCCGCGCTCGGCGGCGCGCTGCAGATCCCACGTGACGCGGTCCATCACGCGATGGATCTGCGCATCATCGTCGAGGTGTTCGTGGTCGTCGTGATCGGCGGCCTCGGCAGCATCCTCGGCGCCTTCGTCGCCGCGGTTCTGGTGTCGGAGCTCAATGCCTTCGGCATTCTCATCTTCCCCACGATCTCGCTGATCCTGGTGTTCCTGGTGATGGCCGTCGTGCTGGTCGTGCGGCCCTGGGGCCTGTTCGGCAAGAAGGAGGCGCCGGCGCGGCGCACACCCGGTCTCACCGTCATTCCCTGGCGTCCGCTGAGCTCGGTCGAGCGGCTGGCGTCTCTCGTCGTGCTGGCGCTGGCGGCGATGCTGCCTTTCATCGCCGGCAACTACGCGCTGACCGTCGGCGCCGAGATCGCGATCTTCGTGATCTTCGCGGCGTCGCTGCATTTCCTGATGGCGGTCGGCGGCCTCGCCTCGTTTGGTCATGCCGCCTATTTCGGCCTCGGCGCTTACGGCGTCGCCTTCCTCGCGAAGATGGCGGGGCTGCCGATGATCGCCTGCCTCTTGCTGGGGCCGCTGCTCGGCGCGCTTGGTGCGGCCGTGTTCGGCGCCTTCGCCGTCCAGCTTTCGGGCGTGTATTTCGCGATGCTGACGCTCGCATTCGCACAGATCGTGTGGTCGATCGCGTTCCAGTGGGTTGCGGTGACCGGCGGCGACAACGGCATTCTCGGGCTCTGGCCGGAGAAATGGGCCGCGTCGCCGTCGCACTTCTACTGGCTCGCGCTCGGCGTCTCCGCGTTCGTCGTCAGCGTGCTGCGTCTGATCACCTTCTCGCCGTTCGGCTACGCCTTGCGCGGAATGCGCGACTCTCCGCTGCGCAGCGAGTCGATCGGCATCAACGGCAAGCGCATCCAGTGGACGGCGTTCATCATCGCCGGCACGACGGCCGGCCTCGGCGGTGCGCTGTTCGCCTATCTCAAGGGCAGCGTCTTTCCGGACAACATGGGCATCTCGCTGTCGGTCGATGCCCTGGTCATGGTGCTGCTGGGCGGCGTCGAGACGGTGCCCGGCGCGATCTTCGGCGCCATCGTCTACAAGGCGCTCAACATCTGGCTGGTCAGCCAGACCGACTGGTCGAAGCTCGTGCTCGGCATCTTCATCGTGCTGATCGTGGTGGTGTTCCCGAAAGGCATCGTGGGCGTGGTCGAAACCGTCATGCATCGGCGCCGCGCAGCGGCCCCCAAGGGGGCTTCGCTGTCGGCCAAGATGGAGGGCGCACAATGAGTCTCGGCGTGTCGCTGCTCTCCGTCGAAGGCCTGTCGAAATCCTATGGCGGCATTCACGCCGTCCGCAACGTGTCGTTCACGCTGCAGGCCGGCGAGATCCTCGCGCTGATCGGTCCGAACGGCGCCGGCAAGAGCACCTGCTTCGACATGCTCAACGGCCAGAACGTGCCGGACAGCGGCCGCATCACCGTGATGGGGCAGGAGACCACGGGGCGCAAGCCGCGCGAGGTCTGGCGGCTCGGAGTCGGGCGGACCTTCCAGATCACCGCGACCTATCCGACCATGACGGTGCGTGAGAACATCCAGGTCGCGCTGGTCTCGCATCATCGCCGCCTGTTCGATTTCTGGAGCCCGATGCTTGCCATCGAGCGGGACGAAGCAGATCGCCTGCTCGATCTCGTCGGCATGGCCGGCTATGCCGAGCGTCCCTGCGGCGAGCTCGCCTATGGCGACCTCAAGCGGCTGGAGCTCGCGATCGCGCTCGCCAACCAGCCGAAGCTGCTGCTCATGGACGAGCCGACCGCCGGCATGGCGCCGCGCGAGCGCGTCGAGTTGATGCGGCTGACCGCCGGAATCGCGCGTGAGCAGTCGATCGGCGTCCTTTTCACGGAGCACGACATGGACGTGGTGTTCGAGCATGCGGACCGCATTCTCGTGCTCAATCGTGGCAGTCTCATTGCCGAGGGATCGCCAGCCGAGGTGCGGGCCAATCGCGAGGTGCAGGCGATCTATCTCGGCGAAGGCCTGCTGTATGATGCCGATCATCGCGAGGGAGCTCCGGCATGAAGCTGTCCGTCGCCAATCTCAACAGCCACTACGGTCCTGCGCATATCCTGTTCGACATCGGCCTCGAGGTCGGCGAGGGCGAGGTGGTGGCACTGCTCGGGCGCAACGGCGCCGGCAAATCGACGACCTTCCGCTCGATCGTCGGCCTGGTCGAGCTGCGCGAAGGCCAGATCATGTTCGAGGGCAAGGACATCTCGTCCGCGCCGACCCATGAGATCGTCCGCGCCGGCCTCGGCTATGTTCCGGAAGAGCGCAGAATCTTCACCGAGCTGACGGTGGAGGAGAATCTCGAGGTCGGGCGCCAGAAGCCGCGGCCCAATGCCCCGCAATGGACCCGCGAGAAGTTGTATCAGCTGTTTCCAAATCTTGGCGAGATGAAGAGCCGCCCGGGCGGCCGCATGAGCGGTGGCGAGCAGCAGATGCTGACCATTGCTCGGACCCTGATGGGCAATCCGTCGCTGGTCCTGCTCGATGAGCCCTCGGAAGGCTTGTCGCCGAAGATCGTGGAGCAGATGGTCGATGCGATCCTGACCATGAAGAAGGAAGGCGTCTCGCTGGTCGTCTCCGAGCAGAACCTGCATTTCGCGAAGCTGATCTCTGACCGCGCCTACATCATCGAGCGCGGTCGCATCTGCTTCTCCGGCACCATGGCCGAGCTCGACGCGCGGCCCGACATCCGCGACGCGCATCTGTCGATCTGAGGCGAGGAAAGATATGGCCAAGAGCGCCCCGCTGAAGCGATCGACAAAAGCGGCGACCAAGACGACGCCGAAGCCACAGGCCAAGCAAGCCGCGAAGGCTGCGCCAAAGCCGGCCCGCACGGCCTATGTGCTGGACGACCAGATCGGCTTCATCCTGCGGCAGGTGTGGCAGCGCCACACCATGATCTTCGCGCGCGATATCGGCAGCAACCTGACGCCGACGCAATGGGCGGCGCTGTCGAAGCTGGTCGAGACCGGACCGTGCTCGCAGAACCAGCTCGGACGGTTCACGGCGATGGATGTCGCGACCATCAAGGGCGTGATCGATCGGCTGACGGCGCGCGGTCTCACTGAAACCAGCCCGGACCCGCAGGATGGTCGCAGGCTGTTGGTCAGCCTGACCCGCGCCGGCCAGCAGCTCGCGGAGAAGACCGCGCCGCTGGCGCTGGCGATCTCCAAGGAGACACTGGCGCCGCTGGATGCGAAGGAACGCGAGACGCTGCTGGGGTTGTTGAACAGGCTGCGGTAGTCGCCACGAGCGCAGGTCGTGTAGGGTGGGCAAAGACGCATTCGCGTAGCGAATACGTCGTGCCCACCATCCATGCTGCGACGAAGACGCTGGGTGCGTCGCACACGGCGCTGGCGCGTCGCGCGCGCCTTTGCCCAACCTTGCTACGCAATCTTCATCAAACTCACGGCGTCATTGCGAGGCGCCCTTGCGCCGAAGCAATCCAGAGCTTCACATGCGGCCCTGGATTGCTTCGCTGCGCTCGCAATGACGGCGGAGAAAGCCGGTCGATCCTACTTCGCCACGATCTCCGGGATCTTCGTCGCCGGCGGCGTGTTGCGGCTGCGCTGGGTGCGGACGATGCCGTCGATGATGGTCATGCCGATGCCCGGGAGGTCGCCGAGCTGGACGCTGTCGAGCAGCGTCTTGGCCGGCGAGTGCTGCGCCTTGTCCATGATGACGAAATCGGCGGAGCGGCCGATTTCGATCAGGCCGCAGTCGAGCTCGCGCATCCGCGCGGTGTTGCCGGTGGCGAAGCAGAACGCGATCTCGGCCGGCACGTCGCCGAGCGAGGACAGCAGCGACACCATGCGCAGGATGCCGAGCGGCTGCACGCCGGAGCCGGCCGGCGCGTCGGTGCCGAGGATGACGCGGTTGAGCTCGTTCATCTCGCGCGCGGTGCGCAAGGTGAACAGCGCCGAGCGCTCATTGCCGTTGTGCACCAGCTCGAGCCCCGCCTTGCAGCCCTCGCAGATGCAGCGGATCTGATCGTCGGGCAGGGCGGTGTGGCCGCCATTGATGTGTCCGATGACGTCGGTGCCGGCCTCCAGCACGATGTCCTTGTCGATCAGGCCGGAGCCGGGGATCGAGGGGCCGCCGGTGTGGATGGTGCTCTGGATGCCGTATTTGCGTGCCCAGCCGACCATCTTGCGTGCGGTGGGGCCATCCTTGACGCCGCCGAGACCGACCTCGCCGAGCAGCTTGACGCCAGCCGCGGCGAGCTCCTTGAAGTCGTCCTCGACCATCTCGCATTCGATCACGGGCGCGCCGGCATGGACCTTCACGCCGCCCGGTCGCAGGGTCCAGAACGCGCGCTGCGCGAAGATCGCCATCGCCTTCAGGCCGACGACGTCGCGCGGACGGCCGGGCATGTGCACCTCGCCGGCGGAGATCATCGTAGTGACGCCGCCATGCAGATAGGAGTCGATCCAGTTGGTCTGGTTCTGCCGCGGCGTCCAGTCGCCGGCGACGGGATGGACGTGGCTGTCGATCAGGCCCGGCGCGACCGTCGTGCCATGGGCATCGACGATGGTCGTCGCGCCTTCGGTTTCGACGTCCTTGAAGCGGCCGATTCCCGTGATCTTGCCGTTCTCGGCGACGATCGTGTCGGCATCCAGGATGGGCCGTTCCAGTGCGCCGGACAGCATCAGGCCGATGTTGCGGATGACCAGCTTGCTGGGACCGGTTGCTTGCGGCGCGTCATGGGCCATCGGGATATCCTTCTCTCCTGGCAAAGCATTTGCGGCAGTTTGCGCCTGCACGCGGCGCAGCATCAAGCCGGTTTCGATCATTCGTACACGAATGATCAGGGCCGGCAAGCTGCGGCCTGCACGAAGATTTGGCGCGGGTTGCCTACCCTTCAGACACAGCGCGGGCCCTATGAGTGCGGCTTCGGTCGCGTGTTCGACATTCCCGTGCCCTGTGCTTGTGGCGGTGGTCTACGCGCTGGTGATGAACCGCACCCCTGGACGTTGCTGCCGCAATCCGGCATCACCTCGTGCGATCCTTTTGCGACGTCGGTGACGGCAATGAGCGACGACCTTCACACGATCAGCGCGGGCGGCATCACTGCCGCGGTCAAGGCTGACGGCGCCGAGCTGTGCTCGCTGAAGACGGGCGGGGGCCTGGAGTTGCTTTGGCAGGCCGGAGCCGTCTGGCCGCGCCATGCGCCATGGTTGTTTCCGACCGTCGGCCGACTCAAGAATGACCAGCTCCACCACCGCGGCCAGACCTATCCGATGACGCAGCACGGCTTCGCCCGCGACCTCCGCTTCACTTGGCTGGAGCGCGGGGCCGAGTCATGCGTGTTGCAGCTGACCGACGACGAGACGACGCGGGCGCGCTATCCGTTCGCCTTCCGTCTCACGGTGAGCTACCGGATCACCGCTGATGCGCTGGACGTGGCGGTCGAGATCGCCAACCCCGGCGCGGAGGTTCTGCCCGCCTCGTTCGGATGCCATCCCGCCTTCAACTGGCCGCTGCTCCCCGGCCAGCCGAAGGAGAGCTACCGGCTAATTTTTGCAGAGCCGGAGCCGGCGCCGATCCGCCGTCTGACTGGCGGTTTGCTGCGCGAGCGGCCGGAGCCCTCACCGATCGAGGGGCGCGTTCTCCCGTTGAGCGAACGTCTGTTCGACGACGATGCCGTGATCCTCGATCAGCCGGCCAGCCGTTCGGTTCGCCTCGTCGGAACCACAGGACCGGCGCTTGAGTTAACTTGGGATCATTTTCGTCAGCTTGGAATCTGGTCGAAGCCCGGCGGCGTGCCGTTCCTGTGCATCGAGCCGTGGCGCGGTTTCGCCAGTCCGCTCGATTTCGACGGCGAGTTTGCGGCCAAGCCCGGCGTCCTGCACATCGCCCCGGACTCTGCAGAGACGCTGCGATGCCGCATCCGGGTCGACGGATTGCTATGACTAATGCTCGCAGCGCCCATTTGCGTGCACAGCGGTAACTGTGACTCGCAGTTTTGGGCCTGGAAATGACGGCGCCGTGACCTACATCAGAGACGAGCGCGGAACTTTGGCTATGATGCGTCAAACGACCGGCGGTTGGTGGGCGCTTTCTCCGAACTGATAACGGTCGATCACCGAACATGATGTGCGGCGTGATGTCAGGCGCTCTTAGCTGGCTCTTGCAGCCGGGCAGCGCTGCGAGTTCGCCATCGGCCGGCGTGCAGAGATCTCGCGGCGGGGCGCGTAAGTGGCGTTACGCGGGGAACGGGAGGATGGGATGGTGTTGAGAGCTGTTATCGGCACGATTACATGCGCCGTGTTGCTCACGGCGAGCGATGCTGTGGCGGGGGCCTATCGGCCGGGTGACTTCCTCAAGCTTGATCTGTCGAAGGCCGTGTTGTCGCCGGAGCCGCTCGGCCCCGAGGCGCATTTCGAACCTGTGCCTATCGAAGCCAAATCAGATCGACCTGCGGTCGCCGTCCGTTCCGCGATCGACCCGGACGAGCGCTCCGCCATCCCGCGCGCCGTCGCCACCCGGCGCGCTCAAGGCACCAGGACGGCCGAGCGGCCCCGCGGCGCCGCTCGCACCAAGCTCGTCCATCGGCGCGGCAATCCGCTGGACGCGCAGGCGATGGATACGCGCATCCAGACCTGGCCGTGCCGGCCCGGCAGCGGCGGCATCTGCAACTGGCGCTGAGCACAGGCTCGGCGTGCGCCTGCACGCCGGAACCGACCTCCCGACATCTTGATTGAGGTGGATGCCGGCTCGCTTGAACTCGCAAGCGGAGCGACGGCAAGCTGAGCACTTCCCGCCAAGGTCTTGATGTTTCGAGGCTGCCGCCGGCGTTCGCTGGCGAGTGGTTCGCGCGATTCCAGGAGAATTCATGAACGCCATCGACACCCAGGGTATTCGTCTGCCCAAGCTCGGGCTCGGCACCTTTCGCATGCAGGGCACCGTCTGCCGCGAGGCCGTCGAGAGCGCGCTCGCGCTCGGGTACCGCCACATCGATACTGCCGAGATGTACGCCAACGAGGACGCGATCGGTGCTGCACTTGCGGCAACAAATCTGCCGCGCGCCGAATTGCACGTCACCACCAAGGTCTGGCCGGAGAACCTCGCGCCGGACGCGATCCGTCGCGCATTCGACACGAGTCTGAGGAAGCTCAGGCTGGAGTTCGTCGACCTCTATCTCATCCACTGGCCGGCCAAGGGAATGGACCTGCCGGCTGCGCTGGAGACACTGTTGAAGCTGAAGGAGGAGGGGCGCACGCGCGCGGTCGGCGTCGCCAATTTCACCGTCGCGCTGCTGAAGCAGGCGGTCGAGGAGATTCGGGCGCCAGTGGCGTGCAACCAGGTCGAGTATCACGTGATGCTCGATCAGTCGAAGCTGATGGCTTACATGGCGAGCCGGTCAATTCCCCTGGTGGCTTATTGCCCGCTGGCGCAGGGACGCGCCGCCGCCGACGAGACGCTGGGGGCCATCGGCAGGAAGCATGGCGCCAGCGCCGCCCAGGTCGCGCTGAAATGGCTGTTGGACCAGGATGGGGTGGCGGCGATCCCCAAGGCAGCGCGCCCGGAAAGTCAGCGGGCGAACTGGGATGCGATGAAGCTTCAACTCGATGATGAGGATCGTGCCACCATCGCGTCCCTCCCGAAGGACAAGCGCTTCGTCAATCCGGCCTTTGCGCCGGACTGGGATCGCTGACGACCGTGCATCGGGCCAGGGTGAATGGACCACAGAAAATGGCCCCTTGCGGGGCCATTGCTGCGGCGAAGTCCGCGGATCAGTCGCGCTTGATGATCACGGTGCGGTCATGATGGCGGTGGAGCGGCCGGACATAGCGGTGAGGCCGGTACTCACGATGCATGCGGTATTCGGCGTGGGAGCGATCCCAGCCGTGGTGGTAGTGATGGCCGCCACGCTTGATGACCACCGTCTCGGCGTTGGCGATCGACGGTGCCGCGAGCGCGACGACCGCAAGGGAAGCGAGCGCGAGAGCGATTTTCTTCATGTTGTCCTCCAGAATGAAAGTGCGGGATCAACTTGAAGTGTGAAAGAACGTTCCGCAGGACCTTCCACGAAGTTGCTGAATACACGTTCAGATTTGGTCTTCACGCTTGCGGGCGAGCTGCGTCTCGAGCCTGCCGCGTCAGTCGCACTTCCTGAGCGCTGGCGTCGGCTTGCCGTTGGCGACGAAGCGCGCCTCGCGAATGGTATAGCTGCCGTCCTCGCCACGATTGAACACCGAGCGGATGCCGCCGTCCGTCGTCTTGATGATCCCATTCTCGCGCGTCTGGCGCGCCCTCGACAGGACGATCGAGAGGACTAGAGTCTGGTCGGGTTCGATCCGCGCGGTGGCGACCTCATTGACGTCGGAGGGATCATGGTCGCGGCGATAGACCAGGCTGCCGTCCGGCGAGATCTCGTAGGAGATGATGGCGCCGCGGCCTCTGACCGGAGGCGCACCGCAATCAGCAGCCCAGGTTCCGATCAGGCCCCACGCACGTGCCACCTCGGCCGTATCGTCCGCCGAGGCGGCCGGCGCAAAGGATGATGCGAGCAGGAGGATTGCGAGCAGGCGTTGGGAGATCGAGGTCATGGGGTCTCGCAGGAATGTCGTCCGTCCATCTTAATGCACCGCGTCAACGGCGCAATGTCGGACCTGCGAGATAGGCCCGAAGCGTCGATCTTCCGGTGCGGGTCTTGCCGGAGCCGCCGACAAGGCGCATGCTATCGGCAACTACAAATAAGATGTGGGGGAGGCCGAGCATGTCCGCGCTGTCGCGCCGTCATTTCCTGTTGTCTTCCGGAGCGGCCGCCATGGCTGCGGTGTCGGGCCCGGCTCACGCGGCGATGGGGCCGGCCGACAAGTTCGACCTTCTCATCAAGGGCGGCGACGTCATCGATCCCAGCCAGGCCCTGCGCGGCCGGCGCGACATCGGGATCCGCTGGGGCGTGGTCGAGGCCCTCGAACCGGACATTCCGGTCGAGCGTGCGCTGCGGTCGATCGACGCTGCCGGCCGGCTGGTGATGCCGGGCCTCATCGACCTCCACAGCCACGTCTATCCCTATGGCTCGGCGATCGGGATTCCGCCGGACGAGCTCGTGCAATTCCAGGGCACCACGACGGTCGTCTCGGCCGGCGATGCCGGGGTGAACAATCTGGCGGCGCTGCGCCGCTTCATCGCCGCCCAGTCGCGCGCCCGCATCTACGCCTTCGTGCATATCGCCAACAATGGTCTGTCGGCATTTCCGGTCGCGGAGCTCTATAACATCGACAACGCCCAGGTGGATGCCTGCGCCATGGCGCTGGCCGAGAACCCGGACTTTCTGCTCGGCGTCAAGGTGCGGATGTCGGAGAACGTGATCTTCAAGCATGGGCTCGAGCCGCTGAAGCGCGGCATCAAGGCCTGCGAGTTGTGCGGCTGGCCGGCGCGGATGATGGTGCATATCGGTGGGGTCGAGACCGGCGAGTTGATGTCGCAGATCCTGGACCTGCTGCGCCCCGGCGACATCCTGACCCATGCCTATTCCGGCGCGCCGAACATGGGCGGCGCCTTCACCAACATCGTCCAGGACGGCAAGCTGCTGCCCGCGGCGCTCGCCGCCAAGCAGCGCGGCGTGCTGTTCGATGTCGGCCATGGCGGCGGCAGCTTCGATTTCACCGTGGCCGAGGTCGCGATCCCCGGCGGCTGCGGCCCGGACACCATCTCCTCCGACATCCACGTGTTCTCCGGCAACAGCCCGGGCATGCCGTTCCTGCCCAACGTGATGGCGAAATTCATGGCGATGGGACTCTCGCTGGAGCAGGTGGTGAGCATGGCGACCTCGGCGCCGGCCAAGATCATCAACCGTGCGCCGAAGATCGGCAGCTTGCAGGTCGGCGCGCCGGCCGACGTCGCAATCATGGACCTGGTCGAGGGTCCCGTCAGCTTCGTCGATACCCGCGGCAACAAGCGCGAGGGCAAGCTGCAGCTCAAGCCGGTCCAGACGGTGATCAATGGCGTGCCGTTCGGGCGGCCCTACCAGTCGCCCTTTTCGGTGCGGTGAGCAGCGCGCGATCACTCGATCGCGCGCGTCCGCTCCACATTGGACGAGCGCAGTGGCACGCCGAACTCCTCCCGGCAGACGTCGGCGAGCACCGCGATGCCCTCGCGGATGTCCTGATGCGAGGGGCTGGCGAAGCACAGCCGCAGGCGGCTCCGCGCATGCGCGGCGTCGGTGGACCATTCCGGTCCCGGATTGATCGACACGCCGCGCTTGAGCGCGGCCTGTGACAGCTTCATCGCGTCAACCTGGTCCGGCAGCTTGAGCCAGAGGAAGATTCCGCCCTTCGGCGCCTCGAACTCGGCGGCGGTGCCGAACTCGGCGTTGAGCGCCTCGATCAGGGTGTCCAGCTTGGCGCGCAGGCCCCGCACCAGCTGCGGCACGTGGGTCGCGAAATGCGGCCTGCAATATTCCGCAAGCACCATCTGTTCCAGCGCGCCCGAGCCGGCATCGGTCTTGAGGGACAGCAGCACCGACATGATCTCCCAGGGGGCGACCAGGAAGCCGACCCGCAACGCGGGCGCGACCGACTTCGAGAACGACCCGAGATGGATCACCCCGCCATGGTCGGACATGCCGTGGATCGCGCGGGGCCGTTTGCCATCCCAGATCAGGTCGGCGTAGCAGTCGTCCTCGAACACCGGTACGCCATAGGCGCGCGACAGCCATAGCAGCTCGGCCCGGCGGTTTTCCGGCATGATGGTGCCGGTCGGGTTCTGTACCGTCGGAATGGTATAGATGTATTTCGGCCGAATGCCGCGATCCCTTAGATCGGCCAGCACCGTCGCCAGCGCATCCGTTCGCATGCCGTCGCGGTCGAGCGGGATGCCGATGACCTTGACGCCCAGTCGCGCCAGCCGCGTCAGCGTGCCCTGGTAATTGTCCTGCTCGACCAGCACGGTGTCGCCGCGCGTGAGCAGCGCCTGGTTGACGAGGTCGAGGCCCTGCAGCGAGCCCGAGAGGATCATGATGTCGTCGGCGCGCGCCGACATGCCGGCGTCCCGCGTCAGCTTGGCGGCAAGGAAGTCCCGTAGCGGCCGGTAACCTTGAGGCCCATGCGCGAGGCCGTAGGTAGCCAGCGCGCGTCCCTCGCGGGCGAGCACGGCGTCGGCGGCCGCGCGCAAGCCCTCCACGGGCACGGCATCGGCGTCGTTGTTGCCACCGACGAAGCTGTATCTTGCGAGTCCCGTCCAGCGCGCGGCCGGTGCGGGCAGGCCGGGGCTGAAGAGGGGGGCAAAATCGAATGCGGCCATGAGGCGCGGCTCCCTTGTTCTCGATTTGAGGCGACTTTAAACAGATACCAGGGCGCTTGTCCTCGCAGGGCAGGTCCTTTTCCCGGGGGAAGGCGACCTTCGAACGGCGGTTCCACCGCTCTGGCGCGCGCCTGCGATCCCGGCTAAAGCAGCCCGGAAAAGCAGCGAGACTTGCAATGGCCGACTCGATCCAGGAAGTTCTGTACGCCTTCGCCAAGGGTGAGATGGTCGTCGTGACCGATGACGACGACCGCGAGGGCGAGGGCGATCTCATCGTCGCCGCCTCGCTCTGCACGCCCGACAAGATGGCGTTCATCATTCGCCATACCTCGGGCATCGTCTGCGCGCCGATCACGGCCGACGACGCGCGGCGGCTGCGGCTCGACCCGATGGTCGCGCACAATGATTCCAACCACACCACGGCCTTCACCGTCTCGATCGACTACAAGCCGGATGGTGGCACCGGCATCTCGGCCGAAGAGCGCGCTTCCTGCTGTCGTGCGCTCGCCAACCCGAATGCCGGCGCCGCTGATTTCGCGCGCCCCGGCCACATCTTCCCATTGATCGCGCGTGACGGCGGCGTGCTGCTGCGCTCCGGCCACACCGAGGCGGCGGTCGATCTCTGCAAGCTCGCGGGGCTCCCGCCGGTCGGCGTCATCTCCGAGTTGATGAACGACGACGGCACTGTGATGAAAGGCGAGCAGGTCGTTCGTTTCGCCGCGGCCCACAATCTCAAGCATGTCACCATCGCCGATCTGATCTCGTACCGGCAGGCGCGCGAGAAGCTGATCGAACGGGTGTCGACCTTCACGACCGACAGCCCGATCGGGCCGCTGCAGGGCTTCGCCTACCGCTCGCCGTTCGATCCGATCACCCACGCCGCGTTCGTCTATAACGGCATCGGCGACGGCAAGAACGTGCTGACGCGGCTGCACAAGCCCAACATCGTGAAGGATCTGATCGCAGGTCCGCAGCGTATCCAGGCGGTGCTGCAGCACTTCAAGCAGGCCGGTCGCGGCGTGCTGATCTATCTGCGCGACGGGGCGGCCGGCGTTCCCGTCGAGCCGGTCGAAGAGCCGCACACCGCGGAGGCCGATCGCCATCGTCAGTGGCGCGAGGTCGGCGTCGGTGCGCAGATCTTGCGTGATCTCGGCGTGACCTCGATCCGGAACCTGACGTCGTCGGCGCATGACTACAAGGGCCTGTCGGGTTTCGGCATCGAGATCGTCGCCAACGAGCGGCTTGAAGGCTGAACCTCCAGGATTTAACCTCTAGACTGCTGCGACCCGTGCGCAGCGAGACGCGAAAGGACCATTCATGAGCGCGCGCCCTCAGGCAAAGGACAAGCCGGCCCAGTCGAGCTTCCAGTGGGACGATCCCTTCCTGCTGGACGATCAGCTGACCGAGGACGAGCGCATGGTGCGTGACACCGCGCGCGCCTACGCCCAGGACAAGCTGCTGCCGCGCGTGACCAAGGCCTATCTCGAAGAGAAGACCGACCGCGAGATCTTCAACGAGATGGGCGAGCTCGGCCTGATCGGCATCACCTTGCCGGAGGAATATGGCTGCGCCAATGCGAGCTACGTCGCCTATGGCCTCGTGGCGCGCGAGATCGAGCGGGTCGATTCCGGCTATCGCTCGATGAACTCGGTGCAGTCCTCGCTGGTGATGTATCCGATCTACGCCTACGGCGACGAGAGCCAGCGCAAGAAATATCTGCCGAAGCTCGCCAGCGGCGAATGGGTCGGCTGCTTCGGCCTCACCGAGCCGGATGCCGGCTCCGATCCGGCCGGCATGAAGACCCGCGCCGAGAAGGTCGCCGACGGCTACCGCCTGACCGGCAGCAAGATGTGGATCTCGAACGCGCCGATCGCCGACGTGTTCGTGGTGTGGGCCAAGTCGGCCGCGCATGACAACCAGATCCGCGGCTTCATCCTCGAAAAGGGCATGAAGGGCCTGTCGGCGCCGAAGATCGGCGGCAAGCTCTCCTTGCGCGCCTCGATCACCGGCGAGGTGGTGATGGACGGCGTGGTGGTGCCGGAGAGCGCGCTGCTGCCCAACGTGTCCGGCCTGAAGGGGCCGTTCGGCTGCCTCAACCGCGCCCGCTACGGCATCTCCTGGGGCGTGCTCGGCGCCGCCGAGGATTGCATGCATCGCGCTCGCCAGTACACGCTCGACCGCAAGCAGTTCGGCAAGCCGCTGGCTGCCACGCAGCTGGTCCAGAAGAAGCTTGCCGACATGGAGACCGAGATCGCGCTCGGCCTGCAGGCCTCGCTTCGCGTCGGCCGCCTGATGGACGAGGGCAAGATGGCCCCGGAGATGATCTCGATCGTCAAGCGCAACAATTGCGGCAAGGCGCTCGACATCGCCCGCGTCGCGCGCGACATGCACGGCGGCAACGGCATTTCGATCGAGTATCAGGTGATGCGCCACGCCGCCAACCTCGAGACGGTCAACACCTACGAGGGCACGCATGACGTTCATGCGCTGATCCTGGGCCGCGCCATCACCGGCATCCAGGCGTTCTTCTAGTCTTCGTCGTTCCGGGGGCTCTGCAGGAGTCCCCAACTGTCATCGTCCGCCCCCGGGTCTCGCCTTTGGCGAGCTTGAGGACAGGCTCCAGCGGACGATCCGGTACTCGGAAACAACAGGATCAGTCGAGATGTCGCGGCGTACCGAATGCCCCGCCTGCGCGGGGCATGACGTCCGAGAAACGGGTCATCAAGTGCCCGTCGAAAGATGAGGCAAGCGATGGCCGAGGAAGACGTCCCGTTCAACCGTCATTTCCCGCTTCCCGCGGGCGTCGTCGAAGAGGTGCGCCCCGGCATTCGCCGCATCCTCTGCAACAATCCGAGTCCGTTCACCTTCACCGGCACGGTCAGCTACATCGTGGGCACCGGCAACGTCGCGATCATCGATCCCGGCCCGGACAACGAGGCCCATGCGCAGGCGCTGCTCGATGCCATCAGAGGCGAGACGGTAACGCACATTCTGGTGACGCACACCCATCGCGATCACTCGCCGAACACCGGCCGGCTGAAGGCCGCGACCGGCGCCACCGTCTATGCGGAGGGCCCGCATCGCGCCTCGCGGCCGCGCTACGAGAGCGAGAAGCACAATCCGGAATCCGGCGTCGACCGCGACTTTGCGCCGGATGTCACCGTTGCTGACGGCGACGTGATCGAAGGGCAGGGCTGGCAGCTCGAAGCCGTGGCGACGCCCGGCCATACCGCCAACCATCTCGCCTTCGCCTGGGGCGAGCGCGGCACCACTTTCGTCGGCGATCACGTGATGGGTTGGGCGACCTCGATCGTGGCGCCGCCCGACGGCGCGATGGTCGACTACATGGCCTCGCTGGAGCGGCTCGCCGCGCGACCTGAGGAGCTGTATTTCTCAGGCCACGGCCCGGAAATTCCGGAGGGACCACGCTACACGCGCTTCCTGATGCGCCATCGCCAGGCGCGCGAAGCCTCGATCCTGCATCGTCTCGCCAAGGGCGAGGCTGACATCCCGACGATGGTGCGCGCGATCTACATCGGCATCGACCCGCGGCTCACCACGGCGGCGGGCTACTCCGTTCTCGCCCATCTGGAAGACCTCGTCGCCCGCGGCATCGTCGCAACGGAGGGCGATCCGGTGATCGGCGGGACGTATCGGCTGGTGTAGCGAATAGGGAATAGGGAATAGCGAGTAGGGAATAGCGAGTAGGGGAAGAGTGCGAGCCGGGAAGACTTCATTCCCTATTCGCTACTCCCTATTCGCCATTCGCCCCGCTCACTTCTTCACCGTCTTCGCATTCCCCTTCGCCGCCACCGGCGGCGGCGTGACCTTCTTCACCGGCTTCTGCGCCTCGGCCTCGCCGGCGTTGGACAGGTCCTCGATCAGCTTGGTCACGCGCGCGGCGTTGCTGCCGATATCGGACTCGAAATAGCGCGAGGCGGAGCGGACGTCGACGCGGGAATCCTCGCCGTCGGGCTGGATGCGGATCGAGATGTCCTCGCGGAAGCCCATGATCGGTGTGCGTGCGACCGCCTCGATGCGGCCGACGCGGCGCGGCGGCTGCGGCGCGCGCTCGTCGACCACGAACCATTTGCGCCGGTTGACCAGCTTCAGGGCGATCGCGTAGGCGCGATCGGGCGGCAGCTCGATCTGCACCGGCTCGATGTCCGGATAGAATTTCTGCTGCTGCTCGGCCGAGTACAGCCCGGCATAGACGGCCGTGTTGGTGCCGTCGCCGTTGCGGAGCGGCGCCAAAGCCTCGAAGCGCGGCGGATCGATCGGGTCGGTGGTGATGTCGTAGATCTTCGGCAGCTTGCGGTACTGGAGCGCGAGGTAGGCCGGATAGGCCAGCACCACGGCGTCGATCATGAAGGCGAGCAGAATCCGGCTCATGCCGCGGCTGCCGTTGCGCCAGATCGCGACGAAGGCGGCAAGTCCGAGCAGGATCGACAGCGCGGCAAGCCCCAGCGCGCCGAAGAACGTCGCCAGCGCCGGCTTCATCTCCAGAAAATCGAAGCGCAGGATCAGGATCGAGACCAGCACGGCGACGACCGAGAACACCGCCAGATTGCGGGTCCAGGTCGCGAGGCTGGAGATCGGCTCCGACAGATAGGGGGCGTGAAACCTGCGTGCCATCGTGTCAGGAACTGCCGGGTTGGGCCGCTGCCTGCATTGCGCCGGGCGGCCGGGTCATCCGTGTGAGACCACGCGGATGGGGTAAATTCAAGAGGCGTCTGGTCCGGAGAGGGCGGATGATCCGGACACCGTCTCAGGTGCTTTCGCTGGGGCGGATACGCAAGGCCGTCAGCATCAACAGGACGGTCGTGATGGAGAATGCTGCGCCGGTCGTGAACGTCGCCCGCGGCCCATAGGCGTGCCACAGCCAGCCCGCCAGCAGGCTTGCGACGAGCAGCGCACCGCCGGTGACGAGGTTGAAAAGGCCGAAGGCGGTGCCGCGCAAGTCCGGTGGGGCGGTATCGGCGACCATCGCCGAGAGCAGCCCCTGCGACAGTCCAAGATAGAGGCCCCAAAGCGCAACGCCGATCGCGGTGCCGATCAGGCCGGGCAGGAATGCCAGCGTCAGGTCGGCGGCTGTCAGCACGACGAGGCCACAGGTCAGCACGTTGCTGCGGCCGATATGGTCGGAAAGGATTCCGGCCGGCATGGCCACGCCGGCATAGACCAGGTTCATCAGCACGTAGACCAGCGGGATCAGGAATAGGGGAAGGCCGTCGGCCTGCGCCTTGAGCACCAGGAACGCCTCGCTGAAGCGGGCCAGCGCGAATACCGCGCCGATGGCGACCACGATCCAATAGGCGCGTGGTAGCCGGCACAGCTCGCGCGCATGGATCGGCCAATCGCGGCGCGGCACAGGCGCGGTCTCCACCGGTTCGCGCAGGCCGAACAGGATCAGCAGCACGGCGAGCGCGGCCGGCAGTGCCGACCACCAGAACACCGCGCGGAAGTCGTTGGCGTAGAGCGCCATCAGTGCCACGGCGAGGAGGGGACCGGCAAAGGCGCCGACCGTGTCGAGCGCCTGGCGCAGGCCGTAGCTCGCGCCGCGGATGCCTTCCGGCGTCACGTCGGCTATCAGCGCGTCGCGCGGCGCCTCGCGGATGCCCTTGCCGATGCGGTCGACGAAGCGTGCGGCGAGGATCTGCCACGACGTGCTGGCGAGCGGAAACACCGGCTTGGTCAGTGCCGCCAGCCCATAGCCGATCCCGACCAGAAGCTTGCGCTTGCCGATCCGGTCCGACAGAGCGCCGGAGAACACCTTCGTCACCGCCGCGGTGGCCTCGGCCACGCCTTCGATCAGGCCTATGGTCACCGTAGAAGCGCCGACCACGGTCGCGAGGAAGATCGGCAGCAGCGCGTGGATCAGCTCCGAGGAGATGTCCATCAGGAGCGACACCAGCCCGAGCGTCAGCACCGTCGACGGCACGTCGCGCCATGTCGTGCGCGCGGTCCGTGGTCCTGTCGTGTTCATCGCGGCATTGTAGCGATTGGATCTCGTCGAGCCTTGCGCCACGTCAACGCTGTATGCCGGCGGCAATGCAGAACGGCCTCCCCGGTGATGGAGAGGCCGCTCGTAATGATGCGCCGTTGGACGTGGCCTGCTCAGGCCGCGGCGTTGGGGAAGCGATAGCTCTTGAACTGGTCGCGCAGCGCGGTCTTCAGGATCTTGCCGGTTGCCGTGTGCGGAATGCCGTCGACGAAGGCGACGTCATCGGGCATCCACCATTTGGCGATCTTGCCTTCCATGTATTTCAGGATGTCCTCGCGCGTCGTCGTCTGGCCGGGCTTCAACTGCACGATCAGCAGCGGGCGCTCATCCCATTTCGGATGATAGACGCCGATGACGGCAGCCTCGGCGACGGCGGGATGGCCGACCGCGAGATTCTCCAGGTCGATCGAGGAGATCCATTCGCCGCCGGACTTGATGACGTCCTTGGAGCGGTCGGTGATGCGCATATAGCCATGTTCATCGACGGTGGCGACGTCGCCGGTGTCGAAGAAGCCTTCATCGTCGAGGATGTTGCTGTCGACCTTGTAGTAGGCCTTCGACACCGCGGGTCCGGACACCTTGAGCCGGCCGAAGGTCTTGCCGTCCCACGGCAGCTCGGTGCCGGCATCGTCGGTGATCTTCATCTCGACCCCGAACGGGGGGAAGCCCTGCGTCTGCAGCACATCGAGCTTGGCGTCGCCGTCGGCGCCGAGGAACGGCGGCTTCAGGGTGGCGAGCGTGCCGATCGGGCTCATCTCGGTCATGCCCCAGGCGTGACGCACGCCGATGCCCATGTCGAGGAAGGCCTGGATCATCGAGCGCGGCATCGCCGAGCCGCCGCACACCACCATCTTTAGATGCGGCAGTTTGAGGTTATGCGCCTGCATGTGCTGCAGCAGCATCAGCCACACCGTCGGCACGCCGGCGGTGTAGGTCACCTTCTCGGTGTCGAGCAGCTCGTAGACGGACGCGCCGTCGAGCTTGGGGCCGGGCATCACCAGCTTGGTGCCCATCGAGGGAGCGGAGAAGGCAATGCCCCAGCTGTTGGCATGGAACAGCGGAACCACCGGAAGCATTGTGTCTGCTGCGGACGTACCGAGCGAATCCCGGCTATTGGCCATCAACGCATGCAGCACGTTGGACCGATGCGAATACAGCACACCTTTCGGATCGCCCGTGGTGCCGGACGTGTAGCACATCGCGGCTGCGGTGTTCTCGTCGAAGGTCCCCCAGGCGAAATCGCCGTCGGCCTCGCCGATCCACGATTCGTAGGCGACGGCGTTCTTGAGCGTCGTCTGCGGCATGTGTGCGGCGTCGGTCAGCACGATGTAGCGCTCGACGCTCGGCAGCTTGTCGGCGAGCTTCTCGAGGATCGGCACGAACGTCAGATCGGTGATGACGATGCGGTCCTGGGCATGGTTGATGATCCAGCCGATCTGCTCGGGAAACAGGCGTGGATTGACCGTGTGACAGATCGCGCCGATTCCCATGATGCCGTACCAGACCTCGAGATGGCGGCCGGTATTCCAAGCGATGGTGGCGACGCGGTCGCCCAGCTTGATGCCGTCGCGCGTCAGCTTCTGCGAGACCTTGAGAGCGCGGTCGTGGATTTGCCGATAGGTGGTGCGAACGATGGGGCCTTCGACCGAGCGGGTCACGACCTCCTGGGAGCCGTGGATTGTCGCCGCATGCTCGATGATCCGGTGACAAAGCAGGGGCCAGTCTTGCATCAAACCAAGCATCAGGTCGTTCCTCCGGTATTCGCTTGCAGCGAGGGTCTTTTGGTCTCTTTGGTCAATTTTAGCGCGTGCCGCATCCGACGCAAATGGACTTGTGATGGCCACGACGTCGCGCCGGGCGTGATGGTTAGCGCTGTGGCCGTGGCGATCGCATTGAGCTGGCTCATGGCGGCGCCGGCGGCGGCCGCGAAATCAGCGCACCGCAGCCCGCCCGCGGCCTCTGAGCTCGCTGCGAAGCTGGCCGATGGCGTTGCCAAAGTGCCGCTTCCGCAGCCGCGGCCGGCCGACGCGCCGGCGCGGGAGGCGGCCAAGGGCGAGGATGCCGCTCCGCGCGACGAGGCCAGCACCGGTCCGAAGGTGGATGCCAAAGCCCCGCCGCCGCCTTCGGCTTGCAGGCTGGCCCTGACCGAAGAGGTCGCGATCGCGCCGTCGATTCCGCCGATCAAGGGTCCTGGCGGCTGCGGCGGCGAGGATCTGGTGCGGCTGGAGGCGGTGGTGCTGCCTGACAAGCGCAGGGTGGCGCTGACGCCCGCGGCGACCATGCGTTGTCCGATGGCGACTGCGGTCGTCAATTGGGTGCGCGACGATGTGGCGCCGCTGGCCGAACGGCTCGGCAGCGCGGTCACCGCGCTCGACAATTTCGATTCATATCAGTGCCGCGGCCGCAACAATGTCAGCGGCGCGCAGCTATCGGAGCACGGCCGTGCCAATGCACTGGACGTCCACGGCTTCGGGCTGGCCGACGGCCGCATGATCGATCTCACCGACCGCACCCAGCCGCGCGATTTGCGCGAGGCGGTGCTGCACGCGGTGTGCACCCATTTCTCCACGGTGCTCGGCCCCGACTCCGACTGGTACCACGAGGATCACATCCATCTCGACCTGATGGAGCGGCGGAACAATTACCGGATCTGCCAATGGGACGTGCTCGACCCGCTGCCGAAGGTCGCGCCCTTGATGCCGGCCGCCCGGCCTGACGATGCGCCGCCGCGCGAGACCGAACAGGCCGGCACTGAACGCTCCAGGAAGACCGCGAGCACCCCGGCCGAGCGCAACGGCACCAGTCGCGGCGTCTCGGCGGAGATGGAGGCCGGAACGTCTACCGCAGCGGACGGCACCGCTCCGTCAGCTGACGAGGGGACCGAACGGTCCGCCGTGGAAGAGCGCTCTCCCGCGCAAAAACCAGCTGATTCGGCCCGCAATCGGCGCACGGCGTCAAAGCCGGCGCCCGAGCAGCAAAAGGTCGAAGCCGCTGCGCCAGAGGCGCGATCCTCGACCGCCAAGCCGCCGGCAGGCGGTCCATCCGCAGTGTCGGACAAAACCCGCGATGCAGCCGGGCGCGACCAGCGCGCGCAGACGAGCCAGAATGGGGAGCGAGCCTTGCCCTCGAAGCCGGCGTCGCGGAAGCGCCATCACAGTCGCCGAAGCTGGGATCCGTTCCGTGGATTGTTCTAGCGCGTGATGAGATGAGGTCTGGTTGCTAGCTGCGAACGAAGGTGCGCTCCCTCTCCCGCTTGCGGGGGAGGGCTGGGGTGGGGGTGTTGCCGCGATTGAGGCTGCCCGAGCGGAGAGAGCCCCCACCCGGCGCTTCGCGCCGACCTCCCCCGCAAGCGGGAGAGGTGAAGCGAGCCTGCGGTTAAGTCGATTCAACCAAGAGGCATCGCGCTCTAGCGCCCAAAACAAAAGAGCGCCGGTTGCCCGGCGCTCTCAAAGAAGGATGCTAAACGCGTTTCTCGGCTTTTGAATTTCGTCCGCCGCAGGCGATGCTTACTGCATCGCGGCGTAGGTGCCGCCGCCCTGCAGCGCCATCTGCGGCTTGTAGGGCGAATCACCCTTCTTCGGATCCAGCACCACGACGATGGTGCCGACCTTCACCCGGTTATAGAGATCGATCGCATCCTCGTTGGTCAGGCGGATGCAGCCCGAGGAGATCGAAGCACCGATATATTCCGGCTGGTTGGTGCCGTGGATGCGGAACAGCGTGTCCTTGCCGTTGGCATAGAGATACATCGCGCGCGAGCCCATCGGATTGTCCGGACCGGCCGCAACGTAGGTCGGGACGCCCAGGCGCTCGATCTCGCTCTTGGTCGGATGCCAGGCCGGCCATTCGGTCATGGCCCCGACCTTGGCGATGCCCGACCACGCCATCGCCTCTTCGCCGACGGTGATGCCGTAGCGAATCGCCTTGCCGCCATCGAGCACGTAATAGAGGTAGTGGCTGTCGGAATCGACCACGATGGAGCCCGGGGCTTCCTTGCGGTGATAGTCGACGATCGCGCGCCGATAGGGCTCGGCCACCGGCGTGTTGGTGTAGCGGATCTTCGCGAGAAGCTCCTTGTCCTTCGGCTTGAAGGCCTGGGTGTTGGTCGCCTCGTACGTCGTGGCCTGCATGCAGCCCGACAGCATCAGGCCGGCGGCCAGGAGTCCGAGTTTCACCTTCAGCGACATGTCACCAATTCCAATCGACAGCTGACGTTGCAATGACACGGCCGCGCCACTGCAGCGCGATTCCACATGTCCCATTATCGTCAAAATCGTTCTCAATTCCAGCCGCTACACGCACAGGTCACGCTGCAGCGCCGCGATTGTTGCTTTTTTGCCGCAAAGTTGCGGGCAGTCATCCACAGCTGTGCTCCGAATGGCACGGTCATGCCCCCCTGGGCGCTGCGCGAGAGGCCGCGGAGCATGGGCCTGAAAAGTCCATGGACCGGGCCCGCAAGCTGCGTCACAAGGCAGCAGCATCCCACCGCTAAGTCCCCGAAATTCACGTTTCGCGATTCGGAGTTTGTCCATGTTCTCGGTGTTCGTCCCGTCGGAAGCCGCGCTGAAGAAGGTGGCGGTCACCGATCCCGCGGCTCTGCCCGAGAATGCGGTGTGGGTCGACCTGGTCAACCCGAGCAATGCCGAGGATCGGGCCGTCGAAAAGCTGGCCGGGATTGCGGTGCCGACCCGCGAGGACATGCAGGAGATCGAGATCTCCAGCCGTCTCTACATCGAGAACGGGGCCCGTTACATGACGGCCACGCTGATGTGTCACTCGGATTCCGATATGCCCAGGACCACGGCCGTCACCTTCATCCTGGCTGGCCACCGTCTCGTGACGGTGCGCTACGACCAGCCGCGCCCCTTCGCCGTGGTGGAGGCCAAGCTCGCCCGCAACTGTGCGCCCGGGATCACCGGCGAGATGGTGCTGATGGAGTTGCTCGATGCGGTAATCGACCGCTGCGCCGACATTCTCGAGAAGGTCGGGGCTGATATCGACCAGGTCAGCCACGAGATCTTCGAGCCTAACAATGAGCGTCACGGCCATGCCAAGCAATATTCGCAGATCCTGATCGCGATCGGCCGCAAGGGCGACCTGACCTCGAAGGTACGTGAGAGCCTGGTGTCGATCGGCCGCCTCGTCACCTTCCTGTCTGCGGTGGTCGAAGGCGTGAAGTGGTCGAAGGACATGCGTGAGCAGCTCAAGACCATGCAGCGCGACGTCGCTTCGCTGACCGACCACGCGTCCTACCTCGCGAGCAAGATCACCTTCGTGCTGGATGCGATGTTAGGCGTCGTCAACCTCGAGCAGAACAACATCATCAAGCTGTTCTCGGTGATGGCGGTGGTGCTGATGCCGCCAACCTTGATCGCATCGATCTACGGCATGAACTTCAAGATGATGCCGGAGCTCGAATGGGTGCACGGCTATCCGATGGCGCTGGTGCTGATGCTGATCTGTGCGATCGTGCCGTACTACATCTTCAAATTGAAGAAGTGGCTGTAGTGCCGCGGGCCTGAAAATCCAGGCTCTACGCGAGAGGGACGAATCTGCGCGAGGCCTGCGGCATTGTGCCGTCATTCCAGGCGATGCCTCATTCGCGCCCTGTTGTTAGCAGCGGCATAGACATGTCATTGATCGATCGTCATGCCGTCCGTCGCTATGCACTTAAGGTGACACAAGCGGTGAGATGCAACACATAATAGGAAATACTTGTTAGGCCGGCTGCAATGCCGCTGCAAAGCCGCCCCAATTCCTCAGGTAAAATTTGACGGGAACGCTGAACGTTTGATCGAAACTTCTCTGCGATAAATCTGCACCAGCATGACAAACAACGAGCGCCTCGGCGCGTGGCATGCAAGGCAGAGCTCGAGGGCGCGTTCATCGCGCCTTATCCAAGAGGCGGCGGCAATGGTTGAGAAACGCATAATGGCATCGAACAACGTGATCGATCTTGCCAGCTATCAGCGCAGCCGCGCCGACATTGTCGTGGCGTTGTCGCCGCGTACCTGCCGCTACTGCGGCGCCGAACTCGAGGACGACGAGCGCGATGATGATTGCTCCAGCGCTCTCAACGTCGAGTCCGACCGCCTGCGCTGGCGCGCCGCGCAGATTTTGCGCGGTTTGGTGTGCGAAGGCTGAACGACCGTTCTCGACCGGGCGGTATTCAGGCAATGTCGCCCGCGCTGCCAATGATCGGAAATTCGGTGCGCCGATCCCATCCCATGAACAGCGTTCCCTCCGGGAGCGCTGTCTTGTTTGTGGTGGTCGGTAGGTTCCGTAGCGATCTTCGGAGATGGCGTTAATCGCGCCTTCGTCCGGTCATCCGGAACTTGCCGAACGTGGCAAGCCGCTATGAACCAAATCGCCGCTATGAACCAAATCGAAGACGGGCAAGCGTCTCTGCGTCGATTGCCTCAGACGTGCTGGCCGCCGTTGATGTGGATCTCGGCGCCGTTCACGTAGGAGCTGGTCTCCGAGCACAGCACATAGATGATCTTGGCAACCTCGTCGGGGGTGCCGAGGCGCTGCATCGGGATCTGCTCCTGGACGATCTTCTCGGTGCCCGGCGACAGGATCGAGGTGTCGATCTCGCCGGGGGCGATCGAGTTGACGCGGACGCCGACCCGGCCGAAATCCGACGCCATCTCGCGGGTCAGGGCGGCCAGCGCCGCCTTGGAGGTCGCGTAGGCCGCGCCCGCGAAGGGATGCACGCGCGAGCCCGCGATCGAGGTGACGTTGACGACGGAGCCCTTGGCCGCCTTCAGCTCCTTGATCAGGCCGCGCGCCATCATGATCGGCGCAAAGAAGTTGACGCGGAAGACGTGATTCCAGGTGTCGAGGTCGGTGTCGACGGTGCCGAGCCGGGCGCCGCCGGCGCCCTTCGGCGAGATCGCGGCGTTGTTGACCAGCGCGTGCAGCTCGCCGCCGTCGATCCGCTGTTTGATCTCGGCGATCGCGCGCACGGTGTCCTCGGGATCGGACAGGTCGACCTGGACATGGTCCTCGGGGCCGGCGCCCCACGGGCATTCTTCGGGAAAGGGGTGCCGTGAGCAGGTGAGGACGCGCCAGCCGGCAGAGGAGAAGCGGATCACGGTGGCATGGCCGATGCCGCGGCTGGCGCCGGTCAGCAGCATCGTGCGCCGTGGCTGGTTGGAAGAGGTCGGCATGAATTGCGTCTTTCACGATCCCGGACGGATCAACTTACCACAATGGTTGTGTGTTCGGCGCCTGATTCACGCGCGCGATGGCGTTTCGTTGGCGCGTCGGACGCCTAGAGGCCGGGCGCAAGCGCGCGCGGCGATCCCCCTACGGATACATCCGCACTTTGGTCCAGGGCTGGCCCGAAGCCTCGCGCCGGAATTCGATGCGGTCGTGCAGGCGGAATGGCCGGTCGTGCCAGAACTCCATGCTGACGGGCGTGATGCGCCAGCCGCTCCATCCTGGCGGGCGCGGCACGTCGCCGATGATGTATTGCGCGGCGACCTTGGCGATCGCCTGCTCGAACGCGAAGCGGCTTTCCAGCGGCTGCGACTGCTTGCTGGCCCAGGCGCCGAGCTGCGCCTGCTTCGGCCGGGTCGCGAAATAGGCGTCGGCCTCTTCGTCGGTCACCGGCGTCACGAGGCCGCGGATGCGGACCTGGCGGCGCAGCGACTTCCAGTGAAACAGCAGCGCGGCCTTCGGATTGGCGGCGAGCTCGCGGCCCTTCTGGCTGGCCTTGTGGCTGTAGAAGACGAAGCCGTCCGCGTCATAGCCCTTCATCAGCACCATGCGCACGTCAGGCAACCCACTGTCGTCGACCGTTGCCAGCGCCATCGCATTTGGATCGTTGGGCTCGCTCTTGCCGGCTTCGGCAAACCACGCCGCAAACAGCGCAAACGGCTCGCCGGCCTGGGTAAAATCGGCCGATGTACCGGATGTTAAGGTTGTCTGGTGTTTGATGCTCGTGGGGTCGGTCATGTGTATGGGGAGTCCGAGTTTTGCGTTCACCCGCGGCCAGGCGCGTGCAAGTCCATTCTGGTCCGGCCCTATATAGGGCATCGGTCCGGCTTGGCCTATCCGCGATCGGTCATGCCGGCACCGCTTTGACACTCATTCTAGTCGGCTTGTCCGGCAGCGGCTGCAGCCTGTCGCACCCTGAAACGGCCTTTGCCAAGATGGACGATGCGGAGGTCACCGGCGCGATCAGCCCGCCGCCCGAGCGCGAGCCGACCGAAGCCGATCTCGCTTTTGCCCGCAACGCTGCGTCGGACGTGCTGACCAAGGGGACCAAGGATTCCAGCCAGCCCTGGCAGAATCCGCAGACCGGCGCCCGCGGCTCGGTGACGCCGATCGCCAAGTCCTACACCGCGGACAACGGCCGTACCTGCCGGGATTTCCTGGCGAGCTACGTCAACGGCAAGACCGAGCGCTGGCTGCAGGGGTCGGCGTGCCGGATCGAGCGGGGGCGCTGGGACATCCAGACGCTCAAGCCCTGGCAGCAAAGCTAGCTGGGATCGTCTGAAACCCGTTGCAAAAATACAACGGACTCCCCAGATGAAATGCAAAGCGGGCGGGGAGCCCATAGGTTAGTATCTGACTTTCTGTAAGGAGACGTGACGGATGCGCGACCCCTATGAGGTCTTGGGGGTGCCGCGAAGCGCCAGCGCTGCGGCCATCAAGAGCGCCTATCGCAAGCTCGCCAAGAAGCACCATCCCGACAGCAACAAGGATGATCCGAAGGCATCGGCAAGGTTTGCCGAGATCAGTTCTGCCAACGAGATCCTGGGCGACGAGGAGAAGCGCAAGCAGTTCGATCGCGGCGAGATCGATGCTGACGGCAAGCCGCGCTTCCAGGGCTTTCCTGGTGGCGGCGCCGGGCGCGGCGGTCCAGGGGGCGGCTTCGAGAACTATACCTTCCGCAGTGGCGGCGGGCCGGGCGGCGGCTTCGGCGGCGGCGGTTTCGAGGACATTCTGAACAGCATGTTCGGCGGCGCCCAGCGCGGCGCGCGCGGCGGGGGCAGCCCGTTCGAGTTCGACGCCGGCGGTGTCGGCCTCGACCTCGATCTGAAGGTTGCGATGTCGGTCTCGCTCGAGGAGTCCGTCAAGGGCGGCGAGAAGCGCGTGCGGCTGCCGTCGGGCAAGGAGCTCAACGTCAAGGTCCCCGCCGGCGTCACCGCCGGCCAGCAGATTAGGCTGAAGGGGCAGGGCGAGAGCGCGCCCGGACACCGGCCGGGTGATCTCCTGATCACCATCCAGATCGCGCCGCATCCGTTCTTCAAGGTCGAGGGCAGCGACCTCAGGCTCGATCTGCCGATCACGCTTTACGAGGCGGTCCTGGGCGCCAAGGTGAGGGCGCCGACGCTCGGCAGCGCGGTCGAGCTATCGATCCCGAAGAACACGTCCAGCGGCCGGACCTTCCGGCTCAAGGGCAAGGGCTTGCCCAAGAGCGATGGCTCGGCCGGCGATCTGTTCGTCACCACCCGGATCGTGCTGCCCGACGGCAACGACGCCGAGCTCGAGGCGCTGATGACCAAGTGGCGCGATCGCCATACCTACAATCCGCGCAGCAACCTCTCCTGAGGTTGCATTTCGCAGGTATATCGGCTAGAAGTTGAAGTGCGAGCTGGAAAGCTGAGAAAAAAGTGCGGCCTCGAAAGGGGGACCAGCGCGGTACAAAACCCCAATCGAGGCCGCTTCCGTGTCGATCGGCGGATCGAACACTCCTCATTTTTTCGTGAACATTTGGCGCTATATTGAGACGTGCCGGTGGCCGGATTCCAGATTTCCGGTGACCGAATTGCGGCGCCGGCTTTGGCGTGTCCCCCTGCGCGGGAGGACGCAGGCACCGCTTCCCCTCGCTCATCTCCTGCAGCCTGCGAGCAAGCCCTTCAGATCGTATCGGGAATTGTGACGGTACTCGTGGGGGCCAAGATCTCCGGCGTCTCGCCGCTAGCCGCCCGTCCGTTCGGACTGATCATAAACAAGGCGCGCAACCTGGGTGAGACGCGTCCGGTCGCTGCTGCCGCTGACGACGTAGCTGACGCCGCGCTCCGCCCAGGACAGCGCAGCGGTGGTGCCCTGCGCCGTATAGCGCATCTCGGCCGCCTCGATCCCGACCTTGGTCGCATACACCGTGAAGCGCTCGCCGGAGGTGCTCTCATACATCAGGAAGGAGGCCGGGCCGGCCGGTCCCGGCAGCAGCCGGCCACCGACGAGCTTCAGTCCTGTGGTTTCCAGCTCCGGCGCCTGCACGGTGCGACCACAGCGCCGCGTCAGCCATTGCTGCAGATGGGCCTTCTCGTCGCCGGGGACCTCGACCGGATGGCGCACCTCCACGACGTAGAGCCGGTGCGCATCGAGCGCCTCGCCGGCGAGGGCCTGCAGCGGCGACGGCGAGGACGCGGCGCCACGCGCGACCCAGCCGACCGCGCCGCCGACCGCGAAGGCCGCCACGCTTGCCGCCATCGCACCGATGACCCAGCGCCGCGGCCGGCGGTCCAGACCGTCGAGGTCGAGCCGCGGCGGCACCGGCTCGTTGACGATCGAATCGTAGCGGGCGTGAAGCGCCTCGGCCATGCTGCGCCAGGATTGCACCCGCTCGGCGTCCGCCGGATGCTCGGCCAGCCAGCGCTCGACGTCGCTGCGGCGCTCGGCCGGCAGCTCGTTGTCGACATAGGCGTGCAGCTCGTCTTCGGTGACGGGAATGGTCGGGTCGGTCATCATCGGGATCTCATGGCAATCGAGCGGCTGCGGCGATGCGCGGTCGCTGCAGGCTTGAGCAGGCGAACATGGCAGGGCGGCTTTTGTGCAGTGGTCATTTCACCCTCCGCAGCGCCGGCCGCTCGCCCTCGAGCACGGCACGGACATGGGCGCGAGCGCGGGCGAGGCGGGACATCACGGTGCCGATCGGGACACCCTGGATGTCGGCGACCTCGCGGTAGCTCATGCCTTCGAGCACGACGAGGAGAAGTGCTGCGCGCTGCTCCTCCACCAGGGTCGCCAGTGCGCGCTCGATGTCCCGGCCCTCGGCCTCGGTGCCGCTGGCGTCGGGATTGTCGTCCCGAAGCGGCATGAAGTGGGGCCGCCGCGCCAGTGAACGCCGGCGGTTCTTGTTCAGATTGGTCAGGATCGTGTACAGCCAGCTCCTGATGTCGCCGCCCAGAAACAGCCGTTCCGAGCGCAGTGCCCGCACCAGCGTGTCCTGGACCAGCTCGTCGGCCGCGTCCATGTCGCGCGCCAGCGCCCGGGCATAACGGCGCAGTGCCGGAATCATGGCCTCGACGCTCTGGCGGAACGCGTTCATGGAATGCCCTGCGGCTGTTCGCTGCGATGACACGGGCGCAGGCCGCAGCCTGTGCCTTGCAAAGATCATAACACCGCGATGACGCGCCTATTCCGGGCCGCAAGCCCTGCGGGGAGTTTGCCACAGAGCGGGCGGAATGGGGCTGTACCGGGCCAGACCGGTGGTGTACGTCCAGTCCTTAATAATCAGTTCGATGGGAAGCCGCATGGCGCAGATTTCAGGTTTGATGCAGGGCAAGCGCGGGGTCGTTCTCGGCGTGGCCAACAACCGCTCGATCGCCTGGGGCATTGCCAAGGCGGCGCGTGCGGCCGGCGCGGAGATCGCGCTGACCTACCAGGGCGACGCGCTGAAGAAGCGGGTCGAGCCGCTGGCGGCCGAGCTCGGCGGCCTCGTGCTCGGCCATTGCGACGTCACCGATCCCGCCACCATCGATGCGGTATTCGACGTGCTCAAGGAGAAGTGGGGCAAGATCGATTTCGTCGTCCACGCCATCGCCTTCTCCGACAAGGACCAGCTCGACGGGCGCTACATCGAGACCACGCAGGACAATTTCTCCAAGAGCATGCTGATCAGCTGCTACTCGCTGACCGCGATCTCGCAGCGCGCCGAGAAGCTGATGACCGACGGCGGCTCGATCATCACGCTGACCTATTACGGCGCCGAGAAATGGATGCCGCACTACAACGTGATGGGCGTCGCCAAGGCCGCGCTGGAGGCCAGCGTGCGCTATCTCGCCGCCGATCTCGGCGAGAAGAACATCCGCGTCAACGCGATCTCGGCAGGACCGATCAAGACGCTGGCCGCCTCGGGCATTGGCGACTTCCGCTATATCCTGAAGTGGAACGAGTACAATGCGCCGCTGCGTCGGACCGTGACCATCGACGAGGTCGGCGACAGCGCGCTGTATCTCTTGTCCGACCTGTCGCGCGGCGTCACCGGCGAGGTGCATCACGTCGATTCCGGCTATCACGTCGTCGGCATGAAGCGGCCCGAGGCGCCCGACATCTCGCTCAGCAATTCCGTCGGCGCCAAAGAATAGCGTTCAAGGAATAACGTCAACGCGCGATGCCACGGCCCACGATCTACTACATCCGCCACGGCGAGACGGAATGGAATGCGCTCGGCCGGCTGCAAGGCACGCAGGACATTCCGCTGAACGCGCTCGGGCAGGTGCAGGCGGTCCAGGCCGGCAACATCCTGGCCGAGATTGTTGCGCGCAACGGCCATGATGCGGCGGGCCTGCCTTACGTCGCGAGTCCGCTCAGCCGCGCCCGCGCGACCATGGAGCTGGTGCGTGAGACCCTGAGGCTGCCGGCCGAGGGCTATGCGCTCGATGCCCGGCTGCGCGAGATCGGCTACGGCAAATGGGAAGGGGCGACGCTGCCGGAAATGCAGGCGGCAGATCCCGCCTTCTATGCCAGGCGTCTGACCGACAAATGGTCGCTGGCGCCCGAGGGCGGCGAGACCTATGCCGACGTCGAGCGCCGCGTGCGCGACTGGTACGATGGGCTGTCTGGCGATATCGTGGCGGTCGCCCATGGCGGCACGGCGCGGGCGCTGATGGTCGCCTTGGGCTTCGAGACGCCGCACGGCGCCGTCGACCTGCCGATCCAGCAGGGCGCGGTCTATGTGTTCGGCGAGAACGGGTTCGAGAAGTACAGTTAGTTATCCCCGTCATTCCGGGGCGCCTCGCAGAGGCGAACCCGGAATCTCGAGAGTCCGGGTCTGGTCCTTCGGACCATCCCGGAATGACGGTTTTTCCGATTGGGTGATCAGATCATGTCCTTCAACACCTTCGGCCACATGTTCCGCGTCACCACCTTCGGCGAGAGCCATGGCGTCGCCATCGGCTGCGTCGTCGACGGCTGTCCGCCACGCATTCCGCTGACGGCCGAGGAGATCCAGCGTGATCTCGACCGCCGCCGTCCCGGCCAGTCGCGCTTCACCACCCAGCGCCAGGAGCCGGACCAGGTGAAGATCCTGTCCGGCGTGATGGCCGATCCCGACACGGGAGCGCAGGTCACCACGGGCACGCCGATTGCGCTCCTGATCGAGAACACCGACCAGCGCTCCAAGGACTATTCCGAGATCAAGGACAAGTTTCGTCCGGGTCACGCCGACTTCACCTACGAGGCCAAATATGGCCTGCGCGACTATCGCGGCGGCGGCCGCTCCTCGGCGCGCGAGACCGCGACGCGCGTTGCGGCCGGCGCCGTCGCGCGCAAGGTCCTGCCGGACGTGAAGGTGCGCGGCGCGCTGGTGCAGATGGGCCCGCACAAGATCGACCGCGGCAACTGGGACTGGGACGAGGTCGCGCGCAATCCCTTCTTCTGCCCCGACAAGGACAAGGCGGCGTTCTTCGAGGACTATCTCGACGGCATCAGGAAATCCGGCTCGTCGATCGGCGCCGTGCTCGAGATCGTCGCCGAGGGCGTGCCGGCGGGACTTGGCGCGCCGCTCTACGGCAAGCTCGATGCCGAACTCGCCGCGGCGATGATGAGCATCAATGCCGTGAAGGGCGTCGAGATCGGCGCCGGCTTCGGCGCCGCCGAGCTGACCGGCGAGGAGAATGCCGACGAGATGCGCTCGGCCAATGACGGCACGCGCTTTCTCTCCAACAATGCCGGCGGCATTCTCGGCGGCATCGCGACTGGACAGCCGATCGTGCTGCGCTTCGCGGTCAAGCCGACCTCGTCGATCCTCACCCCGCGCCAGACCGTCGACCGCTCAGGCCAGGAGACCGAGATCCTGACCAAGGGCCGGCACGACCCGTGCGTCGGCATCCGCGCGGTTCCGGTCGGCGAGGCGATGATGGCCTGCGTGTTGGCCGATCACCTGCTGCGCCATCGCGGTCAGGTGGGCTAGCTAGTCGCTCTCGCCGTATACATACGATGCCTTCAGTCCGAAGGTGACGATCGAGAGCGTCACCCAGAGTCGCAGCATCGCGAACGAGAAGATGAAGACGAAGAAGATCAGGTTCTTGGCGAACTGGGTGGCGTCGGTCTGTCCGAACGTCCAGATCATGCTGCGCACGGCATTCTGACCGTGGCCCAGTCCGATGTTGACCAGGCCCAGCACCAGCACGGCGGTGCCGAGCCATAGAACGCGCCGGGCGAACTCACCGAGTGCCGGGAAGAACGCAGTCCGGCCGTTGTTCCGCTCGGCTTGAAGGATCATCAGCAGCACCAGGGCTGCGATGAATGCGCTCCAGAACCGGCCGAGATGAGTTAACTGGTCGAAGGCCATGCCATCCAGCCCGGCCATCAGGTGATGGCTCCGCGCTGCATAGGGCGTGAACGCCAGCGCCAGCGTGGCGATGACCATGAGCAACGCGATCCGCCACAGCACCGCCAATGAGAGCCTCAACTGCTCGCCCAAGGTCAGGTCGCCCAGGCCGCTGGTCCCGCCGCTTGCCTCGATGCAACGCTGCGCCGTGACGATGAAGGCGTGCAGCACCGCGACCGCTGCAACGATCAGGGCGGGCAGGCTGGCGGGGCCGCCAGCGAAGGCGATCACCCGCATCGCCGCAGCAAGGATCAGCCATGGCAATGCGGGCAGCAGCCGGAGCGGTCCGAAGGAGGTCTGAGGAACGATGGTGGATGGCGCGCTGCGGAGGCTCTCTTTCATGCCGCCATGATACTGCGTGGAGCTGAATGCCCGTTCTCGCCAATGACTAAAATTGTCAGCACGCTGAGCGCGGCCCCGATGTCCGCATGAGCTATCGGGCTCGCCGCTCTTGGCCTGACCTCGCGCCATGGACCGGACCACGTATCTGGAGTTCATCTCCTGGCTGATCGCCAGCGCATGGTCTGTGCACGAGCCGAGCGAAACGGTCGGCCCGTGATGCGCTTCGCGGTCAAGTCGACCTCCTCGATCCTGAAGCTGCGCCAGGCGAGATGCCCATGGGCGAGGCGATGATGGCCTGCGTCCTCGCCGACCATTTGCTGTGCCATCGCGGTCAGGTCGGGTAGGGATGGGCTCGCCTCGACAGTTTGCCGTCGTCACGCCGCTCGCCTAATGTAGGCCCATGGACACGTCCAAGCTGCGGGAGATCAAGGACTGGCTGGTCGACGGTGCGCGTTCCGCAGCGACGCCGGGCCAGATGATGTCCGAATGCTGCGAGCGGCTGGTCGGGCTCGGTGTGCCGTTGTGGCGCGTCGGCGTGTTCGTCCGCACCCTGCATCCGGACATTGCGGGCCGCAGCTTCATCTGGCGGCCGGGAGCGGAGGTCGAGACCTCCACCGTTGATTTCGGCTTTGAGAGCCGCCCGATTTACAGGAGCAGCCCGCTCGCGCTCGTGTTCGAGAGCGGGGCGGAATTCAGGGCTGATCCTCGCGGCTCGGAGGCCGAGCGCTTTCCGATCCTGATGGATGTGCGCGCCGAGGGGGCGACCGACTATCTCGCGCTGCCCTTGACCTTCGTCGATCGGGCGATCCATGCCTCGAGCTGGACCACGAGGGATCCCCGTGGCTTCAGCGAGCAGCACGTGAACGCAATCCGGTCGCTGATGCCGGCCCTGGCACGCTACACCGAGATCGTCACGCTGCGCCGGACTGCCTCGATGCTGCTGGACACCTATGTCGGCAACAGCGCCGGCGAGCGCATTCTCGGCGGCCAGATCCGCCGCGGCCATACCGATACGATGGATGCGGCGATCTGGCTGTCGGACCTGCGCGGCTTCACGCCGTTGTCGGACCGGCTGCCGGCCGAAGACGTGGTCGAGATCCTCAACAACTACTTCGACTGCCAGGTCGCCGCGATCCGGGAGCAGGGCGGCGAAGTGTTGAAGTTCATGGGCGACGGTCTGCTCGCGGTGTTTCCGATTCCCGAGCAGGACGGTGATCCGAGCGCGGTCTGCGGGCGCGTGCTCTCGGCGGCGCGGACCTCGCGCGCCAGTGTCGATGCGCTGGAATATGCGGTTGGCGGCCGGATCGAGCGCTTTCGCTTCGGCGTCGCCCTGCATGTCGGACGGTTGCTCTATGGCAATATCGGCGGCGGCAACCGGCTCGACTTCACCTGCATCGGCCCGGCCGTCAATCTCGCCGCACGGTTGGAGAAGATGGCCGCGCGGCTGCAGCGGACGGTGGTCGCGTCCGAGGCCTTTGCCGGCGCCTGTCCCGAGCCGCTGACCGATCTCTGGACCGATCTCGGTGAATTTCCGATCGCTGGCCTCGCGACCGCACAACGTGTGTATGGGCTGCGTGAGGAAGGGAATTAGTTCGCCGCCGGCTCAGGTCTCCGGCTCGGTAGTGAACAGCAGCGGGTATCCCTTGGCGCGGCCGGCATCGGTCGCGCGGGTCGCCTTGGTCTCGGCAACGTCCTTGGTGAACACGGCCACCACGCAGACGCCGAGCTTATGCGCCGTGATCATGACCTTGTAGGCCTGGTCCTCGGTCATGCGGAATTCCGCCTTCAGGATCATCACCACAAAATCGCGCGGGGTGAAATCGTCGTTGACGAGGATCACCTTGTAGAGCCGCGGACGCTCGGTCTTGGTGCGTACCTTCGTCTTGGGCTTGGTGACGGCATCGTTCATTCTAAGGGCGCGCCTGTGTTCCTGATGCGGCAGTCGGGCCACGATACAGGCTTCGGCTGCTCCGGGAAACCACGGGCTGCATGCCTTGCGCGATGGGCGCACGCAGCTGCCTGACATCCGGGCAAACCCCGGGGACTAACCGGAATGTGAATGGATGTGTGCGTTCCCGCTTTGCGCTCTGCGGATTGCATGTCACCATCGTCAGACGCGATTGGAGGGCAGCTCATGCGCTGGTGGATCTCGATCGGGGTGGCGTGTCTGGCAGGCGCCTTGGCCGGCGGCGACGTCGCCACCGTCGTGGCAGCGCCGAGGGCCCAGCCGGCTCAGCAACTGAGCGAGAAGGAAGCGTCCGTCGACGTCGAACTGATCCTCGCCGTCGATGTGTCCTACTCGATGGATCTGGACGAGCTGGCGATCCAGCGCGAAGGCTACGCCCAGGCGCTCAGCTCGCGCGAGTTCCTGCAGGCACTGAAGAGCGGCGTGCACGGCCGCATCGCCGTGACCTATTTCGAATGGGCGGCTTCGAGCGACCAGAAGATCATCATTCCATGGCGCCTGATCGACGGACCGGAAAGTGCCGACGCCGTGGCCGCCGAGATCATGAAGACGCCGATCCGCCGCGCGTCGCGCACCTCGATCTCGGGCGCGATCTACTTCGCCATGCCGCTGTTCGATGAGAACCCCTATCGCGGGCTGCGCCGCGTCATCGATATCTCCGGCGACGGGCCCAACAACAATGGTCCTTCGCCGGTGACGATCGCGCGCGATGAGGCCGTCGACAAGGGCATCACGATCAACGGCCTGCCGATCATGGTCAAGGAGCCGTCCTACTCGACCATGGATATCGAGAATCTCGATCTCTACTACAAGGATTGCGTGACCGGCGGCCACGGCTCGTTCGTGGTGACGATCAAGAGCCGCGACGAATTCAAGGAAGCCATCCGCACCAAGCTGCTGATGGAGGTCGCCGGACGTACACCGCCGCCGCGCATCGTGCCGGTCGCCGACGATGCCGACAAGGAGCCGCGCGTGTCCTGCACGATCGGCGAGAAGATCTGGCAGGACCGCTGGGGGCGGTGACCAGCAGGCCCGGGCTGCCGAGCAGACGAGCGCGCGGGGAGGCTTGATTGGTAAGGCGCCGCGATCTCAGCCGGCCGTCGCAGCATGGACCAACGCCTGTTTCAATTCGGCCTCGACCTCCCGCAGGCTGCGGAGCGCCGCACCGAATTCGCCATTGCCGATCGATTGCCAGATGAGCTCCACGCGCGCCGCGAGACCGCCGAGCGCCAGTCCAAACGTCGCGGCCTCCTTGAGCGCCCCCTTCTCGTTGATCAGGTAGCGCCCGTTGACCGCAAACAGCACCTGCGCAAGGCAGGCGAGGGCGCGATAGGCGCAGCCCGCGACGTGGGTATGGTCGCCACGCCCGACAGCCAACTCGGCATTATCGATGCTGAATGCGATCTCCCACTGGAAGCGCGCAATAATCGCGTCGCGCAGGCGGCGCGGATAGGGCGTGCAGCGCGACTTCAGTCTCGCCAGCAGTTGCGCGGGATCGTGCAGCGGGCGGCAGAGCGCGACCTCGCCCATCCAGATCGCCGAGACGAAGCCATGCGGATGGCCTGGCTGGTAGTGCATCTCGATCCGCCCTTTCCGGCAGTCGTCGATCACGCCGCCGACCGCATCGATCTCGCGATAGAGCAGGTCGACCTTGTGCCCGTCGATTCTGAGCCAGCCGCCGCCGACGACCCACTGTCCCCAGCCGCCGACCGCCGTCAGTTCGACCGTTTGCGGGGCGTCGACGAGCCGCCGCACTGCTTCGCGCAGCGCGTCGGTGTCGAGGTCGTGCCTGGATGCGATGTAGAGCCCGACGTCGTAGTCCGAGCCCGCCTGCGCGGTGCCGCGCGCACGTGATCCACCGAGCGCGATGGCGCGCAGTCCCGGGACATCGGCAAGTTCGCCAACGATGCGAGTCAGCAGCGGGTCAGGCATTCACGTGTTCTCCCAGGATGACAGTATGAAGTTCTTGCGTGGAAAAACTCCACAGGGCCGCCGTTCAGGCTGATCTGTTGCCATTAAGCCACAATCTCCCAAAAACCAGGGGTTGTACCTCTCGCAAGTTTCCCTTTGCCACCGTGCCGCCGCGATTGGGCCGCGACCATGAGCGGGTTGAGGCGGAGGCGCACAGAACATGCGTATCATCGACCGGACAGCCCATCCCGCGCAGCGCGTCAGGCGCTCGTCAGTCATCCAAGGTCCGCGTGCAGGGCTCGCTTGCCAACTTCTCAGGGCAGCGCTGGTGTGTGCGGCGGCGGCTTCGCTCGCAGCCTGCGCGCAATCATCGGCGGTCCGGCAGGCGCGCTGGGCGGCGCCGACGAAGCAAGCCGGAGCCGAATTCCGGCCGCAGGTGCAGCGTGCGGAGACGGCGCCGGAGTCAGTGGTGCGCGTCCGGCGGGCCGAGCTCAGCCCGCCGCCGGCGCACTCCGGAGCGTCCGGTCTCGCCAGCTACTATTCGGAAGGCCAGAAGACCGCGAGCGGCGAGCGCTTCAATCCCTCCGAGCTGACGGCCGCGCATCGCAGCCTGCCGTTCGGCACGCGGCTGCAGGTCACCAACGTCAAGACCGGCCGCTCCGTGGTGGTGCGCGTCAATGATCGCGGACCGTTCGTGCAGGGGCGGGTGGTCGACGTGTCCTACTCAGCCGCGCAGGCGCTCGGCATGGTCAACTCCGGCGTCGCGCCGGTGAAGGTCAGCGTGGTCAGGTAGACATGTCCTCGTCATCGCGAGCGTAGCGAAGGATCCAGGGCCAAGAAGAATGCCTGCGTTGCTTCGCCGCTTCGCTCGCGATGACGTGCAGGCATCGAGATCAGCTCACCGCACCAGCCGTGCCACCAGCTCCACATGCGGCGTGTGGCGGAATTGGTCGACCGGCACCACGGTCTCGAGCCTGTAGCCGCCGTCGATCAGCATGCGCACATCGCGCGCGAACGTCGTCACGTTGCAGGACACCGCGACGATCACCGGCACCTTGCTGGCCGCGAGCTGCTTGGCCTGCGCCTGAGCGCCCTGGCGCGGTGGGTCGAATACGACAGCGTCGATGTCGCGCAATTCCGGCGGCATCAGGGGACGGCGGAACAGGTCGCGCGTTTCGGCCTTGATCGGCTTCAGGCCGGGCGTACCGGCCGCCTTCTGCAGCGCCGCGACCGAGCCGGCATCATTGTCCATGGCGGTGACGCGCACCCGCGTAGCGAGCCGGAGCGCGAACGGGCCGACGCCGCAGAACAGGTCGGCGACGTGCTTGGCTTTGCCGATCCGCTCCAGCACCAATTGTGCCAGCGTCTCCTCGCCTTGCACGGTGGCCTGCAGGAACGAGCCGGGCGGCAGCGTCACCTGTGCCATACCCATCGCGACCGCGGGCGCATTGCGCATCAACACCAACTCGCCATGGCGGGTCAGCCGCGCCAGCCGGTGCTGTTCGGCGAGGCGGGACAGGGCCGCGATGCGCGGCGGCGGCAGCGGGCCGGAGCCGCGGATGTCGATGTCGAGGCCGTTGCTTGTCGCGGTCGCCTGGATGTCGAGCGGCTTGCCGGTCGGCTTCAGCGCCTCCGCCAGCGCCCACGCGGCTTCCAGCGCACCGTCCAGCGCGGGGTCGAGGATCGGACAGCGGTCGATTGGCACGATGTCGTGGCTGTTGGCTGCCGAGAATCCGACGCGGAGAACCTCGTGCGTGCCCATCCGGGCGTGGAAGGTGGCCCGGCGCCGGCCGGCGCCGTGGGCATCGATCAGATCGGCCACGTCGCAATCGACCTTGGCCGTCCGCAGCGTCTCGACGATGATGTTGCGCTTCCACTGCTGATAGGGCTCGGGCGCCCAGTGCTGGATGGCGCAGCCGCCGCAGACGCCGAAATGCGGACAGAACGGCGCGATCCGCTCGGGGCTCGGAATTTCCACCGCGAGCAGCTTGCGGCGATCGGGATGGCCGGGAACGACGGCCGCCTCGACGGTCTCGCCGGCGAGCGTATAGGGCACGTAAAGCGCCTCGCCCGATGACAGCGAGGCGCCGTCGCCGCGATGGCCGACGTGGTCGATGACGAGACGCTCAACCATGACGGCGTGCTCCCAGGAAGAACTCGGCGTTGCCGTCGCCGCCCTTGATCGATGATGGGAAGATCTCGATGTCACTGCAGCCGAGCGAGGCGGCGAAGGTGGCGATGTCGTCGCAGACGGCGGCGTGCACCGCTGCATCCTTGATGATGCCGCCCTTGCCGTGTGCGCCCTTCGCCTCGAATTGCGGCTTGATCAGCGCCAGCAGGCTCATCGGCGAGGCCGCGAGCGACAATGCGACCGGCAGCACCGCCTTGAGCGAGATGAAGCTGCAGTCGATCACGACGATGTCGGGGCGCTGCGGCAGGCGCTTGCCGTCATAGCTGCGGATGTCGGTCTGCTCCATCGACACGATCTTCGGATGATTGCGCAGCGAGGGATGCAATTGGTCGCGGCCGACATCGACGGCGAACACGACAGCCGCGCCATTGGCCAGCAGCACCTCGGTGAAGCCGCCGGTGGAGGCGCCGACGTCGAGGCAGACATGGTCCTCGACCTCGATGCCGTAATGCTCCAGTGCTGCCGCAAGCTTGACTCCGCCACGCGACACCCAGGGATGCGCCGGCTCCGCCTGCAGCACGGAATCAACTGGGATGCTCTCCGAGGCTTTGCCGACTTGCTTGTCGTTTGCGAACACGAGCCCAGCCTCGATCGCCGCCTGCGCCCGCGCGCGGCTCTCGAACAGGCCGCGTTCGACGAGCAGGACATCAGCGCGCTTGCGGGCAGGGGGCATGAGTTTGATCAGTCGTCATGAGTTGTTGAGCACGCACACCAAATTCAGTGTCGTCCCGGGCAAGCATCAGCGCGCATCGCGCGTTGATGCGCCGACCCGGGACCCATAGCCACAGGACTTAGTTTGTAGGGAGATGGCAACTACGAGTCTGCCCAACATGACGTCCTGTGGTCGGGTCCCGGCGCCGCGTGCGCAATTGCGCACTAGGCCGGGACGACAGTGGTGTGAGGCGAGATCGCGCCTCATACAGTGAGTTCGTAGGGTGGGCAAAGGCGCGTGCACCGGCCGCTCCGCAAGCTCGTATCGCAATTGACGCGCCGTGCCCACCATTTCGATTGTGGGCGCGGATCCACGGTGGGCACGCGTCGCCTGATGGCGCCGCTTTGCCCACCCTACGGCGCCTTGCCGAGGAGCCGCTCCGCCGCCAGCTTCACGCAGATCTCGAACGCCGCCAGGTCATGCCACACATCCCCCGACCGCTCGCGCGGGAGGACCAGCGGGGCACCGTACAGGTCGAGCGCGTGGATCATCATCAGGTTGTCGGGCAGGCCGAAATCCTCGACCGTCAGGCCCTCGGCATCGACCAGGCGGCCGTCCTGCTCCGTCACCGTCGTGAAGCGGCGGGCGCAGTCGGCATAGACGGCGGGATCGTTGCAATAGCCCAGGCAGAGCTTGCCGCGGCCCGCCATGTAGCCGAGCTCGTAGACGGTGCCGGCATCGGCGCCGGGCCCGCGGAACGGCGTGAGATTGGCGATGATGGCATCGGCGTCGTCCATCATCGCCTCGTTGCCATGGAAGATCTGGCGCGAGGCGTCGGAGGAGGCGAGGTCAACGCTGTTGTCGAGGGGGTAGCGGCCGATCAAGCCATGGCGATCGCAGATCGCGACTTTCCGCCGGCCGATTTCAATGGCATCCGGCAGGAACACGTCGGGACCTGCCAGATAGATATTCATGGCTCACCACCACGGCGGGACGCAAGCTCGCCTCAGGCGAGCTTGACCGACTCGGTCGTGTAATCCTTGCCGAGCGCCTCGAACACCTTGCGGACGATGCCCTTGGCGTCCAGCCCGGCGCGGGCGTACATCGCCGCCGGCGTGTCGTGGTCCTGGAACTCGTCCGGCAGCACCATGGTGCGCATCTTCAGGCCGCCGTCGAGCATGCCCTGATCGGAGAGATACTGCATTACGTGCGAGCCGAAGCCACCGACAGAGCCTTCCTCGATCGTGATCAGGATGTCGTGCTCGCGGGCGAGCTTCAGCACCAGCTCTTCGTCGAGCGGCTTCATGAAGCGCGCATCGGCGATCGAGGCGGACAGGCCGTGTGCGGCGAGCTCGTCGGCCGCCTTCTCGCACTCGGCGAGCCGGGTGCCGAAGGAGAGCAGGGCGACCTGCTTGCCCTGGCGGATCATGCGGCCCTTGCCGATCGGCAGCGGCACGCCAACCTCCGGCATCTCCACGCCGCGACCTTCGCCGCGCGGATAGCGCACCGAGCTCGGCCGGTCGTTGATCGCGACCTGGGTCGCCACCATGTGCACCAGCTCGGCTTCGTCGGAGGCCGCCATGATCACCATGTTCGGCAGGCAGCCGAGATAGGCGTTGTCGAACGAGCCGGCATGGGTCGCGCCGTCGGCGCCGACCAGGCCGGCGCGATCGATCGCGAAGCGGACCGGGAGGCTCTGGATGCAGACGTCGTGCACGATCTGATCGTAGCCGCGCTGCAGGAAGGTCGAGTAGATCGCGCAGAACGGCTTGAAGCCTTCGGCTGCGAGGCCGGCGGCGAAGGTCACGGCATGCTGCTCGGCGATGCCGACGTCGAAGGTGCGCTTCGGGAACGCCTTGGCGAAGATGTCGATGCCGGTGCCGGACGGCATCGCGGCGGTGATGCCGACGATCTTGTCGTCCTTCTCGGCTTCCTTGACCAGGCTCTGGCCGAACACGTTCTGATAGGCCGGCGCGTTCGGCTTGGCCTTGGCCTGGGTGCCGGTGGCGATGTCGAACTTGGCCACCGCGTGATATTTGTCGGCCGCCGCTTCCGCGGGCGAGTAGCCCTTGCCCTTCTGGGTCACGACGTGGACCAGGATCGGGCCGGTCTCCATGTCGCGGACGTTCTTCAGGACGGGGAGCAGATGGTCGAGGTTGTGGCCGTCGATCGGGCCGACGTAGTAGAAGCCGAGCTCCTCGAACAGCGTGCCGCCGTCCATCATGAAGCCGCGGGAATATTCCTCGACGCGGCTGGCGCGGTTGGCGATCACCTTGGGCAGATGCTGGCCGAGCTGCTTGGCGGCGTCGCGCAGGGTGCGGTAGGTCTTGCCCGAGTAGAGGCGGGACAGATAGGCCGACATCGCCCCGACCGGCGGCGCGATCGACATGTCGTTGTCGTTGAGGATCACGATCAGGCGCGAGTTCATCGCGCCGGCATTGTTCATGGCTTCATAGGCCATGCCGGCGGACATCGCGCCGTCGCCGATCACGGCGATCACGTTGTTCTTGCCGCCCGACAGGTCGCGCGCAACCGCCATGCCGAGGCCGGCGGAAATCGAGGTCGACGAGTGCGCGGCGCCGAACGGATCGTAGTCGCTCTCGGCGCGTTTGGTGAACCCGGAGAGGCCGCCGCCGGTGCGCAAGGTGCGGATACGGTCGCGGCGACCGGTCAGGATCTTGTGCGGATAGGCTTGGTGGCCGACGTCCCAGATCAGGCGGTCGCGCGGCGTGTCGAACACATAGTGGATGGCCGTGGTCAGCTCGACCACGCCGAGACCCGCGCCGAAATGGCCGCCGGTTACCGAGACCGCGTCGATGGTCTCCTGGCGCAATTCGTCGGCGACCTGCCGGACCTGCTCGACCTTCAGCCGGCGCAGATCTTCCGGAGTCTTGATGGTGTCGAGAAGCGGCGTCTTACTAAATGTGGTCACGGTGACATTCCAATTTTGCAGGTCGGGTTCAAGGGCCGACATCTGAGAGGTTCATCGTAACGGGCGGCGAAACCTGAAGTCTTGAAGGTGACATCCGCGCGGATCGAAGCCGCAGTCCGGAGACTAGCCGGGTTTGGGATCGATCTATGTGATGTAAGTCACTCTTGGTGGCCTTGCCGTCCTCGTTAGTCGCCCAAGATCGCCAAGTCGTTCAGCCAAGTCAGTTTTGCTAGCTCCTGCAAGCGCTTAGTTTCCTCTCTCCAGAGAGGATAAACACTTCCAAAAACCCGCAGTTGCGAGAAGCTTTACACCAAAGTGCGTCTTAAAGCCAACCCGATGGGAGTTGGCAAGCCCGCAAACGGTACCCTTGCGCCACCTCTCAACCGCGGCGGCGTGCCGGAGGTTCCATTCAACTGCTCAAATCGACGGCAGCCGGCGCTCCGGAATAGACCGGGGAAGCCGGCTCGGTCCAGGCCTTTTCCCGCGGCGCAAAATCCGCCGATGCGGTGATTGCGCACGCCGCGGCGCCGTGAGCCATGCGTTCGCGTAAGGGATTGGTCCGTAGACGATCATGAAGAAGTCGTCGGCGTGCGGCCTTTCGTTGGCCGTCAAGTCGATGCGAAAGAGCTGCGAGCGAAGCACGTCGTCATGATTGCGCCGGATGATCGCGGACCTGGATCGGCACGATCACAGGATCAGGGGCGAACTGCCGATTCAAATCGTGTCGCATGGTAAACGAAGGACGCACCTCTGGGTCTCAAGTGGCCAACGCGGCGGCCGAGACTTCGCCGAGGGGCACCTCGCGGCCGAGCTCTTCGATGCAGTTGCACCGATCTGCGGCTGAATTGCACGATTGAGAGGCGCGCTTTGCCCGTCAACTCGCGCCCGGCGGCAGCGAAATAAATCCGGACTGTTGCTCGGAGAGGGCCGTTCGGCCGCAAGCCGCTATTGCACGTCGAGCGGCACGGTTCCCGTCGCATGGCCGCTGGCGTCGGTCGTGATCTTCTCGACCCGAGCCTCCGCTTGGCGCAGCAGCTCCTCGCAGCGCCGCTTCAGTGCTTCGCCGCGCTCATAGATCGCCACCGACTCCTCGAGCGGCACCTTGCCGTCCTCGAGCCGCTTCACGATCGATTCCAGCTCCTCGATCGCGCGCTCGAACGACAGCTTCTTGACGTCGGTTACGGTGTTGTCCGCCATGCGGGTTCCCTGCAGCTCACTCAACTCCGGGGCCGTGCTTTTACACCCCGGTCGCGGCCATGTCAGGCCCCGCCGGGGGTGGGATCGGCTGGAACCTGGGGATCACGCCCCAGTCAGGGCCGCAACGTGGGCTGAGACGGATTCTTTAAGCCCCTGAAGGTCATAGCCGCCTTCCAGGACCGAAACGACCCGCCCGCCGGCGGATTTGTCGGCGAGATCCATCAGCTTGCGGGTGACCCAGCCGAAATCCTCCGCCCGCAGGTTCAGCGACGCCAACGGGTCGCGGTAATGGGCGTCGAAGCCGGCCGAGATCATCACGAGCTCGGGGCTGAACTTGGTGAGCTGCGGCAGGATCAGGTTTTCGAAGGCGGAGCGGAACTCGAGGCTGCCGTCCTCGGAGGCCAGCGGCGCGTTGACGATGGTGTCGTGCTCGCCCCGCTCGCCGCGGGCACCGGTGCCCGGGAACAGCGGCATCTGGTGGGTCGAGCAGTACATCACGCTCTTGTCGGCCCAGAAGATGTCCTGGGTGCCGTTGCCGTGGTGGACGTCGAAGTCGACGATGGCGGCGCGCTCGATGCCGAAGGTGCGCTGGGCATAGCGGGCGGCAATCGCGACATTGTCGAAGAAGCAGAAGCCCATCGGCTTCGCGATCTCGGCATGGTGCCCGGGCGGACGCACCGCTACGAAGGCGTTGCGGTGGCGGCCGGACATCACGGATTCGGTTGCCGCGACGGCGCCGCCGACGCCGCGCATCACGGCTTCCCAGGTGCCCGGCGACATCGAGGTGTCGCCGTCGAGATAGATGATGCCCGAGGTCGGCGCCATCTGGCGCAGCTCGGTGACGTAGTGCTCGTTGTGGCAGAGCAGGGCCAGCTCGATATCGGCCTCCGGGGCCTCGTCGCGGTCGAGCAGGGCGAAGCGCTCCTCGGTCAGGGCCTCCTCGACCGCCCGCAGGCGGTCGGCGCGCTCTGGGTGGCCGGACGGCGTGGCGTGATCGAGGCAGGCTTCATGAGAGAGATACAGCGTCGACATCAGGGCTCTGCCACTCGCGCGTTGCGGGAGTGCCCAATCTATGCGCTGAACGCAGCCTCGGAAAGAGCCCCGCGGGCGATATGACCGGCTTTCCGGCGGGCGCGGCAGGCGTCACGAAGCCTTGTTGACGATGCGGCCGCGCGGCGGCGGGGCCAGCGGGCTGTTGGACTTGAGATAGGCGAACAGCGCCTCGTCGTCATAGGGTCCCGTGATCGGATCGCGGCCGCTCTTGAATGCGGTGAAGCCGTCGCCGCCGAGCGCAAGGTAGTTGTTGATGGTGACCCGGTAGGACGCGGCGAGGTCGATGGCCTTGCCGTCCAGCATCATGCTGGCGGCGTCGATCCGAGCGCCCGCGGATTGTTTCGCATCGAAGGCATAGGAGAAGCCGCTGGAGACCTGCAGGATGCGCGGCCGCGCCGGGTCGAGCCATTGCTGCTCCAGCGCGGCCTTGATCTCGGCGCCGGTCAGGGTGACCGTCGTCAGCTGGTTGCGAAACGGCTGGCTCGCGAACACGTCGGCATAGGTCACCGCGCCGCCGTCGCGGCGAACGAGATCGGTCCGGATGCCGCCGGGATTGGTCATCGCGATGACCGCGCTTCCCTTGTCCGCCGCGGCTGTCGCTGCGAGCTGGGCATCGGCGATGACGTCGCCGAGCACGCTCTCGCCGGAGGCGTTCGGCAGCCGCGACAGTGTCGCGGCGAGCACGCCGGCGGGGCGGTTGGCGTAAGGCGCCGCGAGCTTCTCATAGGCGTCGATCAGCGCGGTCTGCGCCGGATCCTTCGGCAGGGTGGTGTCGACGACGATGTTCGTCGCGGTGGCGCTGATCACGTCGCGCGTGGTGCGGTCGAGCTTGACGTCGATCGCCGTCACCAGCGTGCCGAACTTGTCGCCCGAGGTGACGAGCCGCTTGTCGATGGTGCAGACATAGGCCTGATGGGTATGGCCGGAGATGACGATGTCGACGGCGCTGTCGAGCTCCTTGACGATGTCGACGATCGGTCCGGACAGTCCGGGGCATTCGTTCATGCCGCCCGAGGGCCAGCCGCCCTCGTGGATCAGCACGACGATCGCCTGCACGCCCTTGGCCTTCAATTCCGGGATCAGCGCGTTGACGCTCTCGGCCTCGTTGCGGAAGTCGAGGCCGGCCGCGCTCGCCGGCGAGATGATGCCGGCGGTCCCTTTCAACGTCAGCCCGATGAAGGCGACCGGGATGTCCTCGAAGGTGCGGATCTCATAGGGCGGAAACACCGTCTTGTCGGTGCCGGCGAGGAATGTCGACGCCGCGAGATAATGGAATTTGGCGCCGGTGAACGGCTGCGGCCCGCCGCAGCCATCGGTCGGATGGCAGCCGCCGTTCTGCATCCGCAACAGCTCGGCCTTGCCCTCGTCGAACTCGTGGTTGCCGACCGCCGACAGCGCGAGTCCCATCTGAGACATCGATTCGATGGTCGGCTCGTCGTGGAACATCGCCGACAGGAACGGGCTCGCGCCGATCAGGTCGCCGGCGGCGACGAAGATCGTGTTGGGCTGGCCGTCGGCGAGCAGCTTGACGAGGCTCGCCATGTGCTCGGCGCCGCCGGCAGGAACGACGGTGGTCTTGGTTGGATCGGCGGGATCGGCGACGCGGATGCCGGAGGAGGGCGGCTTCAGATTGCCGTGGAAGTCGTTGATGGCGAGGATGCGCAACGCCACCGGCTCGTCCTCGGCCGATGCCGGCGGGCCGGCGATGCTGGCAACGGCGGCACCGGTCAGCAGGCAGGCGAGGGCGAAGCGGGAGAGACGGCTCATGGCAGGGTCACGTGTGATGCAGGGGCCGCGGGACGAAGCGCGATTGCCCCGCCGCGGTCGCAATGACATAAAATGATTTCATAACAACAATACATCGGGAGGCCGGAATGAAAAGAATGATGCTGCTCGCCGCCACACTGTCGCTCGTGGCCGGCTCCGCTGCAGCGCAATCGCTGCCGGACCTGATGAAGCAGATGGTCGCGGCGTGGAATAAGCCGACCGAGCCGTTCAAGGTGATCGACAACGTCTATTACGTCGGCACCAACGGGCTCGCCTCCTACCTGATCACCACACCGCAGGGCCACATCCTGATCGATACCGTGATGCCGGAATCGACCGCACAGATCGAGGCCAGCATCGGCAAGCTCGGCTTCAAGGTCGCCGACATCAAATACATCCTCAACACCCACGCCCATATCGACCACACCGGCGGGCTGGCGCAAATCAAGCAGGAGACCGGGGCGCAGATGGTGGCGGGCGCCAAGGACGTGCCGCTGCTGGAAGGCGGCTTCTATCCGGGCCGCGAGGAGGAGCGCTATCTCGGCTTCCCGCCGGTCAAGGTCGACCGCGCCGTGCGCGAGGGCGACACCGTCACGCTCGGCGGCGTCACCTTGACGGCGCACGAGACGCCGGGCCATTCGCCGGGCTGCACCAGCTGGACGGCCGACGTGAAGGATGGCGACGCCACCCGCAGCCTGATCTTCTTCTGCAGCGCCACCGTGGCGCTGAACCGGCTGGTCGGCCGTCCCACCTATCCGGGCATCGTCGACGATTACAAGAAGACCTTCGCCTGGGCCAAGACGGCGCATCCCGACATCCTGCTGGCGCCGCATCCGGAGATGTACGACATGGCCGGAAAGCGAGCGAAGATTGCCGACGGCGCGCCCAACCCGTTCGTCAAGCCGGGTGAATTCAACGCCTATCTCGACAAGCTCGAGACGCAGTTCAACGAAGGCCTCGCCAAGCAGACGGCTGCGCTGCAGTCCGCAAAGTAGTTGCGGCGTCCGCTATGCTGGATCGGCGGCGGCGAGCCGGTCCAGTGTGAAGCCGGAGAGGTCGACGCACGGCGTCTCGCCCCGGGCCATCGCCGCGAGCGCCTCGCCGACGGCCGGCGAATGCTTGAAGCCGTGGCCCGAGCAGGCCGAGGCGTAGATCACGTCGGCGTCACCCGGATCGTGGTCGATGACGAAGCGGCCGCCCGGCGCGTTGGTATAGAGGCAGACCTCGCTGCGCAGGCAGCGCGGGCCGAGATCCGGCACGAAGGGGCGGACATAGGTCTCATAGGTCGCGGCGATTTCGTCCGCGGTCACCTCGCGCGCCACGTCGTCGGGATCGGTCTCGCCGGTCATCACTTCATTTGCGATCTTCACGCCATTGTCCTGCGAGCCCAGCCAGGGAAAGCCATAGATGTCGGAGGCCGCGCGGCCGCGGCCGGTGACGTCCCAGATGAACACCGGCGTGCCCGGTCCAAAATGCTGCGGATTGGACAGGAGCTCGAACCAGTACAGCACCTGCCGGGTGATGTGGACGCGGCGGCGCAGCGGCGCGATCATCTCGGTGATCCATGGTCCGGTGGTGACGATCAATTTGTCGGCCGACGCCGTCGTGTCGTCGTCCATGGTCACGGTGAGGGCGCCCGCGGCACGGCGAAACGCTGTCACGCGCCGGCCGGTCAGCAACTCGGCGCCATGGCGCGCGGCGACCGCGAGCTCGGTGCGCACGCAGTCCTCGACCAGGAGATAGCCGCCTTCTCGATCGAGAAAGGCGCGATCGCCGGGCGCGGTGGCAAAGGCCGGATAATCCGCGCGCAACCGCTCCGCGGAAAGCGTCTCGCCGTCGACGCCGTGCAGCCGCGCCGCGGTTTCGATGTTGCTGAAGAACTGCGCGCTGCTGACGCCGTGGACCTCGCCGCCGTGCTGGCTCGGAATGAACAGGCAGCCGCATTGTTCGAACAGCCGCGTGCTGGTTTCTCGCTCCAGCGCGCGCCAGATCGCGTGCGAGCGCTGCGCCAGCGGCGTGTAGTCGACGCCTTCGCCGATCGCCGCACGGGTGATGCGGGTCTCGCCATGGGTCGAGCCGAAGCGGTGCGGCGGCTGGAAGCGGTCGATGCCCAGCACGCGCCTCCCGGCCTTGGCAAGATGCAGCACGGCGGCGCTGCCGACCGCGCCGCAGCCGATCACGATGACATCAAACTGCGCCATGCGCGCCCGCCGCGGCCTCGCTCATTTCTTCTTCTTGCGCGATAGGAACGCCTTGAACGCGCTGACCGCCTCCTCGGAGGTCATGCGCTCGGCGAACAGATAGGCCTCCTGGTCGATGCGCCGGGTCAATTCGTCCGGCGCGGTGCGGATCAGCTTGCGCCCGATCGCCACCGCCTCGGCCGGCAGCCGGCAGATGTCGCGCGCCACCTTGTGCGCCTCGACCTCGGTGTGGCCCGGCGCCACCACCGTGTTGACGAAGCCGGCGATCTGCGCATCCGTCGCCGTCATGGTGCGCCCCATCACCAGCATCGCGAACGCCCGCTGATAGCCCATGGTCTGCGGCATCAACAGGCTCGAGGCGCCCTCGGGCACCAGGCCGAGATGGATGAAGGGCGTCGAGAACGTCGCCGTGGTGGAGGCCAGCACGTAATCGCAATGGAACAGCATCGTCGTGCCGATGCCGATCGCGACGCCGTCGACCGCGGCGATGATCGGCTTGACGTTATGCGCCAGCGAATACAGGAACTTGGTCGCCGCCGAGGTGCGCGCGGCGTCGTTGCCGGCCGACCCCGCATGCAGGAAGTCCTCGAGGTCGTTGCCGGCCGTGAACACGCCAGAGCCGCCGGTGATGATGATGCATCGCACCAGCGGATTGTTCTGCGCGGTGTCGATCGCATCGCTCATGCCGAGATACATGGCCTGGGTGATCGCGTTCTTCTTCTCCGGGCGCCTGAGCTTGATCGTCCGCGTCTCGCCCTCGTCGGTCACGATCAGATGGTCGGTCATGGGCCCCTCATGCGTGTGCGCCGGCCGCTGCGTTGCCGCCGATCAATTTGTCCAGTCCTGCATCTCGCCGCAGCCTACATCATCCGCTGGTCGCGCCAAGGGCTGAAGCGGTCATTGGTCGCGGAGGGAATGCGGGCGTGATCGCAGGCGAGCGCTCGCCATGATACTCGCCGTGGTTTACGAGTGGTTTGCAACAGCATCGGTGTCCGCTATCGTCCCGCGCAGAACTGCGATCTTTTGCAAGGCAATTCGATGACCAAGGTCTTTTCAGTGCTGCTGTCGCTGCTGCTGCTCTGTCACGCCTTCCCGGGGATCGCTGAGGCTGCCGCCACCAACCGCGCGCTGCTGTCGCTGTTCTGCGCGTCCGGCGCGATCGCGGGCACCACCTGCAAGCGCGCCAGATCCTATCCCGACTCCGAGGGGCGCCGCTGTGACGTCACCCTGAAGCCGGAGCGGCAGCAGGGACGTTTCCTGGCCTCCAGCAATCCGCTGCTGGTCGTGAGCTATGGCAGCGGCTGCGAGCCGCACGCGACCGATTTCGGCGGCGCCGTCGTGTTCGAGCAGGTCGGCGGCGCCTACAAATTTCGCGGCTTCCAGCCGGGCATGCAGGTGAATGAATGCGTCATCTCCACCGCCAGGGACGAAGCGCAGGACGTGCTCGTCTGCCTGACCGGGCATATGGGGCAGGGGGTGGTCGAGACCGGCGTGGCGCGCGTCGGCTTCGCCAGTGCCCGCGCCGGGTCCGTCGAGATGTCCTACGATTTTCTGCTGCAGGCCGAGGACACGACGGGAGCCTACCTGACCAACATCGTTAGCTGTTCGGAGCAGCTCAAATATTTCGGCCTGTCGAAGCTCGCGGCCGGGCCAACCCCCGGCAGCGTGGTCGCCGCCGTCAGCTACGCCGATCGCGAGACGATCAGCACGGCCTGCGCCAAGGGCTTTCCGAAGCCGAAGGACGCGGAGGACATGCGCGAACTCGCACCGGGTGAAGCCTTTGTGCCGGACGGTTACGCCAAGAGCGGCAGCGTCATCATCGAGATTGCAAGCCGCTCGGCAAAGTTGCGCTGAGTCTGCCGCGGTCCAGTTGTCGCGCCTCAGCGTGATCCGTCCGGGCGGGGCGGGGCAGCCGGCGGGCGCGGGCCGGCGGCCGGCGATGCCTGCTGTCGGACAGCCTCGCGCCGCAGTGCCTGCTCGAGCACGATCAGCCGCGTCGCCATGCGGGTCAGCTCGTCATGCACGGAGCCCTGAACGCCCTGCACGGCATGCTGCACCTCGCGCAACGCGTCGCGCTGGGTCTCCGCCTTGAGCACCCTGAACTCGGCCTCGATCGAGGTCAGGCGGTTGTTGACCGCCCTGATCGCCTCGGCGATCTCCTTCTGGCCGTCCTGCAGCGCGCGCACGTGATCGACCAGCCGCAGATGATCGGTCAGCTCCTCGACCGTCTTGCCGATATTGCTGCGGCCCCACATTACTTCACCGACCTCAGCAGGGTCCTGATCGTCGCCAGATGGTCCTCCGGCGATCCGAGCCGCGCCGAGATCGCGCTCATCAGATCCTTGCGCAGTTCCGACAGTTCGTCCTCGGGCACGATGCGCTCGACGGGTTCATCATAGGCCATCCGCCGCGGCTCGACCTCGACGGGGCGCGGCGCGACGTCGAAATAGGGTGGCCGCTCGTACACCGGGATGTGCGGCGCCTGACGCGATGACGTGACGCGCGCGAGACTCGGAAACCGTGGTGGCGGCGTGCGCGCCGGACGTTCGATCTGATCGATCAGCGCCGCCAGCGCGACGTCCATGTTGCTGTCGTCAGGCTCATCGTCGACAACGTAGGACGGCTTCCGCAGTGTCGCCCCATTCGCGGGCGATGATGACGTGAATGACGATGCGTGGTCGCGGAGTCGCGCGATGACCCGGCGGACTCGCGCGCCGAGACCTGGCTTCTCCCTGGCCGGTGTTCGCATCAACATGTCACTCTCCAGCGGAACAGCTTAGGCGAGCAGGGAAAAGCTTAGCAAGAGGCAGTCGTCGAGCTGCCAACAGGATGTATGGCGGTAGCCGGCGCAGATGCTTGCGCGCGCCGGTCCCACAGGTCCGTTGCCGGGGTGTCGTCTGCGCCCGCCTATAGTGCGACAGTGTGCATAAGAAGCGACCGGCGCAGGCAGCCGGCGCTCGGGTTCCGGGGCGAGAGGTAAGGAACAACCATGTGGTCGGGCCGTTCGGACATGACTGCGTCCCCTCCAACGCTCCGAGGCCCCCGATGTATCACCACGTCAAGAAGCTGATGTTCACGGTTCGTGTCGACGAGCCCGATCCGCGCTTCGGCAACATGCTGCTCGAGCAGTTCGGCGGCGCCAATGGCGAGCTCGCCGCCGCCATGCAGTACTCGATCCAGGGCCTCAACTGCGAGGATCCCGACCGCAAGGACCTGTTGATGGACATCGGCACCGAGGAGCTCAGCCATCTCGAGGTCGTCGGCACCCTGGCGCGTCTGCATCTGAAGCCGTCGAAGTTCGATCGCGAGGCCGCCGAGGCCGATCCCTTGATCGCGATTGCCGGCGGTGGCGGTGTGAACCTGTTCAACTCGCAAGGCAATGCCTGGACCGCCGATTATCTGAAGATCACCGGCGAGCTCGACGTCGACCTGCGCAGCAACATCGCCGCCGAGGCGCGCGCCAAGATCGTCTACGAGCGGCTGATCAATTTCACCGACGATGCCGGCACCAAGGACGCGCTGCAGTTCCTGATGACGCGCGAGATCACCCACATGAAGGCGTTCGCGGCGGCGCTGGAGAGCATGGGCAAGCCGGCCTTCAGCATCGGCCGGCTCGCGCCGACGCTGGGCCTGGTCGACCAGTTCTTCAACGATTCCACGGGCTCCGGCGATCATGGCGAGATCGATACCCGCGGCCCCTGGAACGAGGGCGGCGACTGGGTCTTCACGGAGTCGCCGGCGATCCAAGCCGGTGAGCCCGGCGCGGCGTCGTCGATCGTCACCGAAAGCTCGCCGCCGGCCGACGAATCCGGCCTGAGCGATCTGCTGATGGACGAGCTGCGCGACATCCTCCATGCCGAGAAGCAGCTCACCAAGGCGCTGCCGAAGATGGCCGAGGCCGCGCGCTTCGATCAGCTGCGCGAATTGTTCGAGCAGCATCTGGTCGAGACCGAAGCGCAGATCGAGCGCATCAACGAATGCTTCGAGCTGCTCGGCAAGACGCCGCGGGCAAAGCCCTGCAAGGGCATGATGGGCCTCATCGAGGAGGGCCAGGAGATCATGACCCAGGCCGAGGACAAGGAGGACGCCGCCGCCGATCTCGCGCTGATCGGCGCCGCGCAGCGCGTCGAGCACTACGAGATGTCGGGCTACACGACCGCGCGCAATCTCGCCTCCCAGCTCCGCCACAGCGCCGTCGTCGCGCTGCTGTCGAAGTCGCTGGCCGAGGAGGAGAATGCCGATCAGCTCCTCAATCAGGTCGCGCGCTCCTTGATGTCGGTCGCCAAGATGCCGGCCGCGATCGAGCAGGCGTGAGGCGGGGAGCGGGACCTGCGCGGTGCTTGCGCCATGCAGGCCGCCGTGGCGCGCAGACGCCACCGTGGAGCGCAGCGCAGACATTGCGTCACAACAACTGTCATCGCCCGCGCAGGCGGGCGATCGAGTACTCCGAAACGGTCGACTTCAGTCGAGACGCCGCGGCGTACTGGATACCCCGCCTGCGCGGGGTATGATGACCATTTTCAGGGCGCCGCGTGTGCCCTGAAGGAGGGGGCGAGCGTCACGCCTTCGGCCGATATGCTCTGCATCTTGCGATGCGCCGCTCTCTCCCCGGCCGTCATTGCCTGGCATTCACGCGCGAACGGCGCAGCCGTTCGACGCAGCGCGCGGGAGCCCGGAATCCATAACCACAGGCGATCATGGCCGGACGAGAGCCATCCCTTGCGAATCTTTCGCCCGCTTACTCCGTATAGCTGTGCACCCGCTCCGCCCTGCGGAAATGGTTCGTCGACAGGCAGCGCCGCGCCCGGCTGATCTGCGCATCGGTGGCGCCGCGGCTGCGCGCATACATCTCGGCCACCTCGGCCGTGTATTTCTCCACGTAGTAGCGCACCTCCGAACAGGACATCCGGGTCTCAGGACCGGCCTCGTTGGCCGCCTGCACCTCGGACCCCATCGCCAGGATCAGAATCCCCGCGCCGATCACACCCCGCAACATCGACATCCTCCCCATTGTCGCAGCTGCCTGCTAACAGGCGTGACTCGGAGCGAGGGCGCAAATTAACAATGACACGCGCGTGACATCGTCAGCGCAGTGTGGCTTCGCGGTGTCACCGGACGTGACGGTTGAGCATCGCCTGCAACCGTCGCCGGGCGGAATGGCCTGTCCCCCGTGCCGCCCTGACAGTGTTGAGAGATCGAACGGTTCCGGCTTCGGAACCTACGCCTCCGGTCGAGACGGCATCTGAGCGAAGGCGCGTCGCGCGTCCTGCGAGGTCTCAGGTCGTCACGGTCGAGCTCGCCGTGCCCGCGCTGCCCGAGACGCCGTTGCTCACGGCGCTGTTGGTCGCGCCTTGCGCGTTGTAGGTCTGCGCGCCCTTGCTGCTGCCGTCCGAGCTGGCGGCAGTCTTGGTCACCTCGGTCGAACCGTCGGAATAGGTGATCGTCGTGGTGGTGACGCCGTCGAGCGTGATCGAGACCTCGCTGACGACGGTCTTGCCCGACGACGAGCCGCCGCTGCCGGAGGAGCTTTCCGACGTGCTGTCAGCCGAGCTCGTCGCCGAGGTGGATGATGTGGCCGAGGTGGTTTGCGACGAAGGCGCCGCGAGGGGCGTCGTGACGGAGCTGATCGACATGGGACTCTCGCATGAAGAAAGGGCGGGTGCCGCACGGGGCGCGGCACGCTTCTTCAACGCAGCCTCCGCGCCAAGCTGGCGCAATGAGTTGCGTCTGAGTGTGTCCGGATGCTGCGGTCTTCATGCGGGGTCATCGAAACTTGCGGCCAGCCGCGCCGTCCGCGGTATAGTCTTCTGTCGCAGGGTGGCACACCGAGACGTTGCGGATCACCTTCGCGCCTCTCTTGCTCTCCCGGCGCAAGTTCGGATTGATAGCGAAGAGCGGGGAGAGTGATTGCCAAGCACCGGCGCCGCGCTCTAGTCTCCCTCATGCATGACCGTCGCACTCTCTCCCCAGCAAGCCTCACTCGTCGCGGAAACGGGTGCGCTGCACATCGCGGCCGCGCTCGATGCGTCCGCCCTGCGCGCTCTCTTCGAGGCGCTGTCCGGCCACGCACCGGAGCAGGCGGGCAGCCGGCTGCACGGCGTCGCGGCGCTCAGGCCGTTCCTCGCCAATGCCGGACCGGTCGGCGCCGCCGCTGCCGCGGTTCTCGGTGACGCCACTCGCCCGGTGCGGGCGGTCTATTTCGACAAGACGGCCGCGTCGAACTGGGCCGTGCCCTGGCATCAGGACCGCACCATCGTCGTCCGCGAGCGCATCGAGGTCACCGGGTTCGGGCCCTGGACCATCAAGGGGGGCCTGCAACACGTCGCGCCGCCCTATGAGGTGCTCGCGCGCATGGTCACCCTGCGCGTCCATCTCGACGTCGTGCCGGACGGCAACGCGCCGCTGCTGATCGCTCCAGGCTCGCACCGCCTCGGTCGCATTCCGGAAGGCGATGTGGCCGCGACGGTCGCGCGTTGTGGCACGGCGACGTGCTGCGCCGACGTCGGTGACATCTGGCTCTACGCGACGCCGATCCTGCACGCTTCGGAGCCCTCAACCCAGCCCGGCCATCGCCGGGTGCTGCAGATCGATTTTGCCGCGGACGAACTGCCGGGCGGGCTGGAGTGGCTCGGGGTCTAGACGAAGAGAGGGGCCGAGCAGCCGCAAAGTCACCTGCGGTGGCGTGCGGGCGGAAAGCGTGTTCATTCGCCTGCGCGCTGACGATCCGCAGCCATCCTATTTGCCTATTTGCCGAGGATCTTCTCCGCCGCGGTGACGATGCTGACCGTCGGATGCTCGGCGCAGTACTTGCCGAACTTCTTGGCGTTCTCGACGAATACCTCGGTGTCGAAGATCGCCTCGTCCTGGTCGCCCTTGTACCAGCCGTCGAGCCAGATCAGCACCATCTTGATACCGTCGTCGCCGCTCTCGACGAACTGCTTGCAGCTCATGGTGGAGAGATCGAGAACGACGGCCGACGCCGGCGCGGACGACAGCATCAGGGCCGCGGCAAACAACGTCGCAACGACAGATTTCATATTCTTGCTCCGAATGGATTTGGTGAAAAACAACGAACTATGCAGAGGCTTCGCGAATGAGGAGCCGAACTGCGTGACCATGGTCGAGCCGGCACCTGAGCAGATAGAACTGGCTGGATCGATGGCGGAAGTCAAGAACGGCAGCGGCTTCAATCAGAGGAAGCGCGGCGGGCTACGCCTTCGGCTAGCTGGCCCATGCTCGCTCCATCTCTCCGAGGTAAGCGAGCACAGTTGAAGGCGAAGTATTCGATTGACTCAATTGCAAGTAGATCAATGAGCAGCTAAGGTCTTCGTGCTGAACTTTGGGAGGTGCCGATGGAAAATCGCGAAGTACTCCTCGAGCAGGTCAGGCGCGCATACAAGGCGCGCGACACGGGGGCGTTGGACGACCTGATGGCAGAGTGTCATCCGGACGTGGTGTTCACACTGGCTGGCGACCGGAACGCCACCAAAATGTTGGGGTGCATGTGTGGTCACCCCCAAGTCAAGGAGGGCTTGGCCAAGCTCATCGATACGTTCGAGTTCGCGCAGCGAAATATCCTGACCGAACTGGTGGACAACGATCGCGTGGCCGTGCGTTCCCGCCTCACCGTGCGAAGCTGTCCGACGAATATGACGCGGGAAACCGAGATACTCGACCTCTTCAGAATTCAGGATGGGAAGATCGTCGAACTAATAGAGTTCGCCGACACGGCGCTCATCCAGACGATGGCGTCGTAAGCCGGTTGAGCGCTACGTGGCGACCACCAGAGCGGCTCGCACTGCGACCTGCGTGGTGCGGCGTCGGATCATTGTCCCGGAAGTGAACATTATCCCGGAAGTGAATGGCTGACTGAGGCAGGGCTTGAACTTTATCGGCAATCGACCTGGTTCCTTCCGGTTTGCCGGAGCGCAGGGAAGCGCGCTTCCGACCCGTCGAGGCTGGGCAAGAATCCGAATTAGGGGGGTGAGAGGGCTCGGCGCGGTGCAATTTCGAGCCATGACTGCATC